>JAFYHN010000038.1 GCA_017539165.1 Eubacterium sp.
CAGTCGTTCGCTTTGCTCACTCGCTAAGCTCTCACTTCGCACTAAGTGCTCGTGAATCGCTAAGCGCTGCGACCCTTATGGTCTCACATAATACTTCTCCACTTCACTAGCACTAATGCATCAAAAACATAAAATTTATTGAAATAGAAGAAGGAAGATGAAATGAATAACAATATTCTAAAAGATCTAGAACCATCAAGTGTATTTTCATATTTCGAGGAGATATGCAGTATACCTCACGGATCACGTGATACAAAGAGGATTAGTGATTATCTTGTGAGTTTTGCGAAAGAGCATGACCTGGAGTATGTTCAGGATGATTCTAATAATGTGATCATTAAAAAGAATGGTCAGCTGGGTGGTGAAGAATCTTCTCCGGTTATTATACAGGGACATATCGATATGGTATGTGAGAAGGTTGATGGATGTGATATAGATTTTGAGAATGATAGTCTTCGATTGATGATTGAAGATGGTTATGTTACTGCAGATGGAACAACTCTCGGTGGTGAAGATGGAATAGCTGTTGCATATGCTCTCGCACTTCTTGATAGTGCAACTATACCTCATCCACCTCTGGAATGTGATTTTACAGTTGATGAAGAGATTGGAATGCTTGGTGCGACAGATCTTGATATGTCAGGTCTTAAGGGAAGAAAGTTCCTCAATATAGATTCTGAAGAAGAAGGTCATCTTCTTGTATCTTGTGCTGGTGGTGCGACAGTAACTATCAAGGTTCCACTCACTAGAAGAGGCGCGCAGGGCAAGCGATACAGACTGACTGTTGAAGGTCTTGTAGGTGGTCATTCTGGTGTTGAGATTAATAAAGGACGTGCTAACGCAAGTATTGTTCTTGGAAATGTCATCAAAGAGCTTAGTCTTGCTGACGATTCCCTCAAACTGATCTCGGTATGCGGAGGGCTTAAGGATAATGCGATAACAGTTAAGTCAGAGGCTGTATTTGTTTCACAGAAGATAGATATCCTTAAAGAAGCTGTTTCCGATATGGAACAGGAACTTAAAGAGATATTTAAAAATACAGACCCTGATATAAAACTTATACTAGAGGATTATACAGACGAAGGTGGACTATGCAATTCTGATGTTACCTCTCTATATCCTATAGATGAGCTTATAAATCTTCAGTTCATCATGTGCTTTGGTTCTATGCCTTACGGCGTCAAAGCTATGAGTGAAGATATAAAGGGGCTTGTTCAGACTTCTCTAAATCTTGGAATACTAAAGACAACTGCTGATGAGATATCTATTTCTTACAGCGTTCGAAGCAGTGTGAAGAGTGAGAAAGATGCGCTTATCGAAGAACTTAAGTTACTTGCTAAGTCTATTGGGGCAACTTACGAAGTGGCTGGAGATTATCCTGCTTGGGAGTATAAGAAGGATTCTCAGCTTCGTGAAACTATGACAACTATATATGAAGAAATGTTTGGAAAGCCTATGCTTGTAGAAGCTATTCACGCTGGTGTAGAATGCGGAATCTTCTCAGACAGGCTGGATGGTCTGGATGCAGTATCATTTGGTCCTGACATCCTGGATATTCATACTCCGAAAGAGAGACTATCTATTGAAAGTACAGAACGTACATGGAGATTCATTCAGAGAGTTCTTTCTGAACTTATTTAATGTTGTAAAATATCACTGTTAACTTATATTTATTTAAGACGTAATTGAGGGGCCGAAATAGTGAAGTATTTTAGACGTACTAACTTCATATTACTTATCACAATAATGCTGCTGATAACTACTGGATGCAGCCAATCTAAGCTAGACTCTCTGGTCAACAGCAAGGAGAATACTTACAATCACAGTACTCCTGAAACGACTGTTGTACAGAGAGAAGACTATGAGCCAACTTATAATCTGTCACTCGTACTGGCAGGTTATGAACAGCATTCTTATTCCATTTCCGAAACTCTTTATACTAGATATAAGGAAGAATATGATATTGAAGTTGATGAACTTCATGTCAACATTGGAGATGTTGTTAGTAAGGGTGATGTTCTCGTTTCTTTTAAATCAGATAAACTTGATTCCCAAAAATCCGAAAAAAAAGCACAGATATCAGAAGATTATATAAAGTTACAACATTTGCGTAATGTTATGGATATTAATCCCTCAGAGGACCATTCTTCTGAAATATATGCTTTGCAGCAGGAAATAAATGTTGCAGAGTGTTATTTGAATGATATTGACGAGAAGTTTAATAGGATTAATATCATTTCAGAAACAGATGGTGTAGTTAGTGGAATTGCTGAGCCATTGCTTAATGGGCAATTGGGAATTAATAATACAAATAAACCTCTGATAATTGTTGAGTCCAGCGATGGATATTATACATATACAACTGATCAGGAAATACCTCTTGAAATAGGAAAAACATACACAGCAAATACATCTATAATGAATGAATACAATCTCAAAGTCATTGAATCTCCTGAAGATATAGAAAAAGACACGGAAGATTCCAATGAAGATAATGATTCTGAAGAAGATGAAGAAGCAGAAGAAAACGCTTCAACTACAGATGCCGCTTCAACTACAGATGCTGATTCTGCAAATAAAAAACAAAATGGTTCGAAAACATTTTATCTGATTGTAACAGACGATCTTGATGCATATCCTAATAAACTAAACGTTAGGATTACGACAGGTGTTATAAAAGACGCAATATTCGTAAATAAAAAAGCCATAACAATTAATAAAGATGGTGACGCATATGCTATCAGATTAAACGAGGATGGAACACGAACTGGTCTTAAGGTAGAAGTGAAACGTGATTTCGGAGATATTTTGTTGATATCAAAAGGACTGGAAGGTGGAGAAACATTAGCTCTTCCATAGATTCAGAATTTGTTTAGCCTAAAATGGAGTAATAAATATGTTTTCCAGAATTATTAATAAAATTAACAGCAACAAGAATATGATAGCAGGGTTCATGATTTGCTCTATGATCCTGTCTTTTGGAATGACAGGGTGCTCTTTTCAGAAGCAAAATGTTGTCCAAGTTCCTGAGCTTCTTGAACCTGTAGGTGCTAACCAATCTTTTCGTCCAACGGAAAAGATGCAGGTTGGTAGCATTAAATTGTTATATGGAAAAGTTGTTCCTGATTCATATCCCGTATTCAGTATAACTGATGTTAGCATTAAAAAATATGAAATAAGTCTTGGAGATTACGTCGAAGAAGGCGATGTTATAGCTTATTGTGATACATCCGAATATGATGAACAAATCGATTTCTTAACTAAAACTATTAATTCTCTATATGAAGAACGTAGCATGAAAGAAAATCTTTCATACGAAGTTGCTCATAAACTTACACTTTGGCGTCAAGCCTGTGAAGATGCAGGTGATCCGGATGGTGTTAACAAATACACAACAGATATAAATGTTGAGCTTGAAAACAGAAGATTTGAACTCGAACTTATTGACACTAAGATAAGCAATGCCATAAATGCCAGAAATGAGGCTCAAAATAAGAAAGATAAGCTTACATTTACCGCTCCACATTCAGGATATATCACGTATATGGCAGATATGGTTAAGAGTAATATAGTCCCACACGGCATGAATATTGCTGTCATATCTGATTCTGAAAATGTTCATGTAGAAATACCCAATACAAATATCCATGATTTCAAATTCAAAGACTTTAAATCCACTTATACTTATGTAGGGGGCAAGATGGTAAATCTCGAAGAGATGGCATACACACCTTCAGAAGTTTCCTTTGCCGAAACAAATTTACTTTTTCCGCCAATAAGGTATAAAGCAGTTCCGGGGATGAAGCTGGGCGATACCGTTGCTATATATTATGTTAAAGATGATATCAAAGTAACTCTCGCCGTAGCAAATGACTCTATAAACTATGACAATGACGAAGTATATGTTTATGTGAAGAATTCCGCAACAGATGAACTTGTTAAAAAGAATATTACCATAGGACTAAGGGATGAAAATTATACAGAAGTAACATCAGGTCTCGAAGAAGGAGAAGAAGTCTTTTATGAAAGTACATCACCACTTCCTGTAAAGTATGAAAAACATACAGTAGAACGTGGTACGTATAATCTCACATTTGATACTAAAAATATCGAAAAAACAATGACGCATTACGATATATATACATCCAATTATAATGGTGAATATAATGCGCCTGTTCATGATCTGGGTCAAGAGTTGAAGAACGGAGATGTACTTTATACAATTAAATCTATTACAGGTTCTGCGGAACTTGAGGAGGCAAGAGTAAATCTTTCAAACCTATCCAATGGACATTCTCAGAGAATAGATGAACTAAACGCCCAGCAAAACGCACTTCAGGAAGAATTATCAGCAGCCCAGAATTGTCCCGCTCCTATAGCTACAGAAACCGATGCGATGGCAATGGAAGAGTATCTGTACCATTCAGAACGTGTACAATGTGATCTAAATGCTCTTGATATACAAAGACAGTATGAAGAAACATCATACGCAGACCAATACTCGCAATTATCAGACATTTACAACAAAAAATGTGATGAAATCGGAGATAACGGACTTATTACTATATATGTAGATGAAGATGGTTATGCAGGGTCATTTCCAATCAGGAAAGACTCGCTAGTATATAAAGGCACATTTATTACTGCTGTCGGTCATAAAAGCAGTGACATACTTAGGGTTGTAATGAATGAATCAACCGATGACAAATTTATAGAACCTGCAAATATAGGTCAAAAAGTGCAGTTTAAGATCGAAGATGGAGCTACATTTACTGGTACATGCATTGGTATTAACGGTAATGCAGATAAGCATTATCTTTTTACCAGAGATGGAAAACAATACGTTACAACTTCTGCTCCACATAACGGAATGACACAGACTTCATTCTTTGTGAAGCTGGATGAAGGTGATACAGCCAGCATCACAAATGCCGTTGCCTCATATAATGGAACAACTATGAATGATGTAATAACCATTCCTTACAAATGTGTAAAAGAAGAAATAGAGCAGCTTACTAATGAAAAGAAGCATTATGTTTGGAAAATATCCGGAAATACACTGATAAAACAATATGTTAATGTATTTGAAGTCTATGCATCAGCAAATGGTACAGCTCTTATATTATCCGGACTTAAAGAAGGAGACATTATTGTTGTTGAGTAATGTTTCAAATATAAACATTTAATATAGACAGGACATAATTATGATCAGATTTATTTTTACGAAAATTAAAAATAAATATAAGCTATATTTTTGCCTAGTGATAGGTATCGTAACTATCATTGCAGTTACATCACTTATCATGATGTTCCGTAATGGATCACTAAATAAGCTTATCCAGAGTAGCTTTATCACAAGCTATGAGAAGAATAACAGCAAGTATCCGGCTACTTTATCACGTTTGGAAGAGATCGAATATAAACCAAACACAGATATGGTTAAACTAGCTACTGAATCTATGGATTCTTATGAGAAATCCTGGGAAGATTATCTGGAATTACCAGTTATATCTTATCAGAGATTGTTAATGCTGAAAGGGCGTAACATCAAAATGCCTTTAACAGACAAAGACATGTATTTCGACATTTATTATCTTGATCCTCTTATGGAAGGGCATTTTGATTATACAGAAGGTGGATCATTTGATTCAGATATATCAAAATATCTGTCCGGTGGACTTGTAGTCCCGGAAGACGCATATCCATGTCTTGTAAGTCAGTCTGTAGCTGATAAGAATAATATTGTTGTCGGCGAAGTCATGACTCTGGATAAATTATTTGACAGGGATGAAAGCAAAAAAGATAATCCGGTTTTAAAATTTGTAATTACCGGAATAATCACAGAGAAGCCTAATGACTACTATTGGCAATCACCGCTTTTAAATACAGGCGGATGCGTATATATAAGCAAAGATTCATTTAACGACATTCTGAATAGGTGTGAGATTGAAAGTGTCTTCTGCACAACAAATACGACTTTTGATTATAGATATATCAAAGTAGAGGATATAAGCTATTTCAAAGATGCTTTAAAGTTTTTTCATTCAAAAGATAATAATCTTACTGAGAATATCTCAGCGGCCATTGCTGCTTATGACCACGACAGTACATCACTTAAGGCTATTCTTTATGTTATATCATTGCCGCTTCTAATTCTTGTACTACTTTTTATTGGAATGATCTCATTCAGAATAGTAGATTCGGAAAGAGATGAGATATCACAGCTTACCAGACGAGGAATCAGGAGAAGCAGGATAATCCTTTTATATGTTATCCAGTCATCACTACTGGCTGTTTTATCATATATTCCAGGCATATTCCTTGGCTACTTTGTAGGTAAGACAACTGCTGGTGTAGATGACTTCCTCGGATTTCATATAGGCAAAGATGCCCTCAAAACTAACAGCTATACATTTACACTTGAGATGTTACCAGCCGGATTAATAGCACTTGTACTTGTAGTTATCATCACTGTCATTCCAGTTATCATTAGTACAGGAAATCGTGATGTAGTGCATAAAAGAAAACGTAAAAGTAATGGAAATATACCTTTATGGGAGAAATACTTCCTTGATGTTATATTCCTAGGATTATCAGTTTACCTGCTTATCAACTATAATAAACAGCTTAATGACATTTCATTAAATGTACTTGATGGTAAAGGAATTGATCCAGTCATATTCCTTAATTCAACATTATTCTTGATCTCATGCGGTCTTATAATCCTAAGACTTTCAAATTATCTTCTGGTTATCTTATATAAGATACTGAAAAACAGACTTAAACCAGCTGCATATGCAGGTGTACTTCAGATACTAAGATCAAGACAGAAGACTGGAACACTATCAATATTCCTTGTAATTACCGTTGCCATGAGTCTTTTTAATGCAAATATGGCACGTACAATCAATTCAAACCAGGAATTACGTATTGCCCAAAACTTAGGTTCTGATATCGTAATAAATGAAAATTGGAATATTACAGTTGTTGGACAGCCTGGTAATCAAAAATGGAAATATAATGAACCTGACATAAAAGACTATGAATACCTTGTAAATGAAGGCAAGGCTAATTCTGTTACAAAAGTTGTTCGTGATACCAATGCTTTACTTATAAGTAATAAAAAGGATAACGAAGCCGTAACATTGTTAGGTATAATATCAAATGAATTTGGTAAGACAGCCAAGATGTCTGAAAATGTTAATGAAAAACATTGGTTTTCTTATCTGAATGATATGTCACAAATTACGAATGGAGCTATCATATCATCTTCTCTAGCCAAATCTACTGGCGTCAAAGTAGGAGATACTATAACATATGCCAGACGTTCACCTATTGATAGTAATAAACTTGAGAACCAGAGCGTTAAAGTAACTGGTATAGTAGATGCATGGCCAGGATATGAAAGATATGTATATTCATATAATGAGAACGGCAAGATTGTTGAGAAAGAAAATCATCTTATAGTCACAAACTTTTCAAATGTTTTAAGTACATTTAATGTTCGTCCTTACGAAATATGGATCAATACTGACCATAATGAAGATGAAATCAGAGAATACCTTGATGAAAAGTTCGCTAATACAACAAGATCTTTAAAAACTGTACATAGTTATCAGCAAGATGTAAAAGAAATGAAATCTTCAGCTTTAATTCAGATAACAAATGGACTCTTTACAGCGATGTTTATAATAGCTTTATTCCTATGTATTATGGGATTCATGATACACTGGATTTCATCGATCAGAGACAGAACACTTATGTTTGGTATTTACCGAGCTATGGGTATTACTATGAGTGAAGTTGAACATATGCTTGTTATTGAACAGATCTTTTTGTCGCTTATTTCTATAGTTGCAGGTGTTATTTCCGGTGCCATAGCTACTAAACTGTTCAGTAAGGTATTTGCAGTTGTATATCTTCCTCAGAAACACAGTATGCCTCTTAGAACGATTATAGATTCGATTGATATGATAAGACTCGGTGTGATCATGATACTTACAGTTCTTATCTGTATGATTGTACTTAGAAGCATCATTAGAAAGATGAATATTACACAGGCTCTTAAACTTGGAGAGGATTAACAGCGTATGAATATAATCAGTACCGAAAATCTTACAAAAATATATCCTGCCGGAAGCGGTGAACTTGTGGTACTTAATAACCTCAGTATACATATTCCGGAGAAGAGCCTTGTTATGCTTCAGGGACGTTCCGGTTCAGGAAAGACTACGCTTATCAATATACTTAGCAGTCTAGAAACACCTACATCCGGTGATATCATTTTTGATGATATGAGGTATAGTGAGATAAATGACGAGAAAAAAGAATACCTGAGACGTACAAGGATGGGATTCGTATTTCAGTCAGTCGCATTGATACCTATCATGACAGCTTATGAAAATATTGATTTTGGTCTCAGAGTTTCTGAAGGATTACCAAAATCTAAGAAAAAAAAGAAGTCAGATAATGATGAAGAAATAGATTATCTGAAAGAAAAAGATAATAGGATTCGAGAAGCACTAAGAAGTGTTGGGCTTGAAGAACGTATGAATCATATTCCTTCAGAAATGTCAGGAGGAGAGCAGCAGCGTGTTGCTATTGCAAGGGCATTTGTCCATAAGCCGTCTGTTATCTTTGCGGACGAGCCTACAGGAGCTCTGGATACTGCAGCTGGTATCAATGTTGTAAAACTCTTCAGAAATCTCGTAGATGAATACGGGCTTACAATTGTTATGAGTACACACGATAGAGGTCTTCTCGATATGGCCGATGTAGTATACTCGCTCGAAAATGGAAATCTCAAGAACGATGAATAAAATAGATAGAAGAGGGTAGCATATGTCTCCTGAAAAAGAAGAAATGATCACAGATACTACAATTGAAAAAATAACAGATAAGAAAGAACCTTTAATTCACTGTGACAATCTGGTAAAGATATATAAGACCAAAGATATAGAAGTAATGGCTCTTCAGGGTCTTGATTTTGATGTAAATAAAGGTGAACTTATTGCTATAATCGGAAAATCCGGAAGCGGAAAATCAACTCTTCTGAATATTCTCGGAGGACTCGAAAAACCAACAGCCGGATATATCATGTTTGATGGTGATATGATCAGTGAGATTTCTGAAAAGGAACTGTGTGAGATTCGCAGTAACAAAATAGGTTACGTATGGCAGCATAACACTGATAATCTGTTACAATATCTTACAGCAGTACAAAACGTTGAAATGCCTCTGATGTTCACAAAGCTCTCTAAAAAAGAACGAGAGCAGATGGCTAAAGAAGCCCTTGATAAAGTAGGACTTAGTGAAAAGTATAACAGCTATCCTACTTCAATGTCAGGAGGTGAGCAGCAGCGTGTTGCTATTGCGACAGCTATAGTTAATAAACCAGAACTCCTTCTGATGGATGAGCCAACCGGTGCAGTTGATAAAAAGACTTCTGATAATCTGCAGGATCTCTTCAGAAAACTGAATAAAGAAACAGGAATTACGATAATAATAGTTACTCACGACATGAGCCTTTCTGATAAAGTTGACAGAGTTGTTATGATATCAGATGGCAAGATTAGTTCCGAAAGAGTACTTAAAGATAAGTATCAGGCAATAAAAGAAGAGAATGGAAGCCTTTCTGATATATCAGCTTCAGAAGAACAAGCCCAAGAAAATGGATTAACTCATGAAGAGTTCATGATCCTAGATAAGGCAGGACGTGTAAGACTGTCTCCGGAAATGCAGGAAGCAGCCGGAATTAACAGTAATCGTGTACGAATAGATATCGAAGACGGAAAAATCGTCATAAGATCCGAAGATGCAGATGAAGAAAATCTCTAAAAATAATGTTAGTTACCATAAATATATTATGTTAACAATTTGAGAGGGGGATAATAAATGTCAGCTTTATCAATGATATTTTCGTTACTGGAAAGTGATAATATAGCGAATTGGATCAATGAAAAAGGAATGTCGCTTTGTGACTATATGATCAAGATTGTAATTGCAATCTTTCTATATATTATTTCCAGTAAGATAATGAAGAAGATCGTTTCTGTAGTTCAGGCAAGACTTGATAAGAGAAACGTTGATCAGATAGCAAGCCATTTTATTCTGAATATAATAAAGTACGGCATTCTGACATTTATCATCATCTCAATAATCACGCAGCTCAAGATAGTAGAAGTAACTTCTATAGCAGCCCTTGTTGCTTCGGCTGGTGTTGGTATATCACTTGCGATGCAAGGTGCGCTTTCAAACTTTGCCGGTGGAGTTCTGCTTCTTATTCTCAGACCTTTCAGAAAAGGCGACTATATTCTTATCCCTACAACAGAAGTAGAAGGGGTAGTAGAAGAGATTGAGATCTATTATACTACTGTAAGAACAATTCTTGGTGAAACAGTAAAAATCCCTAATTCTCAACTTACAAATAATTCCGTAGTTAATAGAAAAGGAAGCGATTATAAAGCACTTGTTGTTAATATAAACATTTCGTATAAATCGGATATAGATCTCGTTAAGAAGACTATACTGGAAATAGTATCCAACCAACAAAATGTTGCTAAAGATAACATTTCAGTATTTGTTGACGAGCTCTGTGAAAATGGAATAAAACTAGGTGCATTTGTAATGGTTCCTGTATCAGAATATCTTAGAATTAAGCGAAATATAAACGAAGAGATAATACATGCATTCAGAAAAGAAGGTATTGAGATACCTTATAATCAACTAGATGTACACGTTATTAATAGCAACAAACAATAAAATCATCTAATGATTTATAAACTATGATCATATGAAAAACCTTACTTTAAACCAATATCTACGCAAAAGATTTGGTCAGAAAATCTATAAAATAGCGATAAATGGCGGCTTTACATGCCCAAATAGAGACGGAACGCTTGGAACTAAAGGCTGTATATTTTGTTCAGGATACGGTTCTGGAGATTTTACAGAACACGACTTACTTAGTGTTAAAGATCAGATAGAACTCGGGAAAAACAGAGTATCATCAAAAATGCCTTCAAATGTAGATGTTAGCAAGAATAAGTATATTGCTTACTTTCAGGCATTTACAAATACATATGCTCCTGTAGACCGTCTCAGATCTTTATATACCGAAGCTATAGAACATCCTGACATCGTAGCCCTATCTATCGGCACGAGACCTGATTGCCTTCCAGAAGAAATCCTCGATCTACTTGAAGAATTAAATAAAATAAAAACCATCTGGATTGAACTTGGCCTTCAGACAATACATGAAGACACTGCCAAGTACATCAGAAGAGGGTATAAGCTCGAAATATACGATAACGCCGTAAAAGAACTACGCAAAAGAAACATCGAAGTTATAACCCATGTAATCCTAGGACTACCAGGCGAATCCAGAGAAAAAATGCTTGAAACTGTCAAATATGTCGGACAAAGCGGAGTCCAGGGAATTAAACTTCAACTTTTACACGTTATAAAAGGAACAGACCTTGAAAAAGATTATCTGAACGGGTTATTCGAATGTTTAACCATGGATGAATACGTTGATCTGATATATGACTGTATACAAGTATTGCCAGATGACATCGTCATACACAGAATGACAGGCGATGGCGCCAAGAAAACACTTGTAGCTCCATTATGGAGTGCAGACAAAAAAAGAGTTTTAAATGCACTGAATAAAAAATTGGATCTATGATTTTTTTGTAACTATATAATTATGTAAATAACCTTGATATTATGCCAATTTCAAAGGGAGAATAGCACTACATAAATACATATATTTATTCGTGAAACCATAGTTTAGCGAAAATATAGCATTGTAACAATAAAGAAGAAGTGGTTTGTGGACGCTTGCGTACTAAATAACCGCTTCTTCTTTATTTTAACAAGGGCGTCAGCCCGTTATCGCCAATCAAAAGGCAAACTTGTTTGCCGACACACAACTTGTTGGGTGGATTGGCGATTAGCAATGCTATATTTATTCTGTCTGGCAACTTTAGTTGACAGGTTCAGCGATTAGCAAGGCTTATTTTTCGCAAAATCATTATAATTTTATTCTTTACTCATAATCCAACTCCAAATCTCCCAATAAAACTTTGCATTCATCATTCCATATACCTACAGGAACTTCCTCATTAAAGTTATATAGAATTTCTTCATCTGTATTATCGATAAATTTATGTACTATAGTTTTCCTATCTTCAGGTACAATTACCCAATATTCTTGTACACCTGCAGCTTTATATTTTCTCTTTTTTACGATTAAATCCATCATAAAATTACTCGGTGATAAAACTTCTACAACGAGATCCGGTGCACCATATACTAGCTTATTATTTTTCAGTTTATCCTTATTACATACAATTATTACATCTGGCTGTACAACTGTTTTATCATCTTTATCCAACTGAACATCTACAGGTGAAATAAACGTTTTACATGGGCCTTTATTTGACATAATATGATTAAAAAAGGAATTAAAAACATAACCAGTTATTTCCTGATGAAGTAATGTTGGAGCTGCCATATTATAGAATCTACCATCAATTAATTCAATTCTTGTACCTTCTGGTAATTTTATATAATCATCTATATTTTTATTTAATAAATCATTTGGATTTATTAAATTATAATTATATTGAGCAGCTTCTTCATGAAATTCATCAGGTAAATCAATCTCGCCTTTTATAATTTTTGCAATATCTTTATAAGTAATGTCTTTATCCATCAGAACACCCGCTTTCTAAATATCTTCCAAAATCCCCTCAATATATTCTTTAATCTCTTTAAAATCTATCTCAAGTTTACCTCCGTATATATCTACAGGAACTATATCTTCCATGGAATAAATCATTATTTCTCCATCATTTTCAAAATAATGCTTGATTATCTTGTTATGATCATAATCTACAACCCAATATTCACGAACTCCACAGATTCTATATTTATGTAACTTATCGTACATTTCGTATTTTCTATTCGAATTAGACAAAACTTCAACAACAAAATCAGGAGCTCCGTTTATTGTTTTTAACCCCTTGATTTTGTCCTTATCACACACGATTAATACGTCAGGTTCAAATACAGTTTTATCGCTTCCGTCTTCTTTATATTCCAATCTGACATCTATAGGTGAAATAAACGGAATACATTTGCCCTTATTAGCATTGATAAAGTTTCTACATATTCTAAATACCTCACCAGTTATGATCTGATGAATCGCATTCGGCGTGCACATACGGATAAGCTTTCCATCGAGCACTTCAACACGAACTCCATCAGGAAGCTGCAACTGATTATAATCATTATATGTATACCCTGACTGAGTATAGATTTCACCCGAAAACATACCGGCAGCTCCGGTGTCAATCGCTGAACTACCTTTACTGTAAACAGCTTCATATTGATGCTTTTCAGCTACAACATCGGCATTTTCATCAGCTTGAATATTCACTGCATATAACTCCGGCCTGGCTTTAGCTTTTAACGACTGACAGTCATAATATGCAAATACCTTCGATAAGCTCTCCAACGTAGCAAATCTAGGTTTTTTAACTATTCCACCAAATATCTTCTGCACCGTACTTATCGGTATTCCAGACTTCGCAGATATATCCGCATAAGTCAGACCATACTCATCAATAAACCTTTTCATCTCTTCTACCGTATACATATAGTTCCTCCTTCCTTAGATGGTTTCCATGTTTCTTAGATGTTTCCATTATATATCAATAATATATCCATTTCAACACTGAGTTGACGCATCCATAGCAAAATGCTATATTAATCTATATGTTATGTAAATCAAAAATACTATTTTGAGGTTATATTCAAATGTCTGAATCATATTCAAAACAGCTTTCAAAAAAATACATTCTCGAACTTCGTTCGATACTTTCGGAGCTTCCTCCGTACGTTAAAGATTTCATGCGTTCTATTGAAACAACCACTCAGCCACGTACGCGAATTGGATATGCTCACGATATCAAGTATTTTATCGAATTCCTACAGGCTGAAAATCCCTTTCTAAAGAATAAGCAGCTTCATGAGATTTCCTGTGATGATCTGAACAAGTTAACTGCCAGAGATATCGAGGAATACATGGATTATCTGTCTTATTATGTTCGTGACGGACGTGAATATACCAACGACAACGCATCTAAGAAGAGAAAACTCGTCGGTATACGCAAGTTCTTTTCTTATCTTTATATAAATGATATGATCTCGCAAAATGTTACCGAGAAAGTCAAAACTCCTAAAATCAAAGAGAAAGCCATAGTTCGTATGGAGGCAAATGAAACTGCCGATTTTCTCGATACAGTAGAATATGGAAATAATCTGACAAAACGTCAGCAGAAATTCCAGCAGCGAGACAAAGTTCGTGATCTAGCACTGCTTACTCTCATGCTCAGTACAGGACTCAGAGTTTCCGAGACAGTTGGACTGAATATCGATGATGTTGATTTTGATAATTCAAGAGTTAAAGTAACTCGAAAAGGTGGTAATGAAGCATTTGTATACTTCTCTGATGAAGCTACAGAATATATTCAGAATTACCTGAAAGAGAGAAAATCTATAGTAGCTGTTGAAGGGCATGAAAATGCACTCTTCCTCTCCTCTCACAGAAAACGCATTTCTGTAAGAACTGTAGAGAATATGGTAAAAAAATACGCAGCGGCTTCTACTCCGCTCAAAAAAATAACTCCGCATAAACTGCGGAGTACTTATGGTACAGCTTTATATCAGGAAACGGGTGATATCTATCTCGTTGCAGACGTATTAGGACACAAAGATGTAAATACAACCCGTAAACACTATGCTGATATCGAGCAGGAAAGAAAACGAAATGCACGAAACAAAGTAAAGCTTCGTGAAGATTAAGTTATCTTTCCAGATATTTCTTATTCTTTATAAAATCTAGCAGATCAAAGTCTGTATTTGATGAATCTCGTGTAAAGATGCTTCCAACATCTTCACCATCCATAAGTCTATGAATGATGTCCATATTAGAGGAATCAAGTATGGCTACATCTGCGCCTGCATGACATGCAATCTGTGCTGCAGCAATCTTAGTGTACATTCCACCTGTTCCATAACTTGAAACAGTACCCTTGGCCATATCTTTCAGAGAATCATCTATCTTATCTATTACTGAAAGTCTCTTAGCTCTAGGATTCTTTCTTGGATCATCTGTGTAGAATCCATCTATATCTGTCAGAAGGATAAGCATATCTGCTCCTATAAGAGTGGAAACAATAGCTGACAGTGTATCGTTATCACCAAACTCAATCTCTTCTGTAGCAACTGTATCGTTCTCATTAACAATAGGAATAACATCGAGATCAAGAAGCTGTTTTAATGTATTCTGCGCATTCTTACGTCTTTCATCATTTGTTATAACGTCAAATGTCAGAAGAACCTGAGCAGCCTTATGATTGTACTCCATGAAAAGCTTCTGATAAAGCATCATTAGTTCTCCCTGACCAAGAGCTGCACAAGCCTGTATCATAGAAAGAACTTCAGGTTTCTTAGCAAGTCCAAGAACCTTTCTTCCAACTGATATAGCACCTGATGAAACAAGTACAACATCCTTCCCCATGTTCTTGATATCACTTATAATTCTGATCATTCGCTCAACTTTGACCAGATCAAGTTCTCCGGTTTCCTGATGAACAAGTGATGATGAACCGACCTTAATGACGATTCTTTTCTTAAATCTCAAAGTTTCTCTAATGTTAATATTCATATCCATTTCTATCTTTACCACCTTATGTAGTGAACTAATCACAGCTAACTAAAAATACACTTTTGAACTCATCTTGTCAAGTCTACATATATTTAGAGGTTTCAAAATTCTTGTAGCATTCTATCAGATCTTCAATCAGATAATCGCTGAGAGCCTCAGCTGATTTGATTCCATCGGCCGCCGCAGAAGTTATTCCACCGGCATATCCGGCTCCTTCTCCAGCAGGAATAATGCCTGGAAAGTTATCCGTCATCATATCATTTCCACGAATGATACGAAGCGGTGAACTAGTTCTCGACTCGACAGCAGACATTATAGTAGAAGGATCATCAAAACCTTTAATCCTCTTGCCAAATGCGGGCATAGCTTCAATTATTGAATCAATTATATAATCAGGAAATACATTCCTTAGATTTCCTTTTACATAGGATCCCTTCATATCAGGAACAACTGTTTCTGAAGGCTCATCATTTCCGTTAAGCTCTCCAAGAGATTCAACCGGAATCTTTCCAGATCCTTCACGAAAAGCCGCCTGTTCAAGTTTCTTCTGGAACTTCATTCCTGCAAAAAGGTCATCTGAACCAAAATCTTCCGGGTCAACACCAACAACTATAGCAGAATTTGAATTTCTTCCATCTCTTCCACTGTAACTCATTCCATTTATTACAGTTCCACCATCTTCTGATGAAGAATTAACTACATAACCACCGGGGCACATACAAAATGAAAAAACAGCTCTGTCATTCGTCGTATGATAAGTCAACTTGTAATCAGCTGTTGGTAGTGAATCACCATACTTTAATCTGTAATCTTCACCGTACATCGCCTTATTGATCACTTCTACAGGATGTTCAACACGAACTCCAACAGCAAAAGCTTTAGGTTCCATTGAGAATCCTACATTGTTAAGCATCTCATAAGTATCTCTTGAACTATGACCTATAGCAAGAATTACTGAATGCGTCTTTATTGTATATTCTTCATCCGGCCCTTCGATTATAAGTTCATATATCGGCAGTTCAGATTCATAACCAAACGTATTAATAACCGTCTCATGGACTATATTTTTTACTTTATGTCCAAATCGTACTTCACCACCGTATTTCTCAATGTCTTTTCTCATATTTACAAGGATACTTCTTAAAACATCCGTGCCTATATGAGGCTTAGATTTATAAAGAATCTCGGGTGATGCTCCGTACTTTACAAAAGTCTCTAAAACTTCTTTAAAATATCCACCCTTATCTTTATTGCCTGTATTAAGCTTACCGTCTGAAAATGTTCCAGCTCCGCCTTCACCAAAACAAACGTTACTTTCGGAATTTACAGATACATTATCATCAGTATTTGACCAGAAACTTTCAACATCTTTCGTACGCTCTTCTACCACTTTACCACGTTCAAGAACTATCGGTTTAAAACCAGCAAGTGCAAGTTTAACCGCAGCATGATAACCAGCAGGACCTGATCCTACAATAACAGGTCTAAACTCCTGAGCAATATCTATAAACTCTCTAAGTTCAGTGTTAATGATATGAGGAAACTCATATTTCTTAACATTAGTTAACATAACATTTTTATTGTGTACTTTATTGGCTTTTTTTATGATTTCATCTTCAAAATCAGATTCAACAAGTACATTTACAACATAATGTATATCATCATGCTTTCTGCTATCTAAAGATTCCTTCTGAATCGAAATAGATTTAATAGCGTAGTTGTAAAGCTTCTTTTTAACTTTAACTTCTAGCTGTTCCTTCGTATAACCAGGATTAAGTTTTAAATCTCTGAGTAGAATCATTTTTTCACCATTTTTCAGATTGTATATTATCGCGGGACTGAATTGCCTGCCAGATATCCGGATATAAAAGCATATGTAAGGTTATATCCTCCACAACGACCGATTACATCAGTCACTTCTCCTGCTGCGTACATGTTATCTCCAATTGAGAAATCAGAACTCAGCTGCATCGTCTCAGGATCTATAACATCCGTAATTATCCCACCCGCTGAAGCCTGAGAAGTATCGAATCCACACCTGCTCTTAACCGTAAGTCTCCAGTTTGTAATCTCTTCAAATATACCAAGTATTCCTGTTTCTGTAATATCCTTAAGCTTAAATGCCTTCTCCGCCTGACTCGTACCATAAAACTTATTTATAAAGTAAATGCATAGCTTGTCATTCAGATATCCGTTTAAGAACGCTACAAGCGATTTCTCTGGATACAGTGCTTTTATCATATTGAAATGTTCAACGAATTCTTCAGAAGTGGTCTGTGGAAGTGCATTTATATAGACTGGCATCCCCGTATTCATGTAATATGACATATTAAATGTCACAATACCGCTTATGCCTTTATCAGTTATCTGAAGCTCTCCGGATTCATTGATTCCATTAACTGACATGTTGACTCTCGTTCTGACACCCGTAAGAGCGCTCACATCCTCTTCTACTATTACAGGGCATAAGGAATCAACAAATTCATTAAAAGGGATTCCTGCGCCATGTAGAAGGCTGACAAGTGTATCCCTATCAATGGCACCAAGTTTTTTCTGAGACAGACCGCCAGTAGCGATGATAACACTTCTAGCGTATACATCTGCATCCTGTTCCTGATTATCAAATGAAAGCGTGCCACTTATCCTGTATATTGATTTATAATTTGCGCCCTTCTCTGTGATTTCGTTATCAGCATCATAAAGTCCAATCTTCTTTACTGTAAATCTGCTGACAAAATCAGTATTATTCAGTTTAGCAGCATCCAGAAGCGACCATACGACTGATGAAGCCTGAAGACTTGCTGGATAGACATATCCTTTTTTTACTGTCGTTTTAACACCAAGCTTCTCAAAATAATCTATCACGAATTTGCGTGGACGCCTACCTGTTCTTTCATAGACACTGTCATAAACTTTCTCTACAAATTCATTTCCATAATAATCCGTATCATTCCAGGAATCGTTAGTCAGATTACAACGTCCGTTTCCTGTAGCATATAGTTTCATTCCAGGCTTTTTATTTTTATCCACTACAACCGAAGAAAGCCCCCTTCGGGAGCTTTCAATGGCGGCAACCAGTCCAGATGCACCGGCGCCAATTATACAAACGTCATATATTTTGTCGTACATAATATTCTATTACTCTACTATGATACCCTGTTTTTCAGAATCCTTAAATATAGTAACCCAAGTCTTACCTGGATTCATCTTAAGCTTCTTTCCATCCTTTGTAAAGAAATGAGTACAATCTGTCTCATCAGCCTTTTTCCAGGTTACAGGAATGATAACTCCGTCAGAAGCGTATAATCCTTCGCCCTCACCGCAAAGCCAGATATCCTGAAGATCTGCAGCTTCTTCACCAGGTACAATAGAATGCTTACAGAACTGAATGATCACGTTCTTAAATGAAAGCTGCTCACCCGTTGTATCATCAATCTGCTTATCACCATACTGGAATCTGAGATACTTTCCAGAAGCCTCATCATATTCAAACCAAGGCTTTCTATCAGCATTATAAGCTGTAGTAATCTTCTTTGCAGGCTCACCATTCTCAGGTGCCTTATCAGTCATATTGAAGTTAAATGCCTTCTTATAATAACTTCTGTGATTTCTTTCAAAACCATTAGCTTTGATGGCATTTTCAAGACCCTCACCTGATGTATAAGCATTGTGAGGAGCTTCACGATCAGTTGTTCTATAGTAGAACTCATTATCCTTACTATTTCCATCGATATGATCAAGGAAGTTATAAGACTCGAAATCAGCCTCTGCAAGGTAGTTCTGTCCGAAATGACAGAATATAGCATCGAACTCTACAGCCTTACGATCATAATAGTATCTTGCACTACGGCATGAACCCATCTTCTCAAGTCCTTCAAGATTTGAGTAAATAGGCATAAGTCTTGTGATACCGCCTTCCTCAAGGAACTCGTATATAATATCAGCCTGTCCAACGCCTGACTGAGGCATGGAATCAATGATGTTATTTACCATAAGAGCTACAGGTCTTTTCTTATTCTGCTCAGGTGTAACCCATTCTCCAGTAAGATCACTCATAACCATTCCGTCTTTTGTCATAAGGATATCATTTACATCACTGTTAATAAGTGATACTTCGGAAAGATTAACTGTTAATTCCTCTGATGCTGCTTCTGTAGCTACATCCTCTGCATCTTTCTTTCCACAACCTGAAATGCTTGACATACTTAAAACAAGCGCAGTAGCTACAACAAATAGTTTCTTATTCATAATTCCTCGTGTATCCTTTCTTTTCCAATATATCCTTCTGCAGTTTCTCCATAACCAATCTGTCTTCTTCATCAATATGATCGTAACCAAAAAGATGAAGCATACTGTGAACTACAAGGAATGCAAGCTCACGCTTATCACTATGACCGTATTCCTCGGCCTGTGACTTAACTTTGTCAAGAGAGATTACAATATCTCCGAGCAATAGCTCCCCGGTTTCAGGATTGAAGAAATCCTGAGGATACTGTTCTGCATAGGATAGATCTCCTGGTTTTTCAAATTCCAACATAGGAAATGACAACACATCAGTGGGGTTATCTATCCCTCTTTCAGATAGATTAATCTGATGAATACCGTCATTATCAGTAAAGGTAACACAAACCTCACATTCATACCTGCAGTTTAGATAGTCGAGAGATGCATTTATGACATCTTCAACGATGGGGTCATAAGCCTCAGGATAATCATGTTCAGTTTCATTTACAATCTCAATGTGCATATATCACCTTTAAAATATCTGCAAAAACCTACGTGATTTTTGAACAACATCTGGTATTATACTATATTTATTAGTTTTTTTCAACCTTTCGTCATTTTAGGAGCGACGATGGTCTTTATTTCTATTATCATTTTTAGGCTTATTCCTGCTATCATACTTCTCATACGCTTCAACGATTTTCTGTACGAGAGGATGACGGACAACGTCCTTAGAAGTAAGATTACATATAGCTATGCCCTCTATATCCTTAACAACTCTGAGCGCAATATCAAGTCCGGATTTTGTACCGGCATTAAGATCCTTCTGAGACTGATCACCTGTTACGATAGCCTTCGAGCCGAATCCAATACGAGTCAGGAACATCTTCATCTGAGACTCAGTTGTATTCTGAGCTTCATCCAGTACGATAAATGCATTATCCAATGTACGTCCTCTCATATAAGCAAGTGGAGCAACTTCTATAAGTCCTTTCTCCATATTCTTCTGAAATGACTCCGCACCCATTATCTCATATAAAGCATCATAGAGAGGTCTGAGATACGGATCAATCTTACTCTGAAGATCTCCCGGAAGAAAACCAAGCTTCTCTCCCGCTTCTATAGCAGGTCTAGTAAGAATTATTCTCTCAACCTCACCCTTCTTAAATGCAGTTATAGCTTTAGCCATAGCAAGATAAGTCTTACCTGTTCCGGCTGGTCCAGTACCGAATATGATCATATTGTCATCTATAGCTTCAACGTATTTCTTCTGGCCAAATGTCTTTGGTCTGATAGGTCTTCCAGCGAGAGTATGACATATCAGTTCATCGTCCGTTTCAAGATCACTTGCCTTTTCTCCGTTACCCTCCTGGGCAAGACGTATAGCATAATCCACATTCTGATCCGTTATACTATTTCCATTCTTGGAAATGATAAGCAGGTCGTTAATAACTCTTTCTGCACTATCAACTTTAGAGCTTTCACCTTCTATGATCAGACTGTCCCCACGATAGACATAGCTTATATTAAATGCTTTCTCTATCTTTCTGATATTAATATCAAACTGGCCAAATATAGCCTGAATGTTTCTTTCATCGATTATGATTGTTTTTTGTGTTAATCCCATAAATCCACCTTATTTATACATAAAGAATACGCCACGATATAAATCGTGGCGTTAATGTCTTATATAAACTTATTTATACTTACGCTTTCTGGCAGCTTCAGACTTCTTCTTACGTCTTACAGAAGGCTTCTCGTAATGCTCTCTCTTACGGATCTCCTGCTGGATACCAGCCTTAGCACAGTTTCTCTTGAATCTGCGAAGAGCGCTGTCGAGAGTCTCATTCTCTTTTACAACTACGCTTGACATCTATTTCTACCCTCCCTCCATCTTGGGAATTCAGACAAATTCATGTAATTATTTAATAAGTCTGTTGCAATATTTCATGAAAAAGAATTATATCCAATTCATAAACACGCGAAAATTATTATATCACAAGTAATGCACTTGTCAAGGGATTTTTAATATCCCCTGATAAAGTACTTAACCAATCTGCTTTTTAGCTTCCTCAACACCTGCAGTAAGAGCATCCTGAATCTTTGATGCATCCTTTCCACCGGCCTGAGCCATGTTAGGACGACCGCCACCGCCGCCACCAACTATAGGTGCAATTGTCTTAATGATATTTCCAGCATGAATTCCTGACTTAACAGCAGAATCAGATGCCATAACGATAAGGCTTACCTTATCACCAAGATCAGAAGCCATGATTATAACAGCATTTCCAAGTTTCTCTTTATAATCATCTCCAAGAGTTCTAAGTGCATTTGGATCTACACCCTGAACAGCCATAGGAAGAATCTTGATATCTCCTACTTCAACCACAGAATCTTCAGCGCTTCCTGCTGCAGCCTTAGCAATCTTATCCTTGAGACTACTATTCTCTGCCCGAAGAGCCTTGATCTCCTCGAGCATAGATGTGATCTTATCAGCAAGCTTAGCAGGCTCAGTCTTAGCGAGTTTAGCAGCCTGAATGAGTTTATCCTCAACATCTGCAAAATACTCAGCCGCACCTACTGATGTTAGAGCCTCAATACGTCTTACACCTGCAGCAATACCCTGCTCTGAAACAATCTTGAATGTTCCAATCACTCCTGTATGAGGTACATGTGTACCACCGCAAAGTTCTATTGACCAATCGCCCATATTTACAACACGGACTGACTCACCGTACTTTTCTCCGAAGAGAGCCATAGCTCCGGTCTTCTTTGCATCTTCAAGAGACATAACCTCAGTCTTAACTGTAAGGTCTTCTCTGATCTCTTTATTAACAATAGCTTCAACTTCCTTAATCTCTTCAGGAGTCATAGCCTGATTATGTGAGAAGTCGAATCTGAGTCTTCCTTCTGAGACAAATGAACCAGCCTGCTCTACATGATCACCAAGCACTGTCTTAAGTGCCTTCTGAAGAAGGTGTGTAGCACTGTGGTTCTTGCAGATAAGTGAACGCTTATCTGCATCAACAGAAAGTGTAGCTGTATCTCCGTTCTTGATAGTTCCTGATACAACAACACCTGTATGAGCGATAACGCCACCTTTGATCTTGGAAGTATCTTCTACCTTAAACTCACCTGTAGCAGTCTTGATTACACCTGTATCACCACACTGACCACCCATTGTTGCATAGAAAGGTGTGTTAAGCGTAATGATAGTACCCTGAGCTCCTGCAGAAAGAGAATCTGTCATGGCATTTTCATCTGCCAGAGCAGCTATCTTACTTTCATCTGAAAGTTTTTCATATCCTGTAAATTCAGTTGTGATACTGTCATCCAGGCCTTCGAATATATTTGCATCAGCTGTGAGCTTCTGTGAGAAGTTCTGATTCTCTCTGGCTCTCTGCTTAGCATCTTCCATAGCCTTATTGAATCCAGCCTCATCTACAGAAAGACATTCTTCTTCAGCCATCTCAACTGTAAGTTCGATAGGGAATCCAAATGTATCATAGAGATAGAATGCTGACTCACCATCGATAGCTTTAGAACCAGCTTTATTCTTCTCATCAAGTATCTTCTTGAACTCCTTCATACCGTTTTCAAGAGTACTTTCAAATCTGACGATCTCCTTATCAAGCTCTGAAAGAATGAATTCACGATTCTTACCTAGGAGCGGATAACTATCGTCATATACTCTATCTATATAAATCTTAGCTACTTCAAGAAGATTCTCTTTAGTCATACCAAGTGTACGTCCATGTCTTACAGCACGTCTGATAAGACGACGAAGAACATAACCTGCACCAACATTTGAAGGGAGAAGCTTAGCTGCATCACCTATAAGCATAACTGATGTACGCATATGATCTGCAAGAATTCTCATAGACTTTGTGAGTTTCTCATCTTCATCATACTTAAAACCAGAAGCTTTCTCGATAAATGCAATAGCTTCAGTAAAGAGGTCAGTTCTGTATACGTCCTTAGTTCCATTAAGGAATGCAAGGATTCTTTCAAGTCCCCAACCTGTATCAACATTCTTCTGCTTAAGAGGTGTAAGATGACCATCCTGATGCTTCTCATACTGCATGAAAACGTCATTTCCAAGCTCTGTATATTTACCGCAATCACATCCAGGGCCGCAGTTAGGACCACAATCCGGAACATCTGCAATATAGAACATCTCACTATCAGGACCGCATGGACCATATTCAAGTCCCCACCAGTTATCCTCAGCAGGAAGATAATATATATTCTCCTTCTTGAATCCGGATGCTATACGATACTGAGCACCTTCCTCATCACGAGGGGCATTTTCATCACCAGCAAATACTGTTGAAGCAAGATGATCTGCATCAAATCCAAATACTTCTGTAAGAAGTTCAAAGCTCCACTTACATCTGTCTTCTTTAAAATAATCTCCAAGGCTCCAGCTACCCATCATCTCAAAGAATGTAACGTGGCTCTTATCACCTACAGAGTCGATATCATTTGTACGAACACAGCCCTGAACATTGCAGAGTCTAGTTCCCATAGGATGCTTCTCTCCAAGAAGATATGGCATAAGCGGCTGCATTCCGGCCACATTGAACAGAACACCAGTTGAACCATCAGATACGAGTGAAACTGCACCTACATCAACATGTCCTCTCTCAATATAAAAATCCTTCCAGGTCTTTCTAAGTTCTTTTGAAGTAAACTGTCTCATAATCTATAACTCCTAAACATTATATTTTTACTCTTATTCACGACGGGCAAGTTCATCTTTGATCTCATCCCATGTGACACCCTTCTCAACCATAAGTACCATGGCATGATACAGGAAGTCAGCTATCTCATACTTAATCTCTTCCGGATCAGGATTCTTCGCAGCGATAACAATCTCCGTGCACTCTTCTCCGACTTTCTTAAGTATCTTATCTATACCTTTATCAAAGAGATAATTCGTGTAGCTTCCCTCTCTAGGGTTCTTTTTCCTGTCAAGGATTGTCGCATAAACATCCTCAAGAACTTTCGAACTATCAGGAACTTCTCTTCCCTGTCTCTTGGCAAGTGAAGTATAGAAGCATGACTGATTGCCTGTATGGCAGGCAGGACCAACCTGATAAACCTTTGCAAGCATCGTATCCTTATCACAGTCAATGCTGAGACTTCTGACGAATGAGAAATGTCCTGATTCCTCACCTTTAGTCCAAAGCTTCTGTCTTGATCTTGTCCAATAAGTCATAAGACCTGTTTCAAGAGTTTTATTGTAGGACTCTTCATTCATGTAAGCCATCATCAGAACTTCATTTGTACGATAGTCCTGAACTATACAAGGAACAAGTCCTTTGTCATCTGTTTTAAACTGACTGAATGGAATCGCACTGATCATAACACTTGTATCAATCCCGGCATTTTTCAAGTCAGATTTAAGCTTTATAACAGTATCAGAATCCTTTATAGATCTGTAACTGATAAAAGCATAATCCTTAACTGCAAATGCATCTATCACATTCTTTCTGAGTTCCTCAAATGATTCTGAATAGATAATAAATATATCTGATAGTTTAAGAACGTTATCGCTTCCGAATCTGTCAGAGCTCTCAGTTATAATCTTCTCAACACTGTCAGTCTGATAAGTGGCATTTCCAGTATCGTCAACAACCACCTTCTCAGCTCCTGCATATAGAAGCTTCTTAACATCTTCAAAACGGCCGATGCCACCACCTATGATAACAGGTGTATCAATAAGTGTAACTATGTTCTTAAGCCATGCGTCATTTTTATCTATATCATCTCTGGTCGCACTATGATCATAAACAAGTACGTAATCAGCTCCGCTACGGGCTGCATCGAGAAATGCCTGATCACCGTCCTGTTTTTCAACACAGATAACTATATTCTTACTGCTCATTTTTCCTCCAAATTGTCGAGTTATTTTGATAATGTTCCCTTTGTAGAAAGGATAGATCCGTCAAGTCTTGGATCAGGTCTTGTTGCAACATCAAGCGCATTTGCAAATGCCTTGAAAGCTGCTTCAATAATGTGGTGATTATTTGATCCCGAAAGCTGTTTGATGTGGAGATTCATCTCTGCAGCATAAGAAACTGCATAGAAGAACTCTTTAGTCATCTCTGTATCGAAGTTACCAACCTTAGGAACCGTAAGATCCAGGTCATATGACAGATAAGGTCTTCCGGAAAGATCAATAGCTGAAAGAACCAGTGTCTCATCCATAGGCATGATAAATGAACCATATCTCTTGATTCCTGCCTTATCACCAACAGCCTCTTTGATGGCTTGTCCCAGAACGATTCCGGTATCTTCTATAGTGTGATGCGAATCAACCTCGAGATCACCCTTTACGATACAGGTCATATCGAAGAATCCATGCTTAGCAAAGCTCTTCAGCATGTGGTCAAAGAATCCGATTCCGGTATTGACGGTACTCACACCTGAGCCATCAAGATTAAGTGATATCGTAATGTCTGTTTCACCTGTTTTTCTTGAAACAGATGCTGTTCTTTCTACCATATCCTGTCCTCCCAATTATTTAAATCTAACTGCAACTGAATTAGCGTGTGCCGTAAGGCCCTCTGCCTTAGCAAACTTCTCTATATCTGTGTGTACAGCTTCAAGTGCTTCTTTAGAATAACAGATAATGCTGGATTTCTTTACAAAATCATCTACGCTGAGCGGCGAGAAGAATCTCGCTGTTCCATTTGTAGGAAGAACGTGGTTAGGTCCTGCGAAGTAATCTCCGAGAGGTTCAGATGAATACTCTCCGAGGAAGATAGCTCCGGCATTCTTAACTTTAGTCATAGTCTCCCAAGGATTAGCTGTGATTATCTCAAGGTGCTCAGGTGCGATGTCATTTGTCGCATCTATAGCATCATCCATATTGTCAGCAACAAAGATATTGCCAAAATTATCTAATGATTTCTGAATGATTTCTTTTCTTTCAAGTTGTGCTGTGAACTTATCTACCCAAACAGATACTTCTTCTGCAAGTTTCTGACTTGTTGTAACAAGCGTAGCAGATGCTAGTTCATCGTGCTCAGCCTGTGAAAGCATATCAGCAGCTACATATTCCGGAGTAGCTGTCTCATCAGCAAGTACAAGTATCTCACTTGGTCCTGCGATAGAATCAATACTAACGTGTCCGTATACAAGTCTCTTAGCGATAGCTACGAATATATTTCCAGGTCCAACGATCTTATCAACCTTAGGAATTGACTGCGTTCCATAAGCAAGAGCTGCAATAGCCTGAGCTCCGCCTACCTTGTAAATGTCATTTACACCTGCTTCTTTTGCAGCAACAAGCGTTGTAGGGTAAACCTTTCCTTCTGCATTGCAAGGAGTTGTCATGACGATACGCTCAACTCCAGCAACCTTTGCAGGAATAACATTCATAAGAACTGTAGATGGATATGCAGCCTTTCCACCTGGTACATAAACACCAGTAGACTCAATAGGAGATACTCTCTGTCCGAGAATAGTTCCATCAGCTTCAGGTGATATCCAGCTGTTCTTCTTCTGCTTCTCGTGGAACTTCTTGATATTAGCGATAGATTTTCTGATAACTTCTACGAGCTCCTGATCAACTTCGCCATAAGCAGCCTCTATCTCATCTTCAGTTACTTTTACAGTAGCTGAGTTAAGATCAGCCTTATCAAACTTCTTAGTATACTCAAAGAGAGCCGCATCACCCTTATCATGCACGTTCTTAAGGATTTCTTTAACGACTGTCTCCTGCTCACCATAATCATCGGTGGTTCTCTTGAGAAGCTCGCCCATGAGCTTCGTCTTTGTATCTGATGTAAGCTTAATTATTCTCATGCTGGTTCTCCTATATTATAAATACAGTTAATTTAGTCCCAATACTTATATCTTCTAATTACAGAGTGGCACTAAGATCACTTAAGATCTTGTTGATTCTCTCATGTTCCATTCTGAGGCTGACCTGATTTACAACTATTCTCGCAGAGAGATTTGTAATCTCTTCAAGAACTGTAAGTCCGTTCTCCTTAAGAGTGGAACCAGTTTCAACGATATCCACTATAACTTCAGAAAGACCAACTATTGGAGCAAGTTCCACAGAACCATTGAGTTTGATGATCTCAACAGTCTGATTCTTCTTATCTTTAAAGTAGTTCTGAGCTATATTAGGATACTTAGTAGCTACCCTTATGATTTCATTTTTCTTAAGAAGCTCTCTTGCAGATTCAGGACCGCAAACGCACATACGACATTTGCCGAGACCAAGATCCATTACTTCGTAAAGATTTCTTCCTTCTTCAAGGAGAGTATCTCTTCCTACTACTCCGATATCAGCCACACCGTACTCTACATATGTAGGTACATCGCTTGGCTTAGAAAGGAAGAATCTGATACCGAGCTCATCATTCTGGAAGATAAGCTTTCTTGTCTTAGGATCATTTATCTCTTCACAAGTTATGCCTGTTTTCTCAAGAAGCTTCAGAGTTTCCTTTGCAAGTCTTCCTTTTGCAAGTGCAAATGTAAGATATCTCATCTACTATACCTCCAGATCATCTATACTTTTCTCTTCGTCAACACTTCTGTCGGCACTGATTATCCGAACGGTTGACTCGTCCTGAAGGATATAGACCTTTCCGACATCATACATATCTGAATATGTCATATACTCATCTTCTTCATGCTTTTTAGACTTACGGATAAGCTGAGCGACTGTTCCCTTCTCTCTCAGCATTCTGGCAAGTCTTACAGCACTTTCCTGATGCTCTATAATGTAAACGATAAGCGCGCCCTTTCTGTCAGAGTTCTTATCAAGTCCCTGTCGAGAGAGACCATTCATCAGTTCATCTACGTATATTGAAAAACCGATAGACGGAGCATCCTTGCCGAACTTTGCAAGAAGACTGTTATATCTTCCACCCTTAACGATAGGATTACCTGTCGCATAGGTATATCCACTGAATACGACTCCAGTGTAGTAATCGTAACCATTTATCATAGAAAGATCGAAACTTACATAGTCCTCATACTCATAATATTTAAGGGCTGTATAAACCTTTCTGAGTCTTTCAATAGCCTGGATAGCAGACTCACTCTTAGTAAGAGATTCAGCCTTATCAAGGATATCCTCTCCTCCAAAAAGCGAAGCCAGTGAATTAAGAGCATTCTTTGTATCTTCAGCCATATCTGTACCAGAAATGTACTCTGATAATCCAAAGAAGTTCTTAACCTGTATATAATCGCGGATTTTATCCTCAATCTTACTGTCCAGATTAGCCTCTTCAAGAATACCCTTGAAGTATTCAACCTCACCGATTGTTATCTGAAACTCTTCTAGGCCCGCAGCATTAAGACAATCTATAACACAAGCAATAGTCTCAGCATCTGCAGCTGAACTATCATCATTTATCAGTTCGCTGCCAATCTGTGTGATCTCTGCAAGTTTACCCTGATGTCGCTCTGTGCTGGCAAATGTATTACCCTTATAGCAGAGTCTGATCGGAAGCTCTTCATCCGGGAAATACTTTGAAACGCATCTAGCGATACTTGGAGTAAAATCCGGTCTGAGTACGAGTGTATTGTTATTTCTGTCAAAGAATTTATACATCTCATTTGATGGAGCGGAACCCGTATCCGAATTAAATATTCCAAAATATTCGAATGTAGGAGTTTCTATGTCTTTATTACCGTAAAGATGTAATACTTCTTCTATACTGTTTATAAGCTGGTGTTTTCTCTCACACTCCTGGCCATATATATCTCTTACTCCTTCAGGAGTAGAAAGTAATGTTTCTCTCATATTGTCCCCTTTATGATACAATGAAATCAATATATACACCTGTTTTATCTTCTTTACAGGTTACATATCTATATCTGACTCTTTTTCCTTCGTTATACCTTACGCTGACATGTGAATAAGGATATGCAGTTTTGGAAACGAATTCTCTGAATATCTTATCTGCATGATCTACAGAATAATCCTTCAAATGAATATCAACAACATATCTGTTATAGTAGATATTTATTGAATAGTTCTGTATATCTTCATTCTTACTAAGATACCCATCCATCAGACCACGTATACCATCATCGGTTATTATGTTGAGCTTTGCCATATATTCATTAATAGCTCTAAACATATCATCCTCCGTTTATACGCAAAAGTTTACATAGGTAATATACTCTTATAAGAGTATACTGTCAAAAGTTTTTAGATTCAGCATCTCTCCATGTCTGGTCGAGATTATAGAATTCTCTCATCTCCTGAGAGAAAATATGCACTACCATATCACCATAATCCAGAAGTACCCATCCACCCTGAGACTTTCCTTCTCTGGTTCTCAGATCATATTCTCCAAGCTTCATAGCTTCTTCAACACTGTCAACGATAGCGTCAAGCTGCGATACATTTGAAGCCGTAGCAAGAACAAAATAATCTGTTATGGATGTTACAGGTCCGACATTGAGGGACTTTACATCATATCCCTTTTTGTCTAGTATAGCGTCAACAGCGCATTTTACTTTTTTATCTTCCATTAATTTCTCCATCATGTTTAAAACTCACTGATCTCTTCCATGACTTTACTATCTACATAGAAGTAGTAAGTTTCTTCAGTAGTTTCATCTATTGCAAAATCCTTGTCTTTAAGATACTCAAGCGTATTCTTAAGGATATGGATTATACATTTATCGATATCCTGAAAAGCTTCCTTCCTGATCTCTGGAAGTTCCTTGATCATTCTACGGTTAGGTTCGATATAATCAGCTACAAATATTATCTTATCCAGAAGTGTCATTCCAGGGCGCCCGGTCGTATGCCAGGTAATAGCTGAAAGAATATCAGGATCATCTATCTCATACTTTTCTTTTGCATAAAAAGCGCCAAGTTTGCCATGAAGAAGATCAGGATTCGCTTCCTCACTAGGACTGTATGGAATACCGTTCTTTATACATTTCTTAAGCTTTTCTTCCGTAGGAATACATTTGGCACAATCATGAAGAAGTCCTGCTATACGGGCTTTTCTGACATCTGCACCATATACATACGCAAGATTCGCAGCCGTATACTCAACACCTATGGAATGGACAAATCTTTTATCTGTAAGCTTCTTTTTAAGCCTTTTTATCATTTCATCACGGGTCATGAATCCACCTCACCGTTATAAAGATTATTTTCCTTTATATATCTATATACGCTATCAGGAAGCATACCTTTAACATCTTCGCCTCTGGCAATCTTTTCCCTTATATCAGAAGAAGATATAGCACAATGCTCCATATTCAGGAGCTCGATATGTGAACGAGGATGTTCATTCTTGATACGTTTGATGATATCCTTGGAACGAGTGATATCCGTTTTACCTCTGACAGCCGAAAGGATTGTCATAGAATCAAGCAGCTCATCAGCATCCACCCATCTATCTATCCACTCAAGACTGTCACCACCAACTATGAAATACAGTTCAATATCAGGATATATCGACTTATACTCTCGAACCGTATCAATAGTATGTGTAACGCCGCCTCTCTTTATCTCCATATCAGAGATTGATAGATAATCCTTACCTTCAATCGCAAGTCTTATCATATTTAAGCGATGTTCATCCGATGCAAATACCCTATTCTCTTTATAGTATGTGGTTTTATTGGGCATAACCACTATATCCTCCAACCCGAACTGCTCATATGCACATCGAGCCATCATTAGATGTCCGTTATGGATAGGGTTAAATGACCCACCAAGGATAGCTTTCTTCATAATCATCTGCTCTCCTAGATACCCTTAATCACAAAGACTAAAGATTATTTCTTTTTTACAGGTTTCTTTTCTCCAGGAAGATATATCTTCTGATTCTCGTTATTCTTCTTATAGAGAACAATCTTTCTTCCAATCACCTGAACAACCTCAGAACGGGTTCTCTCAGAAAGAGTGATTGCAAGCGTTCCCGGATCATCTATACAGTTTTTTAAAACATTTATCTTAATAAGCTCTCTGGCTTTTAGAGCCTCAGCAGCAGCCTCAACAAATTCAGGTGTAAGACTTGACTTGCCAAGGGAAAGGATTGGATCTGTAGTCTGAGCCAGCCCCTTAAGATATGCACGCTCTTTTGTATTCATATTTTCTCCTTCTATTTATCATTACTTTTCACAGGAACTCAACACACTCTTAAGTCCATGTCGTTTTGAGTTCCTGCTTCGCAGTTTTCATGATATAAGCTGTCAAAAAATGCATGCAAGCAGCATTTTTGCATCTTATATCATGAACTGTGAAAAGTAACTTCTATTCAACATATTCAAAAGCCCAACCGTAAATACGGACTGTATCACCTTCCTCAATGCCTAGTGCCTTAAGTTCGTCGATGATTCCATTCTTCTTCATGAAGTCCTGGAAGAACAGGAATCCCTTGTTGTCTTCAAGGTTGGTGTATCCAAGCATCTTCTCGATACGAGGTCCCTCAACATAATATACACCCTCTTCATCGTCTGCCTTGGATACCGTATATGGAAGTTCTTCGATTCTTGAAGTGTATTCTTCAAGAGTTATCTCAGGTGAAAATTCAAGCACATCCTCAGGAGCTGTTTCTAACATCTTGTAAGTAACTTCAAGAAGTTCTTTGATGCCTTCTCCTGTAGCGGCTGATATAGCCAAAACAGGAATCTCAGGTTCAAATCTATCTCTAAGTTTCTTTAATATAACCTCTCTGTCTTCCTGTGGAAGAACATCAAGCTTATTTGCAACTATTATAGTTGGACGCTCAGCAAGCTGTTTGCTGTAGCTCTCCAGTTCAGCATTAATCTTATCGATGTCATCCAGAGGATCTCTACCCTCAACAGATGCAGCATCAATAACATGCAGGAGAACCCTTGTTCTTTCGATATGTCTCAGGAAATCAAGTCCAAGGCCAACACCTTCAGCAGCACCTTCGATAATTCCCGGGATATCAGCCATTACAAATCCTCTTCCTTCTCCAAGTGCAACAACTCCAAGATTAGGAACAAGCGTTGTAAAATGATAATCAGCTATCTTAGGTCTTGCATTTGAAACCTTCGAAAGTATCGTTGACTTACCAACGCTCGGAAAACCAACGAGTCCGACATCAGCTATCATCTTAAGTTCCAGCGTAAGCGTCTTCTCTATAGCTGACTGACCCGGCTGAGCGTAACGAGGAGCCTGCATAGTACTTGTAGCATAATGCTGGTTTCCTTTACCGCCACGACCACCTTTAAGAAGGACAAATGGTTCTTCACGATCAGCCATATCCATTATGACCTTACCCGTATCAAAATCTTTGATAACAGTTCCAGGAGGGACTTTGATCACAATGTCATTTCCATTCTTACCGTGACACTTCCTCTTGCCACCTTCTTCACCATCGCCAGCCTTATATTTTCGAATATTCTTAAAATCAGTAAGGGTATTAAGACCTTTATCGATAACAAAGATCACATCGCCGCCATCGCCGCCGTCTCCGCCGTCAGGACCGCCATTTGGTACATAAAGCTCACGTCTGAAAGAGACATGACCGTCTCCACCCTTTCCGGATCTCACATATATTTTCGCTCTATCTGCAAACAAATCGATTCTCCTCTGAATTCGGATATGTAATCCGATAAATAAAATAAAGGAGCCTTGCATAATACAAAGCTCCTAAATGTCGATACATAAACTATACGTATATCTGAATATATCAGAAATACAGACAGAAATCAAAACAATAAGTTTTAATTAAGCAACAGGATAAATTGAAACCTGCTTTCTGTCTCTTCCAAGTCTTTCATATCTAACAACTCCATCTGTTAATGCGAAAAGAGTGTCGTCTCCGCCACGTCCAACATTAAGTCCTGGATGGATCTTTGTTCCACGCTGTGTATAAAGCACGTTTCCAGCTTTTACAAACTGGCCGTCTGCACGCTTCGCTCCGAGTCTCTTAGAAGCAGAATCTCTACCGTTTTTTGTAGAACCCATTCCCTTCTTATGAGCGAAGAGCTGTAAATTCATCTTAAACATGATTTACCTCCCTAAATCTTATACAAATATACTTGTTTCCATACTCTTCATATACTGAACAAAGTCCAAGTCGAAGAGATCTAAGCAGCAGTCTGCTTTCAGGACTGACCTTACCGCTAATCTTAAACTTAACAAGGCCGCTTCCGAATTCCTCTGTAACAGTTGTGTCATCAGTGAACTTCTCGATACTGTTGATGGTATTGATCACAAGAGCCGAAACACCTGCACATACAACATCATTTCCATAACAACCATAATCTGCATGTCCTGAGATCTTAAATCCAAAATACGAATTGTTTTTTGAATAAAAAACTGCTTTTATCATAATTCACCTTCCTTGGGAACTTAGTCCCATTCAGAAAAAACTAAGCGTTGATAGCTTCGATCTTTACTTCTGTGAAAGGCTGTCTGTGTCCGTTCTTCTTGTGATAACCTGTCTTTGGCTTATACTTGTAAACAGTTACCTTTCTAGCCTTAGCAGTCTTAACTACAGTAGCTTTTACAGTTGCTTTTGATGCTTTCTCACCACAGATAACTCCGTTATCATCTACTACAGCGATAACATTGTCAAATGTAACTGCAGCTCCGTCCTCAGCGCCGAGCTTCTCAACTCTGATAACGTCACCTTCCTCTACTTTGTACTGCTTTCCGCCTGTTGCAATTACAGCGTACATAAGAAATTCCTCCTATCTCTTAAACTCGCCGACTTCGGTGGCACCAATCTTTCTTACGGATACAAATCCTTTCAAAAGGGCGCACTTATAACCTGGTCGTGCGGCATACTCAGCTATATTAACATTAGACAGGGTAAATGTCAACATGTATTTATACGAATCTATTACATGAAAATAGACCATATATCCAAAAAGAAGTCCGAAGAACACTCTTCGAACTCCTTTTGGAGGGTTTATAATATATAACAAACAAATAGGTTTTTACTGTCCCAAAAGTCTAGTTGCACAAACCGGATCATTATAATCATAATTAGAAATTATGATTCCTGCACTAGGATTAGCAGCATGTACTATCTGACCATTACCAATATATATAGCTACATGTCCTATATAATATCCACCACCTGAATAGAATACAAGATCACCCGGCTGAAGGTCTGAAAAATTAACATGAGTACCATACTCAGCCTGAATCTCAGCATCATGTGGAAGCTGAATACCGAACAAATCTCTGTACAGAGCAAGTACAAAACCTGAACAGTCTGCTCCGTTTACAGGATCATCTCCGCCCCAAACATATGGGTTACCTACGAACTGGCAAGCATAATTCGCAAGATATTGACCATCAGCACCTGCTGGAGCAGGAGCCGGATCAGCAGATGAAGTATCTTCTGTTGGCTCTTCAGCAGTTGTTTCTTCTGAAGTCACATCAGATGCAACATCGTCAGATGTGTCAGGAGTTGTTTCCTCTGCAGCTGGTTCATCACTATCATCATATGTAGGTTCATCTTCAGAATAATCAGTATCATCCGAAGTATCTTCTGTTGGCTCTTCAGCAATTTCTTCTGTATACTCTGTATCGTCAGAAGTTTCTTCATTATAGTCATCATCTGAAGCATATGAAACTTCCTCGGAATAATAATCATCATCTGATGATTCATCTATAGGCTCTTCAGCAGTAACATCAGAATTATCTGCAACCTCAGTAATCTCTTCAGATACATTTTCTTCTGAATCAGTATCTTCTTCAGCAACGTATTCTGCAGATCTGGCAGCCTCTTCCTCAGCTAACGCTTTGAGATATGCTTCCTGTTCAGCAAGACTTACAGCAACAGGATTGTCATAACATACCTTTACATACTGGCTCTTAACATATCCCTTTACGCCATCTTCAAATGTAAGCTCAACCCAGTCTCCATTTACATCAGAAGCTATATACTGCTCACCTCTATGTACAAGTGTAATACATTCACTCTTTAAATCTTTCTTACTACGAACATTAAGATCATCAGTTGTTACCTGGGCAAACTGAGAAACATTGTTCTTCTCACACCACTTTCCAGCTTCATCACCGAAAAGAATGTATTTATTACTAACGTAACCCTCACAGCTTCCAGAAGAAATCTTTGTCCATTCTTTTCCCTTCTGTTTAACTTCGCAAACACCGCCTTGAACAAGTGTTCCGATTATTTCACCGTCAAGATCACCCTTCTTACGGATATTAACTGCGCCATTTGCTTTAACAACAGCCTTGTCCTTAAACTGAGGATACTTAATATCAACTTTCTTCTTACTATCAGAAGCCTTCTTATTATCAGACTTATCTTTACCTGTCTGATCTTTATTCTGATCATTTCCAGACTGATTCTTTCCAGCCTCATCCTTTAATATATCATGAATATCATCTATTATGCTCTTTCTAACATAATGGTCACCTTTATTATCATAAGAAGAACTATCACTGTCCTTCGCAGAAACAAATAAAGGATTTCCCAAAGCAGCAAATGACATACCAGCTGCAAGCCCTACAATATATAAACCACTTTTACTCTTCGACATTATGTAACCTCCTTTTTGAAATTGCTTAAAAAAGATGTCGATTTATTACGTCATTAGACTCATTTTTTAAAAAAATGTTAAATCTTCGTTCTAATTGTTACGAATATGTTACAGGCATCATAATAACATCTAAATCCATTTATGTCAACCCCCTCATTCTAAACCAGAAAAAAAGCCGTTTAGAGATTGTCTCCAAACAGCCTTGCCTAATGATAAAATTATAATATTTTTTCCATACAAACTTTCTGAGGTTTTAATCCCATTGCTTTATAAAACTCAACAGCGCCAGGGTTACATGTCCATACATTTAAAGTAACATTATAAAATTCTTTTTCTATAGCATACTCAAGCACTGTATTATATAGTTCTCGACCTACTCCCTGATATCTTGCAGCCTCGTCAACACAGATATCATCTATATAAAGAGTTTTAACATCTGTCAGTACCGAATCTCCTATGACCTGCTTATGAATACAGAATGCATGTCCTAAAACAAGCCCTTCATCATTAACACAAACAAAAACCGGGGTATTATCATTATTTAAAATATCCTCTAGTTCTTCTGCATTATACTTGGTTGCAGGTCCCTTGAATAGATCCGGACGACCATTATGATGTACCATATCAACCCGAACCAAAAGTTCAAGAATTCTTGGGATATCCTTTATTTCCGCTCTTCTAACTTTAGACATACCAGTCTCCTATCATAAATCCTTCTCTATCTCCAGACCTCTGTTATATATCATTAACAATTCATCTGAAGTTGTATATTTATTTAAATAATACTCATAATCACCTCGAACGTCATGAAATCCACGGTTATTTGTAAGATTCTCAGGTGAAAAATCTTTTTTAAATGTGAAGTATTCAACCCTATTATCTACATACTGTTCCCCAGTTGCCTTTTTCCTAACATAAGCGTCCGTAAATCGAATGCTCATCCTATTTCGTCTACCTTTAGTAATCTCTACAATCAGCTGCAGATCTCGATCAAAGATGTCTTCGTTTTCCTTTGGAATAATATAGACAACAGTTCTTAAAACAGGACGAAAAACGCCTTTGGAAAAATAATACTTTGCACTTCCTTCAGATATACAGAAAATATATTCATCAATCCGTTCTGCTTCATATCCATTTTGTCTAAGAGAATCAATCGCCTCATCAGTAATTCCACCGCAGCCGCACAGACAGAATGCGATAGCTAACATCAAAAATGATGATACTATTCTTTTAAACTTATCTTCTTTCTTTTGATATAACACTACTCTTTCCCCTACACCCTTTCTCTCGCCAAGTAATATTATGTTATAGTTAGAAATTAATCTGAAATAGATATATTACTGTTCAGAAGTTATTACCCATTCACCCGTATCATCATTCTGTACAGAATTGAGGCCAAGACTATTTTCAAGATAAACCGAAAAGTTCGTTCCATTCTCCGAAACAATAGCAAGCTTAATCAGATTCGATTCTTCTGAAGATTCAGCCTTCTGTAATTTGCCCGCTTTGATATATCTGAGAGTAGATAGAATACTATCAAGACGTCTACGCTTATCGCCATTCTCATCTACGCCTAATGCCTTTGCAATAATAGGAAGATTATATTCATCTGCAGCAGCATCCTCTTCCGTATATGCAGTTGTTTCTTCAGTTATTTCCTCTCCTGTCTCAGTAACTGGTTCATCTCCCTCACGTTGCGTGTTATTACATGCACATAACAATAAAGATATACATGACATTATAAAAATAATCTTAGATAGTTTTTTCATAATTACTTTTCACCTTCTTACAAAACTTTGTCCAGAATGTATTTATCAGTTGTTACCAATACATTTACATTCACACCCTTCGTATAATTGTCTCCTCTTAAAGCACCGAATCTAATTCTATGAGCCATCATCGCAACCACTTCGAGCACGCAGCTATCATCGATCATCTCAATTCTGAAATGATGCATATCATCTATTACTTTACAATCTGTAAATACATTGGCAATCCTTATATCATCCTTATAAATTGCAGTCTTATACCCTTTTTCACCAAAACCTGCCGTATATGATACATAAACAGAGTTATTTAAACACATTGTAGGCACAAAACGTCTAGTTAAAAAAGATGTTTTCTCGGAATTAGTAAATACCCTTCCATTCCCTAGATCACCTGATATCTCATATGTATCATTCGGATGTTTAGATATCTCCTTATAAGGATTATTCTTCGCAGCCTCTATATTCGAAAGCTGATTGAAATATAGATTTTTATCTCCGACACTAGCAACAGCTTTACATTTGAAACCACCTTTTTCCCAACTAAAATCTAACCTTCCAATCGGAGCCTGATTTTCATCGTACACTTGAAAATCTGCTTTACCATACTCCCTACCCGTCTGTATTACCTTAATCTCCATATAAATACCCCTCTTCTCGCCCTGCGCTAATCTGTATAACTTTTTACTATTTTTGAAATCCATCTTTATAAATACTTAGGGACATTGGTATCTTAAATTCTTAATTGAATTATCTACCCTAACGGACATAACAGCATATCTCTAGGATGCTCCTCAACTTTAGCAAGCATATTGTATAGTAGTATTATTGTATTATCATTTTCTCCATCTAATCCAATATTTTTTTCCGAAACAATCTTATTTATATAATGAAGAGGAAAAAGACAAAAATATTCATTTGGTGATACAATTGAAATATAATTCTTGCCTTCACTATCTCCTACCGCTCTCCATTTCCAACCATAAGAGTTACATACTAATTGTCCAAATAAAACTCCTAGTGATGCTGTAGAATCATTTATATCATCATAGTATCGTGGTATTAAATCCATATATTTCTTATTTTCAACTATCTTATATAATTGTTCTATAGCAAGATGAATATTTTCAACAGACATCTTATATTGCCAGACGGTCAATATCTTTTCCTGAAGCATCATAAGAATATCTGGTGAGATTTCTCAATCGACACTAAATAAGATTTTTTATCTGTCCAATAACCCCCCAATAAACTTCCATATCATTTAATTCAAGATTTTCTACCGAATCATCTCCATTCAAAAATAACGGCACTTTATACCCCACACATTGTCCATAACTAATCTTCTGCTTTGAATAATCTAACCATTCTTTAAAAAATGATTCTGCTAGACAATCATCTGAATATATAGGAATCTCTTCATCCAAGAACGATTCTAGATTGCATGGAATTTCTAATATGTCGGCAGTTCCAATTTCATACATCAAGACATTACCAAATGTCTCATTTCTAGAATCCATCCCAAAACATCTTCCAAGCCAATCATATCCAAACAGTTTAACTTCACTTGGAAATTCAGTATATGTTTCTTTAACTATGTTGTTCCATCTTGAAATATCATTCTCTTTAAATACAGTAAATAAACCTGAATTTAAGACAGAACCACCAAGCTGATTTACAACATCAGAATATAAATCAGCTGATAAAACTATATCATTATTAATACCAAAAAATTTTTTGAAATTTATTAACATCTTGATTCTCCTATTTTATTTTGAATTCGCCAAAAATTGTGCCAACTTCGTATTTTTTAATTATATGCATGATTTGTGCACCTAAACTCCTATTAACACTAGCATCTAACGGGTTCATATTCAAGATATCATCAACACCTCCCAATTGAAGATCTATAGTATGATCTACATCATATCCACTTGGAACCGAATTATTTCCTAACGCAGATTTATATCTTGATGATGCAGATCTCGATCCTCGAGATACCTTAGTTTTTATAGTATTTGCATCAGTAAGAGCTTTAACTTTTGCATCTGCAGCTGCTTTCTGAGCTTCTGTCCATCCTTCCTTATATTTTAATTCAACATCAACCTCATCATCAGTTTTTATACTGCAATCAGCGTTCCCATTATTGTGTACTAAAACCTTATCTTCTGACACATAATATGTATGATTATCCTGTACATTAAGATTATAGGTATATACAGGTTCAGCCGTTTCTTCAATCCATGATGAAACTACAGTAGCATATCCAACATCTTCTTTTCTGAGTATATCTCCCTCCTCAAGATATGTTGCCTTAACCCATCCTTTTCCTTCTACATAGAACGGATGGCCTTCTGTAGTATCTATTATTGTTTCATTGCCGCTATCTGTTAATACGGTAAGATGAAGAATTCTATCGGTCTTATTTACAAATACCTTTGTAACAGGTTTAAGTTCCTGTTCGCCAGTTTCAATGCTTTCAGTCCAGACCAGGTCTCCTTCACGTAAATCCTCTATAGGAATCAGACCATTTTCTGTAGATACCAATGTATCACCTGTGAAGCATTGAGCTGTCATCCCAAAGATTGCACATACTAGTTGAACACTTCTTACAACTATTTCTACTACATCTTTATTTTTTATTGCTTCAACAAGCTCGTCAACATTGCTCTTAACACCAAGTGCAGCCATTACTGGTTTTAATACTACACCAAGCTGCGTTGCGCAGGCACAGTTAATCAGATAACCTATAGCTATTCCGCGAAGTAAAACAAGTGCTACATCTACTATGGTTTTTTCTCCCAACCACACTTCTTTCATCATGGTAAGCATATCATATGCTGTACATGCTGCATTCGCAAGATTCATCAATTTCTGAAGTGTTCTTATCTGATGAATCTTCTGATTGATCATCGATATCCTCTGACCAACCGCTACCATGCACTCACAAAGTGAGAAATATCCACTCGGATCTGTATTCATCACTGGATTTGCATTTGCATAGAGATACTTATGCAGTGATATAGGATCACTAAGAGAACCAGCATAGCTGTCCATGCTGATGAATGTTCCAGTTGAAGGATCCATGTATCTTGCTCTCAGGTAGTAAAGTTCTATTGTGTAGTTGTACTGTTCTCCTGTATACAGGAAGTCGTTTTCTGTATCTCCTTCTTTCTCAAGCAGATTTCCATATCCATCGTAGGAATATCTATCTGTTACTTTTCCTTCTGAATCTGTCAGATATCTTACACTGCCATGTCCGTCATTTATGAAGTAATGGGCGGTGTCAGTGCTTGCAGTTGAATTATTACCTGAAGATTGCGTTCCAATCTCTGAAGAGATCAGTTCTTCTCCTCTGGTATAACTCTTCTTCAGCTTACCATCTTTATCTGTTTCTGCAAGGACATATGTCAGGTCACTGTAGATGTCATTTACATACTTGGTTACATCAAGTTCATTAACTGTCTTTGAAGTTCTGTTTCCGGCATAGTCGTAGGTATAGTCTTCACTTGTCAGACTGTTACCCTGCTGAACTGTTGCTGAAATTAGATGGTTCTCAGAATCATACTTATAATCCTTTGTCTTCTCACCCTGCTCTTTTATCAGGTTTCCGTTATCGTCGTAAGTATAAGCAGTCGTTTCACCACTATCTGTCTTGTCAGATATAAGCTGATTTAATTCATTGAATGTAAAATTAGTTTTTCCGGTCTTTATGTCTATTTCATCCAGATCAACATCGGCAAAGAGCGATATATCTCCATTAACTGAAACGTATTTTGAAGTACGGTTACTTGCCTTATCGTAAGTATACTGAATGTTAAGGTATGGTCTGCCTCTGCTGATTACTTCTCTTGTGAGACGATATGACCTGTCATAAGTATAGCTGATCTGAGTCTTTACTGTTGCTTCATTGTCTTCAGAATCTGTATCTGCAGATATCTCTTCCTCATCAATTCTTGTTCTTTCTCCGGTTTTTCCAAGTGTGTATGTATACTTAGCAATCTGTTTTCCAGAAGAATCTTTAACAAGCTCTGTTTTAAGTCGCTGACACTTGTCATAAGTATAAGTAACTACATCTCCATTTGGATAACGAAGTGCACTTCTGTTACCAAGCTCATCATACTCATAAACTGTAGCTTTTTGGGATTAATATTTTTTTAATACTTCTTTTAATTCCTTATCACGTAAATCTACTATTTTATCCCTTAATGTAGTTTTTTGATCCATTCCTTCCTGCTTATTTAAATCCAATCCATTATTTAACATTATTTCGAGTATTTTAATATTATTGTCATCAAGAACACCTAACGCTGACATTACTGGCGAAAAGCCTCTGTTATCATTTATATTAGGATCAGCACCTATTTCCAATAGTATTGAAATCGCCTCAATAGAATGAGCTTGGCAAGCTACATGTAAGTATGAAGTTCCATGTAAGTCCTGAAAATTGGGATTTTTTATTTTATACAACTCTTTATACAGTTTTTCCTTATCGTTGCACATATTAATATGAGCAATTTTATAAAACATTTCATTTCTTTTTAATCTATCTAAAAACATATTTTATCTCCTCTATTTTAATGTGAATCCTCAAATTGATGACTTCTATTACATATTATGTCTTGCCATGCATAAAAATCAGGATTGTTCATAAAATCATTGAAATCCGCCTGTGTCATCCCATGTCTTTCTGCCCAATTTCTCCAATACCAAAACTCATTTCCTTTTGTGTGTCCTAATTCGACTTCACTTGGATCAACCCATTTATTACTTATAGCATCATAAATTTCTCCTGTTTCATAATCTACCCTAGTTTTTTCATTAATAGCGTCCATGGTACCTTTTCTTATGTATGGTCTATGCAAATAGTGTTCTGAAGGATCAGTCCATGAAGTAAATTTAATATTTTTTAGTACTGAACTAAAACCAAAGAATGAAACTAATGTAGTTATTGCTCTAAATAAAGCTAGCGGAATATTGTCATCTTTTGCAGCAATAACAACTCCTAATGCACCGGTTATAAGCATACCATAACTAAATATTTTTAAGGAAATGAATACTGGTAATGACACAGTAGCATATATTAACGCTATTGCTATAACAGCACCGACACACATCCCTCCCAAAGCACCTTTTATAGTATCAAATAAAACTTGTTTTATACCATTGCCACTTAATGCTGAATCTATGCCTCCGAGTACTGCTCCAGCTACTGCACCTATTGCCGCACCTTTCAACGTCCTAATAAGAATGGCATTTCTAACGACCTCAGCATTTATTTCGCTTATATTTAATCCCATTCCTACTGCAAGCTGGCTAACCGAAATATGATTACCGCTTGGATCAGTATTCATTATTGGATTAGCGTGACAATATAGATACTTATGCAATGATATAGGATCACTAAGAGAACCAGCATAGCTGTCCATGCTGATGAATGTTCCTGTTGAAGGATCCATGTATCTTGCTCTCAGGTAGTAAAGTTCCGTTGTGTAGTTGTACTGTTCTCCTGTATACAGGAAGTCGTTTTCTGTATCTCCTTCTTTCTCTAAGAGGTTTCCATAGCCATCATATGTATATCTATCTGTGACTTTTCCTTCTGAATCTGTCAGATATCTTACACTACCATGACCGTCATTAATGAAATATCGTACAGTACTGTTTGTTGTACCATTTTGAGTAGAAGTATTCTGTGAATTATTACCTGAAGATTGTGTTCCAATCTCTGATGAGATCAGTTCATCTCCTCTAGTATAACTCTTCTTCAGTTTTCCGTCTTTATCTGTTTCAGCAAGTACGTAAGTCAAGTCACTGTAGATATCGTTTACGTACTTAGTTACATCAAGTTCATTAACAATCTTTGATGTTCTGTTTCCGGCATAGTCATATGTGTAGTCTTCACTTGTAAGACTGTTGCCCTGCTGGACTGTAGCAGATACAAGATGATTCTCAGAATCATACTTATAGTCTTTTGTCTTCTCACCCTGCTCTTTTATCAGATTTCCGTTATCGTCGTAAGTATAAGCAGTCGTTTCACCACTATCTGTCTTGGCTGATAGAAGCTGATTTAATTCATTGAATGTATAATTTGTTTTTCCGGTCTTTACATCTATTTCATCCAGATCAACATCGGCAAATAATGAAATATCTCCATTTACTGAAACGTATTTCATAGTTCGATTACTTGCCTTATCATAAGAATACTGAATGTTAAGGTATGGTCTGCCTCTGCTGATCACTTCTCTAGTGAGACGATATGACCTGTCATAAGTATAACTGATCTGAGTCTTTACTGTTGCTTCATTGCCTTCAGAATCTGTATCTGCAGATAACTCTTCCTCATCAACTCTTGTTCTTTCTCCTGCTTTTCCAAGTGTGTATGTATACTTTGCAATCTGTTTTCCAGAAGAATCTTTAATAAGCTCTGTCTTAAGTCTCTGGCACTTGTCATAAGTATAAGTGACCACATCTCCATTCGGATAACGAAGAGCACTTCTGTTGCCCAGCTCATCATACTCATAGACTGTTGCCTTACCGTTATGATCTATTACTCTTGTAAGTCTGTTACGCTTATCGTATTCGTACTGAGTCTTCTTGAAACCGTTATCTATGGCTGATACATTTCCATACTTATCATATTCATAGGATACAGTTATATTTTCTGCATTGGTGTAAGCTGTAAGTCTATTGTACTTATCATACTTATAGCTTACTGTTCCGGACTTATCTTTGACCGCACTAAGAAGTCCTTCATCCGTATAGGTGTAGGTTATCTCATTATCCGCCGTCTTCTTAGAAGAAACTCGGTCCATATCGTCATATGAATACTCTGTTCTGTTACCGGCATAGTCTTTTTCAGAAACAAGTTTTCCGGTTGAATCATAATCATACTCTGCTACTTTACCTGCTGCATTCTTAACGGATGCAACATGTCCGACAGCATCGTATGTATACTCCGTGCTATGATTCAGCGGGTCAGTTACCTTAACAAGGTTGCCATTCTCATCATATGAATATGTATAAATGTTGCCGTTAGCATCTGTGACTTTGGTAAGCTTATCAGCAGCGTCATATTCATATTTAGTCGTATAACCATTCTGGTCTGCCTGAGATACTATTCTATTTCTTGCATCATACTGAGCTGTCACACTAAATCCGTCAGGATACGTTGTTTTGGTTATATTTCCGTTATCATCGTAAGTATATGTTGTCTTATTGTTTTTACAATCTGTTCTAGAGATAAGCTTGGACTGAGAATCATAAGCAAATGTAGTCTTTCTGCCAAATGTATCTGTGATTGATATATTTCTGTCGCATTCGTCGTAAGCATAAGTTGTCCTAGCACCGGTAATGCTTGTCTGTTCGATAAGATTTCCGACAGCATCATACTTATAGCTTTCCTTATTTCCATCAGCATAGGTCTTGGATACAAGCCTGTCGAGCTTATCGTACTCCATGGTAACTTTAAGACCGCTTCTGTCCATAGCAGTTACGTTGTTACCATTTGCATCATACTCAAAGGATTCACTTGTTCCATCAGGGTAGACAGTCTTTATCAGATTTGCCTGGTTATCGTACTCATAGGATATACGTCTGTTCTTTGCGTCAACACTTGCAACCTGGTTGCCGTCTTTATCATATTCATAGGTGGTTACATTTCCGGAATTATCTACACTCTGAACTACGTTATCAGCATCGTCATAAGTGTATCTGCTTGTAAATGAGATCTCTTTTCCTTCTTCGGTTCTCTTTATTGTGACACCAGTACATCTGCCATTGTCATCGTATGTATAATAAGCACTTTCTCCGGCACCATTGGTTGTAGACAGGACATTTCCTTCAGAGTCATAGGTCATCTTCTGGTATACACCGATAGAATCTGTCATACCGATCAGCTGTCCATCTTTTGAATAATCGTAATCCATCTCGTTACCGTTAGCATCGGTAAGAGATTTAAGATATCCTGTGCTGTCATATGTCATAGCCATGACAGTTTTATCCAGCATCTTGATTCCTGTTACATAGTTTTCTTCTGAATAAGAGTTTTCTACAACTGTTCCATCAGGGGCTGTTACCTTGGTACAGTTTCCGTTTGCATCATAAGAAAATCCTGTAGTATGTCCCTTTGCGTCTGTTTTAGAGATACAGTTATTATTTGCGTCATATTCATTTTTAGTTACATTTCCATATGGATCTTTAGTCTGTATTACATTTCCGTTGTCATCATAAACATACTGTGTTGCATTACCACGACGGTCTTTTATTATCTCAGATCTTCCTTCAACATCATGGCTGAATTCCATTCTGTTTCCGTCAGCGTCGATTGAAGCAACAAGTCTTCCCTCATCATCGTACTCATTTCTAGATACGGCAACGCCCATTGGGTCTATGATAGATATGAGGTTGTGGTTCTTATCGTATGTATATGATACTGTTCTATCTGCGCTGTCTGTGACGCTGATAAGATCACCGGCTGCATCGTACTTGTAGATAGTCTTATTGCCATTAACGTCAATTGCTTCGGTAACACGGTTCTTTGAGTCACGCTTTACTTCGATACTCCTGCCATCTTCACCATGATATCCGTTAGCATCTACTGTTATCTTGTGGCCAAGAGAATCTTCTATCCTATAAACCCCCTTATTCTTATTGAGATAGAGCTTCTCACCATTTTCTGTTGTGAGTCTATAGTTTATAGTGTCATAAACGCCATTCTCGTAGAACAGAATGTTTCCTCCTGATACTGCACCGCTGGTATCAGTAAGGATTTCAAGTTTAACTTTCTGATTTGTTACACATTTATATCCGAGAGATACTTCCTGAATCGGACGAAGCACACCCATAGCAGGGCTGAATGTCAGTTCAAATCTGTCACTTGTTCCGTCTCCATATGTAACGGTCACATCGTGATCCTTCTTCTCTACCATCTGATATCTTGTAGAGAATCCAGAACCGGACTGAACCATTCCATATCCTTCTGCAAGAGATGCACTCTCATAAATCTTAAGTCCCTGGACAGACATGGACCAGCCATATCCAAAGTCGCCTGATTCTTTTACAGTGCTGTCATAGATTCTATTTACATTAACTGTAGTACCAGTAATCTTGGATGTTATATCTGTAAATCCGATATGCATGTTTCCGACTTTAAGTGCACCTTCGATATTTACTTTTCTGGTTACAGTCTTAGAGTGACCTTTTCCATCTTTTACAGAAAGTCTGATCTGGTACTTTCCATTTGCAAGAACCCAGAAGGGCCTGTGCTACCGCCTCAAGGTATACGAGCTGCCTGAAGGCGCCCGTTCCTCCAAGGGCCGCGCCGTGCAGAACCTGCTCACAATTGATGCGGACGACAGCATAAAGACC
>JAFYHN010000004.1 GCA_017539165.1 Eubacterium sp.
CTGTTCTGTTCTGTCAGTCTATCTTTCATACCAAGACCCTTTCATGTTCACACATTGTAGTAAGAGTAGGACAAAGACCATCAGAAAGATAAATCCTTTCATTCTTGTCAAATACCCCATCTCTTTCTTCAAACTCCATTATAGCCTTATCAAATCTGTCTGTCCTGATACCCAGCAGCTTTCTAAGATTCAGCCACAATTCCGGGTCAGGTATGGCAAAGAAACTGTCTGTTCTAAACCAGTGTTCAACTTTAGTTACAGGACAATCAAGTTTCCCGGCAATTTCCTTATTGGTAAAGTTCTTGTGTTCTTTCAATAGCTGCTGAAGTTCAATTACATCAACTTCATATTTCCTTACATTTACTGTCTGTGGAACCACCAGATACTTTACTGTTTTCATAATTATCCTTCACAAGTATGTCAGCAATACCACCCTTACTTGCTGTTATGGTTTTACAGATTCCATAGATAGAAAACACAGACCCGTCATAACCATCATGATGTCCGTAAATATTGCCTATATATATGGCATCTGTGAAATTGATTTCTTCCATACTTCCCTTACCAAGATTTTAGGTGCGTTGCTTGAACCTATCCCACCATTCTTTTCATTATCTGTTGTTCCTGAAATAATTGTAGGACACAGCCCGTCAGACAGAAACACATTTCCATTCTGACCTTTAGAATCATAAATATTCCCAAGCAGCTTACATCTAATCAAGTTTTCCATCTTCAATCAGTTCTTTAATAAGTTTGTCTGCTTTTTCAGAACGAATATAATATTTGTCTGCAACTTTCTCTTCCAAGAAATCTTTCATAACATACTGTAAAGGAATCTTTTTAGGAAACTCAAACTCAATAAAATCTTTAGAAAGAAGTGATATGCAGAAACATCTATCCCGGTTCTGTGGAATACCAAAGTCCTTGGCATTAAGGTCTTCCCAGTAATTGAAATATCCGCGGGATTTAAGATATTCAAGCCACTTATTAAAATCAGGCATGTTCTGTTCTGAATGCACCTGTGGAACATTCTCCATTACAAGAACATCAGGCAGCTGGTCGTCAGGAAGTTCTTTAAGAATTCTTTCAACTTCCCACAATAAACCAGACCTTGTTGATTCTCCACTCTCCCAGTCATCTTTACTCATACCACCCATTTTTCCGGCAACTGAAAGGTCAGTACAATTATGAGCAATTACACCATTTGCTGTAAAACTATGGTCAATTTCTGTTTCCAAATCATATACGGGTTTTATTTGCTTGGTATTCTCTATACTCTGAATAGGAAACCAAATAAAACCATCTTCATAGAAAGCCTTATCTTGCTTTTTCTTTTCTTTTTTGAACACAAGTTCATAACCATCTTTCTGATTACAAAGTCTACCTTCAATAACCACCTTTGGATTTCTTTTACATCTGTAAATTCTATATGGAGTTTTATAAACTTTTGCAACAATTTGAGCAAAACCATAAGTAAGTTTTTTACTAACAGACGATGATTTATAAAGTCCATTTTTCACATACCCATCAGCACTAAAATATCCTTCTAACAAAGATTCAAGCAGATTACAAGGCATATCAAAAACAAATCCCGGAAGTGTCTTATTCTCGGCACCCTTTCCAAAAGGTTCTAAAAATTTTGATAACTCTTTTAATGGAATATGAATTTTATTTACTGTTCTTTCTTCTGAAATTGAATAATTAAAATTACAATCCTCAAGATGAGAAATTATCTCTCCCATTTCATCTTTTGCACAACAAATAATAATTCCACCTTGAGTTCTAAACCAACCATCACCAAGGTATCGACCAACTATCCACCAGAAAGATTCATTATTCATCAATTCTGAAAGTTCATTCTTTTGTCTTGATTTTCTACCATCACTCCAATCAAAAGTTATTCCATTCCATTCTGGAATAATCTCATTTTGATTTATTGCAACCCCTAAATAATGTTTTTTCGTAAGGTCTTTACACTCTACCCATTCAGGAGCCTCAAATCTTCTACAGTTTCCCCTTCTGCCATCTGCATAAGTCGGAAAATATCTCGTAAGTTTTCTTGTATAAAATCTATGGTTTGCAGTACATTCAATCTCATCAATCCCCATACCCTTGATTTTATAGATTTCTTTTTCCCCGGTCTTTTTACTTGCTAATACTTTCTGATACCTGTTTGCATGTGTCAAAACTTTATCATCTGCTTTTACATCAACAATTCTTTTCAATCCCTTATCTGTAAGAATCAAAGTATCAGCAGTAAAGCATGGAAACGAATAAAACATCAGATAATTATATTTGTCTTTATCTGTTATTTCCAAATCTTTCCCATGTACATCACGAATGTCAATTGTGGGAAAAGTGGTATTGTGAATGGCATTGTAAGAAGCTATGGCATACTTATCAAACTCTACAGCCTTATAGATTTCAAAATCAACACCAATATCACGCATAGCCATTTCCTGTGAACCAACCCCGGAAAAAAGTGTTATCAGTCTGATTTTCTTAGTGAGTTCAGGCTGTGGCAAATCAAATAAAAATCCCATTATTTTTACTCCAATAAATATCTTTATATTTTAATAATAGAAAAACCCGCCTTTTCAGACGGGTTTTGAAAAATTATGAGTAGGTTTTAATTATGGCAGCATACCATTGTTTTCATCCAAAATGGAATCCAGTTCATCATCTGTCCAAGGTGTTCCATCAGTATGTCTGAACTTAAAGATTATGAACGAATATGGCAGCAGAACCTCATCAAAGCTCTTATTATCCAGTCCTCTTAAAAAGTTCAGGGCATTTCCATCAGAATAGTCCATGCCTCCATCTATTGCATCAAGCATCTGTTTTACATCTTTATATGTTCCCTGTGCATAACTTGTAAGACTTGGTGTCATAAGACCTGACTTAATAGGTTTAGAAGTAGGCTTTTTAGAATTCATCAAAGACTTCTTATGTGCCAATTGTTCCCAAACTTTAGGAGCAAGTTCAGCAATACTGTTATGCAAGAAATCAGCATATGACATTAATTCATCAAAACTCCAAGTTTCAATATTTACGACAGGTTTATCTATCCAGATTTCATCACCCTGCTGGTCTGTAACAAGATTCTCACCATTCCACTTCTTTTTGTTAAGCATATTTGCAAACAGTGTGAACATCAATCTCCAAGTATCATCTATGTCATCTGTTCCACCATCACTTGTTACAGAACCGAAAGCATTACAGAAATCACGTAAAGATAAAAGAAGTACTTCACTATCTTCATTCCAAGTCAAATCATATTCGATATATTCGGCTTCCATACCATCAGGAAGATTTGCCATATGATACTCATCTAAAGCATCTTGGAAATTAATCAATTTAGTATAAACATTATCATCATGATGTATCTGTGCCCTTTCAGTTCCCGGTTTGGAATACCAGTCTTCCTGCTGTCTTTCAAAATCTTTATAAGCCTGTCTTTCTTTCATAGAAAGGTTTCCAGACTTTACCAGTTTTCCGTTTCTTACGTTCATATCGTTTCTCCTTTGAATTTTATCCGTAATATCTTTCCTGCCATTCAAGATAGTCATCTTCAATAACCGCAATTTTATCTTCAGCATAAGCATGGTCTTCAAGAATCATATAAGATTCTCCATCAGAACCCCAGTGTGCTCCCACTTCTTCATAATAACCGAGTTTGTCATCAATTTCCTCATCGGTCATTCCTTTCATATCAAAGAATGGGAATTCCTTTTCTTCACCATATGGACCATATTCAACTGAAACATTTGTTCCTGTATACCCTGATTTAATCTGTCGAGATGATTTTATGTTATACTGTATAATGGTATCATTAAAGCCATCACAGAACTCATCTGAAGAACCAGATGGTGCCGCAATATCTTCTGCATTGATTCCACCTTCAACATACTTCTGATACATGTCTTCAGCATATGCAGAACCTTTATCATAATCTGATTTTGCTGACTTAATCTGTCTTGAGTTTTTCAGAGTATGCAGACCATTTACATTATCGTACATAGGGTTAGCGTCAAACTCTTCCGGGAAATCAACACCAACTGTAACACTTCCGGCAAGTGCAGCACCCAGTTCATCCCACTTCTCTATGAATGAATCAAGTCCATCTGGTCCACCATAAACACCCTCATCATAGATAGCAACATTCATTCGGTCATTCTCAACCCATGTATCATCAGCCTTATTCTGCAATTCCTGAAGAACCTTTATGTCATCAGGATTATTTTTATCACCCCAGAATGTACAGCAATACTGAGAAATACCATAATCATCACCATTATGGAATTCTTCAACAGCCATATGACCAAACATACCAGCAAAAACATTTTCAACAATATTGTCAAGTTCAGTACTTGCCCTGTTGAAATCATCTTGGTCTTTATCCCAATCAAAAGGTTTACCGGCATACTGACTGTAAGCATCTTCAAACAGGTCAATGTGGGTATTGATGTCAACCCCAATCAGGATACGGTCAGGGTCATTATAATAATCATAATCAGACTTAACCACTCTGCTCATATTACTGTCTCCCATGTACAGGTTTAAGATATTTTCCACCGAAAATCTCAGAAACATCTGTATCATCTAAATCCCATGTATAAGATTCAGTATCAACAACTTCTGCTGCAAGGAATTCACCAGAACCCGTATCATACATAATCTGTACAAACACATTTCCAAGTTCAAGAACATTTTCAAACTCACTATCTTCATCATAATCAAGATGTTCCTTGAGCTTATCAAGTTCTTCCTGACTGTCGATTTTCCATTCCTGAATAAGAACTTCAGGGTCTTCATCATACTGATTCATAAATTGCATATTCATTTCTCCTTGTTAAAATGGAACATCTTCATCACTATATTCAGGTCCGGCATTATTTACTGAACCATTTCTTAATCCGAGTTCATCACCCTTAGCTTCTACTTCAGCCCAAGGAATACCATAAACATACATTCTGTCAGAAGTTGTATAGATACAATCTCCATGAATGGTGAAATAGCCATAGCAATCACCATAATCATATTCTTCATCAAACGGAACTGATTCTGACATCTGCCACTCAATATCACCATTTCCTAGGAAACAACATCCTGTTTCAAAGTAATCTTCAGTTCCATCTACAGGTGCATGATAACCCATTCCACCGGCTTCATACTGGTCAACATCCTGAACAAGTCCACTATCAATACATTCATTAACAGCAGCAATTAAATCCTTGACGCTGTTGAATCCATGATTGTCATTACCATTCAGAAACAGTCTTTCTGCATTTTCCCTGACATCTGCTGTGTAGAAATCAATACTTGTAGCACCAGCATCCAGACGGTACATATTATCAAGGTACTCATCTGAACTTGCAAAATCTTCTTCACCCTGAATCCAGTCATGAACATTCTCGTAAAGCTGTTCAATCTCAGGACAAGGATTATCATTCATATATTCCTTAAAATAATAACCGGCATCAAAATCCATATTAGGATATTCTTCAACGTTCACACCTTCAGCAATAAGCCAGTTCTTGAAGTCCTCAAGAAAAGCATTGTAAAGGTCAATGTTGACTGTATCTTCATCACCATTACGGTAAAACCAGTCTTCATCCCAGATATTGTACATGTTGCGGTAAACATTAGAATAACCGGTGTCTGCCTGTCTAATTCCTAAACTACTCATAATTAACTCCTTAGATTTAGTTTTACTATCTCCATTATAACACATAGTAAAATAAAATCAAGTATTATTTGAAAAATTTCTTCACAGATTTAACTGATGGATATTTCTTTAATGAACTCTTGATTGCTTTAGCACTAGGATAACGGTTCTTCAAACTTACTGAAGAAGCGAGTGGGAAAGTCTTCGGCTGCTTTTCCTGTAAATTAAGATTCTGGAACATTGCGGCAATCCAGTCATTTGTCGGACACTTTTCATAAGCCTCTTCGATGGCACTTGTAATTTGTTCACGAAGACCTGTTTCCAAATCCATAAGTGCTGCTGTACCACTATCAACAATAGAACCTGAAGTTGAAACACACATTGCCGCAGGAACTGCCGGAAATCCCACGCAATCCCAGTCAACAGCAAGATATGTATCTTCATCAACTCTTGTAAGACCATTACCGATGTCAATCAGGTCTCCGAATCCTCTTGAACTTGTACCAATCATACCAGTCTTGGCAAGTGAATAGATAATATTTCCTTTCGGAGTATCCATCAAATCACAATCTGCAAGTACCAAATTGTTATCTGAAATACTGAAATCATTAATTCGGATTGCAACATTCTCAAGGAGAACTTCAGAATTATCTCTGTGCTGGTCCTCACCCCAGAAACATTTATTATCAAGAGCTGCTTTAATGAAAGGATTATCATGAATGGTTTCCCACAATTTCTTACTGAAAACCATATTGTTCAATGTCGGAATATCATAATAAGCTACAGGCATGTTCTTCCAAGAATAAAGAATACCTGTGTCATTCTGTTCAGGTTTATAACCCTGCATGATACGGTCTTCAGTTTTCATAAGACCTGATTTAATAAGTGTGCTTTTTGTATCTGCAAAAGATTTGGCTGAAAACCAGCTGCCTTTAATCCATACACCTTTCTGATTCATATATTTTAATATCTCCTTAATTATCTTGAGTATATTAAAATATATAATAGTTCTATCCTAAAAACTGTTTGATTTCTTCAAGGTCAGCCTTAAACTCATTTATTGATGTTGAGAACCATTCTTCACCAGATTCAAGTGTTGTATGAATACTCATATCATCCCATTGAATCTCACCAATGGTAACATGCTGTCCATTGTCTTTCTTCTGCAAGTTTCCATACTTCTTATTTATCCCGGAAATACCAGTATCTAACCACAGACCTGAATCATAAACAGCACGATTTATATCAGCCGTATTGAAACCATGTTCAACAATTTCACCATTCAATCTTCTGCTTTTGATAGATTTTCTTCTGAAAGAACTCTGTATATCAAACTGAGTAAAATCAGCCATAAACATATCACCATCTTTACCATTAGGTTCACCACGAATCTGAGGTTTCAAAGTTGTACCACTTTCAGCAATAATTCTCTCAACTTCATCATCAGGAATAACTCTGATAATTTTCATGGCATCTGCAATAAGCCAAGCCTCATCATCACTTGCATGAACATTAGTCTTGAATCTGTAATAACCATTTTCAAAATCTGCTGTATCATAAAAACCAGCCTCATAAGGGTCTTTAGGATGTGCTGAATTCTTTCTGCGTTCCTGTGATTTTTCAGTATAATCATATGTTCCTGCATACTCTACTTCAGCAAAAACTTCCTGTGAATGGAAATAGTCAAAATCTTTGTTTCCCTTATGTGGATAATCCTGTCTGCCACGATGACGCATTAACGGTAATGAACCCATGTGAAGTCCGGGTCTGTAAGCAAGATTCTTTTCAATAGTCTTACAAGTAGGATTTCCTGAACTATCCAGAATAGGTTCACCATTGTCATCAACTAAAATTCTGAAAGCTCCCTTACCAGCCTTATACCATTTACCAATCTGATAGCCACTTGCTGCATTGATATAAAGTGGAAACAGGATTCCTTTATATTGATATGTATTAGGGTCTGCAGGATTATACTCAGTACGAAACATTTTATATGCTCTGAAAGTTGCACGTTCGGGAAGGTCAGCATTCACATCATAATCAAGTTCTTGGTCAGGCATTCCTTCATGATACATCCAGTTATTACCCTCTTTATCAGTCCAAGTTTCACCTTCTACACGAGAGAATATCTGTCTGAGAGATTCGGCATTTCTTTCACAACCATTCATAACCTTATCTTCCTTGTACCAGAATTGTCCTACATTCCTAGAGAGTTTATAATCCTTTACCCATTTATCTTTAATTGTATAATCATCTGTTTCATCAATAATTTTACCCGTAACAGTATCTTCAAGTAACCAGCCTTTAGGTAAAGTAACCAAATTTACAGAGCCATCTTTATTTGTTTTTGCAATAGTTCCTGTCATAAATCTTACCTCAAAGCCTGTCTAAGTTTGTATATTTCCTTATCATAATACTCAAGCATAGAATCAATCTTAGATGAAACCATACTGTCATATTCCTGTACATTTTCAAGTATGTCGTAAATCTTCTGCAGCCGGTCGAGAATCAAAGTCTGTACAACCTGACCATCTGTACTTAGAGAACCATGTTCATCCACGAAGTTCCAGTCTCCCGGCAACACATACATCGGAGAAACATCACTGTCAAAACCGATTGCTGTTTCAACAACATCATCATAGTAATCTTCAGTCTGTTCATACAGTTCCTGAGCAAGTGCATGATATGTATAGAACTCACCACCGGTTGTAAGGAAATGAATGGTTCTCAGGTCAAAGAACAGGGCTGACAGATACTGTGCAACTTCAGAAAGTGTATAGAACCGTTCACCACCATTCTGATAGAAACGGGAATTAATATGTCTTGATGAATTCAGATATGCTTTATCTTTCACAAAGTCTGTCTGTTCATGCAGATTAATGTGGTATAAAATCTTATGAGATTTTTCATCAAAAACCATAACATCCATTATTCCCATACCAGCGAACAATGCAGAAATGGCATAACCTGAATTTCTTAATTTATCTACAACTTCCTTAATCTCTTCAATATCATATTCAACATCTTTCTGATATTCCTTACCAAATACACTATAAGGAATATCTAAAGATTTATCAGAATCAGGAGTATTATTTGCTGTTCTAATTTCAACTGTATAACGACCGGAAGTCAAAAATTTATCAAGTAAAACTTCCTTTCGTGAAGCTTTTACCATATCCCCGGCATAGACATTGTTTTCTTCAGTCTTTCCGGTAGGTTCAAGGGTAACATTGTAGAAATCACCCCGGCGTTTCTTGACGGTTCCTTTGCGTTCTACACCTTTAACTATTACATTATCGCCTTTCTCAAAGGTCGTACGGTTAATTATTCTTCTCATAATTAAATATATAAATCAATGCTTATTATAGTGTCTTGGTGCGTTCCTATCGTTGATTACTTTTTCAGCCAGAGAATAATGACCTAAAAGATTATCACACCATTCGCTTTGCAGGAACACTTCAGCATCCCTAGCCCATCTGGCATCTTCCTTAAAGCATTTATATTTCTTTCCTGACATTTTGTTCTTCAGGTCTTTCTCAATATCTTTATGTGCTTGGTCTATGATTGCACCACAAAGGGAAGCATAGGCAAAATAAACACCCTCGGTCATAAAGTACTCTCCCATTCCTTTATGAGTGCATACATCTTCATGTTGAGGGTTCTGTGTTCATCATCATCAAGACTGACATTGATGGTGCTGTCATTTCCATCAAGGACCAGTTCCAGTTCAGCATCCGGGATTTTAAGTTTGATATATTCACAGACTTTGTAACAGACATATTCATACCAGCAGCTGAATGTATAACCGTCAATTTCTACAGGTTCTTTTCTGTCAAGTTTTCTTGCTTCAAGACACCCTCTGGAATTCTTTTTATAGGCAGGATAAGCCAGTTCAATCAGCCTTGTTATCATGTCTTCGGTTGTCAATTTCTTTCTCCAAGGAATCAAGATACTTTATGGCTTTCCTGCAATTATCATGCCATTCTTCTTTGTCTAAAGCATAATCATCTGCAAAACCGGTACGCATAAAGTTGAGCTGCTTTTTAATCCACCCTACTGTTTCCCGTTCTTCAAGTGTCATAATCAACTCCTATTTTAATAATAGAAAGTGGAACAAACTGTCATAAAAAGTATATAATTAAACAGAGGTGTCTTATGGAAGATGATTACAATTATGATAATGTCTGGATTGACATTGAAGAATCAATTGAGAATGTAATGAAAAACGGACAAGACCTGAGTACTCTTACTGAAGGTCAAGAATAAATTCAGTTGTTTCTGCCCACCATTCCCATTCATCAATATCTGATTCATACAGGGAAAGGACATAGGCATACTTCTGATAAAGTTCCAGTTCAGTTTCTTCACCGCTTAGTTTTGGAAGTTCGTGTCTTACCGGTTTTGGTGGAAGTTTTACTGTCTTTTCCTGTTTCTTTGGACTTATGCAGCTTGTCATTATTGCGGTCAGCAATACCATTAGCAATAGCAATGAGTTCTTCTTTGGTTTTCGCATTATTTATCTCCTCTACGGTTTTTGTTCTTTCTTCCTTGATTTCATTCACCTTTTCTTCATGCTTTACAAGAGTTTCTGCATTCTCAACAGCTTTGTCTGCTTTTTCTTCAAACTCCTTGATTTCTTTTTTAGCCTTTATATTTTCCTTGGCGATAATGACAACAACCAAAACCAAGATAGCTATTATGCAGATTCCGATTACCGTTCCAGTCATGTTCATATTATTCTCCCTCTTTTGCAGCAATCTTCTCAAACAGTTTCTTGAAAGCCTTAAAGATAGTGTCATAGAATACTACAGCACCTGATACTCCAACAATGCACTGAAGAATTATCTCAGGACAAAATACACTGATTGCACTCATTCCGGCACCAACAAGAATGGTGACCAAGCTCCAGACTTTCTTACCACCCTTACCAACAAAATTCTTGATAAGTTCCGTAACACCTACAGTAGCAAGTGAAACTTCTGCCATTTTTCCAAAATCCATAGTTTTAATTCTCCTTGGTTTCTACACCGATTTCTATTTTATTACCCAGCTTCAGATGTACATTCTTGAATGTTTTCCTGATAATATAAGCGACAAATGCGATAAGTACACAGGCACCTATAACAACAGCACCCATAAAAACAATATCACCAGCTGTAAAATCTTCATATTCCGTTTCTACTTCTTCATACTCTTCCATTATTTTTTCCTCAGAACTCCAAGCAGATTCTTCTTGCTTCTTACATTGACTTTGGCACCATCTTTTTTGATACCATCCTGTTCAAATACAACAATGGAATCTTTGCCGAGAAGTCCGATACATATGGCAACATGACCATACTGATTCTTGTCGGTCTTATCCCATATTACGGTATCGCCGGCTTTAGGTGATTTGGTTTTGATTCTGGTAAAATATTTCTTTTCAACAGGCATCTTGTCATAGTCAAGAAACAAGTCTTTAGCACCACCGGATGTTGCACAAGGACCGGTATGTTCTTTAATGCCATACAAATCAACACAAGCCTGTCTGAAAATATCTACGCATTGAGGACCGAACGCCTTGTCATAATCTACCGGTGTGCCATTGTATTTATTTACGAATTCTTCCAGTGTCATTGCCATAATCAAGCTCCCGTAACACTAATATCAGAATAAAGTTTCTTTGTATTTACAAGCTGTTCGATAAGTTCATAAGTCCACTTGCAGACCCTTTCCTTAAATTCAGGTGTCTTGAAATCATCATTGATAGGCATTGAATAAATCAGATTCAATATACAGTTCTGCTTGTCTTCAATGTAAAGCTGATTTACGGTAATGTGATTGAACATAATCCATTTGATTACTTCATCATAAATCTTTTCAAGGATATATTTTACCAGATATTCCTTATAGTTCTTGTCAGCAGGAATCTTTCCCTCAATACTCATGACGAAAGAATGAGCCTTTTCTATCTGACGCCTGATAAGTTCCCGTTCAGTAACATTATTCTTACCGATGTTTATGTGTTTGGTCTGGATTGTGAGAAGTCCGGCTTTGCCTAATTTAATTGCCATAAAGATAATAACCAGAACAAGAAGTCCGATTATTATGGCGAGCCATACTCCGTTCGCTGATGTGAAAATCGATTTTGTAGTTTCTGCCCACATTTTATTTACCCCTATAGAACATATATAATGTTCTAAAAGGGTTTGTCTATAAGTTCAAGTTCCTTTTCAGTAAGTTCATCATAGTCAAGATGATAGAATACTCCAAATCCATTTACACTCCTAAACTCAGCTGCAGCACTCTTACTTATTATGAAAATACCATCCCTTTCAAGAGAAGCTTTCCTCAGTCTGTTCCTGAATAATTCTTCATTCCCATGTGAATACTCACACCATCTGTCAATATGTTCCTGTCTTACAACACCAAAATCTTTCATATGGTCTCTGACAAGCATATAAACCCCGGAATGTTCAAATGGTTCTCCCCATTCTTCTTTCTCAGGAACAACTCCGATGATTTTCTTAGATTTCAGTTCCCTTTCAAAAGCATAGACATCAGCATATTCTTCAGGGTCTATGTTGAGTATCAGGTCTTTACCCTTGTTGTAATCCACGACCAGAATACCGGTATCTTCATCCAAGCCGAAACATCTAATCATGAATCTGGCACCATGCTTACCATTGGTCTTTTCATAAACATCATTCTTGAAACATTGCCATTGCGTCATATCTGTTTCTCCTAAAATAACGGAAGGTTCTTCGGTTTATCTTCAGGTTTCTTCTCAGCCGGTTTCTCCTGAACAACTTCATCATCAGGAATCTCATGGTCTCCTTCAGACAGAGTGTCAGGAGTAGGCTGAAAGATTTCAAATCCATACTTGTCTACCCACATCATGCATCCTCCACGCTGAGTATCTCATATTCACAGTCTACACCAAGACCATAAATTTTAATACATTCTTCAACTGAAGAAACCACGCACCATTGGGTTCTCCATTCACCTTTAGTGAATTTATCCTTGTACCTGAAAGTAATCTTTTTCATAAACTTTCTCTCCCATAAACCATAAGTTCTATATTCTGTCTGCTTGAATTGTTATCAACAATATCCGTAAACCATCTGCCACCAAGACCGAATCTTGCGACGGATGTTTCTGCTATATTCTTTAATGAACTGAGCCGGATTACAAGGAAGTTCAGGTCATCTGCATAACGGTTGCTGCCAGTCAGACAGTAATAATCATTCATCAGTTTTCCTGTGAAAGTATAGTAATCCCGGTTTTTAAGCCCGCCATGTTCATCAAGGAAATCCAGATATAAAGGAATCTCATCCTTGATAACTCCCGTAAAGGTCAAAGACCAGTCTTCATAAAACTCATCAAGGGTATGCATTTCAGTAACTACCGTTTCCATACTATGCCTCCTGAAAATACCTGTGATATTTCTTAGGTATCATGCTGACATTCAGTTCAGGAGAAGTTCCCTGAAAGAAAACCTTTATCATGGTTGATGTGTATGGACAGTTCTCAGTATTAAAATACTTGAGAGCCATGTCTTCAGCAACGGCTGTACAGCTCGCATTTTTAATCTGAATGTACTCACCCGTTCCGAGATTAAGGGCTATATTGTAATAGTCCTTGCCATTCTCAGCCTTGTAGCTGCCTGTAAGTATTTCCATAATTGCTCCTTGGTTTTTGATAAGACTATTATAACAGATAGTAAAAGAATGTCAACAGAAATTTTTCAGGATTTACCTTGAATTTTTTCTGATTCTGTCATCCCTGAGTTTCTTGATTTCTTCATAGCTTACACCCTGTTCTTCCAGAAGGTCGGAGAAAGAAACCTTGCCGGGTTTATCAATCTCAATAACATTGTCATATTCAAGCGGCTTAGGGTCAGGGTATCTGTTTCCGAACTTACCCATGCCACTTGTTTTCTTTACGGTTAAATCATCATATATCATATTATACCTCTTAATAGATATGTAATTCTTATTTAATGTTAGATTTAACTGAATTCCGGTACTATAAGACCTATATAATTCATATTAGGGGTTTACACTTCAGACAGTTTTTTATGCAGGACAACTTTCTAATATTAAAACATAGGAGAAAAAACTATAGTGGAACTCGGAACTATCACGATTATTGAAGAACCTGAAACGGGAATGAGATACATGATTCATCTCAACAAACCTGACATAAAGGTTCTTAAACAGGTAAAAGCACATGACAGTTATAAATCATTGCCACCGGGAAAGTATGTCATAAAGGAGGATTTTACATATGAACGGAAATAAAGAACCTGAAAAAGAAGAACCTAAAAACTTCGTATGTATCTGGACTGAAAAGGAAAATGGTAAGGGAGATGTGTATATCCCGGCTTGTCTGGGTAAGTCCAGTAATGGAGTAAATGTATTCAAATACTGTAAGAAACACAAGATAACCCTGATTAGCATTTTCAGAAGCTGTCCGTTCTGTGGTCATAATGTAGTGGTAAATGCACTCAAATTAAAGGGAGATGAAGATGGAAGAACTGATGGAAAAACTGAGAAGTGATTTCAAAGGCATGGCTCAGATAAGGCAGGTCGGTGACAGCCGGATTGAGCTTGATGTCAGCACTTCAGTACCAAGGGAAGAATGGTATGAAAAAATGAAGGATTATACTCCAACTGACCATATCATATCCAACTCTTGGACTTACAATGGAATCAGAATCGTGCTGTTCGGCGGCATGGTAAAAAATGAAAAGAAGAAATTCAACTTCACATATTAGTCTATGAAAATGTTTCTGCTGGGTATGGTCGTGGGATTCGTGATAGCGGTTCCCATTACCATAATCGCATTAAAAATAATGTTCAGGAATCTCGACGAATGATAGCTGTAGGAATAATAACATTTGCTGCCGGTACTATAATCGGCATTAATATCGGTGTTTACATGCAGAAGAAAATGAGGGGCATGTAATGAAAAGAACTCTTATGTATGCACATATGGTAAGGGATAACCTTATATTCTCAGGCTGTTCCCTAATCAGCCAGAATATATTCGGTAAGGACTTAATCCTTAAATTCAATAAAGGTACAATGCTCAACAAAGACATTGAAGACTTCATGTCAAAGATAAACTGTAATTACAGGCTTGAGATTGGAAAAGATACCTTTACAGTACTCTTAATATCCCCTGATTCGCACGAGGATTGATTCTGACGCACTTTTAACAGTCAGGTTGATAAATTACTCCAAAATCATCATAAAGCCCCTCAGAATGAAGATATTGAAGTCTGAGGGGTTATTTTTTATCTCCGGTATCATAGTTTACATAGAGCTTGTGTCCATACTGACATCTGTAGATACAATAGTCAGGGTCTGGTCTGCCGGAATACTCATCTGCAAAACTTCTGTTGGCAATGGCATGAACCCCGGCTTTCCTGCACTTATAACATTTAATGCTGTATGGGGTTGATGATGAGAGGATTAACATTCCGAGCAATATCAGGATTATCTTTTTCATAAGTAAATCTCCTTATGAAATTATATAAAAAGAAAGGGCACCATCAGAAAGTGGAGGTCTGCGGGTGGGAGGGAAAGCAGACCACCGGGGGATTCCGATAGTACCCTTGGTTAAACTAGTTCAATTCAGCCAGATAAACCTTGGCTTTCTCATAGTTAAGCCTTATCCTTTCATCTGACCAGCAGCAGACTTCTTCTACATCATAGTTATAAAAGTCTGCCACAAATTGTATCATTTCAATCGTTATGTCCATATTATAATATTAGAAAAGTGCTTTTTGCCGGTCATCTATAGTTATACACAGACTTTCTTCATAGTCAGCCTTGAACTTCCTGTAATCTGCAATCTTCATGAAGTAAGGCTTTATTCCGATGTTAGCATAGGAAACCACTTCTTCTATTGGAATGGTCTTACTGAAAGGAAATATGCCTGAACCGTTTTCAATCATCTGCTGAATGTCTTTCATTTCAAAATCAGATGTGGTCAGGCAGATTCTGTCATCTTCAAAAAGCTCTAAAGTAAAAACCGGGTCTACATCTCCCATCTTCAGGAGAGCGAGCAGGTCAGATTCATAGGTATGTCCTGACTTATCGGTGAACCCGTTTATGGAATACAGTCTATACAATTTCCACCTCTGTTTTAATTATAGGAAACTATCTTCACTTCACCATTGTCTAAAGAGAGTATGTATTCTTCAATCTTGTGCCAGTCCACATCATCAACCATGAATACGTTCTTGTCATCAATGTAGACATCAGCAACAATCTTCCTTGACTGCAGCTGATAAGGACTGAAGTTATAGCCGCTTAGATTGATGTCATGTTCATGCAACCAGCAGACAGCTTTCTCTAAATAAATACCTTCCCGGCAGGTCCAGAGAATACACTTATGACCGGCAGCCTGAAGATGTTTGATTGCCTCAACAACATAAGGTCTTGGTTCTGAAATATTTGGAAAACAATTCTCAGTAGTTATACAGCCGTCAAAGTCAATCGCAATTACCATAATTATTCTCCTTTACTTGGCGGTGCTACAAACTTTTCAAGAAACTCGGCAAGTGCCTTGGTTTCTCTTTCTGCCAATTTAATTCCATCATTTGCATTTTGAAAGAACTCTATTACTCCAACAATTCCTCTATCTCTGATTATAATATCAAGGTATTCTCGCATAATTATTTCTCCTCTAAAAATTCATAATTGATTTCATAAAAGTTTGCAGAAAAATCTATGATATGAATATTTCGGATTCTTGTATGTAAACTCAGATTTCCGATAACATCAGCCAAACAATTCTTATGAACTTTAATTTCAACTGTTCTTGATTCAAGTGCAACATCAGGTATACAATCTTCATCACAAGGCTTTGCATCAACTTCATCAGATAAAAGTTTTTCGGCTTTCTTATAAAATTCATCTTTTAGTTGTACATAAATACTGAAAGTACCATCTTCATGAATTTTCAATCCACAACAGAAATCATTATCAATCTGTTTCATATAATTGTTTATAATTTTCTGTGTAGGAAGTTTCTTACCTTTAGCATTAAAATGAATATCCCTTATGGGATTTCCAATCATTGTACAACCAGAACCTATTACTTTTCCATCTGTATAACCGTCTGTAATCAATTTCTTTTTAAGTTGTTCTGATACACTTAATACATTATTACCATTCATTTATTTTACTCCTATCCACATATAAAATACATCATCTGCAACATCAACATCCCATTTAATTAAATAAGCGTTTTTGAATCTGCCATATTCTTCATCAGTAAGTTTTAGGAATATAAGTGAAGAATCTAAAAGATAACATTTCCAATTACCATTACCATTCTTTCCACCATGAATGAAAATAATCTGACGCTTATCCTGATATTCATTTGGAAGTTTATGCCCGAGTTCATCAGTAACTACATCTGCAACATATCCACAACTGAAACGATTGTCTTCTGTACCTGAAAGGCAGCTCTTTATTCTGTCAATGTATTCATCTGTAACATCAACCCATTCTTCGTTATACATTTCTTTTCCGTCTTTAGCCACTTCTTCCTTTCGCCAAATCTTTTCTTGTTCATCATAAAACTTTTTAACAAGTTCATCTCCTAAACCTTTTTCACCAACATAATCTATAATCTGTTTTTCCGTTTCAAAAGATTTACCAAAATACTTCTTAGCCAATTCAAAATCAAAATTCTTAGTACATTCACTTACTTTCATTTAGTTTCTCCTTTAATCATCATCTCTTACACGAACCCAACGGTCGTCAGCATCCCAATAACCTTTCTGACCACTTCCATTATAGGTACAATGGTGTCCTTTACCGTCAGGGTCATATGAACCACCCGATAAATGTCTAGCCTCATCTGCTGAGATTTCTCCCTGTGAATACAGATTACGAGCCTCATCTGAACTTAAATTATTTGGTATTCCCATTATTCTTTTCCTCCCTCAATAATTTTCATAGCCTTTTTAGTGCCAATCAATTCACCGATAAAGACATACAAATCATCTTTCATTTCTTCAGTCAGTTCATTGTCTTTTCTGACAGCCTCTACAATTCTTTGTGTTCTCATTTCATCAATATCAGGTATCATAGACATAGTTATTTCTCCTCCTTTCTATGTTTAAGTCTTTCTAAATATTCTCCCTTACTGATTTCTTTCATTCTGAAAGTATCTTTATCATCTGCATAGTATCTGTTGATTTCTACTTTCTCACCCTCAGGTGTAAGACAATAAAGTACAGCCCTTGTATTGAAATCAGTTTGGTCGCCTGTATAACCCTCAGCAATAAATTCTTCCGTATAGATTTTATATTTATTTGCAGGTGGATTATAAGGCATTATAATCGGGAACATTTCATCAATAAGGTTAGTAGGAGAACCCTGATATGTAAGACCTGTCTTTACATCAATACAGTAAGACCGGCTAATATCGTGGTATGTAACCTTACCATCATTATAGACATTCTTGAACAATGAAGACATTCGTTTACACTGATAACTATTGTAATCATCTTGGCTGCAAAGAACGCTTTTATCCCATATATCTTCCGTATCTTCAATTGGGGTAAGTGGCAACTCATTCAAAAGCCTTATAAGAATGTTTCTGGTAATACCATAAGAAAAGCCACTATGACCTGCCTCACAGATTACCTTGTAAGCGTCTAAGGCATTTTGATAACAGGAACAGCCATAGTCAAATGATTTTCCATCCCAATCAGGATTTTCTCTTTTACAGGCTAATTTAACTTCATTCTCAGCCCATTCACTTACTTTCATTTAGTTTCTCCTTTCTTTGTTATTTTCTTTACAGGTTTCTTTAATTTATCTTCTACCTCTTTAAGACGAACATTTAATTCTGATGAAAAATTACATAAATAATTAACCTGCCTAGTGAATAAATCGAGTTTTTCAGCAGTTTCTTTGTTCAACTTACACATTTCATCATCTCTATGTTGTACTCTTTCCTGATTCTTTCTATAATAAATTCTATCACTCCAACATCTGATAGAATCTAAGATATGAAGAACTAATCCAAAAGCCTCCATAACCACAAACACAATAAAAATCTTTTCAATCATTATTTCCTCCTTTCTATTCTACATTTATTATCAATTTATCTTTTTCAAATTCTTCACTGTAATAACTCATAAAATTGCTGACTTTTAATTTTCCACAATCTTCAGGTGTAATATCATAATCTTCAGGTTTGGAAGTTGAGAAAATATAATCACCCTTTTTTATGCTCCAAACTTTTACTTCACTTTTAGGGTTATTCCTATGCAACCAAACACTGATTAAATCATCTACAGTTATCATTTTGTTTCTCCTTTACAGTACCTTTATTTCTTTTTCTTTTAGTACCAATTCTTTTATCTGTGTTATATCAGTAACCGGTATCCAAGTACAGAATCTTAATCTGCCTTCTACTCTATCAAACCACATTACCTGTTTACCCTGACGGAAGGCTCTTTCAAAAGTTTCAATCTTCTGTTTCGTTCTTTGTTTCATCATTCCATTCCTCATAGGCTGCAACATAACCCTGACAGACACTCAGGTGTTCACAGTCAAATTGTTTTGTTGCTCTTTGAGTAGTAACCATAAGTGTTTCGTTCATATATTCAAAATCAAAAGAACCACCACCAAATACAGCGAAAGGTTTCTTATCACCCTGTTTCTTATAAACAGCAAGAATCATTCTTCATCTCCTTTAGGGTCTACCACAGTAACTTTCATTTCCTTATCTTTGTCCACCAGTACGGAAACAATATACTTCTCAATGCTGTTCTCACGAGGAAATGGTCTGAATACTGTCCTGACAGCTACCGAATAACCTTCTACGATAAGTGGTCTGATGAATCCTAAAAGATTGTCAGTATACTCAAATTCAACTTCAGCTACTGTTGGTTTTAATGTCATTGCCATAATCTTAATCCTCATTTGGAGCCGGAGCTTCTGTTCTGTTATTTTCCTGTTTAATGGTATAAGCAACATTATCAGGTAGACTGTATCTTTCAAACAATGCCTGTATGAAAAGAAGTGCATCATGTAAACACATATCTCTGGCAAGAACCCTATCTTCATTCTGGTCTATAACACAATAATGAATATCATTCATAATTCAATCTCCTTACCAAATACACAGTTTAATAATAGACAATGCTAGACAGATAACCTGAATAAACATTGCAGGCTTTGAACCTTTACTCTCACTCCAGTTCATAGAGTCACCTAATATCAAAAGAATTAGAAATGCTGCTGATACAACAAGGGATGCAATTACAAGACCTTTGATATGAAACAGCCAACCAAAGATTAAAAACAATATTTCGATAATATTAAACATGATACTTACTCCTTATTATAATACTAGAATGTTCGGTCCTCAAACTTGATTTCATCATTGCCGGGGAATTCTTCGTGCCAATCCATTTCAACTAGGAAACATTCATATCTCATTTACTTTCTCCCTTATCAAATAATTTTAGAATGATAGATTTATCATCATATTTAATCTTTCTCAGTTTATTCATATGTTCCCTAGCAGCATTTGTTGCAATATCAAGGTATTCATTATCATCACATCTCAGGCACTTCATACTCGACAGTCTGCTGTTGGTAGAGAAAAGATATTCGTCAGAAAACTGTACACCTTTATCAGTTATATCTTTTACCTTTACAAGTATCTCCCAACCATCACTGTCATAGTTCCTAGCCTTACTTGATACATAAACCTGTAGGTTTTTCATTTTCTATTTCTCCTTTACAGTAACTTTCTTAATATCTCCGTGGGTAATCTCGGAAAACTTAATTACAGCCTGTTCAATGTCTTCAAGAAACTTTTCCTTTGAAAATTCTTCATTTTCAAGTTCTAATTCAAAACTTATTTTCAGTTTCATGGTACAAACTCCTTTACATAATCTTTATAATTACTTACTGCAATAACAGAAAGTATGCCGAAGAAACACATATTGTGGGTATCCTTAGCATGATAGAAAATCACAAACCCGGTTATAAGTACCACACAAATAAGAGCCTCAGCAATTAAACCAAACCATTTCATTCTTTTTCCTCCCAATGTTCACCATCATAACTTATCCATTCCGTTCCATCTTCGGCATAACTTGTATATTTATGTTCAAAAATATCATATGACGTTTTTGGCGGCTTGAATAAAAAGAACTTCTTAGCCATATTAATTACTTTCTTACAGTCTTCACAGATAACCGGATAACGGCTTTCTACAAAGCTGCCACAAGCCAAACAACTTGTTCCTATCTTTACAGAACTGGTTGTGTTTATCGAAGTTACAGACATTTCAGACATACATCTCCCCTACAATACGAATGGATTCAAACCCGTCACCATATTCCTTATATTTATCAAGTTCATCTTCACGAACAATCAAATCTCCTTTTGGAATTGTAAGATATTCAGTATCAGGAATATCTTTACCCTCAACCTTTGTGTGTTTTGCTACGGTATCCCTCATGCAATTTGTGTACTGATTGAATGTTACCCGGTACAGTTTTACCAAAGTATTTCCCATAATTTATTCCTCCTTTATAAATTGTTCTGCTTCTGATAAAAAGTCATCAACATCTGTTAATTCTGTGTTTGGATTGTTCAATGTCCTAACAGCATTGCATAGTTTTTCAATAATCTTCTTTGACTGTTCTATCTGCTTATCTTGTATATCAGAAATACATTCACTAAGATGTACAACAGTCTTTTTATTATGTTCAATTTCTTTTACCTTCTTTTCCAAGTCTGCTATCTTTATAGCTTGATTGTTTATTACATCAAGAAGGTGGTTGTTTTCAGTTTCATACTTCTGCCAATTAGCAAGTCTTAATTCTGCACACTTTACCCAATTATTTAACTTGTCTTTCAGTTCCTTAATCTCAACATCTTTTCCTTCCAGAGCAAAATCACAGTCTGCTTTGACTTCTTCTACACCTGTGAGATAACCATTTTTGAAAATGCGTAAATTATCTAAATCCACTAAATCAGTAGGCTTTCCAAAAAACTTTTCAGCACTTTTTTCTGCTTTCTGTTTAAGTTCTTCTGTCATACTTACTCCTTATCAAAAGTGGGGATTTCACACCAAGCGATAATGGGTAGGTTCACTTGTCTACATCTGACTACCCAATAATTTTTATGATAGTCATAATACCCAACTTCTCGACCCCAATCCTTTATATGAAGCCATACATCTTGACTTATTTTTCTTTCATCTTCAATCATTTTAGGTAAATCATTTGGGTCTGTGTGCCATTGTGGTCTGCCTGCTTTAAGTCCTGCAAGGTAACCGTAATGTCTACCCATACAATAACCACTTCTAAACCTTACCATTTCATTTAATGGAACTTCATCAGGTGTGGAATTGAACATCTTACAATACTCAACTTCTGCTTTCTTTTCTTCATCTTCAAGTTTATACCATAGTTTATTTAATTTTTCTTCTGTCATATCTCAGCCTCTCCAAATCCTTTCTTCAGTTCTTCCGGTATATATGACGATTTAATTTCATTATAAACATTATCAAAACATTTATACAAAACCATTTTACCAAAATGTGCATACTCAATATTCTTAGGGCTTATCTGTTTAGTGTCAGGGATTTCAATACAATACTCATGACCCTCGTAATCAAACAGTATGGAATAACAATAACCCTCATAGCCGCAGGTTCTTATATCCTTAACCTTAATCTTCCTATCTAACAGTTTACAAAGGTTATCTTGGAAGAAATCAAAACAGTCCTTTTCTTTATATCTTCTCCGTCTGTCTATCTTCTCACCATTATTGAGTTTAGCCAACCAATCCCTAGCACCCTTTATACATGTAAGGTATTCCCAATAATTGATATTAGCCTTGATTACGGAAACATAATCATTAAAGGTGAGTTGTTCTAGTTTCTGATACTTCTCAACATTACTTTTCATTTCTTCATGAAGTTGTTTCGCTGTTTCAATGTCTATGAATTTCTGATAATCTTTATACTGTTCAGGAAGTTGTATCATAATTTATCCTCTGCGGCTTTCTATTCTTTCACCAAGTTGAAGAACAATAGTTGTATCACCCTCACTTGAATGAATCAAATCATAACCTGTGATTTCATAATGTCCTTTACCTTTCTGAACCAAAATGAAATCTGTCTTGTTTTCTTTCAGTAATTTTTCAAAGTCTTTTCTGTCTGTGTAATCTTTCATAATGATTTTACTCCATATTATAATAATAGAATTACTCTGAATAACCCAAATCTCGTCTGAGCCTGTCTAACTCATACATCAGATAACCATAACGCTGTGAATCATTTGGAACATCAAGTACCTTAGCCCTTATTTCGTTTATACGGTTAATGACATTCTTTATGACATCAGTGTTGTCTATATAAGAAACAGGGTCTACATACTTATTTGCTACAATGTCAGGTCCACCTACTGTTACTTCAAGTTCATTCATCTTCATTCTCCTTCCAACCATTAGCATAAACCACAAGGTCTGCCGTCAAGGAATTTAAATTGTTCAAACAGTTCTTCCATATCAAACCACCAATCAGCACTGATATAAACACATTTACCTTCTTCATATCCATTGATAAGATATACATTACCTGTATCCTTACCTTTTATCCAAATAAGCGGCATGGTGTGTTCAGGTCTGTTTCCATTACCATAATGCTTTTCCCAATATGCTATGAGTTCATCGGTATCTTTGAATGGTCTGTATAAATCAGGATTGCTTAAAGACTTCTGAACTTTCTTTTCTTCAGGTTTTATTCTGTAACTATGGTTAGCACTGAATCCGGGTACATCACAATCGACCCAATCGCCTTCAAGATTCATATGCTGTATTGTCTTACCCTGTTTGTAAGCCTCTCGGAGTTCTGCAAAATCATCATCAATCTTAAACTCATAGTCAGGGTCATCAATTACATACAAAAAATTAGTGTTGTCTGATACCTTTTCCCAATCGCAGTTCTTATCTTTCAGTTTGTAATAAATCTCATAACCCATTTCCCAATAAGCATACTTTACATCATAGTTAGGGTCGTAATAGGCAAAAGTATATAATATGTCACGAGAAACATCTCCTTCCGGGTCACAATAAAAAGGTGAAGTAGAATACTCATCAGCTTTAGAAACTTTCCCATACTCACTAGTATTATTTTCATTTACAGATTTAATCAGGTCTCCAATGTAATCAGCAACAAAACAATATTTTCCATTAAGTTTATCACTCCATTCAAAGTGAACGAATTTAGGGTCATACAATTTCATAGTTTATTCCTCCCTTGTTACATGATGTAACACACCTTCATTTAATGATTCGTCAAATAATTCAAAACACGATTTCCATTCACCCTTTCCAATATATTCATGTTTCCTTAAATGTTCTCTAATATTACCGAGATTACAAACAAGATTGTCAATGTCGTTAATTGCCGATTTGAATATCACTTCCCATTCAAGATATTCTTTGAGCCATTTCTCAGCCGATTCCTTACTTTCAAAATCTGATTTTAACGGTGGTCTATTTCTACTGTAAGAATCTTTCTGTGGTTCAACCTGATAACAAGGTCCATACTTTTCATATAAAGCAATATCGAAACAAGAATACTTCGGCATAATCCACCATTTCTGTACCTTCTTTTCTTCTTCAATCTGATTAATTAAATCTTCTACACGCTGTCTTTCTTCATCAGTAAAAGATTCAAGATTATAAAGTTTACATTTCTCAGGCATAATTTTACTCCTTCTGTTTCTTTACTCTTGTTGTTTTATCTTTGCACAATTCACAGTCTGCACATACGATTCCTTCATCAGTATCTTTGACCTCATGCCCTAATGCACAGTCATGAACAGCCGGTACACAATAATATCCTTTTTCATACTTGTATTGCCTGATATATAATGCCCGGCAATTCTTACATTTGGTCATTTTCTTTATCTCCTAGATTATAGTCCTTTAGGAACTGTTCTGCCTTTTCATATAACTTCCATAGTTCATCATTACTTCTTGGATAATCCACATACTCTCTGATTATCCCGGCAGCCTGTTCTACAATTTTCCAATCTTTACTTCTTGTACATTTGCCTTGTGGAGTATCAACTTCTTCCAAGAACCAACTACATCTGTCATTGAGTGAGGTGATTTCATCTCTAAGTTTTAAGATTTCCTTATCTCTACCTATTATCATCTCTTTTGACATATCAAGTTGTCTTTTAAGTTCTTTTATATCATCATGAAGTCTTTTAATCTCGTCAATTGATGTACTGTTACCTTTGAGCCACCATTTTAATTCCTTGAAACATTCAGGACAGATTTCTTCATAAGCATAATTAAGTTTATCAAGATAACTCTCATACTTAACGACATTTACTTTCGCTGTTCCAAATAACTTGGTAGAATTCCTAAACTCTTTACCACAGCGGCAACAGGTATAAACATATTCGATTTTCATTTCTTATTCTCCTCTTAATATTTTGTAACAGATACGGTATCTATATATGGAAATACCAAATCCAGATTATCAATGATTTTTATATGCCTATGAAAATACTCACGATTCTTGAAATAATAATCCATACCTATAAATTGAATGGTGGAACCGTTTATGCACCTTATTATACCTTTACCATAATCAATCTGAGATATGATTGATTTGTAGTTATCTTCGAGAATTCTTGAGAAATCACCAAAACAGGCATGACTGGTTACAAAAGTTTTACCAGCAATAAAAAGTATATGATTACATTTCTTTTTAGCAAGTTTAATTATTCTTTTATAGCAGCCTCTGGTCTTACCTTTACCAACACCTTTACAGATAACTTTCATTTTACTTCCTCCATATTTACTTCAGGATATTCACACCAGCCAACAACTTCATCTCCATCTTCTTCCCGGAAAATATCCATAATCCAATTACCATTGAATTTTCTTGTACCTAAGTCAGTAGCATATTCAACGGTTTCTTCACCGGATTGTGATTTATATTTCACGAGAACCACTACTTCCTTTTCGGGTGGTAAATCATCAGGGTTTTCATTCAGATAGTGCCACATAGTTTTACTTCCTCTACAATTTACAGGCTGTTGGTGTCTTCAGAATCATCTCAATCAATTCTTCTTTAGACATCTTTTCAAGTTCACATCTTTCTATATCAAACTTTGGAATCTCATACCAAAGTTTAGGTGGTTGAGCCTCAACATCTTTCTCATAAAAAGAAGAATACTTTGTCCAATTATTATTTCCGCGATAAGTTACTTTATCCCCATTCTCATTAAAAACTTCTTCACCAAGAGTAGGAAAATCATCTTTTCCTTGATGAATTGTTAAAGAAATTTCAAATAAGGGTGCATCTGGTATTCTCATAATTTTATCTCCTTACAAATTCTTACTACTTCATTAAATCCATAGACGGTAGCAAAAACACCTATGGAAACAATGATTCCGGCATAATCAGTATCACTGCATTTAACAGCCGCCATGATACAAGATATACCTGTGATAATAACAAGTACATTAAACATTAACCTGATGGTAATAATTATTTCCCTCCAAAGTTCATTCATAGATTTATCTCCTTGTTACAATATTAGAATTGTTCAATTTTACGCAGATAACCCTCTGACATCTCAATCCAATTTATATCACAGCCACATTTCATAAGTTTCTTAATTAAAGCCACATTATGAAGGCTACAGATAACCTGACTGTTCTTATGTTCATCTTTTGCCATAAAGTACAGATAGTCGTAAATCTTATCAAGGTTATCTACATCAAGCCCACAGTCAGGTTCATCAAGAAGTGTGGTATAGTACTGGCTTTCTTCCTGATGTTTAAGGTAGTAATTGCCAATATCATTAAGCCTGTCATATCTGCTTACATTCTGACCAACCAAGTCCAGTACACTGATACTCTGACTTTCATAAGCCGTGTGCATAAGCTGATTGAAGTCACCCATTTGATTCTGTCCTTTACTTTCTTTCATTCCACTCATAAAGGCTGTAACGGATTCTTTATTAAACAAGACATCGGGAGAATTTGCAGCCTTTCTGTCTTCAGCCATTCTGTAAAGATTAAACACAGGTTTTCTGTAATCACCTGTAACATCAAAACATTCTATAAGGTCTAACAGGTCATCTGTCTTACCGAGTGTATCAGATAAAAGACTTGGCATAAACTTAGGACAGAACCAGTCATTACACATATTGAAAGTTCTGATGATGTTCATAACAGTAGATTTACCTGAGCCGTTCTTACCGGTAAGAACATTAAGACCGGGTTTGAAAGTTATGCCATTGGAGAGTTTGGCATAAAGGTTTTCTATGTCCTTATCTTCTGAAAGTTCTCTAAGGTAATTGAACTTGTGCTGTGGCTCTGCTGTAATCTTTACTGAGTTTATCATATTCTATCCCTAACTGAATAATTCTTTAACTATCTTATAACATTTATTCCAACCAACAGTATGACCAAGAATAAATCCAAGTCCGTAAAAACAAGCACACAATAACAATATAACTATCTGTTCTTTCATTTTACTTTCTCCTTATACCTTTAATTCATCATCAACAAAATCTTCACTCAGTAAAATATCTCTGCCTTCCAAATCGGTCCAATACAATTTTACCGAAGTCCGCTGATATGCTTTTTCATTACAGAAGCCATTAACAACATTCTGTTTTTCAATTCGTATCTTTAATCTTTGAAGAATTTCTAATACAGGCATAACTTAGTCCTCATCAGGTTCATAACCATCATATGGGTCTTCAGAGTATTCCCAGTCGACATCATCAAGATAATCACAGATGGCATCATCAAGCTCAGTCATCTGTTCTTCAGTCAGACTTACTTCATTGCCATTTTCATCTGTAATACTGTTAATAGTCCATTCATAATCTTCAATACCATCATAGCCGGGATAACCTGAACCATCTTTATAATACATTACCATGTCTTCATGTATTGATGTGGCTGTTGCATTGAAACCAATGATGTAACCATTCCATTCAAAATGGTCATTAGAATAAGATACTTTACAAGTGCTGTTCATAATTTACTCCTTATTATAATTATAGAATCAGCAGCTGTCTGGGAAAATAAAAATCCCCAGCCTGACTGACCGGGGAAATAGAAGGTAATAATGATTTAAGTTCCCAACTCCACAGCTTATGACTACTCATGGAACTTCAGATAAATGCCGCAAAGCACCCTCTTATAAGACTTTCATCGCCTGAGCCATCCAACGGTTCCCGGATGCAGAAACCACTCAGGTTCTGTTTCGTTTAAGAGTGTCAGGGAGTTGAACCCCGATAGTACCTTTACACTCTTTATTATAATTATAGAAAACCTGTAATTCTCAGAATAAAAAGTCTGCCGGTAATATTGCAGATTAAGATTTATACCGGCAGACCGTCTCTTATTCCATTGTATTATAATTATAGAAATTCCTTATCCCTCAAACGGTGCATAGCTTTCATCAAGTCCATACAGGTCATTCTGGAACATTGCTATTTCATCTTCTATCTCTTCATCAGAGCTGCCATAATCTATGGAACTGTAGAACCCGTCATCAGGTATGTCCATTCTTTCAGTTTCCTTTTCTATCAGCATTGTTTCATAATGTACGTGCTCATATAAGTATATCTGTTCAGTAGCACCTGCAAAGGCATCTGAACAGTCCTTGAAGTATATGGGGTGATTGGAATCAGAATTGTGCGGGTGGTCTACCTTACCTATAGCACGGTCATAAAGCAGATTAGACAGTTCATAGTCAAGCTGCTTATAGTAAGGTATGCTGTATCTTTTGAGTTTCATGAAATTCAGTACGGTAAGATATGCAGCCGGATTTACATCAACTGAATAATAGTCTGAGTAATCATTGCCGAATATCTTCTTGCATTGTGGTATTAAGAAGTCTTTAGCATAATGGTCACCCGTAATCTTTCTGAACTGTACTCCGTTATCCCTCATGTAAAGAATCAGCTGCAATATCTTCTCTTGGTCTATCTGGTTGTCATTTATTTCAGTATTCAGGAAAAATGAAGCTGTGAGTAATGAACGGATTTTGTTGTCTTCCCGGTCATAAAATAAAGCTGAGAAACCCGTATGGTCATGCTTTTGTGATGCGTCGACATGCAGATATACATTCTCACCATGATAGTGTTCCATAGCCCTGTCAGGATTCCATATCAGGAAAGGACTGTTCTGGTCGTAGATACCGATTTCAGGAAGTTCATTCAGCAACGGAGATTTCTCATCATTCCATAAGGCTTTTATGATTGACATATTGTTTATGAACTTGTTCGTACCGGTCTGTACTTTGCCTGACATATTAGCAAGTGAGAATGACAGGTCTTCTTCATAGAACTTACGGATTGATACCGGAACGTTTTCTATAAGGTCAGGATTGTCATCTATGAACATATCAAGTGTCTGACCATAAGTATCTGCTATCTGGGTCTTTATGCCGCTGTCTGCTTGGTCTATGATGAATGGTGCTATAGTTCCGTTTCCTATGAATACCGGGAATGTTTCTTTACTGTACTGTTCAGGGTTTGCCTCATATACTGATGCTTCCATTATTACGGTATCTGCGTCTTTCTTGGCTTTCTCAAGTTCAATGGCAACAAATGATGATGAAGTTGTAGATGATGATATGATACCGCTGAATCCACCCCATATACCGTTCTTGGAGAATGTCATTACGGAACGCTGTCTCATTTCCTGAAACATCTTCTGAGTTTCTTCTACTTCAGTTCCCTGTGCAACCTTTCGTACGTTTGCTTCATCAAGTACGCAGCCGAGCATATCTTCACCAACGATATGTTCAACCTGAGAACCGGGAAGTATCTCACAGAATGGAAATATCAGTTCCGTTTCCACATCTTTTCTTTTCAAACCGGGTAACTGCCAATAAGGTACTTTATCGATTTCTTTTATAAGCTGCTTGAGACCGGTAGACTGTGATTTCTTTAATGTATAGGAAAGCCAGAAGATTTTAGGTGTTGTGTTGGGGTCAAGTCCGAACAGACAGGGAAAGTTCTTCCAGCAGGACATTTCATAAAGGATTCTCTGAATTAACTTTCTTGCTCCATATGACTTTCCGGTTCGTGATGCCCCCGTTGCTATGAACTTTCTTTTAGGTACGGTAAGACCCATTTCATTTACATATGTGGCATTGTTGAATTCCTCTATGAACTCCCTTACATATGGTCTGATATAGTCTGCTGAAGGTCCTACATAAAAAGGGTCTGTTACCCACTTTTCTACAGGTACAATATCACGAATCAGTTCCGCTTTTTCCATTCTTCACTTCCTTAATATAATCTTTTATATCTTTACCATCATTAAGGGCTATATGATATTTTACTTCTTCCGTAAGTTTTTTCATGAAGTCAGGGTTCTTGATGGTTTCAGATACGCACAGATGAACCAAATCATGTATCTGATTATTATAGCACCTGAAGTACCTTTCATCCAAATCCGTATACTCTCTTGGGTCAAAACGCATATGATGACAGTTCCAAGTTTTGGTAAGTTTTCGACCGGTAAGAAAATCGACTTTCCTCTCAGCCTTCAGCCTCTTCCTGAAATCAGTCCATATTGAAGTTCTGCGGAACAGTTCCTTTATCTTTCCATCAATTACCATACCTTTAATGGAATCTATAAAAGCCTTTTCTTTCTTCAGTTTTTCTTCTTTCCGTTCTTGTCTGGTCAATGTTTTACTCCATACTAAATATGTAAATGTTAGAAAAATATTAAGAATTTACTTGACTTTATTTTACTATCTGTTATAATCATATACAGAAAACAGGGAACTTTAAGGTATCCCAAGGAGCAGATTATGGCAAATTATGTTGATGTTGTATCGGGTGAAAAACTTCCGAATGGTGATGTGTCTCAGTTCATGACTATGATGAACAAGGAACTTTCTGCTGTAAAAGAGAAAGGTTTATCTGAGGGTCTTACAATCAAAGACAAAGCTCATTTCTTGGCAGTGGCAAAAAGTCTTACAGGTGCAATTGAGTACTACACAAAGTTGTGGGGTGCTGAACTTGTAAAGAACATGGACTTGGATGCACAGTTTGATTTCACAGACCTTGGAGTTGCTGTTGCAATCAAGAACGGCGGCAGCAATTCAGAAATCAGTTCTGCAATCTTTGATGAACTTAGTCTTGATGAAATCAAGGCTGTTGCAAAAGTAACTGAAAAGGGTCTTAAAGAAATCGGTAAGGAAGACCTTATTGCAAAGCACAAGGTTATCACAGGTGCTAGGGCTAATTCAGTAATGTATAAGTCTTTAGTTTAATATGAATTAGCAGACAAAAAGAAACCCCGGTTCATGACAGCCGGGGTTTCCATTTTTGGCAAAAAGTAGATTTCTATATACAAGGCTATTCACCTGTGTATTTACCTTCTTCAAAGTCTTTTTCAGTAAGACCATAATCTTCAGGTTCTGCATCAGAATCCAGAATATAATTATAACCTGTATCAAAGAACAGCCGGTCATTGTCGATGACTATGAAGACTTCATCATCGTTTTCCCTCTGAATTACTTCTTTCATTGAGATGCCTTCATCACCGTCAATCTCCCACCATTTCTTTTCAATATCTTCAAACTCGTAATCTTCAGGCAATTTTACATTATACTTATCAAAATCTTCTTCTGAGTTTATCTGTACGAATGATGTTTCTGCCTGAACGGGCTGGTCATCAGATTCATCATCTATGGTATTGTCTTCATCTGGTTTTTCAATACTGACGGTTACATTGTCTTCATCTTCTTCAACGCTGAGGTCTACAGCATTGGTAATCTCAGGTGCTTCATCTACGGTTACTGAGTATGTACCTATCTTAACCCGTACATCATCGTCATCTTCAACAAGAGATTCAATGTCAACAACATCTTTATGTGTAATAATATCATCACATTCAATGACATTATCTTCACCGGCTTCAGTTCCAAAATAATCTGCAATCTCATCTGCAACTGAATCAACAGATGATTTAATTCTTCTTGATGATTTCACGATTCCATTCTCCTTCCATTTTTCAAGTATTTTCTTGGCTTCACGTTTTCCCTTACCTGCACCGGCAAGCTGCCTTAATGCCTCAGGTTCCTTTATCTTTCCAAGGCAGAAGTCATCTCTAATGTTTCCGATTGTAGAAGATTTTACTTCCCTGTTTGCAGCTGATTCAATCTCAGAACTCTTCATGTCCTGAGTAAACTTCTTGAATCCCTCATCAAATTCATCTTCTGACATTTCTGCAAAATCATCATACACATGAAAATAATCTTCAAGTGCAGCTCTAAGGTCAGACTTATCTTTGAATGTGTCTTTGAGTTCTTCAATGGCTTCAGCCTGTTCTTCTGATATTGAAAAGGCTTCACTAGCTTTCATATACAGTTCTCCTATATATGAAAATATATAAAATTACTGTCCTATTTGGGTTATCCATTCATTGACTTTATCCTGAACCGGCTGTTCATGATTAGGAAGTTCATTTCTAAGTGAAGATATGTAATCAAGGGTTATTGATTCTTTCTTGATTCCGGTAGCAAATTTCTCAATGCTGCTGTCGATTTCTTTCTTAGCCTGATTCTGATGATTGAACTTATATTCCACATTGACAGGACACCATTCAATATAGTCATCATCAGTATCAATAAAATATACTCCGTTCTGATAGTCTTCAAAATCAACAGCCTGTTTAAGCAGACAGCCGGAGTTTATTACGAATCTGTTGTCAAGGGTTGCATGAACGAAGTTCTTGTGGAAATCCCCGGTAAATATATATTTAGCTTCAGGGTATTTCTCAAGCAATGTTTCAGGAGTTTCACAGTCAATAAAATCTGCTTTTTCTTCTGACGGAATGGTAAGGACATGCTTGAATATATATTCTGCATTTCCATAATCATCTTTATCGAAATTACAGCCCCTTATCTCGGAACTGTCATCATTCATGTTCATAATGTATTCTGAATTAAGCAGAACACCGATTGCTGATTTGGGAATGTTTTCAGAACTGTGTTTCGGAAGGTCGTGATTTCCTGCAAGAATATAAATCTTGATTCCATGATGAGCCATTCTCTCAGCAAAGTCCTGTAAAAGGTAGATACATTCAAATGATGTAGAGTTCTCTGAATGAAACAGGTCTCCACCAATGTAGATAGCCTCAACCTTTTTCTCAACAGCAATCTGTTCAACCTGAGCAAGTGCCTCTTTCTGGGTGTTCATCCATTCAGTTTCAGTCATGTCCATACAAGATGGAACGGTATAGCGTATATGCCAGTCGGCTGTAGTTATTGATTTCATATTATAATTATAGAAAATTTATTATTTTTGTTGACAATGGTTTTACTATCTATTATAATAGTTAGTAGAAAGGCTTGAAGAAAGTCTTGAGGAGTAATTATGAATGAATACATTTATATTCCAGAGTGCAGCAGCAACTATGAATGGTCAAAGAAAGTTGTTATTGAAGATTATGACAGAGACCAAGAGATTGAAATGGGAAGATTGCGTCTTTCTTCAGATACTGTAATTGCAATGCTTAATGCACTTCCTGATGGAGTAAAATGGAATCCTTATACTGAACAGTTTGAGGGTCCTCATGGCATTAATCCTTGGGAACAGATTTACGGACATTATTGATTTTCCCACCAGTCTTTGAAACTGTTTTTTACATATTTCTCAGCCTGTTCTACAATCAGATTCAAATCATTTATCTCAGGATTGTTTTCCAAGAACTGTTCTTCAGTATAAATATTATCTTCAGAATCAGTATATTCAGTATGTACATACACATCTGATACGACATCATATGAATAAGAACTGTAACCTATATTACCTGTGTTAGGATTAAAGCTTGATGGAGCATCATCATATTCAGTATCAACATCAAAATCATCTACATAAACTCTGATTATCATTTCATTATTCTTCCAGAAGTCTACATAACCACCATCTGAATGAAATTCAACATTATAATCAAAATCATAACCATTCAGTGTAATCTCACTGTCAAAACTCTGTCTAATGAATGACGCAAGTGCCACACTTCCATCAGCTTCAACACAGCCTGATACATTGCAGCCATTATACTTAGATTTCTTTTTCTCTTTCTTCTGTATTTCAGATGATTCAGTATCAACAGACTGGCTGATTTTATAGGCAACACCATCATCTGTATATTGCCAACCATCTTCACCAAGTTCAAGAGTATTCTTTTCTTCAGTCTGATTTACTTCTTCAGCTTCATTATTTGTCTGTTCAGATTCTTCCTGATTGGAATCTTTTACATCTGCTTTAGTAAGTTTATTATAAGCTGCAAGGGCTTCCTGTGAATTAGGAAAAAAGTCTGTCTTGAGAGTTCTGTACTCATTTCCATTACGGTAAAGTTTCCATACGGAAAACTGTTTGTCAGCCGGATTACCCGCAAGAACGGCATAATAACCACCGGTAAGTCCACCGATTCTGTCTACTTTACCTACTTTGGCTCTTTCAAAACCTTTCTGCTTTCTAATCCAGTTCTGTGCATCTTCAGGAGATATGATGTCAGCAACCCACTTGCCGGCTTCCTTTACTTTATTTACACCTTTCTTAACTCCCCTTGCAACAGCTTTTCCAGTATCTACTATTCCATACTTGATTTTACCAAGCGGGTTAAATGACAGAATAAGAGATGAATTTATGACTGTGGTAAACATTTTCTTCAGCACATCGTTACTTACAACATCACCTTTTTCATATTCAGGCAGCAAATTCAGATTGTCATCTATTTCGATAATTTCATAACTTCCATTACCCATGCCTACCCCATACAGTTCAGTATAAGTTCCATTGTCTGTCAATATTACATCAATATCATTTCCTTTGATTTCAATTCCATTAAGAGATTCGTCTTCTGTCTTTAAGAAATTTGCAATCGCTGATGGTATTGTTCCCGTAATAGTCATAAATCACCTCTATTATTAAATATATAATTAAAGGAGTTAGTATGAAAACAGGTATACTTGTAAAAGACAGACTAAACCGGGAAGTTTTTGTATATGACAAAACAACTTACTGGTATGATAATCTTTATAATCTTATAAAGACAATGGACTACCATAAAACAGGAAAAGACTGTGATTGGGCTATAATAAAGGTTTATGATAGCCTGACTGAAAAAGAATGTTATTGTCTTATGTTTGAAGAAACCACAACAGGAGAAGACTGGAAACATGATTTTGATTTCTTCCCAAAGCCGGTAAAGGCTTATAAAGGCTGGAAACATCGTCTTGTATATCACAAAGGATTTTATGATGAATGGCAATCAGCCAGAGATGTAATCCTTGGTGAACTGTCAGGTCTGCTTGAAAAACTTGCCAAGAAACAGAAATGTGAGGTATCAGAACTGAAACTATTCATTACAGGCTGGTCGTTAGGTGCTTCAATTGCTCCGATTGCTGCTGAAGACTGTTATGAACATTTTGGGATAGAACCGGTACTTATCTGTTATGAAGGTGCAAACCCTTGTGAAAGTCTGCACACGAGAGATTACATTATGCACCACATAGACATTGATGAATCAATAGCTTTTGTATACAGCAATGATTTTGTTCCAAGATGTGCTCCAATATTCGGAAAGAAACTCAAGGACATTATCTATTACCTGAATGACCATAAATGCAAGTTCCCGTTCTATTTCATCAAAAAGATAATTTCCTACATCAGAGATACTGAATATTATCATTGTAATGCTGATGTAGGAATATTGAAGTATATGCCTCAGTGTGAATAATTCTGAAGTAATTTCATATTGTTCTTTACTTTAGCGTGATACACTCTAGTTGATGCAGGAACATTGTCATTCATCACAGCACCAATGCCACAATTGTAAGCCATAATCACTTCATCAGTTATCTTGAGTTTATCATAGAGATACTTGATGTGGTGAATGGCTAGATATGAATTATGTTTCCAGTTGAAAGGGTCAAGTTCAACCCCATCAATCCAGTAACTGTCCTTGAATGTAGTCCAGATATACCTGTCATTAAGCTGAAACAATCCACAGTCTATGGTTCCATTCTCATTCCTATGAATAGCTTCCGGGTCAAACTCAGGATTCTCTACCATAAGTACAGCGAACATCAGGTCAGGTTCAATCTCAAGTTCCAGACACAATGATTCAATGTAAGCTGCAATCTTACCATCAATGAAATCATACTTACCATAAGTGCTGTTCTCAGATGATACATCTTCAAGAGAAAGCATGGCAACTTCTTTCCGTTCAAGCATTTCAGCATAGTTGGTACAGGTCTTGGAAAGTTTGAAAGTTGTTCTTGTAAAGATTACGATTACTGCAACAAGAACTAAAATGCAGCAGATAAAGATGAAGTCTGTTTTCTTCATTTTCATAATTACTCCTTGATGGATTTACCCACCCTATTATTGATTATAACAGATAGTAAAACATTTGTAAAGTCATTCTTCAAATAATCTGTTATACAGACTGTTCTCAATATAACTACCATTGGTTCTTCCATCTGCCTTATATTTATCGGCATATCTGAACCGATTCTTGAATAAAGCTGATTCATAACAGTTCAATGGATTTATACAGTTTATATCAGGATTGATTCCGGGGAGTGTCCAGTCTATAACTTCTTCTTTCTTTATGATTATGTTTCCATTAGTGTACTCAGGAAGTTCCACATTCTTTTTAAGTGCATACACAATCTGTTCATCAGTAATCTTAGATTTGGCATAGTCATCTTTAATGTGCCTGAGAAGTGCTATTTCATTGGTTACCAGAGTATCATTGACAGCAGATATACAATCTATACCAAGCAATCTCAAAACAATCCTGTCAGATTCAGTTAATGTTCTTTTCAGATGATATTTAAGATTGCTGTAGAAAAACTGTTTCCTGAGCATACCTTCAAGATAATATTCAAGATTCCTTTCAGTCAGGTCTTCACCACTCAGTTCTTCAAGTTTATGTCGCTTGATATTCAGATTTATGCCATTCTCAGTAAGGGTTATGTTGCCCGTTTCTCCGAACAGCCTTATGAATTTGGTATACCAGTAAGTTATCGTATCATATCCGGCAAAAGGAATATGAGTAATGCTTAGGTTGAAGTCTTCCTTGAAATAACCCCGGATAGCAAGCTCATCTTTGAATTCAGATGTCGGCTTTATGACAGGATAATGATTTACTGAAACTTCCTTATTGTGGCTGACAATACCTTTTTCAAAGATTGTAGTGGGAAGAACATCAAAGAAACATTTAATACATTTATTCAGAACCGGCTTTGGACTTATTTTCCATTCACCCATAGAATATACTTCCATGCCTTCCTGTATCTCTTCTATGGGAATCTGTCCTTGTCTGGTAGTTATAAGTTTATATTGCATACTGAATAAAAAAAAGAGAAGCAGAAATTATGGCAGATGTAAAACAACCTTTCCGCTTCTCTGGAGCAATTATGCCATACACTTGAAGTGCATGATATAAAACTAAATACAAACTATTATAATTATAGAAATTATTTATTTCTCAAGATTATTTATGTCCTGAAAAATAGAAGCACTATTACTGTTTGTCTTTTCATCTATACCCTGTCTATGTAAATATTCAAGCAGAGCATCATTTTTATCACCATTATCATTCTTTTTAGGTTCAAGAGCTTTTATCATTACCTCACCACGAAGTAAAGTTTCAATAAGTCTGCGTTTACTTTCAGTAATATCAGCCTTAGACTTGGTAAGTACTTTAACAGCCGCAACAAGCTGTTCCGGGTCAAGTGCAAGGGAACCGTCATCAATGATTCCTTCAAGAGAAGCCAGAGCCTTGTTGGTTACTTTCGTAAGTTTATCTTCATAATCCTTTACTGATTTGGAATTAATGAAATCATACTGTTCCCTGAGCATAGGAAGTATTTCAGAAAGTTTTTCATTATTAGTTATCTGCTGTTCCGCCATCATCTTCTCCTGTAGATTCTATTACCGGGAGATACCAGTGGTTCAGAATCTTCTTTTCTTCCTGAACTACATTGTACCATTTACCTTTATACTCAAGGCTATCATACTTTTCATAGTCAGCAAATACTCTTTTATCATCTTCAATAAAATGAATGTTGTGTGCATTTGCAGCATTTAATCTTCTCTTAGATGGGATATGCAGGTCCTGACCTTCAAAAATATGAAGTAACATGAACAACTGGTCTCCACACACAAGATATGCTGATAAAACCCGGTCCATGTCAAGATTATTTTTGAGAGCCAGATTGAGAAGCATTTCGTCGTTGCTTTTTGAAAATATCATTTCTACCACCCACGTCTTTATTCATTGCTCTCCAAGCTGCAAAGGCTATCATTGGTGCAGAATCTTTCTCCTCAGTATAGTCCTTGTACAGTTCTTTAAGATTGACATTTACCCCTAGTGAATTTGCATATCTTTCAAAATCACTGAATATTTCATACATTTCAGTTTCAGATTTTGCTATCAGGTCAGACTGAATAACTGGGTCATCTGAATCTATTTCCTGCTTGGCTGTCTTGTTTTTCATATAGAACCGCCAAGCTTCATTATTAATCCTAGAAATACAAAAGGTCTGTATGGTTGCTATTGCCGGGTCAAACTCATTTATTTTAGATAAAAGGGCTTCCCAGCAGATTGAATAGAAATTATCAAAGTCCGTGAACAAAGTCCATCTTTTATAAATCTTCCAGCACCAGTATTTATAATCATGTATAAACTCAGGAGTAAACTCATGCTTTTCAAGATAACTGGTAAATCCACTATACTTTGGTTCTTTCATGATTACATCTCCATTGTACCTGCAACACCATACCGGATTGTAATGTTTCTCTTGTACCAGCGTTCAACTTCATGAACCATTCTGGCATATGATACATTCTTTACAGGAAACCAGTACATATATGTTCCCTTTTTGAGATTAGTCTGACCATGAAACATTCTTTTATATTTAGATGGCACGGTACAGTTTCTTTTCACCTGAATCTGAACTCCAACCACAAGCACTTCATTCATAACTTTCCTCAGCATCCATAGTAAAAGACTGAATACGATAGTCTATGGAATCATCATTTTCCATCTCATTCAGCCGGTCTACGCATTTCTTCGCAACATCTTTCTTAGAATAAACAGAGATTATTTCAGATGTAAAATCAGTCAGATTCTCTCTGGTTATGATATATGCTTTCATAAGCACTTCACCTCTGATTTAACTACTGTTATCTCAGAATCATGTGCTTTACAAAGATTCTTACGCTGGTCCTCAGTTATTTCAACAGCAGATGTAAGGACAACTTTACCATCAGGTTTCTTTGCTGTCCACATAGTCTGTGTTTTTGACTGATTAAGATTTACGATTCCGTCTTTTCCAAAAGCAGGCATAAGCTAGTCCTCCTCACCAACACCGGTAAGGTCATAGACACTTACGATGTCATGTTCTACATCATCAATCTTAAATGGTGTGTTCAGACCTTTAGCATAAATGACATAATCTCCCGGCTTTATACCACAGGCAGCAATGTCAGGATTTGTTCCAACTTCAACTACTGTTCCTTCATACAGACGTTCATTGTTGTTTTCAGGAAGAACAATACCAGAAGCTGTAACTTTTTCCTTTACAGCAACCTTTACCAAAATTTTGTCATTCAATGGATGTATTTTCATAGAACCTCCTTTATGTTCTGTTTCATCAGAATATCCATACATTCTTCATCACTTAAAGGTATCAGGGATTTCTCCTTATTTCTGCTTACCTTATCTATCAATGCTTTATCTACAAAAGGAATATTAAACTTTTCATCATTCATAGATTTAATCGTATAATACTTTTGCAGAATTGTAAACAAAGAAAAATAATCACGTTCAGACAGTTCTTCACCATCTGCATACTGTAAAGGTGAGATATGATAACGTTTAAGCATTTCCTTAAAGCACATTTTTATTTTCCCCTCATTTAATATTAGAAATCCATAAGGGTTTTATAGCGGCAATAATACTCCATAACATTATCGGAATATGAACCAAGACCAGCAAAAGACTGAACTACCGGTTTTGGAACAGGATTGCCTGTTTTTTCAATTTCCATCAGCATGTGAGTATCATCGTTAATGTCTGAGATAAGTTCAGTAACACATTCCTTGAATCTCTCTTTAGTAGTTACATCTTTGAGATTCAGTTTGTGAAAAGTATAGGTTTTAATTCTGTTCTTACAGTAATTCATCATTTCTTCATTACTCATAGATTACTCCTTATGAGTAATGATAGAAATAATTTAAGGTTATATCAAGTTATTTTTCAATATGATTCCGGCATTTGCCTGTGTCGAAATCATCAACATAGGCATAAACCTTGTATTTCTGAATACATTCAATTGATTCCAATTTAAGAGTGTCTTCACAATCAATGGAATCATCAGAAAGAACCTTAAACTCAATACCATTTTTTTCAAGTTCTAAAATTAAATCTTCCATAATTTGCTCCTTATAAATCACATTAATTAGAATCTGTAAAATTCTTTTTTAAGAACTTCTTTGTCTTCATCCTTGCGGAGTTTACATGCTATGTCGAACAGGTGGTCATATTGTCTTTTCAATCTTGGTTCAACCATATCTTCATTAACATAATTCTCAGGAGAAACAACATCTACATTGTCAGCATATGTCCAGTAAACATTACCTACATCATCTTTAAGACCGATTTTTGTCTTCCATCCCCAAGCTCTCTGATATGGGTCGTAATTTACTTCCTTCAACCAGAATACTTCACCGGTAACTCCATGTGGAACTTTTCTGCCACGATTTACCACAACGAGTTTTCCTTTTGTAATTTCTTCAGCTTCTCTGAAAAGACTTTTCTTAACTGATTCAGAAAGTATAGGTTTTGCCTTTTCCCAGAACTTGTTGAGATGTTCAAAGTCAAGGTCAACAGTAGCATATCCACCACCACCAAAACGGGTAGTGTCATACTCTTCATATTCAAAAGTGCCTTTCTCTACATCGATATACTGTGCATAGAAATCACTGTCATTGTAATGATTGTGTTCTCCCAATAAGTAAACACATCCTACAGCCTTTGGTTCTTTGTTTTCGTATTTAATCATAATTGCCTCCAAGAAAGGTTCTGACCTTTCTGTATATGATTATAACAGATAGTAAAATACTTGTCAACAAAAAAAATAAAAAAAGAACACCTGAAAAGATTTCAGGTGTCCCAGAGTAAAATGAACGCTTACATTGTATGTCTACTAGATTATGACATCCTTATCTGTTGATTCAGGCTGAGTGCCATAAAACTTAGCATACTTACCAGACTTATTCGGAACAGCCTGAGATACACTATCTTCAAACTTTTCCCATTTTTCTTCAACACGCTTATTTAGTTCTTCTTCAAGATTATTATCATAGATGTACTGAATCAGCATGTCCCGGTCCATAACAAGGGCAAATGTGTCATCAAACAACTTCTTCTTGGTCTTGTCAGCAGCAATGTATTTAAGGGCACTTTCAAGAGAATATCTGCCATTACTTGGATAATATTCAGATTCTTTGTACTCATCAAACCATTTGTTATCAATGAGCCATTGTCGTACTTCAGGACCCTCCATAGGTTTCTTATCAGGATTGTTTTCCCAAGCACATGACTTTGCTGCCGGAATGGAAATATCTCCTGTCTTTGTACGAATGTCAAACAGGTAATCAACCCCGGTTACAACATTGTCGATACCATATTGATAATAATAGGTGTAGAATCCTTCTCTGAATGGTCTAGGTACTTTTCCCTTGGTAACCTTAATCTTGTTTGTGCCACCGATAGGAACATCTTTCTCTCCATCTTTTATGGTAATCTTCTTGGCTGTTGCGAGCCAAGCAACCATAAAACAATAGAAATCCAGAGCCTTACCACCAGCACGACTGTATTTTTCAAAGCTGCCGAATTCAACATTGTCACGAATCTGTGAAACAATAATCAGGAGAATGTTTTTATCTTCAAGGGTCTTGCAGAGCTGTGGGAAAAATTCCTGTGAAAGATACTTTGCTTTGCCCATACCATAAGTACCTTTCATTTCCTTATCAGCTTCAATCGCCTTGATTCGTTCTTCAGCACGTTCATCCTGTTCCTGACTTGTTAAAGCATCAAGAGAATCAAGTACATAAATGCCGAACTCATCTTTCTTCAAACTTTCAGCAAACTTGGTAATATAATAATATGCTTCTTCAACAGTTTCAGGTGCATCTGAATTTTCATCATGAATGTCGAACCCATACATCTTCTGAGTATCGAATGAATAACCACGTTCACAGTCTGCATACATCCACTTAAATTTATCACCAAGCAGATAATGAGACCAAGCAATGATTTCATTACACAGATAAGATTTACCTGCTGATTTATCACCACATAGATTGAAGATACGACCACCGGGAACACCATAAACACCTTTATCTCCACCTGTAATCAAATCTATAAGCATACAACCAAATCTAAAATATGTTGCATTTGGTATCATATTGTCTTTTCTCCTTTTAAGAACGTTTATTATACTGTCCGATAACTCTTTCAATGTCTGTTCGTTTTGCATAATAAAGTCCATTCTGTTCATGACCAAGTTTCTTAATTTCACAATCATTCTTTTTCAGAATATATTTGATTGCAGCAAAAGAGATTTTATATTTCTTACAGGCATCCTTTATAGGCATATAAGAATCATCTACTGTCCATTCATCAAGCCACTTGTGAAACTTCTGTTCATCAACTTTATAACGGTCACGACCTTTCTCTTTATACTGAATGAGAAACCCATACTTCTTACCATATCTATAAATCAATGGAACCGAAAAGTCATATCCTTTATCAAGACAGGCTTTTACCATTTCTTTTTGATTCATATGAAACCTCCAAAACAAAAATATCAGGGCAGATTGTTCTGCCCTGACTATCAACTAAACTTCAGATGCTGCAAAACAAGATTCCCAAAGTTTAGTACATTTCACACATTCTTCATGTTTATCTGCTTCACCCCAAACATGACCAAAAGGACACTGATATTCAGACTGTGGTGCTGGTGCTGACTGTGGTGCTGAAACAGGCTGTTCTACCGGTTTCATCTGTTCAAAAGATGTGTTCTGAACAGCAGACTGATAAGCTTCTTCTGCTTTCTTCTCAGTAGGCTGTTCATCATAATCAGCAATGTTTGCTTTTGCTATTCCTTCATCATTGCTTACAGCCGGTGCTGACTGTGGTGCTGGTGCTGACTGTGGTTCAGTTGAGTAAGCCTTACCTGAGATGAGTTTTTCCATTTCTTCAGGACTTGTCATTTTAATAACTGTGGCAAGGTCAATAGACTTGGCAAGAACTTCATCAGAAAGCGGTGGTCTTTTTATGAACTCAAACAGGTCAGGTTCTACATATTCACGCTTGTTGAAAGTTTTCTTTTCACCATAGAACTTCAACGACCAGCCATTTTCCCAGTCAAAAGCATTGATTGGTGCATGAGTGTCAGGGTCCATAGTCACCCTTGCTTTCTTTGTAATCTTTTCTTCAACAGATTTCCATCCGGTATCCCAATAACCGAACTTTCCAGTTTTAAGGTCATGTACTACATAAACTACACGACGCTTGGATTTCATAGCAATAGCTTTATCTTCATTGTCCTTTCCTGAAAGAACTTTAAGTCTGTCATATTCCCGGCAGAGAGGACAATCCTTTCCATACTGTTTAAGACAGGTGATATTGGCATGATTTGGTCCGATGTCTTTGTGTACAAAGTAATCAAGAGAATACATCGGGTCTCCTTCTTCTGCCTTACCTGCTATTACAAGCGGATTGCCAGCTGTAGCATTGAATGGAATAAGGTCAATGATGTTTTCACCTTCCTGTGGTTTCCACTTTTCAAGACCAACTGATTTTACATCAAGGTTGTCTACAAAACCATTTCCACCAAAACGGTTTCCCCACTTGTCTCCCCCATTTTCATAGGTCTTCATGTTCATCGTCTTCTTTACAAACATAATTCTTTTCTCCTTGGCTAATGCCCTTAAATTTGTTTATTTGTATATACACCTAGAGAGTGATGAGTTCTCTAGGATTTTTACCTGTTTGGTACTGATGACATAGATTTTCTTAAATACTCACCAGATGTTTCTGAGTTCAAATCTCTGGTTGGTCTAGCCGGACTATCTACATACATCGAATTGCATTTAAGTTTTACAAGGTTATCAAGTTCAGACTTCTTTATTTCCATTGATTTTACCATTACAGCAATCTTATCAAAAGTTGCTTCAGCTTCACGAAGTTCTCGGTTAGCCTCAGCAACCTGAGAATCAGAATCAACTAAAGCTGCAACCATATCAACTGTAAGTTTCTTATCTTTATTTTCTTCACGAATGGCTATGGAACGTACAGCACGAACAACCTTTACATTGTCTGCTTTTTTAGATACCAATGATTTAGCCTGTCGGTTCATTTCTGCATATTTATAATAGGTACTTGCCATTGTGATACATTCAGCTTCAAGATTATAACTGTCAATTTCAATATCACGATTGATGTCGTATTCGTTCATTTATTACCTCTGTGTATTTAATAATAGAAATTATTTATTTTTCAGAATTTAGATATTTTATATGACTGAATCAGAACTTACTGTCATTCTTGAAAACAGATATAAAATCACATTCCCCAAAGGTTATATTCATTTTGCCCTGACATTCAATGAACTTGATAAAAATCTCAAGGACCTTCAGGTTCATCACGTATGTCCAAGGTGCTGTGGTGGTGGCGATGAAGATGAGAACCTTGTCAGAATCACATTCCACCATCACAGAAAATTACATCAGTTGGTTCTCAGTACACCCGGCTTATCAGATGAACAAAGAACCAAACTGAAGTTTGCTTATAAGAAAATGCAGAAAGGTTAGCCATTTAACTGAGCAAGGTAATCTTGGAAATCCAAAAGACCTACCCAGATTGCTGAAACCCCATTCCTGTAAGTATCAGCATTACTGAAAGCCTGCAACATTGCTACAGCAACAGGATTCATTCCTTTTTTAAGAACTGATGTTGCATAGCTCATTACAAGTCTTCTTACACCTTCTGGATTTGAAGAAACATCATCTTTGATTTTCTCCATACATTCTGCATATCTATCCCACCCTTCACACTTGATTAAGGCACGGCACAGTTCTATAGAATCTTCACTTGCATCAGAGATACCATAGTTCTTGATATATTCCCTACGGGCATCATCATTCTCAAGATAAAGAACCTTTGCCATTGCCTTGATGGCAAATCTTGAAGAACCATCTGATTCAGAAGCAATCTGCTGTAAGATTTCCGGGTCAATCTGAACTCCTTCCTTATGGGCAATTCTTCTGAGCATACTGAACATTGTATTGTTGTCCAACCCTTTAAGTTTTATAGGTGGACATCTTGTAAGCAATGGCTGAACAATCTTCTGCGGGTCCGTTGTACACAGGAAGAAGTAAACATGTTCAGGACATTCTTCAAGGATTTTAAGCAAGGCGTTCTGTGCAGCTGATGTCTGCTGATGCATTTCATCAAGAATGTAAACAGTTTTCGTCTTGTCATCACCCAATGGTGCGAATCTTGTTTCTTCCATGATTTCACGAACAGTATCAATTCCTCGGTTTTCAGAAGAATTGTACTCATGAATGGAAAGTTCGTCTGCACCAAGGAAATCCTTTGCAAATGCTCTAGCTGTAGTTGTCTTTCCACAACCACCAATTCCGGTCAGGAGAAATACATGTTCACCATGTTCAATAGAGGTCTTAATGGAACTGATAGCCAAATCATTTCCAAGAATCTCTGAAAGTTTCTGTGGTCTATACTTATTGTATAATTCCATTCAAATCTCCTTAGTTCATTGATGAGAACAATTTCACAGCTGTTTCACTTTCCAAAACACAATGAATAGGCTTAGATGTATCAAAATCAACTGTATCAGAAACAACACGGAATGTATCAAAAAACTTTTCTGATGAAATGAAATCATTGAAATCAAAGTTCATTTCCTTTGGTTCCGGAATATCAACGGTCATATCGTTTACAATTTCTTCATAATTACCTGAAGTACGGCTGCCCTTGATTTTAATTTCCTTACCGAATTCAACAACAACAGCTTCATGGTCATCAATAGTATGACTGAATTCTGAAGCACGATTGATAGCATCATAGAACTGTGGTTTGAGTTCAAGAGTAAAAGCCTTTTCAGCAGCAACTTCCTGTTCAAGCAATGGAAGAATCTTGGAAATAGGGAAATCAGTAATATTCAGACTTCTTACTGAGAAGATTACATCATCTGTAGACTGAAACTGAACCCAAGATTTATTGAACTGAACCTTACAGAAGTTATTCCACTTTACAAGCTGAGAAACAGCACTATCTCCAATCCAGAATTCAGGATATTCATTCTTGAGAATAGCCTTATTGATAATCCATTTGTTTGTAGAAAGAGCTTTAGCACCTGTGAAATAGATTCCACCAAATGCTGAGTTGTTGTTTCTGATTGTACAGACTTTCAAAGCCTTGTTGAAATCTTCACCATTAATATCTACCCACTTGTCAGTAGGGGCAAGACTTGCAAATCGTTCCATAAGATTTTCTTCAGGAAGAAGTTTAATGGAAATCTTGATGTTACCATCTGTAATTTCCCAAGATGATTTTGTGACTTCAAATTCAATCTCTTCTCCCGGCAACTTTGACAGACAATTGTAAAAATCCTGACCCTTTACTACACCCTTGATGTCCATTCCATCAGGAAGTTTTACATCTACTGAAATTGCTGAGTTGTAAGAATAAATGTGCCCTTTACTGAACACAATCGTATCAGCACCTTCAATCATGACATTACCAACACCAATACCCGGAAGTACTTTGTTGATAGCACATAACAGATTTTTTCTGTTTACTTTCATAGCGTTCTCCTTAAATATTTTATCTCTATATTGTTAATATTAGAATAACCAAGATTTTCAATCAAAACAGACTTGAACCAATCTGAACATCATAACCATATTGTTCAAGGCGTTTCTTAGCCATATTGATATACCACTTCCTGTCAAGTTTGATACTCATAGGAATATCTTTTACAGACTTATTGTAAATGAAACAATGTTCAGGTGTATCCTGAAATCTCTCCGGTTTACCACCATTCTCCTTGCACTTGCCAAGGTAAGTATCATTCTTGTCGGTACTTGCAAAAATACGGTATGTCTTGTCCGTAAAATACTGTCCGTTATGCCAAGCTGCAGAATACACACCTGATAAACGGTACACATTCTGGAACATTATCATATCATTACAATTGTTGATTGTATCTTCAACAGGAATACCTTCAGTAATATATTTTACCAAAGCATCATTAAGAATCGGAAGATTGTTATCAAGAGGGTCATTCTCCTTTACATACTTTCCCTTACGTTCAAGAACCCCACTTTCAAAACGGAATACATAATTGTTTACATCTTTGGCATAATACTCAGTTATCCAGTCTACACCCATTCCCATTCCGGTTCTTGCACACCATTCTGCATGAATGTGATTGAATACTTTTTCAGTACGTTCATCTTCAGCAAGTTTGATAATCAGACCATCAGTATTACTCTGAATCAATTCAAATCTATCACCCAAGGCACTCTCAAGATGTTCTATAAGGTCTAGGAGTAAGAGCTGACCATTGATACAGATGTTGTTAGCCTGTACCGGGTCGAATGCTTCAGAATTACGGTCCTTGGTTATACCATACTGGCTGTTCAGTACGATTTTATAAACATTGGATTCTTTCTTCTTCCCGGCTTTCTTCAAGGCAACACGGGTTTCAAAAACTTCCTTGAACTTCTCAGGATGCTTAGCATTGCGGGTAAGAAGATTATACTTCAACATCAATGACGGGTAGTAGCTTGTTACATCGGCATGTGCGATTTTACCTTTAGTATGATAAGGTTTATCAGAAGCACCATGTACACCACCCCAACCAAACTTATGTGGAATCCCGGCAACAGTTGTTTCAAAACTTGCCGAGTAATCCCTGTCTTTACAAGCCTGAATGAACCAGTCCATAACATATTTATATTTTTCAAGTTGGATTGTAGGAACCAATGTAATGTTGAACTCATCATTATGTTCCTGTTTTTCACAGTCAGTTACACATGCTGTAATCTGACCTTTAGTTTTGTTTACATATTCAAAAGGGAAGTCAAAGGTTTCAATCAGGGCAATCTGAGCATTAAAATCTTCAATACGATAACGGAATACTTCGGTGGTCTGTTCAACATCATGACCACAATACTTAATACTCTTAAATATTTCTTCTTTGGTCAAAGGTCTGTCAAGATTGAAGTCTACTTCAGTTTCTTCAATGTCATTACCCATGAAAGCTTCAAGAAGTTTCAATGATTCAGGTGGAACTTTCTTGACCATTACATCATATACATAAAACTGTTTGATACTCTTGAAATTATATTCATGATACAGTTCAAAAGGCTTCTTTCCCTCAACAATCAGTTTGTCGGAAATCTCTTTAGGGTCATAGCCGCACATAATTCCCTTAAAGATTGGGGTATCATAATGTTTATTATTATAACCAACCCATATACAGCCTTTATGCTGTTCATAATATTCTTTAAGGGCAGCACGATTATTTACAATGATTGTTTTTGTCTTGGCTATAGGGTCAATCAGGACAACAAGCCAGTCATACATAAATACTTCAAAGTCATGGAAAACAAGACCATAAGGGTACTTCTCAGCTGTGAAATCATTGTAGCCGGGAATATCTGTGATTGTTTTGTTCATGTGGAAAAGTTCTTCATAACTTACTTTTCTTTTCTTTATAGGTAATGTGGCTGTTTCAGTTACAGCCGGTTTATTAGGTTCAATATCAAATTCAAACAATGCCATATTATAATATTAGAATAAATGAAAAACCCACCATTCTCAGGTGGGTCTTTTATTTGGGTCGAATAATTAGATTTAGTATTGTAAATCGAATCCTGTAAGATTTGCAAATTCTTCAGCCTTAGCCTCAAAATCTTCAATCTCGTCAGGGTCTCCAACAAATGCTACATCTGAAGCCATGTAATTGAATTGTGGTTCAACAAGTTCATAATCTCCGAAAACATCATTTGCAGCGTCTTCGATGGCTATCTGCCAAATTGCACCCATATCCGTTGTTCCGAACTCATCTTTACAACGGCTAATGGCATTAACAAGAATATCATCATCCATTTTTCCAAAGCACGATTCAATATCCATCTGTCCACAACCCATAAGTTCACATACTATAAATTCTGCTGTAGTCATGTTTTATTTCTCCTATACAATATATTTAAGCAACAGCATATCCGATTCTATTCCAGAATACTTTAATCTCACCCATAATCGAATCAACGATTTCTGGTGCATATCCGAACTTTTTACAGATTGAGAGTGTGGCAGGCTTTACCTTAGCATGTGCATTTTCCCATTCGCGGCTAATGATGTACTTGAATACCTGAAAGCCTTCATAAGATAATTCTTCTTTGGCTGTACTCAGAAGTTCATTATCATCAATGTCATAATTGGTAGATTCAATGCTGGCTTCATAAGACACTTCCTTATCACCACTCATCTGTCCATCAAGACGAAGGTCCTCATAATGAGAGATTTCCTTGAGTGTGCATTTGTAAAAATCAACAAGTCTTCCCTTGAGATTCTGATACAGATAGGTTGTAAACTTACAGCCTTTTGAACCTGTATAAGTTTTAAGACAGGTTGCATAAATCAATTGACCCTCAGCATAAACATCATCGAACTGAATGTCTGGTCTAAGGCTCTTCATGATTTTCCACTGATTCAATGCAAGTTTATAAATCATATTCTTGCATGATTCAAAGTCAGGTAGAGTTTCGTTTAGTTTTTGCATAGTAATTGCTCCTTGGTTTTTTAAGATAACTAAACTATAACACATACTAAAAAGATAGTCAAGAAAAAAATAAAAAAACCTTTCCAGATATGACATACCCGGAAAGGCAGGAGGTGCAAATGCACTTATTTAATCATTTCATTAAATATATAAATTAGACTGAATCCCAATCATAAGATGTCTCAAGCTGATTCATAAGTTTATTGCGTTTTTCAGTTTTATCGGCAATATCTTTGTTCAGTTCATCTCTCTTTTTCTTGGCATCTTCAAGACTGGTGAAACCATATTTCTTTTTCCAGCCTGATTCAATTGATTCAATCTTTCCCTTGGAACTTGCGGCATCAAGTTCAAGTTTATTCATTTTGGTTTTAATTGATTCAAATTCAGTTGGTGTCATTTAATTCACTCCCTTTAAGCAATTCATCAAGTTCATTCACCTTGGTATAAATCTGATGAAAATATTTTAATGTCCGGTATCTCATTATAATATCCCGGTTTTCAGGACTTACATCTTTGAAATTAACCTTGTCCAAATCATAAAGTCTGCTGTATGTACTTTCAATGATAGCAATGTTTTCTTCAATCTGTTCAGGCGTAAGGTCAAAGAACTTTGTCATAGTATCTTCAACGGTATGCTTGAATTTATCAAAATCTTTCAGGAACATAATGTTTCTCCATTCTCCAAAGGTTTGCCGCAATATGGACAGACTGCTGGAAGTTGTTTTTTAAGTTCCTCCCGTTCCCTATTTAATTTTAGAATCTTTTCATTTTCCAGTTCATAAGACTTTATTTCTTCATTAAGTTCTGATATGTCAGGAATATTTATCGATTCTATCTTACTGATTAAATCTTTCTGAACTGATAAATCAATTGTCTTTTCTTTAAGTTGCTCATAAGACTTTATTTCTTCATCAAGTTCTGATACATCAGGAATATCAATAGATTCAATTTCAGTAATAAGTTTCTTGGGTTCGATAAGGTCTATGATTTTCAGATTTTCTCTCTGAATTATTTCATCATCAAGTTCAGCCATTTCTGATGATTTCTTATCAATGACTTCATCATACTTTTCTATCCTGTGATAAATCTGTTCAGCTTCTTCAACCCATTCAGTATTTTTTATTTCTCTTTCCAAATCAGAAATGTCTTTATCAACAACTTTCTGTTCAGAAGAGATTGTTCTCTTGTTTCCTTCAGCCACACTCATCATGGAATCAATGCTGTCCAGATGAATGATGTTATTCAGATACTTACTGGCTTCTCCACTACTCATTGAAATAAGATATGGAGAATCAAACTGATACTGAAAATTAATGTCATTTACTTTGAGGAAATCCTTCACTTCCTGTGGAACATCAGTACCTACAGCAGACAGTTCAACAGGAGGGAAGATGTTCAGCATGAAGTCGGACGACCCGATTTGGAAGGCTCTGATGTTGTAGACGTTCTTCATCATCAGGTTCCAGATGGGCATCTTGGTGTTCACCGTGGTGCCTTTCAGCAACTTGGCCAC
>JAFYHN010000039.1 GCA_017539165.1 Eubacterium sp.
GTTTAGTGTGGAATTTGATTTGACAGTTTAATTCTACTACAGCAAGAGAGAAGATTCCTTATTTTTCTATGTTTTTCTGAAATTTGTGGATACCCAAATGAAAATGTTGATGGGCAACCGTCAAAAGGACGAAAACTCAAGAGATAAGTCCGGTTGTGTTATTACTGTTTAAGTGTTACAATTAAGAGTACGATTTATATATAAAGTGTCCAAGTAGAACAGTTGGACGGTTTGTTTTATCAGGAAGGAAAAAGTATGGATGATGTAAGAGAAAGTATTGACATGTTCGGTCATACAGGAACTATTGAGAATATTTTGATAGGAATCGCATACTGGTTAGCAGTTGTGGTTGTTATTCTTTTTGTGTTCTATATAGTAGTTAAGATCAACAACTGGAGACAGTACAAGAAGAATGGAAAGCTTGAGAAGGAAGATTTCCTGACCTAGTATTATAAAAAATATGTCCGTTCGACTCAGCTCTCGCACATTGCGGGATGCCCCTAGCGGACGCTAAGTTCTCGCTTCGCTATTGAGCTCGCGAATCACTAAGCGCCAAGACCCGCAATGGTCTCACGAACATATTTTTTATCATCATTGGTTGTGTCAAAAATGAGTTCAGAAAATCTATAAACGAATAGGATAGAGTATGAGAGAGATTGAAGTAAATAAGATTACAGATGAGGTTGCTCGTATCTGTATAGAAGCTAATCTGGAACTTTCAAATGAAATGGTTAGCTGTATTAATAGCGCAAAAGATTCTGAGAAGAATTCTTTGGCTAAGCAGATTCTTGGTCAGCTTCAGGAGAATATGGATATAGCAAAAGAGGATAAGATTCCGATATGCCAGGATACAGGTATGGCGGTTTTCTTTGTTGAGATAGGACAGGATGTTCATATAACCGGCGGAAGTCTGACAGATGCTATCAATGAAGGTGTGAGACGCGGTTATACAGATGGATATCTCAGAAAATCTGTTGTTAAGGATCCTCTTATCAGAGAAAACACAAAGGATAATACTCCTGCTATTATTCACTATGATATAGTTCCGGGAGATTCTCTCAAGATTACAGTTACTCCGAAGGGATTCGGAAGTGAAAATATGAGTAAGCTTGTTATGCTTAAACCGGCTGACGGTATAGAAGGAGTTAAGAAGGTTGTTATTGACGCAGCAAAGGATGCAGGTCCAAATGCGTGTCCTCCTTTTGTAATCGGTGTAGGAATCGGTGGGGATTTTGAACTAGTTGCAAAACTTGCTAAGAAAGCCCTCACACGTGAACCGGGAAGTCATAATGAGACAGAATATGTAGCAGACCTTGAGAAAGAACTGCTGGAGACTATCAATTCACTGGATATCGGACCTGCTGGACTTGGTGGAGATACCACGGCACTGGCAGTAAATATAGAAACATACCCAACACATATCGCAGGCTTACCTGTGGCCGTAAACATGTGTTGCCATGTAGATAGACACAAAACGGTTATTTTATAATTTTTTATTGCTGCTGCGAAGCAGCGATATTGAATACAATTGTTGTAAGCTTGCTTAAAAAACAATTGTATTCATATATCGGTATGTCCGAAGGACGGCAATGAAAAATTATAGGAAAAACGTTTTCAAGTTTAAGTCTGCGTGCCCATCATCGCTGGACAGAAGGCTCGATTATCACGAAGTGATATACAGAGCCGACATACCGCGCAGCGGGATGGTTCAGCGATTGTGAGTAACTCGCATGAAAACCATAATCCAAAACATCAAATAAATTAAGAAGAGAAAGCCATGGAAAAACATTTAACTATTCCAATGTCGGATAATGATATAAAAGATTTACGTTCTGGAGATATGCTTTATCTCTCAGGTACGATATATACAGCCAGAGATGCGGCTCATAAGAGAATGTATGATACGCTTCAGGCTGGAGGAGAACTCCCTTATGAGATAGAAGGAAGTTTTGTTTATTATCTAGGACCTACTCCAGCAAGACCAGGACAGGTTATAGGATCAGCGGGACCTACAACTTCAAGTAGAATGGATAAATATACACCGCTTCTCCTGGATAAAGGTTTGAAGGGTATGATCGGAAAGGGCAAAAGAAGTCCTGAAGTTATAGAGGCTATTAAGAAGAACGGGGCTGTATACTGTGCGGCTATCGGCGGACTAGGAGCTCTTCTTTCCAAGAGAATAGTTGCTTCAGAGGTAATAGCCTATGATGATCTTGGAACAGAAGCTATCAGAAAGCTAACTGTAGAAGAACTTCCGGTAGTAGTTATAATTGATACAGAAGGAAACTATCTGTACGAGAGATAAATACTTTTTTTACATAAAAGATAATTCACGAGGTAGATTAACAGAATGAGAAATGAGAGAAACGGCGGAAAGAACGGTTTAATGACTGGAATCATAGTTGTTGTCATTATACTTCTTATTGCAGGTATTGTATGTGCCTGGTTATTCCTTACACCTGGTTGTTTTACAAGGGACATGGCGGTAACAAGTTATTTTAAAGCGGTAAGTAATGAAGATATAAAACTGTATAAAAATACCTGTTATCCCAAAAAATGGCAGAAGAATTATAAGGTAGATGGACAGGATTCTTCTATTGATTCAGTTGTTAAAGAATCTCTCGGTTTTCAGTCTGGAGCAACATACGGAGATGTTGAGTTTTCAGCATTTGAAAAACTTGATAAGGATTATGCCGATAGAATGAGCGATATAGTGAGACAGGTTTATGGTATCGACATGAAGGTGTCAAGTTTATCAAAGGTTAATTTTACAGTAGATACAGAATTTGCGGGGGAGAAATCTACAACAGGAACACTTACAAGATATTGCTATAAAACTGGCGGAAAGTGGTATTTCCTGGCAGATACAGAGGTTATTATTCAGCTGGGGTTAGAATAAAGATTTTTGTAGATTTACTTCATATATTCAATTTGGGGAGAGACTGAGATATGAAGAAGAAAAGATGTATTGTTATAGGGGTATTGTGCGCTCTTGTGCTTGCTTCTTTATCGGGATGCGGAGCGGCAAAGAGTACAGAAACCATAACCGTGACCATATGGCATGTTTATGGTGAGCAGGTGGATTCACCGCTCAATGATATGATAAATGAATTTAATAATACAGTTGGTATGCAGAAGGGTATAGCTGTGAAGGCTATGAAGGTCTCTGATACCAACACTATCCATGAAGCAGTGCTTAAGTCTGAAGAAGGCGGTCCGGGAACAGAAGAGCTTCCGGATTTGTTTGTCGCTTATCCGAAAACTGTTATGGCTATGAAAGATAACAGTAAATTGGTCGATTTTAGCGACTATCTCTCAGAACAGGAGCTAGCTGCTTTTAGGGAAGATTTTATTGAAGAAGGTAAGATCGACAACCGTCTTCTAATACTTCCTGTCGCAAAATCCACTGAGCTTATGTTTGTTAACAAAACTCTGTTTGATAGATTCTCAGAACAAACAGGAGCAAAGCTTAGTGACCTTTCTACTTGGGATGGTCTCTTCAGAACGGCCAGAAATTATAAGAGAGTGACTGGTAAGTCATTTCTTGCACATGACTATTTCTTTAATTATTTCCAACTTGGTATGGCATCAAAAGGTGAAAGTATCTTTACAGATGAAGGTCTTAATCTGGAAGAAGAATTCGATGAATTCTGGAAACCTATGGCTGAAGCAGCAGTTGAAGGTGCGGTGTGGCTTGGTTCAGGATATGCATCGGAGTCGCTCAGGACTGGTGATGCTGTTATATCAATAGCCTCATCGGCTGGAATCCTGTATTATTCAGATACTGTAACTTACGAAGATAATACCACCGAGGAAATGAATCTTATCGCACTTCCTTGTCCTGTATATTCCAGTGGTGAAAAACTTGCTATGAACCGTGGAGCAGGAATATGTCTTATGAAATCTGAGCCTGAAAGAGAAGAAGCGGCAATGACATTTCTCAAGTGGCTTACTACTCCGGAGCATAATGTCAAGTTTGTAACAAAAGCCGGTTATATGCCGGTTACGAATGAGGCATTTAATAACTATCTTCCGGATGCTATTAATTCTCTTGATAGCCCAAGATATAAGAGTCTGTATAATGCTTTTATAGATATGCAGAAGGATTACAGGTTTTATACACCGCCACAGTATAGCTTTTATCTAGAAAAAGAGACCTGGCTGGAGAAGAATGTAAGGCAGATTCTTTCTGAGGAGTCGACAATATATCAGGAAAAGATAAGTGAGGAATCGACGAAGAAGGATGACAAGAAGGCGAATTCACTGGATGCAAGCAGTACAGATGCACCTGAGAAGGGTAAAGATAACAAAACTAGTGTTGATAACTCGAAGTTGTTAGATGAATGTGTTGATGAAGCACTGGAACATTTAAAGGAAATTAATTAACGCTATGCATATAAAAAAGTTGATAGAGCTTATTCGTAATTCGAAGGGGCAGACTATGTCTATGCGGCGTAAGTTAATGCTGTATATGCTGCTTTTGCTTCTTACAGCGGTTGGCATACTTGCGACGGCATTTATCGCTACTGGAGTTATCGGTGTTGATGATGATAGAATATACGAAGGAATGCACATGAGGCTTGATCAGGAAGAAAGTCTCATCAATGAAGAGATTGATTCTATTATCGTGCAGGGTATAGATCTGGCGCAGAACATAGGACGAGAAACGCAGACCATTCTTACGAATAACAATGTTACAATAGATAAACTGAATAACAACATAGATACTTTGTATGATCTGCAGAGTTCTTACTATGGATATATGAATACCGCTATACAGATGTCGGGAGCAAGCGGAGTTTTTGTTGTGTTAGATGCCACTGCAAATACAAACATAGAGAATTCTGATAGATCAAGAAGTGGAGTTTATCTCAGAGTCAGCAATATAGACCTGAAGGAACAGGTTAATAAGGAACTTAATCTCTACAGAGGTATAGCCGAGATAGGAAGAGATAAAGGGCTTAGGATGAATAACCAGTGGCAGATGGAATTCGATATGGACAGGACTCCATTTACCATTCCGAGATTTAAGGTAAATGATATAAGCCGAAGTTATCAGCTTTCTAGCAGGTTCAAACTTCAGAATATGTGGGAAGAAGTAATTATGCTTTCGGTACCATTTACAGCTTCTGAAGGTACGGTATATGGTCAGTGTGGACTTGAACTGTCGGAAGCGCTTTTTTCACTGAAGCATCCTGCTCTTGAGAGTGAGTTTGGAGCTCTGATCACGGTGCTTGCCCCATATGATGGAGAAAATCTCTATGTTGATAAAGGTTTGATAGGCGGAACGCAGGATACGTTTATCACTGATAAGGAGAACTTCAAGGTTTCGGGAGATAAACGGTTTTTTAAACTGAGTGGTGATTATGGTGATTATATCTGTGTTATGAAGGATGTAAAAGCGAGTGCTCTTCCAGGTGTGATCAAGGTTTCCGGATTAAGTAAAGACGAGGATTCGGACGATGTAAGTTCAGATATTGCTTCCGAAGGACAGCCTCAGGATGAAATAGAGATAGCTGGTCAGAAGAGTGAGGATGATACAGAATCGGTTCTTGGAAAAGAGTATGAGAAGGAAGTAACTTGGAAGCTTTGTGTACTTATTCCGGAAAGTGACTACCATGCATTTATCAGAAGTAGCAGACTGAGATGGCTTACTATTGCGGCTGTTTTCATGATTGTCATGCTTATAGCTTGTCTTATCATCTCAAGAAGATATGTTGAACCGATTGTAAATGGTATGGAAGCGCTGAAGGGAACTGTAGATGGGGAATCAATCAAGACGGGATATTCCGAGATTGATGAACTTATCGAGTTTATGAAGTCGAAGGAAGATGATGAAGTAATCGTTGAAGAGAAGCTTCCGGAGAACATTTCCATACTTTTTGATAACTTTGCTGAAAATGTGAAGAAGTTATCCCCGGCTGAGTGGGTTGTAATGAGGCTTTATATAGAAGGTCATGAGATAGCAGAGATTCCGGATCTTGCTTATATAAGTATCACGACGGTAAGAAAGCATAACCGAAGTATATATGAGAAGCTGGAAGTTGCTTCTCGAGATGAACTGATGCTTTACATCGATCTATTCAGACGCTGCAACAGACTTGAAGAGCTGACTGAAAATGATACGGGATTTACGGATTAAAATAATTATTTAATATATTTCAAAGTATGCCCTTGGAGAGAAAACCTCCAGGGGTTTTCTTTGTATATTTATAGAATAATATTCAGACAGAGGCGAGGTATCCATTGGATACTTTTAGTATTTTAGCTTGTTTTTGATTGAATGGTATTAATGTATGTATTAGAGTTATAAGTGTGTTTTGGGGTAGTAAGGGGGTGTTCAATGAGATCAGTTAGGGGTATACGATATCTTAATGAGCAATTAGTTGCTATGCATGCTGCGAAAAAGAATATTCAGATTGTTGTTGGCGGAATACTTACAGTATTTTTCATTTTTGGAATGGTTGAAACTGCCGGTGGAAATATAGATAAGAGAAATGTACCGATATATCTGGTATTTCTCCTGCCGTCACTTCATCTTCTATTCAGTGGAATAAGGATGGGAATTCTGATTGATGAGGCAAGGCAATTCGAAAATATATTCCGAGGTGAGCCGGATATGATCATGACTGTTGAAGAATTGTCGGAATATTTTGGAAGATCGGAGAGAAAAGTTATTAGGGAACTGGACATAATAATACGAAAAGGTTATCTGCAGAATTGTTCACTAAAACGTGGGGAACAACCATGCGTTATCATGTACGCAAGTGATAATCGGGACGGGGAGGCACATAAAGATGAGCGAAAAAAGTCAGATTCCCCGCAAACCCGCTAAATATAAGGGTTGGTATCATGTTGATACTTCTTCAAAAGTGAGCATTTTGCTATTGAAGACGGAAAAATGAAAGGAGTATACTAACCTCATGAAGTTATCTCATATAAAATAATTCATAGGTAAAGGGAGGTAAAAAAGTATGAGACAAAAACGTATCATTAGTTTTCTTCTCGCTTTAGCTCTGATCCTTGGACTTATAATGATTCCTGGAACAGATGCAAATGCGGCTGCAAAAACTAAGAAACTTACATTAACTAAGAGTCTTACTCTTTATGTTGGTGGATCAAAGCAGTTAACACTTAAAGCTGATGGAAAGAATGTAGCAAAGAAAGCTAAGTGGACAACGGGTAATAAGAAGGTTATTACAGTTAAGAATGGTAAGGTTTCTGCCAAGGCTCCGGGAGTCGTAACAGTTTCTGCAAAGTATGGCGGAAAGACAGCTAAGATTAAGATTACTGTAATTGGTCTTTCAACTACAAATCTTACTCTTAATGCTGGTCAGACTAAAAAGCTTAATGTAATGAACGGTAAAAAAGCAGTAACTAAGGGTGTTACCTGGAGTTCAAGTAACGCTAGCGTGGTTTCAGTATCAGATGGTACTGTAACAGCTAAGGCTTCTGGAAAAGCAGTTATTACAGCAAAGTATAAGAAGAAAGCATTTAAGTGCCAGGTTAGTGTGAAGGCATCTGGTGGAAATACAGATCCTAAGAATCCAGAAAAAAAAGTCGAGATTAAATTATCTCAGACATCTGTATCCGTTGATTCAGGATCAAAGGTAAATCTTGAGCTGTATAAGGGAACAGAGAAGGTAACAGATCAGGCTAAATGGACAACAGCGAATGCAGATATTGCTACAGTAAGTGTTTCAAAAAGAGATGATATAAATAAAGTTCCTGCATATGGTGTTGTTTTAGGACAGTCAAATGGTTCTACAACAATAACAGCTTTATATGAAGGAAAAACATATTCTTGTGCAGTTACAGTAAAGAATGGATTTGATATTAAGAATGATTTAGTTATATCTTATGGTACAAAAACAATTCATATTGATTTTGATCTTAAGACAGATGGTTCAGGAAATCCTGATCCGGCTGAAGTGGCTGAATTAGAAGCACAGGGATGTACTGTAAATGGAAAGAATGTTCAGAAAGATCAGCTTTGTGAAACTGCAACATATACATTTAAAAAGCTTCCGAAGACTGTAGTAGAAATAAGATCACTATTTAACTCACCTGAAAAGAATGATACCGTAGATCAGCAGGTTCCAGGAGCTGGTCTCAACTATGGTGGTTTTAATGCATTAGCTGCTACAGTATGTGCTGCATGTACATTTGATGGAACTCCAGATCCAAGGGATCCATATAAAGAGAATGATCCTGTATGGGATATGTTTGAATATATTAATGGTCCTGCAAAATCAATGGATATTGCAAGAGCTCAGAGACAAACGGCTGTTAATTCAATGAAAGATGCATATAAGATAAGTCCAAATGTTTATAAGAGTTATTTTAAGGGTGCAACTTCAAAGAATAACTATACACCGAATGTTCCATATGTATTAGAGATGTATAAGGGACCTTATTACATTCCACGTAAAGAGACTATTACAGGAACAAGACCAACGACATATATGATGTTTGTTTCTGGAAGATCAAAAGGTGGATCAGATAGTTTTGATTCAGATGTTTATATTGATGTATATTATTCAACTAAGGATGCGAGATGGTATTCTTACGCTAATCAGTTTATGCATATTACATCAAACAAGTTCAAGGATCTTGAAGAAGAACTGTAAAAATTTACGCCAGGAGGCAATCCTCCTGGCGTTATTTTTTTGTTTGAAATTATGAAATATAATCGGATAACTGATCTTTATACTCCGCTATAAGAATATCTTGATAATTGGAATCAATTGACGATTTTTTTAAATCGTCAATACGGTCATCATTAATAAGTAATTCAGTAAGCTTGTTAAGAAGTTTACGTTCTTCTTGTCTACCTTCTCGTTTAGCAATTTTAGCTTCGTCTTTAATAAGTTCTTCAACCGTCATGATTCTATTTCTCCATTTCTTATCTTTTCGAACTTCCACAACAGTTTCATCAAGTTCTCGAGTAAAATCATCAGTAACTGAGCCAGTGTCTATATATTCCAGAAAGTTTTTTAGTGGCTCGGGAATGTCATTCATAGTTCCTTTTGTATTAAGGAATATCTTGGTGGTTTTGTCATCAAGGTGAATGTTATTGTCCTGAATACAGATATTCTCGAATGTATATAGATGTCTATCTTTCCCAAATATGTCAAATGTACAGATAAAGATAACTATTACGTTTTTTAGTTCTGTATATTCGTGTCCTTTCTCGAGCATATCGATATCGATCATGTCCTGATAATAACGGCTTCTTCTGGGAAGATCATCATTAATCCCATTTTGTAATTCGATATTATAGGAAGTATCTTCATCCTCACAGTATATATCAAGTCGGATACTCTTTGATTCTAAATCTAAATCGATAGTTCTTTCAGATTCTGGGTAACTGATATCTGAGATATTCTTATTCAGAATTCTTTCAAGACACTTCTTACATAGGTTAGGTCTTCTCATGACTATGTTAAACATAGCATTGTTTTTTAGAGTAATTTTATTTATATCTATCAACGTTATTCCTCCTGCAATTCATACTAATACGCTTATTAAATGAATTGTAAGGAGGTCCATGAGACCGAACGAAGATAAAAAGTGCAACAAACATACGCTTTTTTCTCCTTTTTTTTATAACCGATTGGTCATAAAAAAGAGAAGGTGTAGTCAGTTACATCTTTTTGTAGTTAGATTTTATCTCATAAATCTATAGAATGCAATGCCAAATATACTTGAGTTTTCGTCCTTTTGACGGTTGCCCATCAACATTTTCATTTGGGTATCCACAAATTTCAGAAAAACATAGAAAAATAAGGAATCTTCTCTCTTGCTGTAGTAGAATTAAACTGTCAAATCAAATTCCACACTAAAC
>JAFYHN010000040.1 GCA_017539165.1 Eubacterium sp.
CCAATCAATCATCCTTTCATCACCTCCAGATGCTATTATACACATCCTTCAGTGTTATTTATATATGATTGCTGGAATCATCTCCAAAACTGCTGGTTTTTAACTGCCGAAAAGTGCTGGTTTTATTCTACCACTTACAATGGTCCAGTACGCCATCCGCTTCTCTTTTATCAAATAATGATTACTTATATATAACTATACTTAACAGCGCATTATTTATATGCACAGCTTAAAACTTCGTTTTCTTTCTTTTTATTCTTATAGCAATAAAGATCAGTATCAGAAATGAAACCACGAGTATCCCACTGGTCAGCAAGATTTTATTAACTGCCCCGCTTTGGCTTTCATTGTTATTTAGATTGACCGGGTCTGTATAAGATGTGCGCTCCTCTAATGATTCACTACTGCCGGACTCAATCTTATCATCCTGAATACTTTCCTCTGGTGTGGCCGTCAACGTATCTGCTTCATAACCGCCATTTTCATCGGTATTGGAAATATCTGTAAAAGATGAATCAGCAAGCATTTTTAGTATCTCAGATGTTTCGTATATTTCTCCGCTTTTGTATAGCTTTTCATGAGTATATTCTGACAGATCAATGGCAGTATACGGGATCATGTAGTCTTTCTCAACCGTATTTATATGTACGAACAGCGTATTGGCCGCAAAATTGGCTAACATTATATCCGAATAATTTATCGTTTCTTCGGATATTCCTGCTTCCGAGATTATCCTTTCGATTTCTTCTTCATCTATGAAATATGTGCTGTTTGCTTCGCCATAGGATGCTCCGACAAATTCATATTGTCCATCCACCTGCTTAAGGGATATAACTGTTTTCTTACCTTTAATAACAAGCGGAACTGTATATAAGCTCAGATCACCATAAATATCCTTTAATGATTCTTTTGCATTCCAATCTGCATAGGAATCAACTGGGAACATAAAAAAATTTACCATGTAACAGGAAGAAAAAGATACGTCATCTTCTGAAATATCTTCTTGTAATGCAAATGATAAATTATGGATCAAGTTGTCCGTCCGAAGAAATTCGCTGATCTTTTCATATTCTGAAACTGGGACTCCTGTGTAGTCGATTGATTTCTGCGGAAACTCTTTCAGTTTCGGACCATATTCATTTAACGATACCTCTTCATTGGTCTCCACACTTTTAGCCTTTATATTTTCCATAAGATTCACTGCTGTAGTTTTCTTATCACAGCCTGCAAATATTGAGCACACTAGCGTAAACATCAAAAATATGCATAGTATCTTTTTCATAGATCTAAATGTCCCTCGTCTTTTTATCCTACAACTGAAATTAACTTATAAGAACTTTACTCTTCTTTCCATTCATAAGAAGAATATATAATTCTGTAATTAACCAATGGAAATCTTTCACGGTCATATGAACGTGCTTCAGCTGAAATCCATTCTGAAGTAAGATTTTCTTCATCAGACAATACATAGCGTTCACGAGACTTATACGTAACCCAATCTGCTGTAGGCTCATCAACTATATGGACCAGATATTTAAACGTGCTTTCTCTCACATCAATATCATATCCTTCCCTATAATATAAGACATATTTCCCATCTATTTTATGCATAGGACTGATAGTATACTCATTTCCATCATAATAAATCTGAGCCAATTGCATTATCGGAAAATCATCCTGCTGAGCCTTTAAAAGATCTTCATCTGGAGGTTCACTATATATCTTTCTATTCGGACCCGGTTTTGTGGTAAGATAACAGACCCAAACAGAAGCTTCCGACTTCTGTTCCGATTTACTGATAAAATCGCTCCAAGTATCACCCCCATAAGAATAGTCATCGTCTTCGATTATTACAAAACCATCATTCTTTAATTCATCAAGGGTGAACTCGACATCATTGCGAGGCGGTGCATATTTTATACAATACATATTATCCGGATATTCTTCGCATCTAAGCTGTAAACGTTCAAATCCGGGATATTCCTTTAGAGAGTATACTTTATAATGTAATTCTGAGACTCCCGGGTTGTTAAATTTTAATTCACAAACATAATTTTCAACAGTTCCAAGATCTTTAGTCTCAAATGCATCTCTCTGATATCTATATTTTTTCCCATCTAATGATACAAAATAATAGCCCATCACGTAATCTTCTAAATCAGTATCTGAGGGTTTCATACAAAATTTCAGTTCATCAGGTGTATAATCTATCTTTTCTGCAATCCGCAGTGTTTGCTCTTCAGGCACAGGAGACGCTGTAGGAGCCACGGTAGTGGTAGAAATAGGGCTTGAAACTGCAGAAGTAATATCTGCCCCGGAATTATTGTACTGTTGAGCAGGGTTTCTGTTTTCACTCTCACTGCATGCAGTCAAGCATATCAACATGCAGAGTGTTAAAATACAGGAAAATATATGCCGGTATTTCACAATCTCCTCCTTATTATGTATAATATTTAGGCGTTTGCGAAACGCCGAAAGCCGCATAAATACGGCGTTTTTTTACACAAAATAATAGATAACTCCTCACCAGATATGGTATAATGTAATTGTCAAGAAAACATCTACCCACCAAGAAAGGAGTTATCTGATATATA
>JAFYHN010000041.1 GCA_017539165.1 Eubacterium sp.
CTTCTGCTCTTGCATCATCTTCATCCATAGTCTTAACCTGAGAGAAATCTGTAACCTTGGCAACTTCTGCCATGATTCCTGTATCATGTGGTGGTGTAACCTGAGCACCATCCTCCCAGTAAACCTTATATCCATTATATTCACGAGGATTATGACTAGCTGTTACTACGATACCTGCGATACATCCAAACTCTCTAACTGCATATGAAAGCTCAGGTGTTGGGCGAAGTGATTCAAAAAGATAAGTCTTAATTCCATTTGCGTTAAGGCATCTAGCTGCCTCGCGTGCAAATTCAGGTGACATGATACGTGAATCATGTGCTATAGCTACTCCCTTCTCCTGACCATTATGTGCAACGATATAATTTGCAAGTCCCTGTGTAGCCTGACGGACTGTATATATATTCATACGGTTAGTTCCTGCTCCACGAACTCCACGGAGTCCACCAGTACCGAATTCAAGACTTCTGTAAAATCTATCTTCTATCTCCTTGTCGTCTCCCTTGATAGACGCAAGTTCTGCTCTTGTTTCCTCATCAAAATACGGATCTTCGCACCATTTCTTATAGTTAGTCATATAATCACTCATTTAGCTTTAGTCCTCCTATTAATAGATAATCAAGATATCCAAACTGAATCCCAATTTGGTATATATTATACCACTTTTTATACTTACATGGCTATATAAAAAAACATCATTCCATATCAGAGAACTGTAACAAAACTTGTTATATACTCCCAAAATATGGTATAGTGTAGTGCGCAACGATTAAAATGAGTGTCTATTACACTCTTGGGAGGAAAAAATGAAGAAACTAGTAATGACCGGAGGTGGTACCGCCGGACATGTCACACCTAACATCGCACTTATCCCCAAACTTAAAGAAATGGGATATGATATAAGTTATATCGGAACTTATGATGGAATCGAGAAAAAGCTGATTGAAGAGATTGGAATTCCGTACTACGGAATCTCTTCAGGTAAGCTGAGACGTTACTTTGATCTCGAAAACTTCACTGATCCTTTTAAGGTTTTAAAGGGACTCTTCCAGGCAAAAAAACTTATGAGAAAGCTTAAGCCTGATGTAGTATTTTCAAAGGGTGGGTTCGTTACTGTACCTGTTGTACTTGCCGCTGCCGACCATAAGATTCCTGTGTTCATTCATGAGTCTGATATGACTCCGGGACTTGCAAACAAGATAGCACTTCCTAGAGCAAGCCGCATCTGCTGTAACTTTCCTGAAACACAGGCTATGTTCAGCGACAGAGCTACAGTCACTGGTACTCCGATACGAGCAGAACTCTTTAGCGGAAATGCCGATGCAGCATTTACTTATTGCAAGTTTGCAGAGAAGAAACCTACCATCCTGGTAATAGGTGGAAGTACCGGTGCCAAAAAGATAAATGAAACAGTATGGGATATACTTGATGACCTCCTTAAGTCATATAACATAATCCATATCTGCGGAAAAGGAAATACAAAACCTGAGCTTGATGGTAAGTCCGGATACGCTCAGTTTGAATATGTAAAAAAAGAACTGGCTGATATGTTTGCACTCGCAGACCTTGCCATATCTCGTGCAGGTGCAAATGCCATCTGCGAGCTTCTGGCTCTCAAAAAGCCAAACATTCTGATTCCTCTTTCCAAGGCAGCAAGCCGTGGAGACCAGATACTTAATGCGAAGTCATTTAAGAAGAGTGGATACAGTGTTGTTATCGAAGAGGAAGAACTGACAGGAGAAAAACTCCTCAAATCAGTCGATTCGGTAATAGCTGATAAAGAAAAGTACATCAATACGATGAACGGATCTGACGGAAGCGACTCCATCAAGATGATAACTGATATGATTGATGAGCTGGCAAATAAGAAATAAAATCGTAATATATAAAACGTAACAAAATAAAACAAGCCCCGAAGTTATATTACTTCGGGGCATTTCTTTTACCTTTATGACATCTCCTAATCGCAGAACTTATTTAGCAGCTGATGCAAGTGCGTTAAGTCCCTTCTGGAAATATGTATTATCTTTATTACCAGGCTTGTAACTGTCCTCATCTACAATGAGTTCTGATGCAGTACACTTCTCACCCTTAACAGCCTCCTTAGAATCAACAGTTATTGTGCTTCCATCTTTCTTAACATGGAAAACAAGGCGAATGTGAGCATTTGTTCTTGTGATCATACTGTCATCGTTATCATCCGACTCAAACGTCATTGTATACTTATAACCATCACAGTATACATCATAAGTTCCATTTCCAGCATCATCCACAGATATCTTCTTGTATGTCCATGCTGCATCCTGTGTAGCCTTTGTCATGGCTGCATCGTATGTTATACCTTTGTTCTTAGGAATTGTAGTAGCCTTAATAGTACCAATAAGTGCATTGTAGTTAGTACCGTCCATGCTCTCCTGAAGCTTTGCTGTAAGTGGGTTCTTATACTGTCCTGGAAGGATGTAGTATATTCCCACAGCAAGTCCGCAGATAATCACAATACCCAGAATAATTCTTCCAATCTTGTTTATCATTGTCTCTCTCCTTGAATTTTTTAAAACAGCTCCCTCTCAAGCTGATATATATAATTCTCAATGAACTGCAGACGTTTGCCGAACTCAGTTCTTCCTGTTTCTGTTTTACACAGGCTCATCTTCGGCTTATATGTTCTGTAGAATTCCTTAATCTTGTAATAAGCACGTTTGTAGCTGGAATCACTGTCAGCTGCAACTGCCATAGAGCTACCAAGAATAGCAACCGCTCCCACTTCATCAAGTAGATCGGCATCCATAACAATACGGCATTCCAAGGACAGATCTTTCTCGGTGTCCTTATCATCATGCATCATGATGATCTCTCCAACCTGAACGATCATCTCCGGTGAAACACCTATACTATCGAGATATTCAACCGCTACCTCAGCACTGGTTTCTGCACACGGGCCATCTTCCGACCATCCAATATCATGAAGCAGTGCTGCAAGGACTATCACATCCAAATCCCCACCAAGCTTCGCCTGAAGACGGATAGCCCATCTGTAAACTCGCATGGTGTGTTCGTATCTACTCTTAAATGGATAAGAATCCGGTTTGTCATTTTCAGAAGTTTCTTTTTTCACGAATTCAATTACTTCTGAGTAATCCATCCTTTTCTAACCCCTACATTCATATTAATCGCAGTCTGATAACCAACAATCAAACCAAACTAAAAACCTATTGTTAACTATACCACTATCCGACGAATAATGCTACATTTTATTTTAAAATCCGCGCGACTGGCTTTGCAAAGTCTGACGAACGTTACCAGGGCAGTTAACTCAATCCAGGCTACCTCACGGCGCACAGAGAGGTTCTACTTAGTGCTGCTTTGTTCCCAACCTGACACGGTTCATAGATTCCTGTCGCGTAAGACCTAAACTTTCAACATCACTTACCAAGGGCGGCTTCGCCAAAGGCAATTCGAGGCCAATCATCACCCCTGCTATAGCGGATTGCAGGTACAGGGCACCGCTATCTCCCCGGCTGCGCGGAAATTTTAAACTTTTTTAACTACACAAGTATACATAAGTTGTCAAAAACAGTCAAGAAGAAAACAGAAAAAAGAAAAAAAAGAAAAACTTAAAGAAAACAGCGGGCAGAAGAAAAACCGGAGAGGATCGGTCTCTTCCGGTTTTTCGTGATATTTTCACCCTATGAACCAATTCAGACATAGCTCTCTGAATCGTCATAACAACGGTGGATTGTTACCAAATATTTATTTGTATTTAGCCTTCTTGCTTATACCTCCCCGCTTAAGAAGCTTCGCATACTTGGTCTTCACACTCTTTGGAGTTACCACCACCATAGAAAAGCTTGTCTTCTTAAACGAATTACTTCCAACTTTTTTCAACGAAGACCCTTTGAATGTTATCTTCTTAAGTTTTTTACATCCGCTAAAGCAGTTAGCCCCAATAGACTTAACATTCTTTCCAATCACAACGGATGTCAGTTTCTTTTGGTTTTTAAAGACATTTGGCCCTATAGCCGTTACTAGGTAGATATCTCCGTCTTTCCTGACTGATGCAGGTACACTCACTGATTTGAGATTCTTACCGGCAGCAACAAGGGTAACAGTCTTTATGCTGCCTGCCTTAGTAACCTTATACGTGTTTTTGCCTACTTTAAATTTTGTTCCTACTTTTACAACTTCTAAGGTATCATTCTTCGACTCCTTGATATTACATTCTATCTCGATAGTCTCTTGATATAATCCTATACCTACAACTCTTACATATCCTTTATTGGTACCTTGGTAGATCCCATACTCTACCTTATAATCAATTCCCAACAAAAGCTTCTTACCACGATATACAACCTCAATCTCAGCAGATGGCTTTCCATTTTCGATGATTACATCTCCGACTGTAACCTTCGTGTTATTTTTCACCAGTGCAATCTTGGCTATATTTTTATAATAAGAATAATCTGCAAGTTTTGGAAGTGCTACACTTGGAAGCGTTTCACCATCAGGAGTATCCAGATAAATATCTGTATGATGATAAAAATCTTTTTTCCCATTCAGGAAATATGTATCCTCTACTGGATTTGCACTATCCCAAGTTGCATCCACATAATAATAAAGATTACCTATTCTTACAGCATTCCATGCATGGAGGTCATTATCCGATCCCTGTTCTATATTTGACTTCCCCATGACTATTCTAGAATCAAGGCCGGAATATGTAGCCATATAATAAAATAGTGTCGCATACCCTTGGCAAACTGACGTTTTATTGATCAGTGCAGCATACGCACTCTGCTTAAGAATATATTTATCATTATGCAGATTAGTGTAATCGTAGGAAACATGATTAGTTATATAATCATATATCTTTACTACTTTTTCATATTCGGTATCATTAGCTAGATTTAGACCTTTTATTACTTCTGCAGCTTTATTTTCAAATACCTTCTCCTGTGTCGCATCAGTAAAATATGTCATCCGTAACTCAAAACTAATCTTGGTTACCTCATATCCATTCTCTGAAGTAGGTATTGCTTCAGCTGAATTTTTTAAAGTAGTCTTATAAATGGAATTGCGTAAATAGTCTCCTTCATTTGGATTACCTGTGTTTATATATAATCCACGCTCTATATTCGTCCATATCTTACTACTTTCAGATTCCACAAAATCATTTATAAGATTCTGGATTTCAGAAACATCAGAACATATAAAAACTTTAGCATCACTCAACACATAATCAAATGTGATAGTTTTATTTTTTGCCTTCAGCTGTTCCCTGACATAGGAAACGACATCATTCTCTGAGGTAAACTCAAGAGCTGAACCCTCCGTTCCCTCCTGCGCCCGGGAACTCAAAACTGAAGGCAATTTTTTGCAAACACGATCCTTGCGAAGCCCTTCGGCTTGCACGGCATACCCATTTCCAAGGAAAAACATCATAACAAGGAGCATCAAGCAGAACCTGATCTTTATACCTTTGTATGCTGTCCACTTATCCATAGGCGCCTCCCAGATCAAATCCAAGATTCCTCGTGTCACATAAACTAGTGATACTATAGCCTTTATTCTTGAATGACAGTTTATATAAAGAAAATAGCGTCCACTGTAAAGTTTTCGCTATCTCCAATTATTCTACCAAAAGGTAAAATGCAACTGGCTGCCATTCGATAGATGTCCGTCTTCCAAGTCCTACTATCTCTTCAGGCCCTATAGCTTTGCGTCACATGATTTCCCATGCTTTGCCAAATATTAAAATGTAGTATTTCCAAGCAATTACATTATACCATTTATACGCTTTGACGGTCAATCTCCGCACAAACCTTTTATGTAGATATTTCACAGTTTGATTTGTGCACTTTGTATATAGTAAATGTATTTTTCACTCAGATTGCTTCTTTTTCTTCTCTTTTTCTCTCATTTCTTTGAAAAAATTCGTCAACATCTCGGAGCATTCCTTCTCAAGAACCCCCTTTGTAATCTTGACTCTGTGGTTGAATCCTTCCATATCCAGAAGGTTGATAACAGAACCCGCACAACCTGCCTTAGGATTCATACATCCCATGATCACTTCAGGCATTCTAGCCTGTACTATAGCTCCGGAACACATCTGGCAAGGTTCCAGAGTGACATACATCTTGCAATCCTCAAGGCGCCAGTCTCCCAACAGTTTTGAGGCTTTTTTTATCGCCATAAGTTCAGCATGAGCAAGACTCTGCCTATCTTTATTTCTTCTATTATAGCCTCTTGCTATCACTTTGCCTTCTCTTACAATAACACATCCTATGGGAACGTCACCGTTCTTAAGAGCTTTCCTGGCCTGGGTGATTGCTTGACGCATAAATCTCTCATCTTCTGTCATAAATGCCAACCTCTATAATGCATCCGCCAGCTTTGCGAATTCCTCAAGGGACATAGCTTCCCCTCGGATTCTCTCATCTAGTCCGATGCTTCTGATAGCTGTTTCTACTTCTTCTCTCGAATAGCTTAGTCCCTCAAAATTCTTTACGGCATTCGCCAGAGTTTTTCTTCTCTGATTAAACGCAGCACGAATCAAAGAGAACATCAGTTTTTCGTCCCTGACTTGAACAGGTGGAGTCTCCAGTCTCTTTAATCTGATAACTGCAGAACCAACATTAGGGCGTGGCATAAAGCAGTTTGGCGGGACATTTGCCGCGATATACGGCTCCGCATAAAACTGAACCGCAAGCGATAAAGCGCCATAATCTTTTGATCCAGGCGATGCCATCATCCTCTCCGCAACTTCCTTCTGGATCATGACTGTGATCGAATCTGCAGGAACTCTGGATTCCAGCAGGCTCATGATGATCGGTGTTGTAATATAGTAAGGAAGATTTGCAACTATTTTAAAATGCCTTCCCTCGAATATGCTTGCAATATCCTGCTTCAGAATGTCGCCATGTATCACACGAACATTATCGTATTCTGCAAGAGTTTTTTCGAGAATCGGTATAAGCTTGTCGTCTATCTCAACCGCAGTTACAGCCTTGGCCGCCTCCGCCAGGTACTGAGTAAGCGTCCCAATTCCCGGACCTATCTCGAGTACTTCTGTCTCAGAATCTATCTCTGCTGCACTCACTATCTTATCCAGAACATGCGAATCAATAAGAAAGTTCTGTCCATAGCTCTTTCTGAATGTGAAGTTATTCTCCTGAATAACCCTGATAGTTTCCTTCGGGTTACTCAGCATTTTCTCTTTATCCATATAAAAATCCTATCTAATCTCTTTCATCATCGCAACAGTCTGTGCAGCACCTGATTCCATATCGAAATGCGCCTTCCATCCGAGTGCTTCTATCTTCTCTGAATTAAGTGCTGAACAAGGCATCTGATTGTATGATTTTTTCTCCGCCTCTGTAGGAAGTTCAAATACAATCTTAACTCCTCCTGCTTTTGCAAATGCCTCTGCCATCTCTCTTATAGTAACTATCGCCTGTGAGGCAGATATATTGTATGCATTTTTATTCTCACCTTTGATAAGAACTGCAAGAATTGCAGATGCACAGTCAAGAACATGTGTATATGATCTAAGCTGTTCTCCCCTGCTCTTCATAACTATATCCTCACCATTAACTGCCTTAAGAGAGAATAGAGCTGACGCACGGCTGTCAGTTGATTTTACAGTTGGTCCATAGATATGTCCCGGACGTACCATAACAGTCTCGATTCCATACTCTTCAGCATATGCAACACACATTGTTTCTGCAGCTCTCTTTGAGCTTGGGTATGATGATCTCGGGCTGAGTATATCAACATATCCGAGTTGTTCTTCTCTATAAGGTTCCTGTTTCTCATTCACTCCATATATTTCACTTGAAGAAATATACAGAACCTTTTTTAGAACATCCTTATCTAGTGATGAAATCAGACTGCTGAGTCCCTGAATATTCGCAAGCATTGTTTCTACGGGCTCTCCGGAAATCTTTGCCGGATCTGCATTACTTGCCCCGTGGATAACATATTCAGCCTGGACTTTCTCTTTCTGTTCACTAAGAGTCGCATCATACTGAACAAAAATGAAATCATTTCCTTCTTCATACTCTTCAAATCTATTCTTGAGTGATTCTTTATTTCGTCCTGCAAAAAGAAGCTTCATTCCATAATTCTCTTCTCTGTTAAGAGTCACGAGGATATCACAGACAGCTGACCCGATAAGCCCGGTTGCTCCGGTAATAAGGATACTTGTACCTTTCAGTTTATCTTTATCAGGTATATTATTTATAACTTCTTTTATTGAATCAATATAGCTCTTCGGATTTCTCAAAGTTTATTCCTCCTGTAACTGTTCTTCCTTTTTATCTTCCGCCCCTTCTTTCTTATTGAAAACAAGGAACTTACTGAATATATAGTTCGCCACCGTGACAACAACCTGAACAACAAGCTTCATTATCTTGTCATTAAATCCAAATACTGTTACAAATAAAAACATGATCCCCATATCCATGAGAAGTGTTCCGATTCTCGCTGCAAAGAAGGCTGCAGCTTCCTTAAGCATATTTTCATTTTTACTTTCAAATACAAACCTTCTGTTTGTAAAATAGGCAAATGTAACCGCTGCAATCCAGGATATGATATTTGCGACCTGAAGCTGAAAAGGATCATCCGGATTCAGGAAAGTAAATACACAGGCATAGTATACTCCCAGACTGACTACAGTTGTGAGACCACCTACGATCAGATAGCTGATGATCTCACGATATTTAATTATCATTTCTTTGATCCATTTAATCATGTCGTATATCCTTCAACTATTTTTCTATATTTTCTTGTCCACTTCTTGCACATCCAACACATACAGCTAACATTACAAAAAATAGCGGTGTTGTGATCGGCTGAGTAATGTCTACCAGACTCTGAGAAAAATATCCCACAACGCTCATAAGACAAGCCGCATAAAATTCTTCACCTTTAAATGACTTAAATATCGTAATAAATGAAGTGACTATCAATCCTACATATGCAATAAGTCCAAATGCTCCAGTTGTAAACAAATACTGGATTGGTTCGGAATGCGCATTATCAAATACTTTTCCTGTTAATGCAATCATTTCATCATAATAATTCTTGTTCATTATGATTCCTGTTGTTTCATTTCCATATCCGAATATCTTATGAAGAATGCTTGCTTCTTTATATTCCTTAAAACATTTTCCCCAGATATAGCCCCTATATGTGCCCCATCTGTAATCAAATACGAAAAGTGAGCTTTTTTGCTTTATTCCAACAATTATAAATACTATGGCACCTAATATAATACCTGCCAACGTAAATAATGCAACTTTTTTTGATGAAATATTCTTAGCGCTTATAACCCGTTTCAAAAACAGTGTCAAGGCGCATAAAGCGTAGGCAATAAGTCCTATTTTTATAGTAAATGATGGATCACAAAGTTTTTCTTGTAAACCATTTTTATAATACACATAAGTATTAATTTTATTCAAAAGTGAGATTGTCATCAATCCTGTGACTATCAGACAGATTGACAAAACATATTCAAACATTTTTCCATGGAATATTACTAGAAACAGCAAGACTAAAAACATCGAACCAAGTGCAAGAAAGATATTATCGCTGTTCACCGGTATCAGGCCAAGACCACCTATAAATAACGCAACAGCCGATGATATCTTTACTTTCTTATCATTTGTAAATACGAATATCCCACAGAAAAAAGGAATTGCTATACTTAGATATGAGCCGAATACATTTATATTTCCAATAGTAGACACAAACATGTATTGCTGTCTTTCAACTATTTCTTCTCTTAACTTAAATATGTCATAACCAAAAGACTGAATCACTGCAATAGAGATAGTGATAATAAATGTTCCCAAAAACAACCAATATATCCAGGCGCTCCCAACAAATCTAAGACTCAACAATATGAACGCCAGCAACACAAATATCATAATTTCCAGACCAAAGTATCGTCCCTTTGCTCCAGTCCACGAAGCATTACTATCTATTGAAAAAACACATGCTAAAATATTTGCACATAAAAAAAACACTGCCCATATTTCAGGCCTGCCAAATAACCCCTTTATCTTATCAATTACCGAAGGTTCTTCAGTCCAGGTGTGTTTTTTTTCTTTCGAATATTTTTTATCTATATATCCAAAGACATAATACGGTACCGCAAAAAAAGAATATATAACCACTCCTACTATAAAAACAGTCATTCTGGTCTTGGTTATATCAAAATACCTGTCATTCAAAAAGAGAATAAAAACCGTCAGTATGTATATCAAAAAGCAAACATTTACCGGATCTATCCATTTGGACGATGATGTATTTTTTTGTTTTTTTCTTTGTTGCTTCATCAAATAATTCCTCTCGAGCTATCTTCATCTGTTATGGGACAATATTTTTAATAATTGGAATCCTTTTTAATATAAACAAAATTGTCAAACAAACAGGAATTATGATCAAAGGAGCACCTAATCGGAATAAGATAGACTGCTCCGGTATAGATAATAAATCTCTGTATATATAATCTCTGACAAATACCAATATATACCAATGAATTAAATATAGTCCAAAAGTATAACCACTCATCTTGTTAATAAGAATTCTAATCTTTTCATTATTCATAATACGCGATACACGTTTCTTTATAAAAACAAATACCCCAACAGAATATATAATGCATGGAAGATTAGTGTATCCTTTATAATCTCTAAGAACCTCTCCTGCTTCAGAAGAAATAACATATGTATAATATGCGTGGATAACAAATCCAACAACAGAAAGACAATATATCAATATTTCATTTTTCAAAGAGATAGTATTTTTACTGATCAACCAGCCGACTATAACATAAAGCAAAACCCCAGCTGCAACTCCGATATTTATTGGGAAAACCATATCCAGTTGAAAGGCTTTTATTGCAAACGGAATCAACGAATTAATAATAAAACCAGCCAACGCCAGATATGTAAATACTTCATTTTTAATATCATCTCTGACTGCAGAAAACAACGGAATACAGAGATATACAGAAAACAAAGCAGGAAAAAACCAATATATAGATATTATTCGAGCATTTATAATATCATCTATTACATATATCGGATTATGAAATCTATCAGATACGCCCATGGATATACAAGTACCTACAAATGCGACAATCCCCCAAAAAAGGAATGGTATTACTGTTTTCTTTATTCGCTTTTTGAAAAACTCTTTAGTAGAGTATTTGTTCCTATAGTCTAAAAGCGTTGCACCGGTAATCATAAAAAAACATGGCACAGCATAATAAAAGAAAGATTCAATTATATCAGCAGTGATCCACCATCTTCTATTACTATACTGCCAAAATATTCCATTTGTATGAAGGATCACAACAGAAACGGCTGATATTACATTTACTAAAGATATATAGTCTAACCTAATATTTTTACCATTTTTCATAGTGGCAGATTATTATTGCCTTTCCGCATTTAGTTCATCTAAACATTTTCCGATTGCTTTATCCATAAAATATCCTTCAAGGAGCTTCTTACCGATTTTTTCTGTATTCTTCTTAAGTTCGTCATATTCCTCATCGGTCATGTTAGCGACTATGTTTTTTAAATCACTGATAGATTCAATAGCTACTCCACAATGATATTTCTTTATAAAATCAGCAAGAGCTGCGTTCTTCCATATAGCAACCGGAATACCAGCCATAAGATATAAAGATGTTTTGTGAGGATTGTTAATTCTCAAATATTCGCCGAATCGCCCACTACATGTTTCAATCGACTGACCATCCCAGACCAGGCCAAAACTTCCATTCATCACATATGGAACCTCATCAGGTAAAAATGAACCATGATAATGGATATTTTCTTTTGGTTCATCATTATAGTCTACACCATACAGATTAAACTCGATATCCTTAGGAAGATTATACGCAAAAGTAGTTTTATCTTTACGTAAGTTACCGGAAATGATTACCGGTTCCGTTCTTTTCAATACTCTCTTATTTAATCTTTCTTCATCTCTGTTATCTAACAGATAATCAAATATCTCCAGAACAACAAGTTGTTCCTTTTTATATCCCATCTTAAGAAGGATTTTTTTCATCTTTTCATTATGAACTATTATCTTATCTGCGTAATGAATAGACTTCTCTTCAATTCCAATTCTGAGTCTCTCACCCAATGGAGTAGTTTTTGATGTAACTCTTTGCAGACTTTCCAGATCGTGAATTACCATAATGATCTTTCTCTTTTCTCGCTTTTTTTATGGCTTGATATAAGAATATAGAATGTTCAAAGAACATATATTGCATGATAACTACGTCTCCAGATTTTAGTTCTGAAAACATTTTATTCCATTTATTCTTAGCATCTATATGACCTTTGATCTTCTTTAAGATTGATTGACCTTTTCTATCTGTTATTGTGATAGTAAGCTTTTTAGCACCCTTTTTCTCAAATATTCTCTCAGCATCTATTCTAGCTTTTGTTCCACCAAGTTTATTATCCTTATCGTTTTCTCTGATTTCTCTTACATAATATAACATTACAATGCTAGTCTCCTTATAAATATTTTCTATACATACCCAATAACAAGATCAAACGTCTGCTGGTATTCTCAATAGTTTTTCCCCAGACAATATGATGCTTGATTGTAAAAATCAGTGTATAAACACCACCTTTTTTAATCGCATACTCTATACTGTCCAAGAACTTTTTTTGCTTTTCGTTTAACCTAGTTTTTCTAATATAATCAATCGATATAAGCGTTCTGATGTATGTGATGGAATGCTTCTCTGAAAGATCTCTGAGATTACAGATTCTCTTTATCACTCGCTTAAGCGTGGTATTATACTGCTGCTGGTCAGAAGTTACATTTCCACCATGCCTTCTGTAACACATTAAAGCCGTTCTATCAAACTCATATTTCCCATAAACCGCGCACAATCTCAATATAAAACCATCATGAGCTAATATCTTGGTTTTTTCGTTAATATCTATTTCAGGGATCAGCATAAACAAAGATTTGTTAATAATCATGTTACAACCTAAAGTTTTAGTTGAGAAAAAGATACTATATCTGTTCTTACCGTCTGTCTTCCACAAAGCGTTCAGACTCGGAGCTACGACTTTATCATTTTCATCTATCAGCTTCATATCCGCATAAACAAGATACGGCTTCTTCTCATGAAGATTCGGGTTATTCAGAAAATGTTCTATCTTGTTTGGTAACCATATATCATCCTGGTCACAAAACATATATAAATCATATCCTTCAAGTTTCTGACTATAGTTAATTAATGTATAGAAATTCACATATGGTCCATGCTCAGAATTTGTATTTTCTTTCAGAATAATCCTATCATCTTTTTTCACATATGACTCAATGATTGACATTGTTTCATCTGTAGAACCATCATCCTGAATTATAAGATTCCAATTGGTATATGTTTGATTAATAATGCTGTCCAATTGTTTTCTTATATATTTTTCTCCATTATAAGTTGCCATCATTATTAATACTTTTTCCAACTTATTTCACCTATCTTTCTTGATATTCGATGTAGCACTATATTCTATATGACTTTTTTAAGCTATACTTTCTTATACAGTTAACATTGTCATAATTCTGAAATCTGAAATCCTGTAATAGATATGCTAAAACTAAAATAATGATATTCGTTCTCCAAAATCCTACATTTAAAACTAATTCAAAGAATCTATTTGAGAAAAATGAAAACAGAACGGCATACGATATCATAGCATATATAATCAGAGCAACATTTATCTTTGAATAATTTACTCTTTTAGAATATCTCACAAAAACAAAAAGCAGTTGTGAACAAGCTGCTACTATAGTTGTATAAAAATACAAACTCTTATAACCACCATCATATAAAAACATATAAAATATGGTGTATACATTTCCTAATCCAAAACCATTGATTTCCTTAAAAGGAATATCAAGTTTTTCTCCCCAACCTACAAAACCATATCTTTTTGCAAGATATATTCGCAGATTAGCTAGTGTCTGTGAATGTGCAATATCAGTTCCAAATTTGCCCTCTCTGACAAATGTATCTAGATTTTTTAATTCAGCTGACAGATATACGCAAATATAATCTAAAAGTCCTCTTTGCTTTCCTCTTCCCATCAATTCTGCCGAAAAATAAAAAACAATAATTGCCACAACTCCAACAATTATCAAGCCAATGATTATTTTGGGATTAATCTTTCTTTTCCAATTATATTTGTCTTTATAAATAAAATATAAAAAGAAAACCATAGCAAAAGCTATTTCTATAATTCCGTCTCTTCCTCCAGTAAGTGCCGTGTTAACTATACCAATGATAATATTTATTATTATCATTAATCTAAAAGATTTATATTTATAAATAAGCTGATGGGCAAGAAGATACAACTCTATATAACAAACCGCATCAGAAAAAAGCCTTAGCACAGATATATATGATGGTATATCCAGTGTTATTTCAGTAAACTTGTTTGTAGTATCCCAATAATGTACAGCTTCTGAGATTGAATTCGTTTCAGATATTTTAAGAAGATATATTGAAAATGCACCTGCAACAAAAAGTCCTATCGCCCCCATCAATATATGCTTCCATGGTTCAATATATATATCAGTGACGCTTTTTTCTTCTTCTCCACTATACTTTGTAATAAAATAATCTTGTTTAAGATATTTATAAGTATAGTTAATGAAAATACATACAATAGCAAAAACCGCAAACCCAGTTATCAATATAAATACCGTATCAAAGTGCATATATAATTCAATAATATCAACATACTTTATCGCATATATTACAGACGCTAAAAAGCCACCGAAAAAAAAGAATGACGGTGAAAATAAACATTTATTGTCACTATAATATGAAAAAAGTAGTGTTAATAATAAGAATACAATTATAATAGATAGTTTTAACATAAAAAATCCTAAAAATCTTATTCTTTACTTTGACAATATTCCTCCAGAGCATTCATATCAAGCTCCAACATCACATGGCGTTCCTGTTTTTCTACCGGTGGTATAGTCATATAATCCTTATATAAGATCGATAAATAAGTATCATAGTCGGCTGATATGTTAACCTCGCGCCCTTCGAATTCTTTCTTGATACTCTTCGAAAATGGCTCTCTCTTATATAACTCACCAAAGAATTGTTTTGTTCCTGCAGGGATGGATACATATTCTGTTTCATTATTTTTACATATTCCTGCCCATGATTCAGCCAGCTTAGTCCAAAACATAATTGGAACGATCATAAAAATACGACCTAAAAAGGCTCTTTTTCTCAAATATTTATATATCTCATCAGTTTTACTGGATATCCTGATCAGATCCTCTTTATTTCTCTGGAATCTGATACATGACAGTATGTATCTGAATCCCATATAACCAATACCCTGAATCTTTCTAAGTATCGGATTGTCAAAAACATTTTCTACGATAAAAACATCAATACAAAGTCCGCATTCTTCCTTTTCAGAATCCATGATATCTCTGGCTCTGATATCTTTAGTCATAATACGGATAAACGGAAAATCATAATCTTTGGATACTCCCGGAATATGGATCCAATACTTTGAACCAAAATGATGAGAAAAATATTTTATAAACTTTTTCACATCTTTTCTGTAAATATTTATATCAATATCATCATCCCACGGAATAAACCCCTGATGACGAACAGCTCCTAAACATGATCCTCCACTCATCTGATATGGAATATCGTATCGGTCACAAACCTTTATGATATCATCCAAGAGGTACAGAAGCCTCTTCTGGACCTTTTTTACATCCTCATCAGTTAACTGAACAACCATGTCTTTATTATATATATTCTTTTTTAAAATACTTCCAACTGCAGTCATCACATTTCCTCTCAACAATCAAGTAGAATAATCACTTCAACCAATCTGATCTCTTAGCCAAAAGAAGTGCCTTAAATATATCAATATCTTCTACTGTTGTTAGTTTTATATTCTTTTCAGATCCTAAAGAAAAATGAACCTGTTCTCCCATCTCAATCATAAGTGTACATGAAGCAACCGAATTGGTTATTCCCGCATCCAGAGCACGTCTATGAAGGTCACATATCTTATCCAGTCTGAAACCTTGCGGAGTCTGAGTTCTCTTTAGTCTGTCTCTTGGATAACTTCCAACCGACACTTTTCCGTCATCAGTCTGAAGCATAGCCTCTGCACATGGAATAACCGTGATAGCATTTCCGAACTTAACTGTCTTAACAAGACAGTCAGATATGATCTCAGCCGATACCATAGGGCGGATCGCATCATGTATAAGAACGATATCATCCTTATCATAATGCTTTTCAAGCTCATAAACACCATTTCTTATAGATGCCTGACCATTGTCGCCACCATGAATAACATGTTTGAGCTTTGTTATATTGAACTGCTTAGCGTATGCCCAAAGAACATTTTCCCATCCTTCAATACATACGACAGCAATCGCATCTATCTCTGGATGATTCTGAAAAGCTTCCATAGTATATACTATTACCGGTTTTTCATTTACAGTTATAAACTGCTTTGGAATATCCTGTCCCATTCTCTGTCCGGATCCACCGGCTATTATCAATGCAATATTCATCTTTCCATATAATCCTTTTTATAATATGATATATATTTAAGAGATTTATTGTCTATCAGGTTATAAATACCTTGCCTGATTCAATACCGCTCCCAAGATTGGAGTACCAGTTTTATCCAACTCACTTTTTGCATATATCAGATCTTTCATTCGTGTTTTTCCAAATGTTGCCAAAAGCATAACCTTATCAGCATTCACTGCCGCAAGTGTAGCATCAGCATAATCTCTGATATTTCTTACAGATACGATAACTATATCCTTACTTTGCTTTTCTTTTTCAATATTTTTTAGTATTGATTCTGCCCCTGCATCTTCACCAGATATTACACCAACTGTTTTACCAGTTGAGTTAAGGACTTCCTCAACCCCTGAAATAAACGCAGCATCTTCCGACTTTGAATCTGTCGGTACAACCACAAGAACCTTACTGTTATCTGAAATAGCTATATTATATGCAATTCTTCTGTAAGACTCTTTCTTCTTTAACTCTTTTCTTGATACCATTCCAAAAAGATTTATATCCGCAAACGCAAGATCAATTGCATTACGAACAGCATCTTTAAATATATATATAAGAAGCATTGTCAAAGCCATCAAAATCACTCCGCCAGCACATCCAACTATTGCATATTTTAATAACTTCTTCTTGTCGACTACTCCTGAAGTAATCTTATTCTCAATCCCAAGTTGAGGAATACTTGCATTATCAATTATCTCTACATTGCTTATTGTCTTAAATGATTTTGCTGATTCAAAAAACTCTTTCACAACAGCATCTGCAATAAGATGAGCTCTATCTGGGTCAACGTCTGTTACAACAATCTGGAATATATTAACTCCTAGGAAGTTCCTATTGATCATCCACTTTAGATCATCTGTGGTAAGATTCTTCATATCATCATATTCATTCAGTTTTAGGTCATTCATCACTTTAGTAAGTGCGGTATCACTGACTAAAAGAAGCATTGCATCCTGCTGTACTTTAGTAGTCATCTGAGTAAAGTCAAGGTTACTATTATTCTCAATACTACTGTAATCAAAATCCACAAAGAGTCTTGCACTTGAATTGAATGTGTTATCAGGCTGATCTGCATCTGTGAATTTGCCTTTACTGCTTATTCCATAAAATGCATCATGATTCTGCGAAATTATAGCAGAAAGGTTTATTCTCTCTTCCGCAACAGAATTCATTTCCTTTTTCTGTTTGTTATAACTAAACCCTGCCATACCGAGCGCAAAGGCTAATACCACTAATACAAATACTATCGCATTCTCCCAAACAAATAAGAAATATTGTCTAAGATCTATAACTCTTTCCTTGACTTCCAACGTACTAAAACCTTCCTTTCTACTCTGCTAGTGAACACATTCTTTCGCAATCTTCATAATTTTATATTAACAACCCTTCTTTGTCAAACTACGTCCAGGAGCCTAGAAACTCTTCTCCGGCTTCTTCCCTGTGAACTTAGCCCTAAGGAATGTCACGCCCTTATTAAGTAGGTTTATCTTCTCCATATACATAAATGGAATCTCTTTTATCTCGCTTGGTTTGATATGGCCAGTCTCAAGCTGATGCTCAAGCCATACATTGAATATTCTCTCACTGACTCTTCCCGGAAAACGATTCTCGAATCCTGTTAGTTCACGTCCAAGCTCAGATGCCTCATTTTCCATTCTGCTGGACAGTTCAAAGAGAATATCGAAAAGCCATTCGCAATACTCGTCCATCAGTTTCTTATCGAGGATCATCATATTAAACATATATCCCCAGGTACGATTGATTGCTTTATCATAAGCAGCCTTATATTCCGGATACTTCTCTAGCATTATCTCCTTAGCAGTATCAAGTTCTTTGATGTAATGATTATGCTCATAATGCTGATGAAGTGTTTCTATATAGTAGTGTCTCTTCTTCGGAACTATAACTTTATACTTATCAAGAAGTGGACGAAGCTGCTTGTATGTCAGGATATTGTTGAAACGTGAAGCAATCCACTTGTCAGTTTTTTCATCAAGTCCCTTTACGGCATTATACACACCTGTTCTCGCCTCCGGCATAACTGCCGTCCCCTGAAAATATCTTCTATAATGAACAAGACCTATATAATCTGCATTCAGATTCTTCCATGCCCAGTAAAGACCCGTAAGTTCACAGAATTGAGGATTTCTTTCAGAGATATTATCTCCGGTATTATCCTTCTGATAACCCAGATCAAGAGGAGTTCCGTCCTCATTAACCTTGCCTTCTGCACCTACATGAAGCGGAATATACATCTTATCTGTTGGCATAGGAAATGCCTTATGAGTTGCAACCACAACCCAGACCTTTGACTTTCGTCCATAATCCGAGTTTAAAAATCTGTTATCGTTTGAATTAGCCATAATAATCTTATTCACTCCATAATATTTCAATCATACACTGCCGGTAACGTATCATTTAACGTACCATTAATCTTCGCCATAGATCTGAGCATTCTCCTTCGCATCAAGAAGAGCTCTCATGCTGTAGAAGTCATCAGGTGTCGTAACCTTGATATTCTCCATCGGTCCATCGACAAGATGCATTTTAAGTCCTCTTGTCTGCATCAGGCTGCAGGAATCTATATAGTTGATATTGCCCTTTGCAACCTCTTCTTCTTCAGCTTCTAAAATCTCATCAAGCCAGAAACACTGCGGTGCTCTGGCAAGTCTTGTATTAGAGCGGTTAGGAATATGATCAATCTCGTTTGTGTCACTATCCTTAACCATAAGTACCGTCTCTTTTACCACAACACTTGTTATGGCTGATCCATACTTCTCAACGGAATCAACACAGTCTGAGATAAGTTTATCATTTATAAGCGGACGAACGCCATCATGGATAAGAACAACATGACGAGAACTTGAGTCCTGTTCTTTAGCCCATCTGTCTGCTGCTCGCAGTCCATTCACGATAGACATCTGTCCTGTCTCACCACCCGGCACTATATCCTTTACTTTAGTGATATTGTATTTCACAATCAGTTCTTTCAGATAATCAATCCATTCAGGGACACATGATATACATATCGCATCAATCCTGCCTGACTGCTGAAAATGCTCTAGTGTATGAATAATTATTGGTTTGCTGTGAACAGACAGAAACTGTTTAGGAAGCCCCTTGGACTTCATGCGCTGTCCTATTCCTCCTGCAAAGATCACCGCTATATTCATCTGACATCTCCAATTATTCTGTAATCTTTTAATCAGTATTACTTTAAGCCATCATCGGCCTTTATATCATCTCTGTATCTATCATAATCAAGACGTCTCACATGATACTCTATCTCTTCCAGAAGCTTTCTGTTTCTTGAGATAACATCAGCAAGAAGTCCGATAACATATATCATAACGCCCATCATGATAAATGTACTACCCAGCACTAATGACTGGACGTGTCCGGAACCATGTCCCTGAAAGAAAAACACCAGGAATCTTATATCAATAACCAGACCCGCTATAAATGGAATCGTTCCGAGTATTGAGAATGTCTTAAGTGGAAGATACATGAGATAAGCTCTAAGTATAGTCACCATAGACTTCTTTACATATCCGAACATACTGCTGAAGAGTCTTGATGGACGAAGTTCACCGTTTGTTCTGATCGGAACTGATGTCTGAGCTATCTTCTGTCTTCCTGCCTGAACTATTGTCTCCAGCGTATATGTATATTCATTAGTTACATTCATACGGAGTGCTGCTTCTCTGCTATATGCACGGAAGCCACTCGGTGCATCAGGTATATCTGAGTTTGAGGCCTTACGAACAACCCAGCTTCCAAAGTGCTGAAGTTTCTTCTTGAGTGGCGAGAAATGCTCAGTCTGATCTATAGGTCTCTCACCGATTACTATATCTGTCTTTCCTTCAATAATAGGACGAACGATAGTTTCAATATCTTCACCATTGTACTGGTTGTCTGCATCAGTATTAACTATGATGTCAGCACCATTTCTAAGACAAGCATCAAGACCAGCCATAAAACCATGAGCCAACCCTTTATTTCTTCGGAAGTTTACAACATAGTTAACTCCCCACTTCTTTGCAACCTCAACGGTATTATCCTTACTTCCATCATTGATTATGAGATATTCGATTTCATCGATTCCATCAATATGTTTTGGAAGATCGTTAAGTGCTATCTCCAGGGTCTCTGCCTCATTAAAACATGGAATCTGAATTATTAGCTTCATAGATTTTTCTCTCCTGCTTATATTATTTGAACCATTTGCGGAAACTGCTTTCTGTTCAGTCTTGTCTTCCTCGATGACATCTTCTTCGGTCTCATCCCTCTCACTATCCGCATAGCTTGATTTTTTACTTTCTTTTATACTGGACAAAATACTCAGAATAAATAATATAAATACACTCACCGCAGTCACATATAAAAATGTCACCTGATGATATGCATTGTATTTAAATCTTACTGTGTGCTCTCCCTTACTCAGCTTAACTCCGTTAAATAGATAGTTAACTTTCAGGAGATCTGTTTTCGCACCATCAACAAACACTTCCCAGTTCTCGTTCGAATACTCATTAAATACGAGTATTCTGTCACATGTCGAATTAACCGAAAGTGTTACATCATCCATCTCATCTCTTACAACAGATACTGTATCTTCATTCTTCAAAGGATTCTTATATCTGATATCCTTTAAAGCTTCGTCATTAGAGAAAACAGCACCTTCAACATACGACTGACAGAGTTTTTTCATCACCTGCTTACTTGTCTCGATCCATTCGAACGAGGAAGCCAGATAAAATCTTGGTGCGAACTTATCAGTCTGGTAAAGAGTCATTCCATCTTCCGACTGAAGTACCATTTTGTAATCGGTACCCGCTACATTCTCCAGCTCTGAAGAACCTGATATAAAGTCAACCCCGGCATACTGAAGGAGATTATAATTATCAACCTTAGATCCTCTCGTATCCGTCGCCGAAGCATAAACAGTATCATCTACGCGTCTCATATAGTTTCCGATGTCATTGTTTGTATTTATCAGTCCATGAGCTTCTATACTCTTCAGTCCGTAATAAACATTTGCATTCGGAAACATTGACCATCCCGAATATGTATAAATACGTCCCTGTGAGTTTTTTTGCATATAAGCAATACTTTCTGTTGCCTCTGGAATTACCGAAGCCCCTTTAGGGATATACGTATTTCTTTTTTCGGAAAAATCCGTCATATTAAATATAACCGTTGCCAACAAAAGCAAATATGCAGTTTTTCTGATAAACTTAGCCTCGAAAAGGATCATAAGTTCCGTAGCTACAAATGTTATAACAGTAACAGCTATAACAACCTTAAAATCTCTTTCCCACGGAACTCTGGACTTTGCAAGATACATGCAGACTCCGACCAGAATGTATACCGGCCATCGCATCCAGAACTTATTATAGCTTTCCCTATTCTCAACGATATCATTTATCTGAAGACTTGCAAGTATAACCGCAACAAACGGGATCAGATTTATCATCCTTATCTTAAGCGACGTGCTTACAGCCGGAATATGCGTATATATCACATCCAACCAGTGAGTATAAGCAAATATAGAACATAATGCAAGTGCGATAAGCCAGTAAATCTGTTTCTTCTTTGTAAATCTATATATAACAAATGGAAGAATCACCAGAGCAACTATTCCAAAATAAGAACAGGACTCATTTATATGTCGCGTCATTCCATCTCTGAAAAACGGAAGCAGATACGTCTTAATATATTTATGTTCAAGTGTGACTGTTGATAGTCCGCCCCTTTTTTCCAGGTATCCATTCTTAACCGCCATCCTGTATACATAGTAAACATATGCAGCACTTGCTATGATACCAAGGACAAATGCCAGGATAAATCTAATTCCTACCATGATTACGTCCTTAAAATTCTTATACATTAAGATAGCCATTATAACTATATATGGTACAAAAAGATAGAAGCCATATACCGCAAATGCAGGCATTCCCGCAACGCACATCATATATACTATCAGCGACATCTTAAATATATCCGACGGCCGCTTCTCTTCCAGAAGCCTTACTCCCACTGCAAAAAGAAATGGAAGCCACATCATTACATCTGTATGTGCCCAATAGTTCCACATTGCCATAGCAGATGACAAAGCATACGAAACACCACCTGCGATTACAGCAACATCACGAAGCTTCAGTCTCTTCAAAAATGTACACATCCCGAAATACGCAACGCTGTACTTGATCAGTGAATTCAGGAATATAGCAATATTTAATGGCAGGAGATATACATAATTTACAGGATTAAGAAAGTAATTATAGCTTTCCGGGTAACCAAATGCATTGTAATTATTCCAGAAAGATCTGTCTCCCTGATAAAACTTTCTGAAAATCTCCGGAAGGTGTGAGTCTATCGGATCCGTTAAGCTTGGTCCGCTTACATCAATCCCCCAGACATTCCAGGGTTTAACTGTGTACATAAAATTTGTTGGCGAAAGTATATATTCACCCTTCCATATCGGAAGATAAAGAATCCCGATCGTAATTAGCCAGAATAAAATAATCCTTTTGTTTTTCTTCAGTATCTCTCTCATAATATATCTTTCCTTGCCATGAACGCCTGTCGTTGTTACTTGTCTATCGTCACCTCAGTATCAAGTATCATATCCTTATACAGAATACAGATCTCATACTCGCCGTCTTCGATAAGGTCTCTCGGTATACGTGTTCTGAAACCAGCGAATTCAACGTCAGTTTCATCTTTAAATGTCTCAGCCACGTCCTTTCTGTGGACCTTGCTTGTCGAAACCTTGTAAGCACGTCCCTCCTTCTTAAGAAGAAGGTCAACATACATATTCATGTTATCCTGAGATCTATGCTCGATAGCCCAGCCCTCGATGTATATACACCAGCTCGCTATTCTTATATCTATTCCTCCCATGAGTTTTTCATCTTCATGGTACTGAGAAATGTCAGCAATCTCTTCTAAGTCGTATGTCTTCTGCTTATCATAGTTATATCTGAAATCACAATCTATCTGTGACAGATTCTCATTATAATATGGATCATACCCTCTGAACTGCGGATGCCTGTCATAAAGCTTGTTCTGCTCGTCCATCAGACGTCTGAACTTCGCCTTATCCATGTTATCATCACCTCGGCTAAGTGACTCGTGATGATAAAGCACAGCATCATTTCTGATCACATTGAAGTATCCCTTCTCTATCAACTTGAAGCAAAGGTCTATATCGTTATAGGCTACTGCAAGATCCTCCTCGAATCCACCTATCTCATTGAACTTAGAAGTCTTTAGAAGAAGGCATGCAGCCGTAACTGCCAGGCAGTCGAAATCCAGTTTATTTCTGTTAAAGTAATAGCTATCTTCATCATCCATTTTGGCAAATTCATGCACAGGACCCGACTCAATATTTATTACTCCTGCATGCTGAATCAGTGTTGTATCTGGATACAGAAGTTTTGCTCCAACCGCTCCAACATGCGGAAGTTCCGCCTGTCCAAGCATCCTCTCCAGCCACTCATCTGATATTATCTCTATATCATCATTCAGGAACAGTAGATAATCTCCGTTTGCATTTGCCGCGCCAAGATTACACATGTATGAAAAGTTGAAATCCTTCTTCTCATAGATATACTTGAAGCCGTACTCTTTTGACAGCTTCTCGTATTCAGCTCTGTTCTCATCATTACTTCCGTTATCTACTACAACGAATTCGACTTTTTTGTAATCAGTCTTTTCAACAAATGAACTTATACACTGTCTGAGTATTCCCGGATTATCCTTCGACGGAATGATAACACTTACAAGTGAATCTCCTGAAGGAATATACTTTACTCTGTACTGATATATATCACTTATCCACTCAAGTTTTCCGTGAAGTCCGCGACGTGCAAGAGCTTCCTCTTTGCACTTTCTTGTAGCATCTTTAACATATTCCTTAGCTTCCGGATTTGATGCTGTAGACTCCTGTCTCTGTCTCCAGTGATACAGTACCTTTGGAACATGACCAACCTTACTGCTTTTCTCAGTAAATCTGAGTGTCAGATCATAATCCTGGCAGCCATCGAATTCTTTCCTGCATCCACCTATCTCACGGATGATATCTGTTTTATATACGCCAAGATGAGAAGTATACATATAAGACATCAGCGTATCAGGCGACCAGTCAGGCTTGAAGAATGGTGACTGTCTGTTCTTTCCATCATCATCAATCTTATCTTCATCACTGTAGACAAAATCGATTTCTCTATCTTCATTAAGTTTCTTAACCACTTCATAAAGCGTAAAAGGAGCCAGAGTATCATCGCAATCCATAAATGCAACATACTCGCCTCTAACCATTTCAAGTCCCGTATTCGTACATTCTGAGATTCTTCCATTTTCTTTTCTGTACTTCACACGGATTTTTAAACTTTTCCATCTGTATTTATTTAGAGTTTTTCTTACATTTTCATACGTAGAATTATCATCTACCAGTATCAGTTCCCAGTTCTTGTAATACTGATTTCTAACAGATTCAATACATGGAATCAGGTGTCTGTCTTCCACGTTGTAAACTGGAACCACCACAGAAATCATAGGATTATAGTCAAACTTAGCGCTATGATCATACTCTGCTTCCAAAGACTCGATCCATGGCTCATATACACCGTCTGTCTCTTCAAGAAGTTCCTGATATCTTGTCTTTTCGATACCCTTTTCTATCAGCTCAGCATGTTTTTGTTCTTCACGCATCTGCTTCTTGTGTTCATAACGTCCCTTTATCTTCTTCGGTCCTATCTTACACAGAAGGTAGATTCCATAAAACGGATTCAGGATACTACGCTTGATTTTAGACATCTTTGTAGAAAGATTTATGATCTGAGAATCTCTCTCAATTATTCCCTCATTAAGATGAAGTATATTCACATTCAATTCTTCGACATGATTCTCAAGATCATCCAAGTTTGTTCTGAGCGAAGATATATACTCATCATTCTGTTTAACTATCGTTTGGAAATTCGAAATGTGCGTATTCAGAACTGATATATTTTCATTCAGATTCTCGATATGAGCATCTTTTTCATGAATAAGCTGCGTCGTATCTTCTATATATTTATCAACGACTATCTCTGATCTCTTATACTTCTCAGGATAGTTGTAGCGTACATTTTCACCGAATACGTATTCCTGGAACCCGTATTCCATTCCATCATAAAGCTTTATATCTTCCTCAGAGAAACCGAAGAGTTTCAGAAACTCATCCCTCTCTATACGGGCGCTGTACTGATGAACCTCGTCTTCGTAATAGTACTTAAGAGTCCTATACTTAAGAAAATCCATCGGAATAGGGAATTCAAAAACCCACTCATAATCAATACAATATATCTTGTCTTCCACAGATATGAAGTTATCATATATGGAATCAAAATTAGATATTCTGACTGCATCTTTTCCAACAAGAGCTTCTGTTCCTTCTTTGCCGAATACATTTGCAAAATCATCTGTCATCTCGAACTTTGAAATGTATTCTTCTTTATAACTGTAAATGACATCAATCGCATTCTTCAATTTATCTACAATGCTGTCCATTTCTTCTGAAGCAGCATCGATCGGCTCAAGCACTGGAGTTCCCTTGACGAACTTGAATATGATGTCTTCGCCTGATTCTTCATACGGAATAGGCATGATATTCTTATATAGTCCCTCGACAGTTTTAAAGTTTGCCTTGATAGCATCCATCTGATACTTCGCTTTAGGAACTATCGGATGCTTTACTACAAACTTTCTGTCTCCATCCTGTCTGATGAACGTAGCCAGCTGATACTGAGGTTTTCTTATTGAGTTGTACTTTGCATATAGTAATTCACTCATTATTCGCTTTTACTCCCGATCATCAGAAATGAATTCGCAAACTGCTCATACATTCCGTCTTCTATCAGAGAATCGATAGTTCTGTTTTCATTGAACACAACGTATTTTCCTTCTACATAGTTTGGATATACGTCTCTTATATCGCCTGCCTTTGGAAGTCTCTGTTCAGAGTAGATTTCCATAGGAAGGATGTAATTCGGCACTGGATAATAAACTCTGAAGTCTTTATCTGCACCGGAATATTTTATTGCACTAACAAGACTGCTTCTCGAGTACTTTTCCTGATCTATATCCTGTGACCATCTGGATGTTCCGTATTTATTATCACACGCAACTATTATCGTTCCGCCAGGTTTCAGGAAACCGATAGCTTTCTTTATCAGATCAAACGATGGACTTCCGATGACTGTCACATAATCAAATCCTCCCGGATATTTCTCAGACAGTTCGCATAGACCGGATGTTAGGATCGTAAGGTTCGGATTCTTTCCAAATCTTTCCTTCAATACTTCAGCCTTCTGCTCATCCTCTTCGTATGAAACCACCTTAGAAACCCGCTCAAGAAAAAGTCCCGTAAGGGCACCGCATTCAGCTCCTATTTCAAGTAGAGTAGCGTCCTTATGGAATTCATACCAGTCCAGAAGATTTCTTCGAATGTTGGAGAGGTTGTATATATACTCCCACTCACTATTTTCGGTGAGAAATTCTTCGAAATCGTTTTCAGTTTTTACGAGGTTGAGAAGGTTGTCGTAATGGTCCATTATAGATTCCTTTTTTGATTGTGTATGTTCACAAGGTACCTGCACATTCATTCGGTGAGTACGCTTTCGCCCTTTGCCTGTGCTAAGCTAGCTTGTTCCAGTATAGCTGTTCACAAGGTACCTGCACATTCATTCTGCGAGTACGCCCCTTCGGGGCTCTACTGCTTGCTTCGCAAGCACTCGCATCATGTAGGTGCAGGCGAGCTCGTTCCACTCGCCCCGTGCCCGGTCAAGCTCTCACCTCACTATGCAAGCATGTTCGGTGAGGTCTTAACCGCTCACTACCTTGTGAACGGTTACCTTTGAATTCATGTCATAAAACCCTACAGTATTCTTGTTTGATACTACTGTTATATTTACTACGTCGTATAGTCTGTCATGGGCTACGAGTTCTCCATCGACGAAGCTTGTACAGCTCATGGATAGCAGGTATTCTCCACCCTGGAGGTTCATCTCCTGTTCGAACTCTGCCACGTATTCTTCGCCTGCATGAGCTTTTCCTATGCTGGCTTTTTCATACATGGTATTGGTACCAGTTATGTCCTGTCCTTTAAGGGTTTTAAAGGTGTATGTAAATATCGGATCATCGATATCTTCGTTAAACTTAACTTTTGACATCAGTTTAAATCTATCACCCTTGATAAGTGTCGATGTCAGATTACCGAACTCATCTACTATCGCAAAGTCAACAAGCTTAGCCTTCATATCTCCATACTCATCGAGGTTAGGATTTATGTCAAAATGAGACTTCCATGTTTCATCCTTTGGAAAGTTATTTATCAGTTCCGTTGTATCTATGCTTGCAGAAGTCTTTTCCTTACTTCTATCTTTTTCAACTGTTGTTTTATTAAGTTCAGATTTTTTATCTGAAAATTTCTTATTCTGTTTTTTCTTACCTTTTCCAGACGCTGCGAGCTGTTCTTTCTCTCGCTCTTTCTCTTCAATCTCTTCGATGGTCATTCCGGTCATAAGCTTCTTGTACTTGTTGATAATATCAATCGGAGTACCTTCACCAACCTTCGTACCATGGTCAAGTAGAATAGCTTTATCACAGTATTTCTCTATACTTGATAGGTCATGGCTAACGAAAAGAATTGTCTTTCCATTCGCCTTGAAATCTTCGAATTTCTTAAAACATTTAGCCTGGAAGAAAACGTCTCCTACAGAGAGTGCCTCATCGACTATGAGTATCTCAGGATCAATATTGATTGCCACTGCAAATGCCAATCTGACAAACATACCTGAAGAATAAGTCTTAACAGGCTGATGCACAAAATCTCCGATATCGGCAAATGCCAAAATATCATCCATTTTTTCATCTATCTCTTCCCTGCTGAATCCTATCATAGAACCATTAAGGTATACATTTTCAATACCGGTATACTCCGGATTAAAACCAGCTCCCAGCTCAAGAAGTGCTGAGATTCTTCCGTTGATATTTACTTCTCCGGCACTAGGATTCAGAACTCCTGTGATGATCTTAAGGATTGTCGACTTACCGGCACCATTCGTTCCAATGATTCCGACACATTCCCCCTTCTTCACATCAAATGAAACATTTCGAAGCGCAAAATGCTCTTTATGTTTTTTCTGTTTCTTACCACCCAGAGCTTCCCAAAAACGGTCCTTTGGATTGTCATACAGTTTATAAAGTTTTGAGACGTCATTTATCTTAATTGCTATTTCGTCTGTCATTTTTTTCTCTTTCATTTAAAAACCGACATTTTTGATTTCATTTATATGCCAGCCATATTTATAATACATCTGCAAAATGTATCTTTAATCTTCTGAATATCTTAACGCCCAATCCAAAGATTAAAATAGTTATCATCCAGAAGTATATAGTCCAGAGCAGTGTTTCTCCCTGCCAAAATCCCCTTCTTAAAAGGAGACTGTCACGGAAACCACTCACTATATAATACATCGGATTCAGCTTGAATAACTTCATTGCCAATGGATTCAGTACTTCTTCTGCCCGCCACATAATAGGTGTAAGCCAGACACCAATCTGAATCACGAATATATTAATGAATTGTCCCAGATCCTTAAAGAATACAACCAATGCTGATGTAAGGTAGGTTAAACCTAGCACAAAGACCATATCACAAAAAATGTAATAGATGATCTGAAGCGAATACATACTTGGAGTATAACCCATACATGTACTCAAAATTATGGCAAATACCGTAAAGAAGAAATGTACAAAAAGCGCTGATGTAACCTTCACAAACGGAAGGATATCTATATTGAATACCACCTTCTTAACGAGGTAGTTATACTCTACAAGAGCATTAGTTCCACCACTGAGCGCATCAGAGAAGAAGAACCATGAAATGATTCCAACAACCAGATATGGTACAAAAAGTACTTTTCCAGATTCTGGTGGCTGTTTAAATCCCACCGTAAAAACAAACCAATATACGAGAATCGTCACGATTGGCTGAATAAATGCCCAGGCAATTCCAAGATATGAACCTGCAAACTTCTGCTTGAAATCATTTTTAGCAAGATTCAGCGCAAGCTTTCTGTTCTGATAGATCTCCACAGGAATATCGATCAGTGAATTAAAATGAAGCACGATATAAAATGCTATCAGATCAAGTAATACACATAGAATTATTCTGAATATCAGAGTGTTAGTCTTATTAGCAGTGTAGTAACCATTTATAAGCTCATCCTTATGAAACTGAACAAGTATATTTGGATCAGCGTCTTTTACCTCTACAACAAGATAATCTCCATTTTCATCTCCCGGAATAATATCTCTTGAAGCGATCGATACACAATTCTCTTCTTTCTGAAGCTGCTGAAGATCAATACTATACTTAAGATTATTCATCTCAAAGTACATATCATAGACAACTGTTCTTCCTGTTTTCTCTCCAAAGTCGAATCTGAGATTCTCATAATCTGCCGGAAAACTGAAGACAAGTTTTTTTCGAACCCCTACTTCATTGGCTTCATCTTTTGATCCCTTGCTGCTCCATCCATTGTATTTGACATCGCTATGAGTTCCCTCTCCAAAGTTTTCACCTGGATGTGAGTAGTAAATCTGATAAGTGTCATTTTTATCACTTGCAAGTTCTACAACGAAGGAGATTCCTTTTACATCGATATCCGACCAATCGATCTTCCAGAATATTATTACGTTTATTAATGCCACGAACAGAATAAAGACTATCCGCAGTGCTTTTCTTTTATCCATTTTATTCATCCATTATCGTATTATCGTGTTGCGAATACGGATTAGTTTAATCCTCTCTCCTCTTTGTATGCTGCGATTCCGCCCCATACTTTATCTTTATCAGAAAGTGTAAGATCTGCTTCTGTCATTCCTTCAGGCATAGGCCATTCAACTCCGATTTCAGGATCTGACCAAAGAAGTCCCCCCTCATCGTTTGGATGATAAAAGTCTGTACATTTATAGCAGAACTCGGCATAATCAGAAAGTACGATAAATCCGTGTGCAAAGTTCTTAGGTATCATAAACTGTTTCTTGTTCTCTGCCGAAAGTCTTACTCCATACCACTTTCCAAATGTCTTGCTGTCAGGTCTGAGGTCAACTGCTACGTCAAATACCTCTCCATTTACTACACGAACAAGCTTATCCTGAGGGAATTCCTTCTGGAAATGAAGTCCTCTGAGAACACCCTTCTTTGAAGCACTCTGATTATCCTGAACGAATACATAATCCATTCCAGCTTCCTTCATATCATTCTCATTATATGTCTCCATAAAATATCCACGGTCATCACCAAACACTGTAGGTGTAATAACCTTAAGTCCTTCTATCTCAACTCCATCTACCATACATGATTCAACATTGATCTTTCCCATTATATGTCTCCTTATTCAAATTCCTTATCTATTATTTATTTAACCTATTAGTGAGGTTTTTCGTCTTCTTCTACTTCATAAGGTGTAACACTCAGTCCACCATCATTCTTTGCTGTTGCAGGATCAACTCCTATCTTACGACAAGCCTCATCATAGTAATCTTTTCTTACCCATATCTGACCAGCAGTCGGCAGATACTTATAATTCTCGATTATATATGTGTAAGCTTCCGGAGCATACTCACTCATTTTGTTATCCCAAGATTCGTATCCCAGCTGGAAAATAACAACTCTAGGAGCTTCCTTCTGAATCAGTTCGAAATCATCGTCTCCCATACCTTCCCACATCCATGGGCAATTGACTGAAGCTCCTACTGTAACTCGCTTCGAAGCCCAAGGGAGAGCATTACACATATTTGTCTGCCATATAGCCTCATCTTCATCAGTGAGCTTCTGGATAATATCCGTATCACTTTGATAATGGTTGTATTCTGTATTGACCAAGAACGTAAAAATGTTATTCAGGTTGTATATGTAATTCACAAATACAATCAAAACTGTTGTAGCCAGGAAAGCTTTTCTCAAAATGTGTGCTTTCTCGAAACTTTCTTTTCCACCATACGCATATTCAATCCAGGTATAAGTCGCAAAAAGTGCGATGAGCGCCTCGAACACTTTTCCATGATAATTAAAATATCCTCTTAGTCCACAGCTAAGTGTAAACATGAAAAATGTAACACCAGCTATAACACCATGCTTCTTCGCCATCTTATATGGGAAGTACGCACATCCACTAAACAGGATTATCCATCTCATAAGAGACGTAGCGCCTATCTTTGTAAGTCTGATGCTCAATATCTCACTCGCAAATGAAGTCAGCGGCATGAGGAATGTTCCCGCTGTACCTCCGCCGATTCCTCCATTATACTTTGGATAATACAATCTATTGATAAGATAGGCTTCAAGATAAAACTTACTGAATGAACCTGTGGCCAGTGCATAAATCAAATATATTATCCATGGAGCAGCCCCTATTGCAAACAGTCTGCCATATCTCTTGATCATCATCTGCCACCATTCTTTTGCAGGCTGTTTACTTTCTACCCTCCACTTAATCTCAGTGAGAAGGACTCCTAATCCCATAAAGAACAGTGCGAATATAGAGATAAAGCTCGAACCAAATGTGAACAATACTCCCGCACACATCAGTAAACAACCCTTAAGATCTATATCCCTCTTATTTAAGAATCTCAAAAACTCAAACGCAAAAATCTCTACACCTATTATTGTCAGGTTTTCTGAAAGAATCTGTGTTGAAAAATCCTGCATCTGCATGAGTGTAAGATATACCAGTGGATGAAGTACAAGTATCCACTTATTAACATATTTTCTGTGTCGGAACACAAATCCCGTCCAGAACCCCGAAAAAAGAATATAATAATATATTCTCTGCAGATAAGCTTCATGAGCCCCCAAAACATAGAATATTGCACTGAAAAAATAAGTAAAAGGCATATGCTGAGATGGAATATCTTTGTATAGGACCTTTCCTTTTACCATCTCAAATGCAACATTATATATATCCAGTTCATCTGGATCAAACCATACATCATATACGTACTTCATCTGAAGTATCATATAGAAAAGAAAAATAAGCACCCCATATATGATTAGTTTGTTATTAGGCCTTTTTAGCTTTATCTTATCCATTACTCTTCCGTCTTTTCCTCAAAATTTATTCTTTCTTCCTCTACAACAAGCGGTCTGTTCATAATACGCTTGTTCATACTCATCATATACTCACCCATGAAACCTATGGAGAATATCTGTACAGCGCCGATAAATGAAATGAGTATGATAAGTGGTGCCATACCAGCTTCAAATCCATCCCAGTTGAGAAGCTTCATGACCAGATATACCAAACCAACCAGCATACTTCCCATAGCAATAAATGCACCAATAAATGTACACAGTCTCAGTCCTATCTTGGTATATGATGTTATAGACAGCATCGCTGCATCATATAACGTGTAGAAATTGTTATGAGTCTTTCCGGCACGTCTCTGCGGCTGCTCATACTCAATCTCTTTTCTCTTGAATCCAAGTTCTGCCACAATTCCTCGAAGGAAAGGTGTCGGATCATTCAGATTTCTGAGAACTTCAATAAACTCTCTGTCATAGAGTCCGGAACCGGTAAAGTGCTGAATCTGCTCTACATCTGAGAACTTCTTTACAAACTTGTAGTACATAGATCTTGCCCAATACATCAGTTTGTTCTCTTTGCTGGAAGTCTTGATTCCGATTACAATCTTATAACCGTCTTCCCATTCCTTCAGATACTGCGGAATAAGTTCAAGCGGATCCTGAAAATCACAAACCATAGATATTACACAATCACCCGTAACCTGAAGTATTCCATGATAAGGCGAATTAAACTGCCCAAAATTCTTGGCGTTAAAGATTGCTTTAACATTTTTATTTCTCTTACAAATCTCTCTCAGAAGAGGTCTGGTATTATCCGATGAATCATTATCTATAAACAATAGTTCATAATCATACTGCGGAAGACTTTTCTCAAAAAGCTCCTGAATAGCATTACTCATCGGAACAACATTTTCTTCTTCGTTGTAGCATGGAATAAGCACGCTGACTTTCTTTTTTGACATACTCCTCTTACCTCATTTACCGGTATTTTCCTTTTTAAATCATCTGTTAGGGATTGGCCTTAGCCCACTCAACAGTCTTTCTTATTCCCTCTTCAAATGTAGTAGACGGCTTGTATCCTGTATCGTTTACAAGCTCACTTATATCAGCAACCAGATGCATTACCTGATTGTCATTGTATTCACGTTCGCCTATTCCAACTTCCAGTGAAGGATCGATTGCATCACGAATTGCATATATATACTCCTTCATAAGTCTTGGCTCTCCTGAACCGATCGTATAAGCCTTGCGGTCCACTCCCGACTCAGCTATGGCGATAAATGCCTTCGCACAATCTTCTGCATAAATATAGTCCCAAACCTGCTCAGCAGGAGTAAACTGCATTCTCTCACCTTTGAGCATGGAACGAACTGCAGCCATGACCATAGTATAATCGTTGTCTCCAGGACCGTAGCAGCTGAGAATTCTTCCCCAGTTATGCTTCATTCCAAGATTTCTGCATTCAAGCTGTGTAAGCTTACATGCAGCAAGCTTAGCTATTCCGTATCCTGTGACAGGATCCTTCGGAAGACTATCTGTTAACTTGCTTTCTGTAAAACCAAACTCTGCCTGTGATCCGGCACCGACAAATGTCTTACATCCTGCTTCGTATGCAAGATGAACTGCATCGATTGCTGCTCGTATGTTCTCCTCCTGCTTAGGAGCATCATTTCTTCCTGTTCCAAAAGTATATCCCCATCCAAAATGGAAGAGAGTATCATGTTCCCAACCAAGTTTATCTCTGAGGCTTGGAAGCTCCCAAAGACTGCATTCTACTATATTTAATTTTCCATAATTCTTATTATCAGAAGAGCTCACCTTGAATGCTTCGAGATTTCTCATTTTCTCTGACATAGGGCGCACTATGGCCGTAACATTTACCCCTTTTTCAAGAAGGAGTTTTACAACCTGTGATCCTATCATTCCGGTTGCTCCGGTTACTATCGCACTTTTCATTAACGGTTAACCGCCTCTCTGATAACCTTAACCATGTAGTTCAGCTTATCTTCTGTCATGCCTGGATATACACCGATCCAGAAGCTGTTCTGCATGATGAAATTCGTTACGTCAAGGTCTCCAACTACTCTATAAGCATCAGTTCCCCTTATTGAATCAAAGCAAGGATGAAGTGTCAGATTACCACTGAAGAGAAGTCTTGTCTGTACATTCTTGCTCTCGATATACTTTGTTACTTCATTACGATCAAGACCTGCCTCAGGCTTTACGCTGATGAGGAATCCAAACCATGATGGCTCTGAATTCTCAGTTGCCTCAGGAAGGATCAGCTTATCTGAAAGGTCAGCAAGATTCTCACGAAGATACTTCCAGTTAGCCTTTCTTCTCTCAATAAATGTAGGGAACTTCTTAAGCTGTTCAACTCCTACTGCAGCCTGCATATCAGTTACCTTGAGGTTATATCCAAGGTGGCTGTATACATATTTATGGTCATATCCTGCAGGAAGCTCACCATACTGTCCGTCAAATCTATGTCCACAGAAGTTATCTCTTCCTGATGGGCATACACAGTCTCGTCCCCAGTCACGGAAGCTCTTTATTATTTTGTTAAGAAGTGGATTGTCAGTATAAACACATCCTCCTTCTCCCATTGTCATGTGATGTGGTGGATAGAAACTACTTGTTCCGATATCTCCCCATGTTCCAGAAAACTTAGTAACACCATCGATAGTGTACTTAGTTCCAAGTGCATCACAGTTATCCTCTATGAGCCAAAGGTTATTCTTATCACAGAATTTCTTTACTGCCTTTAAGTCAAATGGATTACCCAGTGTATGAGCTATCATAACAGCCTTAGTTTTATCGGAAAGGGCTGCATCAAGCTTTGATGGATCTATATTGTATTCAGGAAGCTTAACATCTACAAATACAGGAACTGCACCATACTGAAGAATAGGCGCAACTGTTGTAGGGAATCCTGCAGCAACTGTAATTACCTCATCTCCGCGCTTAACCTGTCTGTCCCCAAGAAGTGGAGATGTAAGAGTCATAAATGCAATCAGGTTTGCAGATGAACCACTGTTTACAAGATTAGCAAATCTCACACCGATCCACTCAGCAAAGTTCTTCTCGAACTCATCTGAGAATCTTCCTGTTGTTAACCAGAAATCAAGAGTAGCATCTGTAAGAGAAAGCATTTCCTTCTCATCATATACTCTAGAAGCATAAGATATACGATCTCCCTCTTCGAACTTCTTCTCCTGCTCAGGCTTCTTGAACTGATTATAGTACTCAGCAACAAGACCTTTTATTTCATCACGAGCTTCCTGCTCATTATTCCATTTAGACATATATATACTCCTTTATATTTTTCATATTCTCTCTACTATGATTACTTGAAGAATTCTGCTATCTCTGCATCCATCTCTTCAGCAACTTTATCAGGCTCTGCAAGTCTTCTCTTAGAAAACTGCACAACCATCTCTACGGCTTTATCTATATTCCATACTGGATTCCAGCCAAATACATTCTTAACCAACGAACAGTCAAGCTTAAGGAAGTTGGCCTCATGAGGGCCTCCGTCATGCTTGTTGATCCATGTGATCTTTTTACTTGCATCAGTAGGATTATCGGAATCCGTGCCATAGTTATTCCATGAGTCACAGAACTTATCTACTATATCACCTGTAGTTACACAGTCATAATCATCAGGTCCAACATTATAGAAACCTGCCTTTGTTTTATCTTCATACTGCCCCTTAGCAATTGTAAGATATATATTAAGAGGTTCAAGAACGTGCTGATATGGTCTTGTTGAATATGGGTTTCTTACAATGATCACTTCGTTCTTTTCAGCTGCTCTTACGCAATCAGGAATGATTCTGTCAGGAGCATAGTCACCACCACCGATTACATTTCCTGCACGCGCAGTTGATACAGCAACATCCATATCGCAATAAAATGAGTTGATATAGCTATGAGTTACAAGTTCTGAACATGACTTTGAGTTAGAGTAAGGATCATAGCCATCCAGAGGCTCATTCTCACGATAACCCCAGCACCACTCATTATTCTTATAAACCTTATCTGTTGTGACATTCAGGAACGATTTAACAGATGGAGTCTGTCTGACTGCTTCACAGATATTTACCGTACCCATAACATTTGTCTCGTACGTTCCCACAGGATCCTTATAAGACTCACGAACAATAGGCTGAGCTGCAAGATGAAGCACTATCTCAGGCTGCACCTCTTTAAATACACGCATCAGCTTCTCACGATCCCTGATATCTCCAACTATATGATTAATCCTGTCCGCAATCCCAGCCTCATTAAAAAGACTTGGTGTTGTAGGCGGTTCAAGCGAATATCCGGTCACCTCAGCACCAGCACCTATAAGAATCTGGCAGAGCCAGCTTCCCTTAAAGCCCGTGTGTCCCGTAACCAGAACACGCTTGCCACTAAAAAAGGATAGGTCTTTTTTATTCATCCTCTATTCTTCCTTCTTTCTATCATATTTCTGCGCCATCCAAGTAAGCACATGATTTTATCGTACTTCAAGTAGCATGATTTCGAGCAAACACCTCGATTCGCGTATAAAATGGACTACTAGCGTCCTAGTACGGATATATATGTGCTTACTTACTCCAATGCATCCACTTAGCCTGTCCAGCTTCAATAAGTTCATTCAACTTATCCATCTCTCTCTTTGTATCCATGCACTGCCAATATCCATCGAATTCGTAAGCCATAAGCTGTCCGTCAGCTGCAAGCTTCTTCATAGGCTCCTGCTCGAATACTGTTGTATCATCTTTAAGATAGTCAAATACACCCGGTTCAAGAACCATGTATCCACCATTTATACGAGCTCCGTCGCTGTCATCTTTCTCTCTGAAACTTGTAATAACTCCGTCATCCTTGATGTCAAGGATACCGAATCTCTGACCAAGCTGAACTGCTGTTATAGTAGCAAGCTTTCCATGACTCTTGTGGAACTCAAGAAGATCCTTGATATTTATATCGCAGACTCCATCTCCGTATGTAAGCATAAATGTCTCGTCTCCAACATAATCCTTGATTCTCTTGATACGTCCACCTGTCATTGTATTAAGGCCTGTATCTACTATAGTAACTTTCCATGGTTCTGCTACATTACTATGTACTGTCATCTTATTATCATCAGAAAAGTCAAATGTAATATCTGAATTATGCAGATAGTAGTTTGCAAACCACTCCTTGATGACATGCTGCTTATATCCTGCACATATTACAAACTCATTGAATCCATAATATGAATATTCCTTCATTATGTGCCAGAGTATCGGCTTTCCACCGATTTCGATCATTGGCTTTGGTTTAAGATGACTCTCTTCACTTATTCTTGTGCCGTATCCACCGGCGAGCATTACAACCTTCATAGTTTCCTCCCTTTGAGCTTCTTAAAGCTTCTTAATTCTATCTATTGCTTCAACTGTATTCTCATAACTACCGAATGCTGTGAGTCGGAAATGTCCTTCTCCGCTAGGTCCAAATCCCGAACCAGGTGTTCCTACGACATTTGCTTCCTTCAGAAGATAATCGAAGAAGTCCCAACTGCTCATGTTATCAGGTGTCTTAAGCCAGATATATGGAGCATTTACACCACCTGATACTGTATATCCTGCTGACTTAAGTCCCTCAAGGATATACTTTGCATTCTTCATATAGTAAGCAATCTGCTCACTAGTCTGCTTCTGACCTTCTTCTGAGAAGACAGCCTCACCAGCTTTCTGGATAATGTAAGGAGCTCCGTTGAACTTAGTTCCGTGACGTCTTGCCCACAGAGCATTGAGTGTATTTCCATCCTTATCTTTTATATCCTTAGGAATTACAGTGTAGCCAAGTCTGGTTCCTGTAAATCCGGCATTCTTTGAGAATGATCTTATCTCAATAGCACATGTTCTTGCATTTTCACACTCATAGATAGAATGTGGAACATCTGCCTCTGAGATATATGCTTCATAAGCAGCATCGTAGATGATAACTGCGCCGATCTTGTTAGCATAGTCAACCCAATCCTGAAGCTGAGCCTTAGTAATAGTAGCTCCTGTAGGATTGTTAGGGAAGCAGAGATAGATCACATCCGGATTCTCTGAAGGAATCTCAGGTGCATATCCATTTGCCGCTGTACATGGCATATATATAACATCGCTCCAAAGACCTGTAGCCGCATCATAAACTCCAGTTCTTCCAGCCATTACATTTGTATCTACATAAACAGGATAAACCGGATCACAAACTGCAACCTTTACATCCTTAGAGAAGATTTCCTGAATATTTCCAGAATCTGACTTTGCTCCGTCGCTAATAAACACTTCATCAGCATATACTTCTGCTCCAAGAGGCTTAAATGCCTTCTCAACGATAGTGTCTCTAAGGAATGCATATCCGAGATCTGGTGCATATCCTTTAAATGAATCCGCACTTGCCATCTCATCAACAGCCTTGTGAAGTGCCTCGATCACTGCTGAACAAAGTGGCTGAGTAACATCACCGATTCCAAGTCTTATGATCTTCTTATCAGGGTTTTCTTCCGCAAATGCATTTACCTTCTTAGCGATATTTGAAAAAAGGTAACTTCCCGGAAGTTTCAAATAGTCTTCGTTTACTTTAAACATTTCTGTAGTACTCCTTGTTAAGCATCTATATTTTTTATATCTCACCTTCGAATACAGTAGTCGCCGGTCCGGTCATGAAAACCGTATTCTCTTCGCGATCCCACTTAATCTTGAGGTCGCCTCCGAGAAGTGATACCGTAACCTCATCTTCGGTTTTATTATTTAATATGCATGCCACCACCGTAGCACAAGCTCCGGTTCCGCAAGCCATAGTTTCACCTGAACCACGTTCCCAGACTCTCATCTTAACGTGTGTGCGATCAATCACCTGAACGAACTCAGTGTTCACTCTCTCAGGGAATAATCTGTTATTTTCAAAAAGAGGGCCTTCCTTTTCGACCGGGAAGGTGTCTGTATTATCAACAAATACCACAAAGTGTGGATTTCCCATAGATACTGCTGTTCCATAATAAAATGCATCATTAATAACTAATGGCATTCTGATAGCAACCTTCTCATCAGGAATGATTCCCATATCCTTTATAGGATTGATATCTATAATAGATGAAAGCTTTCTCGCAGCAAATCCCTCAGAAAGCTTTAAAGGAACCTCTTCAGGTTCGAATATAGGAGCTCCCATATTTACTGTTACAGCTGAAACAACGTATCCGTTATTGCTTATACTCTGATATCCATCAACTTCACCCACTGGTTTAATAGAAAGATTCAGAGTTTTTACTCCGGACAGAGTCTCTATTGTTATTATCTTCTTATCAGTAAGACCATGATCGTATACATACTTTCCAACACATCTGATTCCATTTCCACACATCATTCCACGGGAACCGTCGGCATTGTACATATCCATCATAAAATCCGCCTTTTCGCTGGATTTGATTAGAATAAGCCCATCTGAGCCTACTCCAAAATGTCTGTCACTTATAGTAACAGCCAGTGATGACGGATCCTCTATCTGGTTCTTTATACAATTTACATATACATAATCATTTCCTATACCATGCATCTTGGTAATATTCATCGTAGTATTCCTCGTTGTAACTGTTTTTTTACGTGTGTACATAGATATACAGAGTGTATATTACCACAAATCATTGAATTGTAAAAGCTATTTATCGAAAAATACATACTATTCAATCGAGTAGGAGGAATTTCTCTTAATTGAGAAATTCCGACCTCTCACACCACCGTGCGTACCGTTCGGTACACGGCGGTTCAATCAACTTAACAAGTAACACACCTTTCGGTGTAGTAATCTAACATAGAGATTAGTCC
>JAFYHN010000042.1 GCA_017539165.1 Eubacterium sp.
CGGACTAATCTCTATGTTAGATTACTACACCGAAAGGTGTGTTACTTGTTAAGTTGATTGAACCGCCGTGTACCGAACGGTACGCACGGTGGTGTGAGAGGTCGGAATTTCTCAATTAAGAGAAATTCCTCCTACTCGATTTTCTGAAAAACATTTTATATTATCTAGCATGTCGTTCACAAACTCGTTATGTCGTTCATAAAAAAACAGTTGAAAAAATGTCCTTGTAGGTTTGAAATATAGAAAGCGACTGAAGGGAGAAAAGCAGATGTCAATCATAGTAAAGAATTTGTCAAAGAATTATAACGGCGGAAAAGTAAAAGCACTTAAGGATATAAGTATGGAGATTCCTGAGGGGACATTTGGATTGCTGGGCGAGAATGGTGCCGGAAAAAGCAGTCTTCTTAGGATAATGGCTACAGTTTCGGTAATGGATAAAGGTGAGGTAACGTATGATGACCAGGATATAGTTAAGAATACCGGAAGTGTTCGTAACATGATGGGATATCTGCCTCAGAAGTTTGACTTTTTTGAGAAGCTGACTGTTTATGAGATGTTAGAATATATTGCCCTGTTAAAGGGTATGAAGAATTGCAGAGAAGAGATATTAGAACTGATAGAGGAATTCAACCTTAAAGATAAGGAGAAGGTTCCAATTTGTAAGTTATCTGGAGGCATGAAACAGAGGGTGGCGATAGCACAGTCACTATTGGGTGATCCAAAGTATGTTATCTTAGATGAACCGACAGTAGGACTTGATCCGACGGAAAGATTAAGATTTAGAAATATACTGAACAGAAGACGTAAAAAGACTAATATGATCATATCTACTCATATAATATCTGACGTTGATATGCTGTGTGAGAATGTGGGGATTATGAAGGCCGGAGAGATGATCTTTTGTGGCTCTGTTAAAGATGTGTTGAAAAAGGTTGAAAATAAAATCTTTGTAGAAGAGACTTCTGATGATCATGAAATAAAAGAAGATGATTATCACAGAATCATATCGGTTACCAGAAAATCGAAAGGGCTTGAGATCAGGTATGCTGCTGAAAGCGGAGCAAATCCGGTTGCACCGACTCTTGAGGATGCATACTTTTATATGATGAATATAGATAGAGGATAAAGTAGTGAAGGATATTTTGAAAAAAACCGGAAGGATTATAGAGACAGAGATTTTTCATAACAGGGTATTATATGTGTTGGTCAATATCTGCATACTGACTTTGGTAGTTTGTCTTCAGCTGGGGGATATAACTATGCAGATAACTGGGAACTACACTATAGTAATATGGATTGCCATAAATGTTTATCTGATATTTCAGATATTTATGAAGGACAACAGAGAGCATATTCTCTGTATCTGCAAAATGAATAATAAAGAAAGGTATCTGTTTCTGATCATTCTTGGTATTAAGGCGAATCTTGTTTGGTTTTTGGTTTTGTTTGGACAGCTGATATTTGTTTTTCATGCAAAAATATTAAATGCTTTGGTAATATCTTTGGTGCAGTTTTTGTATGCTATCAGCTTAGGGGCATTCTGTTCCGGAATTAGAATTAAAGGATTTGGATTATTTTGTATCGGTGTGTTGGGTATATATAACTTCATCTGTTGTAATCCATATGACTACGATGCTGCGAGTCATTTTTTCTTTATAAGTGAATCTGTATTTACAGTTAATAAGTTGAACTTGGAAAGTATGATGAATACTCTGATCCTGACAGTGGTATGGTTTGTTCTTGCATATCTTGCGGTGAGGATCAGTGCTGGAAAAAGCAAGAAAGCAGTTTTAGGAGTGGTATGTCTGTTTCTGGTTGTTTACTCGGGATATCTTATAGGTTCATCGATATATAACCAAAATAATCAGAAACAGTTATGTAGCAAAAAAATAGGGAACCTTGTGGTTGATGCTAAGGGATTATCGGAAAAAGAATTCGAAGATATGGTTGTGATTCTGGATAAAACAGAGGATAGGATCAGTCATGTTATGGGAACGGAAGATCAGAAAAAGACTTATACTATTCAGGCAAACTATCTTCCGGAGATCCTATGGATGATAAAAAATGATAAAGTAATAGACCTTAGTATTGAAAAAAACGGTGGACAGATCAATGTATTGTCACCCAATATGGTGTATTACGATAATCCCGACTTGTTGGAGAGTTTTCTGGATTATCTGATTTTGCAAATGAGTACTTATAATGATGATTATTACAAGAGTAAATATACAAGACATTTGATGGATGGTTATGCGATAGGCATTCAGGAAGAGATTGTGAAGAGTATCGGGATAAAGAGTGCGGAAGAGGTATATCTAAGTGAACGGCAAGAAAATGATGAGATGATGAAACTGCCGATGACAGAATATAATTTTATTAAAAGAATATCTTATCTGATCTATATGAATCATCCTGACTTGGTCAGACCACTATATGAGAGTGTATATAACGGAGATATTTCTTCGGATGAAGAATTTGTAGATCTGTTAAAAACAGAATATGAGGAAATCTATAAGGATCAGATGGTAGAGGATATATTGGACAGGGTTTTTAAGGAGTAAACGGATGCGATTTAAGAGAGACATTTTCCCTAAATGTACAATATTAAAAAGAAATATATTGTTTTGGATTTTTGGTTTGATAATCTTTATTGTTCTGCCTGTGGCAGATAATAAGTCATACCTATTGATAAAAAACTATGAACAGAATATATACCGTCTTCTTTTCCAGCAGGTATTTATTGTGTTTTTCAGTGCGGTATTTGTACATTTCTTATTTTATGAGAAGGAACTAAAGTCGATAAAAGAATACAAGATCATATATACGCTGAATATAAAAAATGAGATCTATTCTTATTTTTTTGCAGGAATGATCTCTTTTGGAATCCTCTTCTTAAGCGGTCAGATAATAGGGACAGTGATCAATTTAGTGCTTGGAGGAAAGATTTTTCCGATTCTTTTGGGGGCAAATATATTGGTTGTTTCTTTGGAATATGCGACTGCTGTGCTTCTCCTTATGGGACTCAGGCTTTTGTTTATAAAAGATATAGTTGTGTATGGAATATTATATGTGGTGATATTTATATCAATGATGACCAATAATGTCTTTGTAAGTATGCCTTTATCGATAAATATTCTGGGCGTCGGAAATCAGGAATATTATGTGGATTTTCGCCCTGGATTATGGATCGGAAGACTGGTTTTATTATCTATATCCGTGGTCGTATTTAAGCTCGGAATATATAAATTTGAAAAGAATATTTATACTTCTTAAAAATCCAACATATATCTAAAAAAGGTTATATAGAAGTGAAATGCAACGAAACGTATAATTAAATCATCGAAAACGTAGAAAATCTTATGGAGATAGGAGATACGAAAATGAGAAGATTTAACAAAGTAGTTGCATGTGCTTTAACACTTGCAATGTCTGCAAGCGCAGCTGTTGGATGCGGCTCAGCAGATAATTCAACATCAGAAGAAAGTGGTACAACAACAGCCACTGCAGTAGAAGAAAAAACAGAATCAGAAACAGAGGCGACAGAAACTAATTCAGGTTCAGGAGCGGGATCGGTTTACATGCTCAACTTTAAACCTGAGACGGATGAGGCTTGGCAGCAGCTTGCTTCAGACTATAAGGCTGAAACAGGAGTTGAAGTTACAGTTCTTACAGCAGCTGACGGGCAGTATAATACAACTCTTCAGTCTGAGATGGCTAAGGAGTCTGCGCCTACTATCTTTAATGTCGGAAATTCATCAGCAGCCCAGACATGGGATGACTATACATATGATATGTCCGGCACAGATCTTTATTCACATCTTACAGATAAATCTCTTGTCGTAACATATAATGGAAAAACAGCAGCTGTAGCAAACTGTTACGAAGCATACGGAATCATCTATAACAAGAAGATTATAAGTGATTACGCTACAATGGACGGAGCAGTTATCAAATCTGTTGATGAGATCAACAGCCTTGATAAGCTTGAGGCGGTAGCTAAGGATATCAACGACAGGGTTGATGAGATAAATGACCAGTTTGGTTATGAGCTTACAGAAGCTTTTGCATCGGCAGGCCTTGATGATGGTTCTTCATGGAGATTCTCAGGACATCTTGCAAATCTCCCTCTTTACTATGAGTTCAAGGATGATGGTGCTGATCTTATCGCAGGAGAAGCTGAGATAGATGGTACATATCTTGATAACTTCAAGAGAGTATGGGATATGTATGTTGGAACATCTGCAGCAGATCCTAAGACACTTAACTCAGGTTCTTACAATGCAGAAACAGAGTTTGGTATGGAAGAGGCAGTATTCTATCAGAATGGTGACTGGGAGTTCAGCCCTCTTACAAATGCAGAGAATGGTTACCTTGTAACAGCTGAAGATATCGGAATGCTTCCTATATACTTCGGTGTTGATGATGCTAACGAAGGTCTCTGTGTAGGTACAGAGAATTATTGGGCAATCAATGCTAAGGCTGATCAGGCAGATATCGATGCATCTCTTGATTTCCTTACATGGTGCATTACATCAGACGAAGGTCGTGATGCTATAACAAATACTATGGGACTTGCAGCTCCTTATGATACATTTTCAGGTGAATTCGAAACACAGAACGTATTTAAGAAAGATGCTAACAAGCTTATGTCAGATGGAAAGACATCAGTTGCATGGTCATTCAATGCTACACCTAATGTAGATGATTGGAGATCAGGAGTAGTATCTGCACTTACAGCCTACACAGATGGCTCAGGTGATTGGGATGCTGTAAAGGATGCATTTGCATCAGGATGGGCTGAGCAGTGGAAACTTGCTCAGGAAGCTCAGGCAGAGTAGACACCTTAAACGTATGAAAAAGATGACAGTGGAAATCTGATTTCCGCTGTCATCATTAAGATAGAGAGGAAAGTAAGATGGAAAAGGCTACAAAAAAATACTGGCCCATATTTGTATTTCCAACTATGGCAGCATTTTTTATAGGTTTCATAATACCTTTTTTATACGGAATATTTTTGTCATTCTGCAAGTTTACAACTGTTGTTGACTGGAAGTGGGTTGGCGTTAAGAATTATACCAAGATATTTGTTGTAAACGGAAAGGTTGATACCAATTTCCTGCATTCTCTTTGGTACACATCTCTTTTCACGGCAGTTACAGTTGTTATCATTAATGTTTTTTCATTTGCTGTTGCTTTGCTTCTTACAAAAGGAATCAAGGGAACAAATGTTTTCAGAACGGTATTCTTTATGCCTAACCTTATAGGTGGTATCGTACTCAGTTATATCTGGCTGATGATATTCAACAGTGTTCTTCAGAATTATTCACAGACTATAGTAAGTACACAGTGGCATGCTTTCTGGGGAATGGTAATCGTAGTGGCATGGCAGCAGATAGGATATATGATGGTAATCTATATCGCTGGAATCCAGAATATTCCTCTTGATGTTATAGAGGCGGCAAGAATCGATGGTGCCAATAGATGGCAGCTTCTTACAAAGGTAAAGATTCCGATGCTGATGCCTACCATCACGATATGTACTTTCCTTACATTGACAAATGGATTCAAGTTATTTGATCAGAACTTTGCACTTACCGGTGGTAATCCGGGGAAAGCAAGTCAGCTTCTGGCGCTGAATATATATGATACTATGTACGGTTCAACAGGCTGGCAGGGTGTAGGTCAGGCTAAAGCGGTAATATTCTTTATTCTGGTTGCTGTTATATCACTGATTCAGAATAAGATTACCACAAGTAAGGAGGCTGATTAAAATGTCTGAAATAAAGAATACCTATCCTTTAAGTAAAAAGAAAAAGTCAGGTGTTACGACAGTTCTCCTGGGAATCCTGTCGCTGGCCTGGATAGCACCGATACTGGTCGTAATCCTTAATTCATTTAAGAAAAAAGCTTATATATTTAAGAGCCCATTCGGTATTAGTTCTAAACCTTTATCAGCGGGTTTTGATATGTGGCAAAAGGGAATAAGCAGGGCAATGGCCGGGATGCTTAACTATAAAAATGCCCTTAAAAAAACTGATATGCTTCAGTGTTTTGGGTGGTCGCTGTTTATCACAGTTGGTTCGGTTGTTCTTATAATATTATGCACATCTATGTGCGCATGGTATATCACTAGAGTGAAGAATAAGATAACTCATGCTATCTATATAGCCTGCCTCTTCTCTATGATAGTTCCGTTCCAGATGGTAATGTTTACGCTCTCAAAATTCTCTAACATTCTTCATCTGGGGAATCCATTTGGTATTATCATTGTGTACCTTGGATTCGGAGCGGGACTTGCGGTATTCATGTTTACGGGATTTGTAAAAAGTATACCGATAGAGATCGAGGAGGCTGCGTATATTGATGGCTGCAGTCCTATACAGACTTACTTCAGAGTTGTCTTTCCGATATTGAAACCAACTGCGATTACAGTTGCCATACTTGAAGCAATGTGGATATGGAACGATTATCTTCTTCCAAGTCTTGTTCTGAATGTGAATAAATACAGGACCATTCCAATAGCAATACAGTATCTGAAACAGAGTCATGGCCAGATTGACTGGGGTGCAATGATGGCGGCACTGGTTATGGCAATCGTTCCGATAGTTGCATTCTATATGGCTTGTCAGAAGAGCATAATCGAAGGCGTAACCGCAGGTGCGATAAAGGGATAGGTAGTACTAAAACTTCTTTTAAATTACTCACAAATAAGGTACAATCGATAGTAAATATCGTTGTACCTTATTGACGTTTAAGAAAATGAAAAGATAGGATAATTAATTGAAAAAGAAAGCTATTATATTAATATTTTTATTTATTCTTTCTCTGTGTGGATGTGAGAAAGGTACAACTTCAAATTCAGAGAATATTTCGACTGAAGAATATGACAGGATGATGCAGGATGCTGCGACGACTCCATACGGAAAGTATCCGGAAACAATCTACTATACTTTGGGGAAAGTTACCGGAGAGAATAATTCCAATCTTCCGTCTGGTGACACATATGAGAACAATGAATATACCAGATATCTTCTGGACAAGATAAATGTCCAGAATGAGGATGACTTTGAGGGAAATGAGTATTCGGATTATGATAAGCTGGCAGAGATGGCCATAAAGACCAGAAATATTCCGGATATCATGGTTGTCAGTGATTATGACACGCTCAAGGATGTAGTTGAGGCGGGACTTGTGGAAGATCTGACAGATGCGTATGAGAGATGTGCAACTCCCACTATCAGAAATATATATGAGAGTTATGGTGATGAAGTTCTCGGGACGGCTACATTTGACGGACGGCTCATGGCTATTCCTGAAACGAGTATATCTTCGGGACCGAGTCTTATCTGGCTAAGAAAAGACTGGATGAATATTCTCGGACTAAAGGATCCGGAGACGTTGAATGATGTTATCGAGATTGTCAGGGCATTTGTTGAAAAGGATCCGGGAAAGAATGGAAAAGGTAACACGGTAGGTCTGGTCTGCGATGAGGAGCTGACGGGAGATACGGGTTACAGTTATGAATACCAGCTTGATATGATATTTGCAAGTATGGGTGCATTTCCTAAACAGTGGATCGAACGTAATGGAGAGATCGTGTATGGTTCGGTTCAGCCGGAAGCAAGGATGGCGCTCCTCAAGATTCATGCTTTATATGATGAAGGAATACTGGATGATCATTTTCTGTTCAGGACTACGAACAACATTATCGAACTTGTTGAAAATGGCCAGTGTGGTTCTTTTTTTGGACCATGGTGGGCGCCGAATAATCCGCTGATGGATGCAGCTGCGAATGATCCTTCTGCTGACTGGAAACCTTATCTTGTTTCGACTGATGATAAAGTTGGAGGGAAGGTGAGTTATGCTTCTCAGAAAACTACTGGAAAGTATGTTGTCGTTAGAAAGGGATATGAGCATCCGGAGATTGCAGTAAAGATTATAAGCGTTTTGTTCGATTATGCCAGATATGAGGCAAATGATGCTGAAGGAATAAAAAGGTACTTTGAGCTGAATGTTGATCCGACTGCCAGACCGCTGGCGATAAATGTTGATTATAAAGATGCACTAAGCAGGTGCTATAAAGATATAACTGCTGTGATGAACGGCGAAAAAGACGAGTCTGAGCTTCCAATCCTGGAGGATTCATATTACAATGTATGTAAGGATTATGATCGTATACAGGAACATACTCCTCAGGAATGGGCGGCTTATACATCACGTATAACGGCGCTCAAGATTATTTCCGATGCAGAGTCTGCTGGAAGACTTGATCTTGTAGATTCGCTGTACTTCGGTGAGACAGCTACTATGAAGACGGACTGGTGGAAGCTTCGGGAATATGAGAAGGAAACATATCTTCAGATAGTAACTGGAGATAAGAATATAAGTTCTTTTGATGTGTTTGTTAAGAAGTGGAAGTCCAGTGGAGGAACTCAGATAATGGAAGAAGTAAGGGATGAACTTGGGGCGGCAGATAAATAGTCATCTACTATGATGGATAAAGGAGTTAGGTATGATAAAAGCAGAAAACCTATCGATGGTTTATGGGAAAAATTTCAAGGCTGTGGATGGGCTGTCATTTAATATTCAGCCTGGAGAGATTGTTGGATTTGCCGGACCTAACGGGGCTGGGAAGACCACCTGTATCAAGATGCTTACCGGAATACTTAGACCGACAGAGGGGAAGGCAACTATCAATGGTTACGATATAGTGGAAGAACCTATAAAGGCAAAGGAAAGCTTTGCATATGTTGCTGACAATCCTGACATACTGCTTCAGCTTACGGGTATAGAATATATTAATTACATAGCAAACCTGTACAGGGTTCCTATGGATCAGAGGACTGACAGGATAAATGAACTAGCTGAACGATTCGGTATTAAGGATAGTCTCGGCAGACCGATGAGAGAATATTCTCATGGTATGCGTCAGAAGACAATGGTTATTGCCGCTCTTATACATAATCCACCTGCGTGGATTTTGGATGAGCCTATGACAGGACTTGATCCTACGGCGGCGTTTGAATTAAAACAGATGATGAAGGAACATGCGGAGAAAGGAAATGCGGTTCTCTTCTCGACGCACGTTCTTGAGGTTGCGGAAAAGCTGTGTGACAGAATAATGATAATCAACCATGGAAAGAATCTGTATCAGGGTACTGTTGAAGATCTTGCGGCTGCTAATCCGGGAAAAGATCTGGAAGCGATATTTATTGAGATGATCGGTGGAGTAGCTGAAGAGAAGATTGCTGATTGAGGGTTGGTATATGAATATAAAAGGTATTAGTTCATTAACTGCAATACTTTCTAAGAATTCTGAGATGCAGCTTCCGGAGAAGACGGGATATAAGGTGCTTGCTCTGCTGGCTGTATCCTGTATCATGATCCCGTGTACAGTTATAGTCGGATTTATCAGTTATGTTATGACGGAGGCACTGCTTGAGGCGGGAAGCCCAGGGGGTGGAATGCTTTTTGAGATGCAGATACTTTCTGCGTTTTCGATGATATTTGGAATTCTTGTTATATTTAGTGTGCTGTTTTTTTCATCCGACAGAGAGCATTTTGTAACTCTGCCTATTCCGGCACACCATCTAATGATGTCTAAGTTTCTCTTTGCGTACTTTGCAGAGAGTGTTATGGAATTTCTGATCCTTATTGCTGTATTTGTTGGATACTTCCTGGCGATCGGAAGAAATATCGGCATAGGTGCTGCGCTTAATCCGATATCGCTCATTGCTGCGATTCTTGGGGTTGCGCTCATTCCTCTTGTTCCGATGATCTATTGTGCAATATTCAGTCTGATCCTTATGGCTGTTCTTAAAGGTGTAAAGGATACCAAGATATTCTATCGTATGTCGACGATATTTCTTCTTATCTTTGCTGGAATTTTCGTATATTCATTAAGAGGAATAGGCGAGATAAATATGGAGAACTACGTGGAGTCTCTGGGAAGTGGAAAGAATCTTCTGCTCAGAACTCTGAACGCTGTGTTCTTTCCTGTGCCATGGCTTTCGGAAGCTATAAGCGGTGGAAGTTTCTTATATCTTCTGCTTTATATTATTGGAAATGCAGCACTTTTGTGTGTTCTGTTTTTCCTTGGTAAAGCACTTTATCAGACCGGACTTTATACTGCTGCCAGTCTTGGCTCATCTAAGAAGGCGGAAGTTAAATCCAGCGACATCATAGATCAGTCTCAGTTTATTGCGAGCTTCCTTAAAGAGTTGAGAGTGATTCTCAGAACAAAAGCTTTTTCGGGAAACTGTGCATATATAAATGTCCTTTGGCCGGCAGGAGCCTGGGCGCTCTTTCATTTTACGAAGGATAAACCGGGTATGGCTGCATTTATTGAAATGTATCAGAGCGGAAGAGAACGAGCTGATATGATATTAATCATAATAGTGATAGGGGTTGCGTTTATCGCTACGGCGCTGAACTCGCTTGCATCGACTGCATTTACGCGGGAGGGGCAGCATCTGAGCCTTATTAAGTTTATTCCGGTACCTTATGAAACACAGATGTATGCAAAGGGTTTTCTGAGTTTGATATTTACTTATCCTGCACTGCTTATTACTGATATAATCATATGCGTTTACATGAAAGCACCATTTTATATCGGGGCATTCTATGCGATAGTTATGTTGCTCGCTCATATACTTTCGATAATCATTGGTATGATGATGGACAGTTCATCTCCTTATGTAGAATGGGATGACGAGTATAGTGCATTAAGAGGGAATCTGAATACATTTTTCAATATGGCGGTAATGATGCTTCTTTCTGTGATTGTTACCGGTCTGGGTATTCTACTTTATGAACTACTTAAACTTCCGATCGGAGTGTATTATATGGTGATACTCGTAAGTCTTACGATAGCTACTGTCAGGATGTTTAGTGTGGGAAAGAAGAGGATACTAGATAATATGGAAAAGATGTAGGCAATAATAGGATGATGTGTTTTCGAATTACAAGAATTTGTTAACGTGCTGGGTACGTCAACAAATTCTTGTTACAATTAGCCTAAAACGCTAATTATTTTGCAAGCAAAAATTAGCGTTTTGCCTAATTATACCCGTAAAAACCCCACATTTGTAACAATTCTGTAATATTTTTGTTTACAAATCCAGATTTTATGTTATAATGATATGGTTATTGAGTATTACGTAAACTATTACATTCTAAACTTGAAATTAATACTTGATTATTAGTGATTGTTTTGACGATTACATGACTTGAAGATAAGACGATTAAAACTATTAATAATCCAAGGAAGATTATCATATTATGGAACAGTATGTCATAAGGGGAGGAAATCCTCTTGAGGGTGAAGTTGTTATAGCGGGGGCTAAAAATGCAGCACTGGGAATACTGGCGGCTGCAGTAATGACTGACGAAAAAGTAACTATCGAAAACGTACCATATGTTTCAGATACGAGAACCTTACTTAAGGCTATTGAAAACATAGGTGCTACTGTAGAGTACAAGGACAGACACACGGTTGTTATCTGCGGAAAGGGTATCCGTGAAGGACAGCCTGTCGATGATGAGTATATCAGAAGAATCAGAGCATCTTATTATCTTATAGGTGCACTTCTCGGAAAGCATAAGTATGCTAACGTAGCACTTCCGGGTGGTTGTGATATCGGTTCAAGACCTATTGATCTTCATATCAAAGGATTTGAAAAACTCGGTGCAAAGACTGAGATAGTTCCAGGCGGAAGTATTGTAGCAGAAGCAAAGGAACTTCATGGTGCACACATTTACCTCGATACGGTATCTGTTGGTGCTACCATCAATATAATGCTTGCAGCATCTCTCAGTCCTGGAAAGACTACTATCGAGAATGCCGCTAAGGAGCCGCACATAGTTGATGTAGCGAACTTCCTTAACACAATGGGTGCAAATATAAAGGGTGCCGGTACAGATGTGATTCGTGTACGCGGTGTTGATAAACTGCATGGAGCAGAGTATTCTATCATTCCTGATCAGATTGAAGCGGGTACATTTATGGCTATGACAGTAGCTACTCGTGGAAATGTTCTTATCAGAAATGTCATCCCTAAGCATTTGGAAGCTATATCTTCCAAGCTTGTAGAGATGGGAGCTCATGTTATAGAGTATGATGATTCTGTCAGAGTAATGGCTGATGGTAATCTTAAAGCTACACAGATAAAGACACTTCCATATCCTGGATTCCCAACAGATATGCAGGCACAGATGGCTGCTATACTGGGACTTTCAGATGGAACAAGTATAGTAACAGAGAGTATCTTCGAGAATCGTTTCAGATACGTTGCTGAACTTGCTCGTATGGGAGCTAAGATCAGAGTTGAGGGTAACTCAGCTATCATATCCGGAGTAAAGAAGTATACTGGTGCAAGACTTGTTGCTTCTGACCTTAGAGCTGGAGCTGCGCTTGTTATCGCTGCACTTTCAGCAAGCGGAGTAAGTACTATTGAAGATATCCAGTATATCAAGAGAGGATATGAGGACTTCGATGAGAAAGTCAGATCACTTGGCGGTATCATGGAGATAGCTAAGGACGAGAACGAGGTTCAGAAGTTCAAATTAAAGAAAATAGTTTAATGCATACAAGTGACAACTGAGGTGAAAAACTTCAGTTGTCATTTTTGTATTAATGGCTATATTTTTTTGTTTATTTTTTTTAGAGAAACAACTTGTACATACATATATACAAGTTGTATATTAGGGGTTATGGTAATGCGCGAATCATAACATTAAAATATATAAGCAGGAGGTCTTATCATGAAGCTTTTTATTAATCCACATGAAAAACTGGCTTACATCAATCCTGAGATTCAGGGACATTTTTCCGAGCATCTTGGAAGATGTATCTATGAAGGAATCTATGTGGGCGAAGATAGCGACATCCCAAACGTGAACGGAATGAGGAAGGATGTTGTTGAAGCTCTTAAGAACATTCAGATTCCAGTACTTAGATGGCCAGGTGGATGTTTCGCGGACGAGTATCATTGGAAGGATGGAATCGGTCCAAAAGAAACTAGAAAAAAGATGATCAATACGCACTGGGGCGGAGTTGTGGAAGACAACAGTTTCGGAACACATGAGTTTATGGAACTCTGCAAGCAGCTTGGGTGTAAAACCTATGTGAACGGAAATGTAGGCTCAGGAACGGTTCAGGAGATGAGTGAGTGGGTTGAATACATGACATTTGATGGTGTATCACCTATGGCTGATCTCAGAAAAGAAAACGGACATGATGATCCATGGATAGTTGACTACTTTGGAGTAGGAAATGAAAACTGGGGATGTGGTGGAAACATGACTCCGGAATACTATGGAAATCTCTATAGAAGATATCAGACATACGTAAGAGATTATAATAAGGATAGAAAGATATTTAAGGTCAGCTGTGGACCAAATGCAGATGATTATGAATGGATTGATGCTGTAATGAAGACTTGCTTCAGAGCTCCGGCTCCGGAACAGTTCCATGGATTTATGGACGGAATGTCTCTTCATTATTATACAGTTCCTCATGATTGGGATGTTAAGGGAAGTGCAACTGACTTCACAGATAAAGAATGGTATCTCACACTTCGTAAGACTCTTAAGATGAAAGAAATCATCGAAACTCAGGCAGCAATCATGGATAAGTATGATAAGAAGCGCCAGGTTGGAATCATAGTTGATGAATGGGGTACATGGTATGACTGTGAGCCGGGTACGAATCCGGGATTCCTGTATCAGCAGAATACTATCAGAGATGCTGTAGTTGCAGGTGTAAATCTGAACATCTTCAACAAGCATGCAGACAGAGTGCTGATGGCAAATATAGCACAGATGGTAAATGTTCTCCAGGCAGTTATCCTTACAGATGGTGAGAAGATGATCCTTACACCAACATATCACGTATTTGATATGTATAAATGTCATCAGGGTGCTGAACTTGTAAGCAGTTATGTTGAGAACGAGACTATCGGTCTAGAAGAAGAGAATATGGTACCAGCTCTCAGCGAGTCTGTATCAATTGGAAAAGACGGACGTTTACATGTCACTATTGCAAACCTTTCTATTGATAAGTCATATGACATCGATGGTGTAGTTACAGATAGTGAGATCAAGGGAGTTTCGGGCGAGGTTGTAACAGGCGAGATACATGAGCACAATACATTTGATGCTCCTGAGAATGTAGTGAAGAAGAGCTTTGATGATTGTCAGATTGTTGACAACAAGCTTAAGTTCACGGTTCCTGCAGCAAGTGTACTTCATCTGTCTGTAGAGGTATAAAAATATGGGAGAAACTGCAGCTGAAGGAAGAAAGATCTGCAGAAAATGTCTTCTGAAGGAATATGACGAGAAGGCATATAAGGAAACTATCGAACAATATATCCAGAGAATGGGATCTGACATGCGCGCTGATGATGACATTTATCGTAGAAGACTTGATATATGCAAGGAATGCGACAAACTGATTCAGGGCACGTGCCAGGCCTGCGGCTGTTATGTGGAACTCAGAGCAGCTGCCAAAACCGGAAGATGTCCCAAAAAGAAATGGTAGGACAGGTAAATAAAAATGAGAAATAAAGATAATGATTTATTAAAATATCATCAGATTGAAGACGATATGAAAGAGCTCATTTTTTCCGAGGATATTCAGCCGGGAGATAAGCTTCCCTCCGAGAATAAATTGGCCGCTAAGTATCAGGTTAGTCGACAGACGGTTCGTAAGGCGCTTCAGAACCTGCAGGCCGAGGGGTATATATATTCCGTTCATGGAAGTGGAACCTTCTGTTCGGAACTGGTAAGACACAAGAAGAATTCGAAGAACATAGCTGTTGTTATGACCTATCTTTCGGATTATATATTCCCGAAGATAATCAAGGGAATAGATTCGGTGCTTACACGGGAAGGATACAGTATCATTCTTAAGAACACGAACAATTCCAGATCGAGGGAGTCCGAGTGTCTTGAGGATCTGCTGATGAAGGATGTGGACGGGATCATCATAGAACCGAGCAAAAGCCATATATATTGTAAACATATTAATCTTTATAAGAAACTGGAAGAATATGGGGTACCATATATATTCATCCAGGGAAGCTATTCACAGATGGAAGATAAACCACAGGTACTTCTTGACGATGAGATGGGAGGGTATCTTCTGACAGAATATCTTATAAAGAACGGTCACCGTAATATAGTAGGAGTTTTTAAAAGCGACGACAGTCAGGGACAGAATCGTCATAAGGGTTATGCAAAAGCTCTGAAGGAAGCGGGGATTCCATATGATCCTGAAAAGGTGATATGGTTTTATACGGAGGACAGAAGGATACATCCCTATACAGGTGTCCTGGAAATGGTCAGGAAAGACAAATCCATAGATGCGGTTGTCTGTTATAACGACCAGATTGCAATGAACATTATTAAAGCTTTATCTGATGAAGGGATTCGCGTTCCTGAAGATATATCAATAACGGGATATGACAATTCACAGACTGCATCAGAGACGGGGCTTAGGCTGACAACAATAGTACATCCACAGGAACAACTTGGGGAGATGGCTGCGTCTATGCTTCTCAAAATGATCAGAGGAGAACAGATAGATAAGAAAGTTGTTATAAGTCCGGAGCTTATAGAAGGAAATACATGTAAGAAAAGATAACAGGAGGTTATGCAATGTCAGAAAAAAGTATTATTGAACAGGGATTAACAAGTATCGGTATCGAGTTTGGATCGACCAGAATTAAAACTGTTATGGTTGATATGAATGGAAAGCCACTGGCTCAGGGAAGCCACACATGGGAGAATCAGTATGAAAATGGCATCTGGACATATAGTCTGGATATGATATGGAACGGTCTGGCAGATAGTTATGCAGATCTTGTAAAAAATGTAGAGAAAGAATACGGAGCATCGATCACAAAGGTTCAGTCCATAGGTTTCAGTGCCATGATGCACGGATATATGGCATTTAACGCTGCTGGCGATCTTCTTGTTCCTTTCAGAACATGGAGAAATACCATAACTGAAGAAGCTGCATCAAAGCTTACTAAGGAATTTGGTTTCAATATACCTCAGAGATGGAGTATAGCTCATCTCTATCAGGCAATCCTTAACGGTGAGGATCATGTGGGAGATATCACATTCTTTACAACACTTGCGGGTTATATTCACTGGCAGCTGACAGGAGAGAAGGTTCTTGGAATCGGTGATGCATCAGGAATGTTCCCAATCGACAGTACAACAAGAGATTACAACAAGGATTACCTTGCTAAGTTTGATAAACTTATTGAAGGAAAGGGCTTCGGCTGGAAGCTTGAGGATATACTTCCTAAAGTGCTTGTTGCCGGTGATGCTGCAGGAAAGCTTACAGCAGAAGGTGTTAAGAAGCTTGATAGAAGCGGAAAGCTTGAAACTGGTGTTCTTGTATGTCCTCCTGAAGGAGATGCAGGAACTGGAATGGTTGCTACAAACAGTGTTGCTATCAGAACAGGAAATGTATCTGCAGGTACTTCAATCTTCGCAATGGTAGTTATGGAAAAGGCACTTAACAAGGTTCATGAGGAAATAGATGTTGTTACTACTCCTGTTGGTGATGATGTTGCCATGGTACATTGTAACAACTGTACTTCAGATATAAATGCATGGGCTAAGCTTTTCAAAGAGTATTCAGAAGCTATGGGATTTGAAGTTGATATGGATAAGCTCTATACAACAATGTTTACATCAGCTATGAAGGGTGCTCCTGATTGCGGCGGTCTGATGGGATTCAACTATTTCTCAGGAGAACCTGTAACGGGATTCGAAGAAGGAAGACCAGTATTTATCAGAAAACCTGATGCTGATTTCAGCTTTGCGAACTTTATGAGACTTAATCTGTTCTCGGCAGTTAGTACACTTAAGTATGGCCTTGATATCCTCTTCAAGGAAGAGAATGTTGCAGTAGATAAGCTCTACGGCCATGGTGGATATTTCAAGACAAAGGATGCAGGACAGAGAATCATGTCTGCAGCTATCGGAGAGCCTGTAACAGTTATGGCTACTGCTGGTGAAGGTGGAGCGTGGGGTATTGCATTGCTTGCGCTTTACGCGGTTAATAAGAATAAGTCACTTGCTGAGTTCCTTCAGGAAGATATCTTCGGAGGAGAAGAGGGCGAGTCTGTTATGGCTGATAAGGCAGAGATAGACGGAATGAATGCATTTATGGATTCATTTAAGAAGGCTATGCCTGTTGAAAGAGCAGCTATCGAAGCATTCTAGATGAAGAGGAGAACATTATGTTAGAAGAATTAAAAGAGAAAGTATACCTTGCAAATATGGAACTCCCTAAGAGAGGTCTTGTTACCTATACATGGGGAAATGTAAGTGAGATCGATCGCGCTACAGGATACTTTGTTATCAAACCAAGTGGAGTAGATTATGAAACTATGACACCTGATGATATGGTAGTAATGGATCTTGATGGAAATAGAGTAGAAGGAAGATATAAACCTTCATCTGATACACCTACTCATCTTGAACTTTATAAGAGATATGCTGATATAGGTGGCGTTGTTCATACACATTCACCTGAGGCAACTTCATGGGCTCAGGCTGGAAGAAGTATCCCTCTTTATGGAACAACTCATGCGGATTATTTCTATGGAGAGATTCCTTGTGCGAGAGGACTTACTCAGGAAGAGATAGATGAAGCATATGAGAAGAATACGGGACTTGTCATTATAGAGACATTTGACAGCCGTGGACTTAACCCAATCTATACTCCTGCAGTTTTGTGCGTAAATCACGGACCATTCACTTGGGGAAAAGATGCTGCAGAGGCAGTTCATAATGCCGTAGTCCTTGAAGAAGTTGCCAAGATGGCTACTAAGACAGAACTTATCAATCCTAAGGTACAGTCAGCACCTGACAGAATAAGAGATAAGCACTTCTTCCGTAAACATGGAGAGAATGCATATTATGGACAGAATTAATCTGAAGAAGATTATAATAGAATAATAAAATACAAATAAAAAAACGAGGAGACCAAATAGATATAACTATACGGTTTCCTCGTTTTTGTTATGCTCTTTTTTAGGTTTTGTGCCATTTAAGAGTACATATCGGTGCAGATAGGTAGTGGTGTACTGGCTTTGGCAACGTGTCCGACTGCGGCAGCTGCTTGTTCAGGTGTAAATACCTTACCTTGGGTGAAGTCCTTCGATTCGTTCAGTGTACGAAACTCCGAAGGTGCGTATCCTGTTGCCTGGTGGAATGCACGGGCAAAAGCAGAACTGCTTGAAAAACCTGCTGCTAGTGCAATCTCGGTTACAGACAGAGTATGGTTTACCAGGAGTTCCTGAGCGAAAGAGATACGTTTCTGGATCAGATACTGATAGAACGTCATATCTGTAAACTGTTTAAATAGTCTCTCGAAATAGTACTTGCTCAGTCCGACGTGTTCGGCAACCTGGTTCAAGGTAATCTGTTCTGTAAAATGCTCTGATATGAAACCACATGCATTAAGTAATGGCAAAATGTCTTCTGTCGATTTTTCTGCACCCTCCTCTTTTTTGGATTTCGAAACTTTTCTGGCAGGAGTATTCATCCCTACAAGAGCGGTGAATTCGAGGAGTTTTGCGCATATCATTGTTTCCACGTAGAGTGGGAGGTCATCTGTTGCATGTATATTAGTTTCTTCTGAATTGGCAGGTGATAACTGGGAAGTGGAAAAATACAGATCCCGGATTTCTAATGCCAATTTCCACAGATCGTCATAGACAGTGGATGGAAAAGAGTCTTTGCTGATCTTTACTGCCGGATTAAGTAGCAGAAAAGCTGTGTCCAGCTCGTATATATGAAGTGGACGTAGAAGATCTGCCTGGATATATATTCGGCTGCCAGGTGATTCTGGAAATATTTCATGAACTACAGAAGGACAGATCATCAGAATGTCGCCAGTCTGAAGAGGAAAATCAATTCCGCCGCAGCATACGCGATAGGTTCCTTCTGTAATGGCAATGATTTCTACATCGGTATGCCAATGAGGAGGATAGTATAAAGGTTCTTTATTTATATAGACACGTACGTGCCTATTGCCCCGACGATGAATGATTTCTTGGGGCTTTGAATTTTCTTTCATAACTTGACTCCGTAATTTTTGGTAGATTTGTGGTATAAATTGTGCCTTTCCTCTCTATATTATTATACAATTTTTAGTCAAAAACAATAGTTTTCTGCTCGAAATGGCAATAATTGTTAAACAAAAAAGCAATAATTGGATAGTGTATGTGCAAAAGTATATGTTAAAATGTACAAGAATTACAACAAAAAAGCACCTGAAAACCAATAATTTATACAAACTGTCGGGCGAACGGGGGTTCAGTCTGACGAAAAAGAGGAGGACAGGAAATGAAGATGAAAAAGTTTATGGCACTTGCATTGAGTGTTGCTATGACAGCGTCTTTAGTGGCTTGCGGGGGTAGCAGCAATGGTGGTTCGGATACTTCCGGACAGACTGAGGCAACAACAGCCAGCACCACTCAGGAGGACAAAGACAGCGACAACGGATCTGGATCCGATGCTGCAGAGGCCAGCACTGGTGCAAAGCAGACAGATGGAAAGAATGTTCCTGAGCTTACAAAGGACGACATGACCATCACACTTTGGGACATCGCGACAGAAGAACCTAACAGAAGTACACAGGAAGCAGCTGTTGCACGTTTCATGAAAGATTATCCAAACATTCATGTTGATCAGGTTCATCAGCAGAACGACAACTACAAGCAGCAGCTTGTTGTAGCAATGAGTTCTGGAAAATGTCCAGATATGTACATCTCTTGGGGCGGTGGTCCTATGGCAGAGTACTATAATTCAGGATATGCTGATGATATCACAGAGCTCTTCAATAAGTACGATCATCCGGAATTTATTGATGCAGCTGTAGCACAGGGTACATATAAGGATAAGGTTATTGGTATCCCATTCGGTAGTTTGTCTGGATGCGACGTATTCTATAACAAGACCATCTTTAATGATATGGGACTTGAAGTACCTCAGACGTTAGATGAACTCGAAGCAGTATGCGAGAAGTTAAAGGCAGCAGATATTACTCCTTTTGCACTTGCAAATGCACCAAAGTGGACAGGATCTATGTACTACATGTATCTTGTAGCTCGCCACTCAGGAAATGCTGAGTTCGATGCAGCTTATACACAGGAAGGTTCATTTGGATCAGAAGCATTTATTTTTGCAAGTGATAAGATTCAGGATTGGGTAAAGAAGGGATACTTCCCTGACGGTGTTAACTCACTTTCACCTGATGATGGTCAGGATAAGCAGCTTCTTTATGATGGATCTTGCGCTATGATGCTCCATGGTTCATGGATGGCAGGTAGTATGGCAGCTGATAACCAGGAATGGTATGACCAGAACATTGGTGTATTCCGTTGGCCAGAAGATTCAGAAGCTAAGGCAAAGGGTGTACCTCAGGATGTAGAAATCGGTACAGCTATCGGTAATGCATTTAACTTCTATAGTAATGGTGATAAGGCTAAGCTTGAAGCAATGTATGTACTTGCAACACAGTATTTCAATGATGATACATATAATACGGAGCAGATGGAGCACCTCAATACACCTTCTATCAAGGGATATGAGGAGCAGGTTACAGATCCTAACATGAAGACTATCACAGAAGTATTCTTCAATGCTTCAAACGTTCAGCTCTGGTATGATCAGTATCTTCCAGCTTCTGTTACAGAAGTGCATAAGGACAGCATGTCAGCACTGTTCGGTCTTGAGAAGACAGGTGCCGAGATTGGTGCAGATCAGGATAAGGCAATGAAGGAAGCTATAGCTGAGCAGCAATAAATGATTGAAACGCCACAAGTCTGACTTCGCATTGTGCTTGCAGTTTAAGGACTGCAAGCATGATGTGAGGAAAGACCTTATGGCGTGTATTTATGAGGTTTTTAGACAGAGGAGGACATATGGCAACGAAAAATATATCAACCAAAAGTTTGGCGAGAACGAAAAGGAGGCGAGTCCGTATAGCAGCGACAGCATTCCTGTTACCAGCCTTACTTCTGATCGCTGTATATTTCATTTATCCGATTATAGACACCTTTGTTATCAGCGCGTATAAATGGAATGGAATCTCTTCTAATCGAACATTTATCGGATTACAGAACTGGAACACGCTGATACATGATAAATATTTTTGGTCTGCATTTGGCCGAAATGTTATCATAATGGTGTTATCGATTGTATTACAGATTCCTATTGGATTGTTTCTTGCAACATTTCTCGTGGCAGGAGGCAAGAGATATAATATCCTCAAGGTGGTATGGTTTCTGCCTTATCTTATGAGTTCTGTAGCAATCGCATTCTTGTTCACTTATGCACTTGCTACAAACGGAGGAATGTTCTCCGCATTTGCGAGCCTGATTTCAGGAAAAAGGGTAACTGTAGATCTTTTGGGAAGATCACCTCATGCACTGTTCACAATTATTGGTGTCATGACATGGCAGTATACACCATTCTACATGGTTTATTTCCTTGCAGGTTATGGTGGAATTGATTCATCAATCTATGAAGCTGCAGTTATCGATGGTGCAACACGTTGGCAGTATACTAGATTCATTGCGATTCCAATGCTCGGTCCTATCTTTAAAACAGCCTGCACAATGTCACTCATTGGCTCGCTGAAGTACTTTGATCTGATCTGGAATATGACTCAGGGTGGCCCTGTTAACTCAACGGAGCTTATGGCAACATATATGTATAAACTGTCTTTCCAGCAGTTTAATATGGGCTATGGTTCATGCGTAGCAGCTGGAATGTTTGTACTGATTACTATCATAGCGCTTGTTTTCCAGAGGATCTTTGTAGTAAAGGAGGATTATTGATATGGCACGACCTATTTACAAACCCAAAAAAGTCCACAAAAAACATTCCGGTCCGGTGTGGTATGTTGCATTTGCTTTGGCTATCATTTGGATGATCATCACATTGACACCGTTTATGTTTATGATTTTTAACTCTTTCAGAAAGCAGTTTGATATGTTGCAGCAGGGTGTATTCCATTTCCCTGATCCATGGTACTTCAAGAACTATGTAGAAGTTATATCGAACGGATTCTTCGGTTATTTCTTCAGAAGTATCATCGTTGTAGCAGTATCACTGGTACTGATGCTGATAATTGCAGCATTTGCAGCTTATCCGCTTTCAAGAATGAACTTCACTTTACGTGAGTTTCTTTACGCTGGAGTTGTAGCGATGATGTCTGTGCCTATGCATGTTACATTGATCCCAATCTTTAAGTTAACTACTGATATGGGATTCTATGATTCGCTTAAAGCTCTGATTGGTCCATATGTTGCTTTTGCACTTCCAATGGCTGTATTTGTTTTGGTTGCGTTCATGAAGACAATACCTAGAGAACTTGAGGAAGCTGCAGAAATCGATGGTTGTGGTCGTTTCAAAAACTTCTTTATGATAATACTTCCACTGTCAAGACCTGGTCTGGCAACATTGGCAATATATAACGGCGTAGCGATGTGGAATGAATTTGCTTTTGCAAATACACTTCTCCAGAGCCCTGGCAAAAAGACACTTTCTCTGGCGCTTGGTCAGTTTAAGGGAGAACATGCTTTGGATATTCCTATCATCCTTGCAGTACTTACATTATCTGTTCTTCCGATGATCGTTCTCTTCATTGTATTCCAGGATAAACTGGTTAAAGGTATGATGGCAGGTGCTGTGAAAGGATAATGTTTGTCCGGAAGGGAGAAGGATATGCAAGTCTATGTATCGGCTTCCGCAGTCCGGAGTGGTTGTGGAAGTAAAGATGCACCATTTAAGACAATCAATGAAGCAGCACAGATTGCAGAGCCTGGTGATGAAGTTTTGGTTGCTCCAGGAATCTACAGAGAATATGTCTGCCCTGCACATGCGGGAACAGAGAAAGATCGTATTGTATATCGTTCGATAGAACCACTGGCTGCTGTCATTACTGGTGCGGAACAGATTAAGAAATGGGACCTCTTTGACGGGGATACCTGGCTTGCTAGGATTCCGAACGGTTTGTTCGGTGAATACAATCCCTATATAGAAACACTTCGGGGTGACTGGTATCTTCAGCTTTGGCCTGCTCACACCGGAGAGGTTTATCTGAATGGACGATCCATGTACGAGGTGGCATCACTGAAAGAAGTGTTGAATCCGCAGATCTTGCGTAAATCCTGGGATCCGGAAGGTACTAAGTATCAATGGTTCACAGAGCAGGAGGACGGTGTTACACTTATTTATGCCAACTTTCGTGGCATAGATCCTAACCAGGAAAATGTTGAAATAAATGTGAGACGTAATTGTTTTTATCCGGATCGTAGTGGTGTTGACTACATCACCGTGAGTGGTTTTACAATCCGTCAGGCTGCGACACAGTGGGCGCCGCCTACAGCTTATCAGGATGGAATGATCGGACCTCGTTGGTCGAAAGGATGGGTTATTGAAGACTGCGAGATATCCGATTCTAAATGCAGTGGAATTTCACTTGGTAAGTATCTCCAGCCTGATAATGAAAACAAGTGGTCTACGGGTTTTATCAAAGATGGTGCTCAGAATGAGAGAGATGCCATCTGTCTGGCATTGATTGAGGGTTGGACCAAGGAGAATATTGGCTCGCATATTGTTCGACGTTGTAATATTCATGATTGCGGACAAGCCGGGATTGTCGGTCATTTGGGAGGCGTCTTCTCAACAATAGAAGATAATCATATACATCACATAAACAATAAGCAGGATATAAACGGAGCAGAGAACGCTGGAATCAAGATGCATGCAGCAATTGATGTGGTGTTCCGCCGTAATCATATACACCATTGTACACGTGGTCTATGGCTTGATTGGCAGGCACAGGGAACCAGAGTGACCGGTAATCTTTTCCATGACAATACTCCACCGGATGGAACGGAGATCACCATGGAACTGGCTATTGGTGAAGATTTATTTATTGAAGTCTCACATGGTCCTACGTTGGTTGACAACAATCTTTTGCTTTCTGATGTGGCCTGTAGACTAAGTACGCAGGGTTTGGCATTTGTCCATAATCTGATTGCAGGATCATTTACCTTTGTCGGTGAAGGAGTAGATAGTGGTGGCAAACGTTTTACCAATATGCGGTATACGCCATACCATTTGCCTCATCGTACGGAAATACTTGGCTTCATGTCGATTCTGCATGGAGATACGCGATTCTATAATAACATTTTCCTTCAGAAGCCTATACGACCTCTTTTGACTGAGGGGGCGAAAAAACTTGGGCTTGATCGTATAAGTGCGATGAACTTCGCTTGTGGTACATTTCCTTATGACGGCTATCCGGATGAGGAAAGTTATCTGGCACAGTTTGCTGCTGAGAGTTTCATGTCATTGGATGGACGTGATAAGTATTACGATCATCTTCCAATGTATTTTGGAGGAAATGTATATTGTAACGGTGCAAAGCCTAGCGATGGAGATGAGGATGCATGTACGATTCAGCAGGATATTGAGCTGTCACTTACAGAGTCTGACGGTGCACCTGTTTTGAAAACAAATTTATATGAGTATTTACGTCCGAGTTCTACCGGTATTATTTCTACGGCACTCCTCGGACAGGCTTTTGAACCAGAACAACGCTTTGAGAAGCCGGACGGAACGGCTATCGTATTTGATACGGATTATCTTGGGGCACACAGAGAAGTTCTTCCGCTAGCCGGTCCTTTTGCGGCATCTCCGGGAGATACAGCACTTTTCTAAAAAGTTGTTTGATTCTATAAAATAAATGATTGAAAGGGACTGATGCACTTAGTGTTCAGTCCCTTTTATATGAGCAAGAAGCGAAGCGGATTGCGAATATCATCGACATAGTTTTTGATGCTGAATAGATAGTTCAGTGTGTTATTGTACTTTCACAACTCGTAAATATGTGGTACAATGACATACAGCGCTTTGCTTTATAAGCTTTAGACTTTGTACGGATGAGTTCCATTAGCTTATACAAGTGCGAATAATACGGGGTTCATTTCCCCGAAGGTAAAGCAAAGGAGAATTAAAGAATATGTCAAAAAGACCTTATTACATTACAACAGCTATAGCCTATGCATCCGGTAAGCCTCATATTGGTAATACCTATGAGATTGTTCTTGCAGACAGTATTGCAAGATACAAGAGATTTATCGGATATGATGTTCGTTTTCAGACGGGAACGGATGAGCATGGCCAGAAGATTGAAACCAAGGCGTTTGAAGAACTCAATACACCTAAGGAATTCGTCGACGAGAAGGCAACTGAGATTAAGCGTATATGGGATCTTATGAATACTTCTTATGACAAGTTCATCAGAACAACGGATGAGTATCATGAGAAACAGGTTCAGAAGATATTTAAAAAGCTTTATGATCAGGGAGACATTTATAAGGGGTCTTATGATGGATTGTACTGTACACCATGTGAATCATTTTGGACTAAATCCCAGCTTGTAGATGGATGTTGTCCTGATTGTGGAAGACCTGTAAAGGAAGCTTCTGAGGAAGCATATTTCTTCAAGATGAGTAAGTATGCTCCAAAGCTTATCAAGTATATTGAGGATCATCCACAGTTTATTCAGCCTGAATCAAGAAAGAATGAGATGGTTAATACATTTCTTAAACCGGGACTTCAGGATCTCTGTGTTTCAAGAACATCATTCAAGTGGGGTATTCCTGTAGATTTTGATGACAAGCATGTTGTATATGTATGGATAGATGCACTTTCAAACTATATCACTGGTCTTGGATATGATGTGGATGGAAATAATGATCCACTTTACGATAAGTACTGGCCGGCAGATCTTCATCTGATAGGAAAGGATATCCTTAGATTCCATACTATCTATTGGCCAATCATGCTCATGGCTCTTGGAATTCCACTTCCTAAGCAGGTATTTGGACATCCATGGCTTATCCAGAGCGATGGTAAGATGAGTAAGTCTCGCGGAAATGTACTTTATGCCGATGATATGGTTGATCTTTTTGGAGTAGATGCAGTTAGATACTTCCTTCTTCATGAGATGCCTTTTGAGAATGATGGTGTGGTTTCATGGGAGCTTCTGATTGAGAGAGTTAACTCTGATCTTGCCAATACATTAGGTAACCTGGTAAATAGAACTATCTCAATGTCGAATAAATACTTCGATGGAGTAGTAACAAATACAAATGTTACTGAAGAAGTTGATGATGATCTTAAGCGAGTTGTTGGAGATACAAGACTCCGTGTAAATGATTGCATGGATAAACTCCGTGTAGCAGATGCCATGACAGAAGTATGGAATCTGTTTAAGAGATGTAACAAGTATATAGACGAAACAATGCCTTGGGTACTTGCAAAAGATGATTCAAAGCAGGCTAGACTTAATACTGTTCTTTATAACCTTATAGAGAGTATTACTATAGGGGCTACGCTTCTTGAAGCATTTATGCCTGAAACATCTGAGAAGATACTCAAGCAGTTGAATACAGAGAAGAGAGCGGTTACTGAGCTTGGTCAGTTTGGACTGTATCCATCAGGAAATAAGGTTACTGATGAACCAGAAATCCTTTTTGCCAGAATAGATACAGCTCAGATGCTTGCTGAGATAGAGAGACTCTTCCCGCCAAAGGAGCCTAATCCAATAGATCCTGAGGAGATAAAGAAAAAGAAAGAGGCTAAGGAGAAAGAAGACAAGAAACAGCCTGCTTCAGTAGATGCAGTTCAGAAAGCTGTAATAAGCATTGATGATTTTGATAAGCTTCAGCTTCAGATTGGTGAAGTGCTTTCTTGTGAAGAAGTTCCAAAGTCTAAGAAACTTATATGTTCACAGGTTCAGGTTTCCGGAAAGGTTCTTCAGATTGTTTCGGGAATAAAGAGTTATTATAAACCTGAAGATATGGTAGGTAAGAAGGTTGTTGTTATAACAAACCTTGCGCCTGCAAAACTTGCTGGTGTCCTGTCAGAAGGAATGCTCCTCTGTGCAGAGGATGAAGATGGAAATCTTTCACTTTTAACTTCAGATAAGGATATGCCTGCAGGATCAATGATCAGTTAATGAGGATATTTTAGATTATTATGAAAATTTTTGATAAAAGATGTAAGAGATTGTCTGTGATATGTTTAATATTAGCTATGGCATTTGTTCTTACATCCTGTGGAAAAGGATCACATTACGAAGCATATATCAGAGGACTTATAAAAGCGAATTATCTTGGTATTCCTGGCGAATATGTTAAGATGACAGGTTCGAGTCAGGAAGATGCGGAAGCGCTATATCTGCAGAATGTAACAAGACTTGCAGATAACTTGTCAGCTTATTTTGGACTGGATATATCAGGTGATGCCGAACTTGCTCCTGCAATGGTGGATCTTGCAAAACAGATCTACGGTAAAGCTAAGTTTGAGGTCGGTGACGCATATAAGGATAACAATATCAACTATGTAGATGTAACAATCTATCCGATAAATATCCTGTCACAGGTTGATGGTGATGTGACAGAGTATATTGATAAGTTCAATAAGGCTGTTGATGCGGGAGAATACAACAATTACACTAAGGAAGAATATGAATATGAATTCGCCAGTGGTGTTATAGGTATTCTTGCAGATGCTGCGAGTGAGATTGAGTACGCAGATCCAGAGATCGTCAAGGTGAGAATTATTACTACTGATGATTCTTACTATATAGGAAGTGACGATTTCAAAAATATTGATCTTGCAATGATGGCAACTTCGAAGGCGGTCCCTAAACCTGAAACGGCAACTGAAAGTGATGCCGAAGGTGAGGCTGAGGATTCTGAATAGAGATAAAAAAATCTGTCGAGGCGATATGAACACAAAAGTGTATATGTGTAAACTTGATAGTGAGGTTATTAATCGGGAGGGGTTCGGTATTACCGGGCGCCTCCCGATATGCCGTAAGAAAAAAATAGCTAAGATAAAGAATGATATGGCCAGGAATCAGAGTTATGTGGCTGGAAGACTTATTGTAATGCTGCTTGCTGATGTTCTGAGACTTGATGAAACGGAAACGGTCTGTTTTCTTGATTCTGATAAACATAGTGAAGAAGAAAGAATCGTAAGAATAGACGGTAAAGTGATTCACTATAACATATCACATTCCGGCGAGATCGTTACAGCGGCTGTTTCGGAAAAGAGTATTGGAATAGACGTTGAATGTAAGACAGATAAAGATTTTCGGATAACAGGAAGAATGTTTGCTGATGAAGATAAGAAATATATAGCAGACAGTCAGGAAAGATTTCGAGAAGTCTGGACTGCAAAAGAGGCATTTCTCAAATGTACAGGTAAAGGAATCAGTGTTCCACTTTCGAGTTTTACGCTTGATTATGATAGAGAATATACGGAAGAAGACTTCAAAGTAAGACAGATTATCTCGAAAGGATATGATCTGGAAGACAGGGAATACTATGTTTTTTCTAAAAAAATAGAAGATTTTGACTACAGTTTTTCGGTTTGTTCAGAATTTAAAAACTTATTACTTGACATGGTATGGGTAGAAGTGTTATCATGACAAATGCTGTGAAGCGGAACACTTCACAGAGGTATAAAAATGCGTTCTTAGCTCAGCTGGATAGAGCGTCTGGCTACGGACCAGAAGGTCGGGGGTTCGAATCCTCTAGGACGCAAGTATAAAACAGCCAGTAAACCGATAAGAAAAACGGTTTTTGGCTGTTTTTTCTTTTTTGACACATACGTCGTATCATTGTATAATATGATGGACTATGAAAAGATTCCGGAAGGATGGATACAGGTTGTATGTCATACGTTGCATTATATAGAAAGTTCCGCCCGGATACATTTGATGAGGTAAAGGGCCAGGAGCATATAGTTACAACTTTAAAGAATCAGCTTATGCATGACCGAGTAGGACATGCATACCTTTTTTGCGGTACAAGAGGAACAGGAAAAACTACCGTGGCAAAGCTGATGGCAAAGGCTGTAAACTGTGAGCATCCGAAAGAGAACGGTCCATGTGGTGTCTGTGATAGTTGTAAGTCTATAGCCGACGGAAGCTCACTCAATGTTATTGAGATAGATGCTGCATCTAATAATGGTGTTGACAACATCAGACAGATTAAAGAAGCAGTTCAGTATTCACCCGCTCAGGGTAAGTATCTGGTATATATCATAGATGAGGTTCATATGCTTTCAGCAGGAGCTTACAATGCTCTTCTGAAAACATTGGAAGAACCCCCGGAGTATGTTATATTCATTCTTGCTACAACAGATGAACATAAACTTCCAGTCACTATTAAGTCAAGGTGTCAGAGATATGATTTCCATAGGATTTCGCTGGAGACCATAACAGACAGACTTGAAGAGATTGTCGGACGCGAAGGTGGAAGCGCATCGAGAGATGCTCTTCGATTCATTGCCAGAAGTGCGGACGGCTCTATGCGAGACGCGCTGTCAATCCTCGATGAATGTATGTCTGCCACGTTAGGTGAGGAACTTACCAGGGACAGTGTCCTTAAGACTATAGGTGCTGTGTCAGTAGATATATATGTTGATCTTCTTCGGGCTGTAAATGAGGATGATGCCAACAGAGTTCTTGATATAATAAATGAAGCCATATGGAATGGTAAAGATCTGACTAAGTTTGTTGATGACTTTACCTGGTTTATGAGAAATGTCCTCTTCCTGAAGCTTTCACCTGGTCTTGCCGGGGATATGGATATGACGGAGGAGAATGCAGCACAGCTGAGTGAGTTGGGACAGAACTTTTCTGTTGATACGCTTACAAGATATCTGAATATACTTCAGAAACTGTGTTCTGATATAAGATATTCATCAGTCAAGAGAGTAACTCTTGAGATGGCTGTTATCAGAATGATGAGACCTGAGACTGATATGGATCTCAGTTCCGTAATAGGAAGACTTGAAAGACTTGAGAAGGGATTTACCTCAACTGCTATATCTGAAGAAGCTGCTCCGTCGACAGATGCCGCCGGTGTTTCAGAAGGTTCATCTTCTACAGTTGAATCCCGAGAGATAGAAGCGCTGGTAGATCATAAAGTTGAGAAGGCTATTAGAGAGCTGATCAAAAGCGGTGAACTAAGTGGTGTTGCGCCGACTGAAGAAAAACAGGATCCCAAGCTTCAGAGTGATATAATAATTCAGAATATACGAGATGGTTTTCCGCCTGCAGAGGCTGAAGAACTGATAAGGATTTCAAAGGGCTGGAATACGGAAGTTATTTCAAAACTTGAAGGACTTCAGAAACAGTATGCAAATGACCTTATCATAGAACCTGCAAAGGATTATACAAGTGACGGTGCCGGAAGACTGGTCATAGTATTCGATGAGAAGGATGACATGAACCAGCGATATTTATACTATAAGGATGATAAGCATCGTTCGGATCTGGCAGACGAACTGTCGAAGATATTTAAAAAGCATATAGAGCTGGACATTGTTATGAGACGCGGAGTTAAAGGCGTACTTGACAGAGAGTCTACAGCACTTAATAAGATTCAATATGATGTAAGACAAGTAGAAAGGGAGGAAGAAATAAATGGCTAAAAGAGGTGGCTATCCTGGAGGAATGATGCCTGGAAATATGAATAATCTGATGAAGCAGGCACAGAGAATGCAGAAGCAGATGGAGGAGACTCAGGCTGAACTTGAGGCAAAAGAATATGAGGCTTCAGCCGGCGGCGGAGTTGTTACAGTTAAGATAAATGGACAGAAAGAGATCACAGAGCTTAACATATCTGAGGAGGTTGTTGATCCTGATGATATAGAGATGCTGCAGGATCTTATAATGGCTGCTGTTAATGAGGCTATACGTACACAGGCTGACGATGAGAAAGAACAGCTTGGTAAAATTACAGGAGGAATGGGCGGCGGCTTCGGAGGCCTGTTCTAATGGATATATATGGAGGGGAAGTCAGCAGACTTATAGAAGAGCTGGGACATCTTCCTGGAATAGGTGCAAGAAGTGCACAAAGGCTGGCATTTCATATCATAGGTATGAAGGATGATCAGGCAAAGGCTTTGGCTGATGCTATCGTAAATGCCAAGTCACACATAAAATACTGCAAGGAGTGTTTTACGATCACTGATAAGGATATATGTCCTATCTGCAGTGCTCCTGGCAGAAATCATAAGACTATAATGGTTGTAGAATCACCCAGGGATATGGCGGCGTATGAAAGAACGGGAAAATATGACGGGGTTTATCATGTTCTCCACGGAGTCATCAATCCCAGTCAGGGTATAGGCCCTGAAGAGATAAAGCTTAAGGAGCTTCTTCTCAGACTCAGAGAGGATGTAGATGAAGTGATAGTGGCTACAAACTCAAGTATAGAGGGTGAAGCTACAGCTATGTATATTTCTAAGCTGATAAAACCTTTGGGAGTTAAGGTTACCAGAATAGCCAGCGGGGTTCCTGTGGGGGGAGACCTTGAGGTTACTGACGAGGTAACTCTTATGAGAGCTCTCGATGGGCGAGTTGAGTTATAGAATAATCAAAGGAGGGGTACAAACATGAAGAAGATTGGAATTTTAACCAGTGGCGGTGATTGTCAGGCTCTTAACCCTACAATGAGAGGGGTTGTAAAGGGACTGGAGAATCTCTTTGGAGATGTTGAAATCTATGGCTTCCTGGATGGTTATAAGGGACTTATCTATGGTAATTACAAAAAGATGAAACCGATGGAATTCTCAGGAATTCTTGGAAAAGGTGGTACTATCCTTGGAACCTCCCGTGTTCCTTTTAAGTATCTGGATACTCCTACCGAGGATGGAATCGAGAAAGTTCCTGCTATGAAGAAGACTTATAAGGAGTTGAATCTAGACTGCCTGGTAGTTCTTGGTGGTAATGGTTCTCAGAAAACTGCTTATAGACTTTCACAGGAAGGACTTAATGTGATAGGACTTCCTAAAACAATTGACAATGATATATACGGAACTGATATGACATTTGGCTTCCAGAGTGCGGTTGATGTAGCAACTCATGCTATCGACTGTATATATACAACTGCCGAATCACACAGCCGTATATTCGTTATAGAGACTATGGGACATAAGGTAGGCTGGATAACACTATATGCAGGTGTTGCCGGTGGTGCTGATGTAATCCTTCTCCCAGAGATTCCTTATGATATGAAGAAGGTTTATAAGACCATAGAAAAGCGTAGAAAGATGGGCAAGAACTTTATAATCATGGTTGTTGCCGAAGGTGCTATATCCAAAGAACTTGCTAAGCTTCCTAAGAAGGAAAGGAAGCAGAAGATCGCGGAGAGACCTTATCCTTCAATCGCTTATGAGATAGCTGATATTCTTAGGGAAAAATATAAGGATACAGCTGATGTCAGAGTTGCACTTCCGGGTCATACCCAGAGAGGTGGAAATCCTGACGCATATGACAGAGTAATATCAAGTCGTTTCGGAGCAAAGGCTGCAGAGATGATCAAGGCCAAGGATTACGGAAAACTTGTAGTATTTAAGAACAATGAGGTAACAGCTATTCCTATGGAAGAATCCGCAGGAAAGCTTAAGTATGTTGATCCGGAGGATCAGCTTATTCTGGAGGCTAAAACACTGGGTATAAGTTTCGGTGATTAAGTCCGCGGAAGGCAGGTGCGTTATCCGGAAAAGCACTAGACAGGAATTGGTTGATGTTTAAACGTACCATATTTGGGTCGCTCCTATTTGTAATAGTATTTATAGGAGCGGCTCTATCATTTAATTTTATACAGAATCGTCAGAGAAGTAAAAGAGCGGTAGAGGGTTATAACCCTACGATGGCAAAGGCATATATTGTTTATGAAGGTGAACAGGTAAACAGTATGCTCGGATATAAGAGAACTATCGACACAAGTCTTTACCGAGACTCTATAGTTCCAATCGATTCCGAGAAAACTGTAAATATCAAGTTATCTGATCTGGTTGATGATAATGCGGATATTAAGTACGAACTCAGAAGTTTCAGAGGTGATAATCTGGTAGAAGAGGGAGATTTCAGGTTTGTAACCAGAGATGGTGATTATAATCAGTATTCAACTGCTTTTAGAATGGATCTTACCCCTGGTACAGAATATAGTCTGGTAATAAAGGCAATATCTGATTCAGAGACTATCACTTACTATACAAGAGTAGTGAAACTTGAAAAGAACAAATTACCGGATTTTCTTGAGTTTGCCAAGGATTTTTCAAATGCAATCTATGAAGAAAATAAGCTCGCAAATACACAGGCCAGCAGTACAGATGCGGTGACTACATTTAACGTATCAGGAGAAGTAGCTGAGCTGAAGAATAAGGCTAATCAAAATGGTGACAGCAAGGTGACTGCATCAAGTACGGATGCAATGGTTGGCTTTAAAGATGCTGATATAAGAAGGGTATTTGGTAGTGCGGATGCGATGAGTTCTGAATACAATGCTACTAAGGCCAGTGAGATCACTTCCAATGGTAATCCTGGATATGTTACTCTGAGTTCATCTTTCGAAGATGCAATATTCAATGGAATCAGAATAGATCGATTCAATGATCCGGTTCCGAAGGTCAGAGAAGTTACTGAAGACAGTGCGCTGATCGAGCTTAGATATAAAGCTATTTCTGTTGATGGTGGTGTTGCTACAACTTATGCGATCGCTGAGTATTTCGATATGGAATATGACAATGGTTCTGCTTCTATCAATGTTAATGACTACAGAAGATATGTTAGTCAGGATTTTACGGGAGACTCTGTAAGTACAGTTCAGAACAGTGTTTGTCTGGGTATTACTGCCGATAGAAATCCAAAGTATCTGACTAATAAGAATATGCATAAAGTTGCATTTGTGGCTGACAGCAGTTTATGGATTTACAATAATTCTGATAGTATATATTCAAGTGTTTACGGTACTTCTACAGATGAAGCTGAGGAGGAAAGAACTCCGCAGGAGGGCTATGGTATAAATCTCCTGAATATGGATGATGAGATCCTGGATTTTGTTGTGTATGGAAGAATAAATGAAGGACCTCGTGAAGGATTGAATGGGATCGTTCTTTATGAATACAATATTAAGGAAGCGACGCTCAAGGAAGTATTGTTCATCGATTCAGATATGTATTACGAAACAATGAAGCTGTCTGTAGGTAAGATGTGTTACTTTGATAAAGCTAACAGAACATTTTACTGTATGATGGGCAATAAGATCTATGGAATAGATATTATATCCGGACAGACTGAGACAATTGTAGAAAATGTTACTGCAGGCCAGATACTTGTTTCGGATGATATGAAAGTTATAGCATATCCTAATAATATAGATCCAACAAAGGTAACGGAGCTTACGATTCATGATTTTGAATCCGGTAAGGAAACTGTTCTCAAGAGAAATGGACACAAGCTTCGTCTTATAGATCTTGTAGGAGAAGATATTATATATGGTACATCTGTTGATTCCAATATCGGCAAAGCTGTAGATGGAACACCGGAATTCCTATATGATCAGCTTAATATAGTTGATAGAAAGGGAAATGTCCTCAAGAACTATGAGAAGAAAGGTTTTCTTGTTTCTGATGTTACCATTAACAAAAAGAATATCACGCTAGAGAGAGTAACCAGAGATAAAGAAACCGGTGAACAAAAAGAAGCTGAAGGTGATTACATCTCATATAAACCGAAGGATAACAGTGATTCTATCAAAACTGAGGTTTCGGATAATAGTGTGGGAAACCAGGTGCTCAATCTTAAGTTTCCTGCCTCTATATATATTAGTCAGGGAAATGAGGAGATATTTACAAAAGTTTCATCTGCGACAAGTGATATAGACCTCAGTCTCAAGGCAGAGGTAGATAATGATCTGATTTACTTATTTGAACCATCAGGGCTTATCGGTTACGAGTATAGTATTGGAAAAGCTATAAGAAATGTATATGAGAATCAGGGATATGTAGTTTCTATGGATGGAAACGTACTCTACAGACTAAAACAGATGAGACCTTATCGTACTGTTGCTCAAACATTTCCATATAAAGCGGTTGATAATGAAACGGATACATTTGCTGCATGCAATTATATGTGTATGCTGGCTGCAGGAATTCAGGGTGACTATGATGAAATCAGAGCAAAGAATGACTGGGAAGGAAGCTTTGCAATGTATTCTGATAATGTAAAGGGAATGAATATTTCCGGAGTCAAGCTGGATACGGCTATAGGATATCTTAGTGACGGAATGCCTTTTGCTGCTAAGCTGGGTGATTATTATGTGCTTGTAGTAAGTTACAACGATGATTTTATCAGATATTACGACCCGCTACAGGATAAAGAAGTTAAGACCCAGAGGCATGTATTCCAGGTTGGAGTTAATAAAAAAGGGAATGAGTTTTATACGTATGAAAAGTAGAGATGAGATGCGATAAGTGAACAGGTCCGCAATGGTCTCGAAAGACATATATATACTGCTTCGAGAAGAAAGACAGAGTGATACATACGTATAAAAAGAAAACATAAAGAAGTATATACGTATTAAATTATATAAGAAAGAAAGGATTAAGAAAATGGCAAATCCAGTTGTTACAATTGAGATGGAAGATGGAGGAATAATTAAAGCGGAGCTTTATCCGGAGGTTGCTCCAAATACGGTGAATAATTTTATATCACTTGTAAAGAAGGGATTCTACGATGGGGTTATCTTCCACCGTGTTATTCCGGGATTTATGATCCAGGGTGGTGATCCTGATGGAAGAGGAACTGGTGGACCGGGATATTCTATCAAGGGTGAGTTCGCTTCTAATGGATTTAAGAATGATCTTAAGCATGAAACAGGTGTACTATCTATGGCACGTTCTATGATGCCTGACAGTGCAGGATCTCAGTTCTTTATCATGCATGAGACATCGCCTCATCTTGATGGTGAGTATGCTGCTTTCGGTAAGGTTATCGAGGGTCAGGATGTAGTTGATAGAATCGCTACTACAAAGACAGGATGGGCTGATAAGCCTGTTGAGCCTCAGGTCATGAAGACTGTAACTGTTGATACACAGGGTGTTGATTATCCTGAACCAGAGAAGTGCTAATGTGATTCTTTCGAAGAATCTTAATAAAATATAAGGAGAGAAATCAAGAATGAATGAATTAGAATTAAAGTATGGATGTAACCCAAATCAGAAACCTTCTAAGGTTTTCATGAAAGATGGAAGCGACCTTCCTTTTGCAGTAGTAAATGGAAAGCCGGGATATATCAATCTTCTGGATGCATTTAACGGTTATCAGCTTGTCAAGGAGCTCAAGAAGGCTACAGGTCTTCCAGCGGCTACATCTTTCAAGCATGTATCTCCTGCGGGTGCTGCAGTAGGTCTTCCTCTTACAGATATCGAGAAGAAGATATACTGGGTAGATGATATGGGTGAGCTAAGTGCTCTCGCATCAGCTTATGCTCGTGCAAGAGGTGCTGACAGAATGTCTTCATTCGGAGATTTCATTTCTCTTTCAGATATATGTGATGCAGATACAGCTAAGCTTATCAAGAGAGAGGTATCAGACGGAATCGTTGCTCCGGGTTATACAGATGAGGCTCTTGAGATTCTCAAGGCTAAGAAGAACGGTAACTACTGTGTGATCCAGATAGATCCGGATTATGTACCTGCTCCACTTGAGACAAAGGATGTGTACGGAGTTACATTTGAGCAGGGAAGAAATGAGCTCGTTATCGATGATGATTTCTTCTCAAATGTAGTTACAGATGCTAAGGAGATTCCTGAGTCAGCTAAAATCGATCTTGCTATCTCAATGATCACTCTTAAGTATACACAGTCTAATTCAGTTTGCTATGTTAAGAACGGTGCAGCTATCGGAATAGGTGCTGGACAGCAGTCACGTATTCACTGTACAAGACTTGCTGGTGAGAAGGCTGATAAGTGGTTCCTCAGACAGTCACCACAGGTACTTAACCTTCCATTTAAGGCTGATATCAGAAGAGCAGACAGAGATAACACAATCGACGTTTATATCAGTGATGATTATGAAGATGTAATCGGTGAGGGCGAGTGGCAGAAGTACTTTACAGAGAAGCCTGCAGTATTCACTAGAGAAGAGAGAAAAGCATGGCTTGCTAAGAACACAGGAGTTGCTCTTGGTTCTGATGCATTTTTCCCATTTGGTGATAATGTTGAGAGAGCTCACAGAAGTGGTGTTGAGTACATCGCTCAGCCAGGTGGATCAGTAAGAGATGATAATGTTATTGAGACATGTAATAAGTATGGAATAGCTATGGCATTTACAGGAATCCGCCTGTTCCATCACTAAGATATAAATCTATACGTGCTTTAAGATGGCAGTTGAGGTAGAAACCTTAGCTGCCATTTATTATGTAATAGGAAACAGCGTTTCCTATTACATTAAAACGCTCCGCTGAGGATGCGTCATCAGTTCTGATGTGTTGAGAAACAAAAAAAGCGGGTGATGGGAATCGAACCCACATATCCAGCTTGGAAGGCTGGTGTTCTACCACTGAACTACACCCGCGTGTCGTATGCTTGCGACATATTTATTTAAACAACTAGTGTATTATATGAAAATTATAGTTGATTGTCAAGATATAAAATAAAAATTTTGTGATTGCCATTTTCTTAAAGAAAGATGTGAATTCATTAAGAACAGTTATGGAGGAAGACTCGGTGGTATCATGTTCTGGGATTTCTATCGGGATGTAATGAAGAGCGACGGAAAGAAGCTTACGGCCTATGTCGATGATTATCTAGGAAGTGGAGCTATTTACAAAGTTAGATAATTAAGTATACAAAAAATATGACAGTTGAAATCTGATTTCAACTGTCATATTTTTTTGCCCTGAAATCAATAACCATTATTATTCATGCGCATCTTAATATAGAATTAATGTTCAGTTAAAGCATCTTAATATTGAATCCTATATTATATGGGCATAAACGAAAAACATTCAATCAATAAAGGAGAAAATATTAGATATGAAAAAAAGATTTATACCATTAACGCTTGCTGCATGTACTATTATGACAGCGTTTACGGGATGTGGGGCTGATACAAATGGAGAAACCACAGCTTCTTCGGTACAGATTGATACGCAGAGTATAGCAGACGATATTGCAACCGCCGATTTAGCGGAGGAAGATGTACACAGTGAAATAGTAGATACGGCAACAGCCAGTACGGCAGAAGCTGATTCTGATTCAGAAGTTGTAACAGGAGGAAGTCCTTGGATTGATTCTGATATAAAAGAAAATGTGACAGCAGATACTGTAGCAGATCCGAAAGATGATTTTCATCTCTATGCAAATAAGGACTGGATCTTAGAAAATGATATTCCGGAGGGAACTACTTCGTGGGATCGAGGTTCAGCGCGAAGCAAGGAAGTAAAAAAACAATGTATGGATCTTTTAAAGGATGATAGTGTAGAGGGACATGATGCAGAACTTGTCCGGACATACAACAAGCTTATTTTGGACTGGGATGCCAGAAATAAACTTGGTGTAAGTGAGCTTCAGGAAAAATACGACAAAATAGTAAATGCTCAGAGCATTGATGATATATCTAAGCTGCTCACAGAAGAGGATACAGTATACGACTTTAATCATTTCGTAAAATTTGATGTAGCAGTTGGTCTGAATGATCCTGGAAAAAACATTGTATTTATAGAAACTCCGAATCTGATGCTTGACGATTCAGCTGAATATGCGAATAGAACAGAGCTTGGTGATGTGTATTATGGATATAATAAAGAAACGTTCATATACATGGCACCTAAGCTTGGTATGACAGAAGAGGAAGCAGATAAATGTTTTGATGACGCTATTGCATTTGAGACTAAGCTTGCTTCAAAAATCTATACTACTGAAGAACAATATGCAGATGATTATTATGATAAGGTAAACAATGAGATGTCATTGGATGAGGTGGTTTCTAATTGTAATAACTTTCCGTTAAATGACATTATTAATTCGTCAGGATTTGCATATGATGGAACTTATCTTGTTACAACACCGGATTATCTAAAAAATCTTGATGAGATATATACTGAAGAAAATCTTAATGAAATAAAGTCTCTTATGATCGTAGATTATGTCTTGGAAGATGTCGCATATTTAGATAGAGATACTTATGAAAAATTGACTGAACTAGAAAACAATTATTTTGGTAGTGAGGGTTCGGTGAGTGATGAAGAAATGGCTTGCTCTCTTGTGAAAAAGAATCTGCCTGATTCTTATCAGAAGGTTTATGTAGAAAAATATGGCAGTGAAGAAGATAAACAAAAGATGGAAGATCTTTGCAAGATGGTGATTGATACATACAGAGAGCTTCTTTCTGAAAATGAGTGGGCATCGGATGAGGCTAAAAAACTTGCGATTGAAAAACTAGACAATATGAAAGTAAATGTGGCATATCCGGATAAGTTTAATGATACATCGGATATAAATATTGAAGGCTGTTCACTTCTAGAAGCAACGCATCAGATAAAACTTAATAAGATAAAAGAGAGTATTAAGTGTATGGGTAAAGAAAAAGATACGGAGAATTGGGCAAGTGAATTTCCTGTAACTATCTGTAATGCTTATTATTCTCCACAGGGTAATAGTATTAATATGCCTATTGGTTTATTTGGTGGAGAATTCTATTCAGATGATATGAGTATAGAAGAGCTTTATGCTTCAATCGGGGCATACTGGGTAGGACATGAAGTTTCACATGCATTTGACAGAGATGGTGCCCAGTTTGATAAAGATGGTAATTTCAGAGACTGGATGCCAGAGGCTGATAAAGAAGAATTCCAGAAGAGAATAGATAAAATGGATAAGTATCTTGATTCATTGATTGCTTTCGGAGATGAGCATTTTATAGGTACAAATAATGATGTTGAGATGACAGCAGATATGACGGGGCTTCAGTGTGCGCTTAAAATGGCTTCAAAGATCGATGGATTTGATTACAAGAAGTTCTTTATAAAATATGCGCAGCTTCAGGTTAACCTCGCTTCTTATAATAGTGAACTACATGAGCTCACACAGGATATGCATCCACTTGCTTATTCAAGAACGAACGTACCAGTTCAGCAGTTTGAGGAGTTTTACGATGCATTTGATGTAAAAGAAGGCGACAATATGTACCTTGCACCTGAAGAAAGAATAGTTGTCTGGTAATAATCCCAAAATATGACAGTTGAAATCTTATGACAGTTGAAATCTGATTTCAACTGTCATATTTGTTTTTGTTTTAATAAGTATCCATAGAATAATAGTATAATAAACAATTCTCGCTATCATATACTGCTACAGAATAACGTCCATCGGGTGGCTGAAATTTATAATCATCTGAGTTTCGGTCTATGTAAAAGTAATATCCTTTTTCAATGTTTGGAATCCTATATTTTTCCTCAACTTGTTCTCCAAAAGGAAATGCTTTCTCTAGGTCGGGGGGGACAGGAAGTGGTTTCCATTTGGATTTTATTTCTTTATCGGTTTTTTTAGAACATTTTATTGTTGTCAAACTTGGTCCATTATCAACAAATTTCATATAAAATGGTAATTCGTGTATAAGTTCTATTTTACATTGGTCAAGATTAATTTCCAAAATATCACCAATTACATCTGTTCTATTCGTTATCTTGGGAATATTAAAAGATGTAAGTATTATTATGATTGCTATTAATAGTAATATTAGTGGAATTAATTGTCTTTTTTCATCTTTTTCCATGTTGCTCTTGTCTCCCTTTTGCCTTTATAAAAATGAGTGTATTAGGAGAGAACATCTAGAGTGCATCTTTAGTGCATCGGTATTTTATCCTTTTTGTAAATGATTTCAAATGAGTGTCTTTATGATGTATTAAGGATGATTGCACAATGTAATAATAAAATTAACTTACTACAAAAAGTCTACCCTTTCCCCCAAAAAATATGGTTAAAGATAATAGGAGATTAGAAAAATGAGAATAAATAAAAAAGCGTTAGGAGTAGTTCTGGTTATGAGTTTTTGCATTGCATTATTGTCAGCTTGTACAGAAACTAGTGACGATGCATATGAAACATTTCTTGAAGGAAATAATACATTAAGTTTCAGCTACTATATAGACAATGTATATGTTGATAAAGAATACAAAAGCAGTCTAGATGAGGCTATGTTGAAACTAGGTTCAGATGATACTGAATACACTATTTCAGAGATTAAGGATGCTTTAAACAAATATATTGAAAAGGGTATAGGATCGATGGAATATGCATATATTGATTGTGGGGTTGATGGGGTAAAAGAGATGGTTTTACGTATAGAGATGCCATCTGTTCATCCAGGAGCTAAATATTTTTGGGTTATAAAAGAAATCGAATCAAGATTACAGGTTATATATGCTTTTGAGGAATTTGGAGAAGGTTATCGGGATCATGTGTCAATTAATAAGTTTGGATATATTGAAATTGAATATAGAGATGCCACCTCAGTTCTTAGTCATCATTCGAGTTATATAGACGCTGATGGAAAGTATGAAGACGGCTACGGATTATCGTATAACAGAAGTTTTGAAGGATTTGCTGGTGAAATGGAAGAAAAGGGTTATTTAGATAGAAATCTTGATGGGGAAATATATTGGTATGGTTTACATTTAGAGCCGAATAATAGTGGTAATACCCAAGAAAATTATATAAGTTACGAAGTGTACGATGAAGAAACAAAAGAAAAGATGGATATTCCGAATTTATATACGGATAGTAAATACAAAAAAGTAATGGATTATTTTAATGATGTATGTGGTGATAAAATTATTACAATGGATGAGCTCAATCAGAAAATAGAAGATAAACTTGATTCAATAGGATTGACTGAGCAGATAATGAATGGAGAAGAAGCAGAGTATAAAGAATTGAACATTGATTAATGGCATCAAAATATGACAGTTGAAATCTGATTTCAACTGTCATGATTTCAACTGTCATATTTTATAAATGCCTATTCTGCTGGGTTGGTTATATAGAGATCGTCGAGCCCTCTGGCACGAAGAATATCGTCATCGCCACGATAATAACAATCTCCGTTATCAGTAACCCATGTGTCATCGCCAGCTTCTTTAAGATTTACTTCTGTTCCATCCTTTGTATAAGCAATCAGTATACGACCGCCCTCGTCTGGGTTAACTTCGGCTCCTTCCATAGTAGTAGCTTCTGTAGTTTCAGTAGCTTTATCGGCGGTAGTGGTTTCTTCCTGCTTTTTCTCTGTAGTAGTTTCAGTAGTAGTTTTAGCGGCTGTAGTAGCCTGAGTGGTTTTATCTGAACCATCCTCCGGGCTACATCCGACAATAGCTACCATCATTGCACTTACGATAAAGAGTTTTCCAACATTTTTTATCATTTTTCTCATTATTTTTCCCTCCGTAATCGATTGATTAGAATGCTCTCATTATAGAATCAAAAAGCATCAAACCATTATAAAATGTGTTACGAATATATTTAGTTTATATTACAAATGCTTTTGCTGTTGTGTTTTGGCGATTTGATTTGTATGTTGTCATTTTGATTGATTAATGTTGCCAAAATGTATTTTAAAAGATCCCGCATTGTTTTTAATGTCTGATAGATTTGAATAGTACATTAAAAATATATCTGGAGGGTATAGTTATGTGTTTAATCGGAGTTCTGCCAAGTTTGGTGATTCTTGTCTTGATATGGAGAAGTAACGTAGGAAAGAGGGAACCTGCCCGATTTTTACGTAAGTTGTTTTTGTATGGTGCGCTGACGGTGATAAGTGCATTTATTCTTGGAGAAATGGGAGAAAATATTTACGGATCATTAGATAAGAATAGTATACTGTTCTTTTTGATTGATAACTTTATAGGTGTTGCTATGGTAGAAGAAGGTGGAAAATTTTTTGTCCTTAAAAAATTCACATGGAAGTCTTCCAACTTTAATTATACATATAGTGCTGTGCTGTATGCGGTGATAATTTCACTGGGATTTGCAACGATTGAAAATGTATTTTACATGATAGATTCCGATCTTTTCGCTTTTATTATTCGAGCTGTGTTTAGTGTACCAGGACATGCAATATTTGGAGTATTTATGGGAGAATATTATGCAAAGGCAAAAGTTGCTGAAACATATGGTGATAAAAAGCATGTTAGACAATATCTTACGATGGCCTATTTGGTGCCTGTTTTATTACATGGACTTGATGATTTTTTGCTGGATTGTGTCCACATAAATACGTGGCTTTTCCTATTTATTTATTTGGTATTCGAGATTACTGTTATCGTGGTAGGAATAAAAACGATAAAGCGATTAGTCAGAGAAGATACAGCTATATATAGAAATATTCAATTGCCTTGGTTTTTAAATAAACGTGAGATTGCATATTATTCTTCAAGCAGATAACAGAAAAAATAAAGAAAAAAAGCGAGAAGTCAGCAGCTGTCAGGCTGCTGATTTTTGTATTATAAAATAATATTTTTTATGTTGTAAAAAAAAATATTTTTGTGTTGACAAATAATATTATACCGAATATAATATCGACTGTAAACAATACTATACCATATATAATATTGTTAAAAATATATGTTGCGCGACATATGATCTAAAAAATTACATATACCATTTATATCTTGTGGTAGGAATTAGGAAGATCTAAGGAGAAAAAAGATGAATAGTTTTTTGAGAATAGTAAAATATATAGGCGGAATAGCACTAGCATTTGTACTTATGTCAATACTGCCAGCTAAAGTGGATCAATGGTTAAATCTACAGGATTCGCCATTTGAACCAATCATAACTTTAGGTGTTATTATACTTTGTCTTGCAATCGTAATTGTTACCTTTGGACAGAAAAATGTATTTGCGTTTTCATTCAAAAGCTTTAGAGATACATTTATTATCGGTGGCACGATGACTGCTGTAACAGCATACTATTTTATTACTAATATGTATAAAGCTGTAAAAGAATTTGGAAAACCTCAGATGGAAGGATTCGCTATAGCATTATTCCTTATCAATTTGTTTATAAGTGCCGGAATTCGTGAGGAATTATTGACCCGAGGCCTGTTGTTCACATTTTTTAGAAAGGCATTTGGAAAAAGTAAAGCTTCATACATAGTTGCTATGTCGCTCTCATCAGTCCTTTTTGGATTATTACATTTGAGCAATCTTGATAATGCAGTTAATCCGATACCAATATATGCACAGATAATATACGCTATAGGAATAGGTTTCTTCTTGGCAGCACTCTATGCAAGAACTAAAAATCTTTGGGGAAATATAATTCTTCATTTCCTTTTTGATCTTAGCTTAATGGTATATCCATACATTTATGCAAATAGATCAGACATGGATGTTCTTATCGGTGAGTGGCTTGGTTCACATATCATTATCAAGTCAATTCTTATATCGGTAGTATCTATATTACTTGGTCTTTTCCTGATTAGAGACAGCAAGTTTAAGCCGATAATGGAAGCTGAAGAAGAGTAAAAAGGAATAGATAGATTAAATCCTTCAGTTACATTTTATTTACATTTGTGTGTTACTATCCAAACGTTATTATACAACACGTGAATTTGGTAAAGTTAGGGCTTTATATACTAAATTCATAAAAGAAGTAAATAGGAGGATAGGAAAATGAAGACACACGAAACTCGTAAATCTGTCATGTCAATTATTTTGGCGATTGTTTTAGCGGCAGTTTTAGGATTCTGTTTTAATCCACTTATGACACAGGCTAAACAATCAAAACAATCTGGTCAGTCTAAGCAGACTAAGCAGGATAAACAGCCTAAACAGTCTGAACAGACTACAGAAGAAGACGAAGATATTTATTCGGCGGATCAAATCAATTATCAAACAGTTGATCATCTTTTGAACCAAAATCTTGATAACAAAATCGTTATCCTTCATACAACGGATGTTCATGGAGCATTGATAAAGCTCGCTAATGTAGCATCTCTAAAAAAAGAACTGGAGAAGAAGGGTGCAGATGTTGTTTTAATTGATGGTGGTGATTTCAGTTATGCCAAAGAACATAAAGAAAAGCCGGAAGCACCAAAGGAATATGAATATTTGAATGATACCAAAGGACTTGGTGCAATTACCGTCATGAATGCTATGGGTTATGATTATGCTACTATAGGAAATCATGAATATGAATTCGGGGCATCACAATTAAAGGATAATCTTGGATATGCGAATTTCCAGGTGATGAGTGCAAATATATATAGCAATGATTCAACAAGAGCTGATGGACTTGCTTATGCACCTAATTTTGTTTATCAGAATAAAGATAATCCAAACGTAAAGATTGGTTTTTTTGGACTGACAGCTATAGAAACAAGAAATCAAAAAGGAAAATTAGAAGGAACAACTATCGTTGGAGAATCGGAGGTTTCTGATAAAAATCCTAATCCAATGTTTAAGATAGCAAAGGAACAGGTTGAAGCTTTAAAAAATAAAAAAGTAGATACTATTATTGCAGTTACTCATTTGGGAGTAAAATTAAAGGAAAGCAGAAATAAGTATCTTGAAAACAATAGAAGTATAGATATGTACAATTACATTTCTAAAGCTTATGAAAATAGTAAAAATCCAATCGATCTTATACTTGACGGACATTCACATAATTCTCTTACATCTGGTAGACAGGGTGAACCAATAATGTCAGGTGGAATTCGTATGGATGGTCTTGGCGTTGTAATTATTGATAATAATGATAAGGCAAAACCTATTAAGGAATCATTCCTCATCAAACTTGATGCACTTGAAAAAGGTATCAAAGCTGATCCGGAGATCACTACACTTGTACAAATGATAAGTTCTAATAAGATTGATCTGAAGGGATTCACAAAGGCACAGCATGAAGCCTTTTTAAGAGGAGAGACTGTTCCTACTCTGCCAGATAATGCAGAAAAAGTAGCTAAAACTCCATCATCAAATAATAATCGAGATAAGGGACGAAATACAAAGAACCGAAATAGATAAAAATATAAGCTGCAGTTCATAAAGAGCTGCAGCTTTTTAAGTATGACGGGCATGCCGTCAGTCTGTGGTGAAAGTCCACAAGGGGCGTAGTTGCCGACGAACCCCAAAGCGACTCCCAAGGTTTACACCGTGAGGTGTAGGCGAGAAGAAGGGATAGCGAAATCGTAGCCTGAC
>JAFYHN010000043.1 GCA_017539165.1 Eubacterium sp.
CTCACCTCCACGTGTTCTGTAGTGTGTCAGTCTTATAAGAAGATAATAACAGAAGGAAAATAGATTAGATAGCGAAAGAAAAGAGGGTTTCATGACCCCATCGGTGTCTTTCGCGGAAAGACGGGTTATAAATATGAAAAATATTATTAAATCAATCGTATATGAAATACTTCACAGCAAATTGCTCCTAAGAATGTATCTGCTTTTTCTGGGACTATATGTCTTTGTCGCCATAATAAATATTGATACAGGAGAAGGAGCAGGAAAAACTAGTGGTATGCTTGCTGATGGGGGGGCTCTTGTATATGAAATACCGATATTCGTCCTGGCGCTGGTGGTCGGAGTGATCTGTGGGGAAGATTATAAGGATAAAGTGGCTAATTATGAAGTCCTTTCCGGACATTCCAGGAAGAGGATATTTTTAGCAAGAAGCCTCTTTGCGATCATTGCAGCTTCTGTGTCATGTCTCGTGATCAGTTTTATTCCGCTTATTGCCGGAAATATTTATGCGGGCTGGGGCAATAAGCTTGTTCTTGGAGATGTGGTATCAAGATATCTTCTGCTGATATTTCCTTACATGAGGCTGGCAGCATTTCTGGTTGTGATCACATTTGTTGTAAAGAATCACTATGCGATGATGGCGATAGGTTTCTTTATCATGGAAGCAAGCATAGTTATGGCAGAGCTGACGAACAAGGCAAATGTGTATATCAGCATCTACAATATGAAAATGCTCACAAGTTTTGACAGCTGGAATATATACAATACTGATCCTGTTGAAGGAATCATCGAATACTCGTCATATAACAGTAGTCTGAATTCAGAGATGGTGATAGGAACGATAGTAGTGTCGCTAGCTTTGACAGCGTTTTATCTTTTCCTGGGTTATGCACTTTTCAGACGTGATGAACTCAGCTAAAGATGACAAGTAAAATATCATCTGATCGGAAAGGAATAAGAGATGGATTATATATTAGCAATAATAGAACTGGCCATGATGGTGCTTCTGTTTATAGTGGCGAAGGTGGCGGTCAAATATGTATCGAATAAATGGCGGCTTCTCTATACTGCGCCTACTTTGGTGATGATCGTCATGCTGCTATGCGAAGGATTTGATGTTCATTATATAGGCTTCTACGCAGGCGCAGTTCTACAGCTTATAGGGCTTTTTATGGGAAATGATTCTTCTGACAAAAGGTTTGTCAGGTCTAAGCAGATACTGGTGGGATGTTCTGCTGCACTGATAGTGGTGAGTCTCGTTCTTATATCATTTTCTCGTGGGTATCACAGACTGGTTTTTTACAGCGATTTTGAGAAGGCATTTAGTGTGATGAAAGAACACTACGTGCTTACTGAGGAGAAGGGGATAAACTGGGATGAGCTTTATGCGAAGTATAAGCCTCTTTTCAAAGAGGTGGACAGAGACCAGGATCATGTGGAGAATTATAAGCTATGGCGTCAGTTTTGCGGAGAATTCTACGATGGACATGTGGGATATAACTTTGCTGATGAGGGTAAAGGCAGAGATGCATTTTGCAGAGCTTACGGGAACGATTACGGCCTTTCACTGGCTAAGCTTTCTACGGGTGAGTATGTCGCAGTAAATGTAGAGGGCTACGACAATTCTTATACGATAGATAACGATACCCATGACGACATCGGATACTATATGGTGAAAGACAAGTTCATAAGTAAAACTGCAGAGGTTGACAGACTTACATTGAAGAATGCGGGGATAAAAAACGGAACCGTGATAACTAGATGGAATGGCAGGCCTATTGATGAGTACTTTGAAAAAGTAAGATACTATATGGAACAGTATCCGGTAAGAGAGAACGAAGAATTCTATCTTCCTATGTATGTTGCCGGTATTGGTGAGGATATGGAATATGGAGAAACATATGTTCCGGGAGAGGTTCTTAAAAGTAAGAACGGAACGGTTCATGATACAGCCCCGACTGCATCTGTTACATATTTAAATGAAGCCGGTCAGGAGGAAACTGTATCAGCACCGAGTCTCGGAATATATACAATGAGACTTCTTGATACGATAGAAAAGATAGACCAAGGTGTTAATATAACTAATCTCAAATGGCAGAAGGTAAATGATACTACATACATGATCCGTATAAGTCAGATGATTTACAATCAGGAGACTTACTCAGGAACAGATTATACGGAGATGGAAGAGACTCTCAGGAAAGAACTTGCAGATCTTAAGTCTCAGGGAGTTAAGAATATTATATTCGATCTTAGATCAAATGGAGGCGGAAGCCCTTACTTTGTTCAGTCAATCGCTAAGCTCTTTGCTCCTGAAGGTGAACATGTCAGCTACTACTCGGCTGTCATTAACGAAGATACGGCGACATATGAACGTGGAGAAGATGGAAGATATACCAAGGGTGCGCCGAATATCTATCAGGGTGAAGATCTATGGTCTGATGGAAATGTCATCCTCCTCGTTAATGCTCTGACAGTAAGTGCAGGAGATGATATGACATATATGATGGGCGAGTATCCGAATGTTAAAGTAATTGGTTTCACAAGGACTAACAGTTCATGTCAGGCAATACATCAGGAAGACCTTGAAATAGGTGCTCTTACATTTTCGGCAGTTCCTAATCTTGAAGAAAATGGAGATGTTATGATCGATACTAAAACAGATCATGTGGGAAGAACACCGTTTGATGAGAAGATTCCTTTTGATCAGGAAGCGATAACGGCGATATTTGACAGTGGAGAAGATTATCTCCTGAAATACACGGCGGACAGCTTCTGATATATTTCCTCCTTATACTTTTTGTGCAAATTGACTATTTTTAATTAGTGCTATGGAAATTTTTGTATATATGGTACAATAGAACATGGTTGGGTTATGCATAATACGTATACTTAAAAGGAGGTATTTTATATGAATGTATATACTACAGACAAAATACGTAATGTAGTACTGCTTGGTCATGGAGGCTGTGGTAAGACATCACTTGCTGAGGCTCTGGTATATCTTTCAGGACTATCGAATCGTATGGGGACGATTGATGCCGGTAATACAGTAAGTGATTACGACAAAGAAGAGATCAAGAGAAAGATTTCTATAAAAACGTCTGTAATACCTATTCCGTGGGAAGAGTATAAGGTAAATATTCTGGATACTCCGGGATTTCATGATTTTATCGGAGAGGCAGAAGAAGCTGTATCGGTTGCCGATGCTGCAATCATCGTAGTTTCCGGTAAGGCAGGAATCGAGACAGGAACAAAGCGTGCATGGGAGCTTTGTGAGAAGAAGAAACTTCCACGTATGGTTTTCGTAACCAACATGGATGATGACAAGGCCAGCTTTAGAGAGGTTGTTCAGAATCTTCAGAATATGTACGGAAAGAGAATAGCTCCTTTCCATCTTCCTATTCGAGAGAATGAACAGTTCGTGGGATACGTAAATGTAATCCAGCAGAAAGCTAAGAGATGGAATGACAAGGGAACGGTCGACAAGTTTGATGTTCCTGATTATTCACAGGAGAATCTTACAATCTGCAGAGATGCACTGTTAGAGGCGGTTGCTGAAACAAGTGAAGAATTCATGGACAGATTCTTTGAAGGAGATGAGTTCTCTGAGGATGAGATCAGACAGGCACTTCGCGTAGGCGTGTGTGCAGGTGATGTTGTTCCTGTTCTTATGGGTTCAAACAGTATGGCCAGAGGAATGTTTACTCTTATGGCTGATATTATAAAATATTTCCCTAGTCCCGACAGATGTAAATGTGCGGGAATAGATACTACAACCAACGAAGTATTTGAAGCGGATTATGATTTCTCAAAACCAAAATCTGCTTACATTTTCAAAACCATAGCGGATCCATATATTGGAAAGTATTCGCTTATCAAGGTTAATTCCGGAGTTCTTAAACCGGAAGATGTTCTGTTCAACTATCACCGCGATACCGATGAGCGACTCGGTAAGCTCTATACCATCCGCGGTAACAAGGTTGAAGAAGTTAAGGAGCTTCATGCCGGTGATATCGGTGCTCTGGCTAAACTATCAGATAGTCAGACAACAGATTCGCTTTCGACAAGGAAGAATCCGGTAACTTATCTCAGAACTGCTATTTCCAAGCCTTATGTTTTCAGACGTTATATGGCGAAAAATAAAGGTGATGAGGATAAGATATCCCAGGCTCTTTCAAAACTCTGCATGGAAGACCTTACTCTTAAGTATGTAAATGACAGCGACAACGGTCAGACTCTTCTGTATGGAATAAGTGCTCAGCACCTTGAGGTAGTACAGAATGTTCTGGCTGAGAAGTATAAAGTTGATATCGACCTTATGCGTCCTCGTACAAGCTTTAAGGAGACGATAAGGAAGAAGGTTGATACCGAATACAAGTATAAGAAACAGTCCGGTGGACACGGTCAGTATGGCCATGTAAAGATCATTCTCGAACCATCAGGAGATATGGAAACTCAGTACGTATTCGAGCAGACAGTTGTAGGTGGAGCAGTTCCTAAGAATTACTTCCCTGCAGTTGAGAAGGGTATCGCAGAATCTGTAAAGAGTGGACCTCTTGCAAAGTATCCGGTAACAGGAGTAAAGGTTACTCTATACGATGGAAGTTATCATTCGGTAGACTCTTCGGAGCTTGCATTCAAGGTTGCAACCGAACAGGCATTTAAGAAGGGATTCATGGAGGCAAGCCCGGTACTTCTGGAGCCTATCGCTTCGCTTAAAGTAGTTGTGCCAAATGAATTCACAGGAGATATCATGGGTGACCTTAATAAGCGTCGTGCACGTGTTCTTGGAATGAATCCTATAGATGATGGATATCAGGAGATACTTGCTGATATCCCATATATTGAACTTTTTGAGTACGATACAAGGCTTTACTCGGCAACAAGAGGAAGTGGAATATTCTCTTATGAATTTGCAAGATATGAGCAGGCTCCTGATGAAGTTGCTCAGAGAGAGATAGAGAAGAACAAAGAAGAATAATTATCTATCCGCCCGAAATGTGGGAGAGAGTTTTAAGGGGATAGTTCAGTGGCTTATGGCCATTGGATTATCCCTTTTCAAGTTGTTTATCAGGATGTTTTTTTAAAGGAGTTTCCACAAAAATATAATAAAGTATTTTTTTTTGATTAATTTTCATGGTATAATCGCTGTTTGTATGATATGAAAGGATTTTTACTCTGATGAAAGGTTTTGTGATAGAAATAACGTATAAGGATACTCTTATCTTTATCACAGTTATGTGGATTTTACTCCGAATTCTGTTTGGTATTATAAATCGTAAGGTTGATTTTATTAGGGAACTCAGACTTCTGACTGTTTATATATGTATAGTAGTTATCGTAAGATATGTATATTTTCCGTTGGAATTAAAGAACGGACATGTAGACACGCTGATATTAAATACGGATAAGATATTGCCGTTCATGGTTAATTTTACTCCGATAATTCATATGTTTGATGAATATGATGAATGGTTGATAAATATTCTAGGTAATATAGCTATGTTCATTCCTGTAGGTGTATGTTGGCCGTTCTGTTTTAAGAAGCTGGACAAAGTATGGAAGGCTGTTCTGGCGGGTGGTGGATTCTCTCTTTTTATAGAGATTACCCAGCTTGTATTCTACTCAAGATGCTCGGATATAGATGACCTTATCATGAATACTACAGGGGTATTGATAGGAGCTGTATTATACTTCTTTGTTCGTGACAGGTTAAAGGGTGAATTAAAGCTTATCAATAAGAACATTATATGGGCTATTCTTTCATCCTTACTTGCAGTATTGACTATCAGGATAATGCTTAAACTGAATAAGGATATGTCATTAAGCATGCTGATGAGCACCATTGCTTCATCTGATAAGTTATTTTTTATCATAGGTGCTATAGCTGCTGCATTATATGTCTGGTTTGAGGGAGTAGCTATACGTTCTATACTGAAGCATGCGGGATTTAAGCAAGGAATCTTCAAGGGTCTCGTGTACAGTACATCGGATGTTTATTTCTCAGCTATTACTCCGTCTGCAACTGGTGGACAGCCTGCTAGTGCATTTTTCATGATGAGAGATGGGATTCCTGGAGGAATGGCTACAGCGACACTTGTCCTTAATCTTATGATGTACACTATATCAATAGTTGTTCTTGGTGTTATAGCAATCTTTGTAAGTCCAAGGGCTTTTATGGAATTCGGAAAGATCTCAAAGATTCTGATCCTTGTGGGATTCATAGCACTATCGATATTGTCGCTGTTATTTTTTGTTTTATTAAAAAAAGAAGAAATAATATTTACGCCTCTTTCAAAAATAGTCAGGTTCTTATATAATAAAGGCATAGTTAAAGAAAAGGATAAGATACTGGTTCGTATCGAGAAAGCTGAAAATGATTACAAGGCCTGCTCAGATATGATATCTGGAAGAAAGAGGATTCTTTTCGCTGCATTTATCTGGAATTTCCTTCAGAGGGCTTCACAGATATTGGTGCCTATGTTTATATATCGTTCTCTTGGTGGAGAGACAGGAAAGATGGCAACTGTATTCTCTAAACAGTGCCTTATAACTATAGGATATAACTTTATTCCTATTCCGGGTGGAATGGGTATATCTGATTACCTTATGATCGATGGATTTTACAGGGTTATGGGTGAGCAGATGGCTTACAGTGTTGAACTAATCAGCCGCGGAATAACATTTTATATATGTGTTACAATAAGCGGTATCATTACTTTGATTGGATATATGATCGGGAGGAAAAAGAAATGATAGGAGTATATAATTATACCGTTATTCTTACTTATTTGTCGCTTATATCCGGTGTATTAGGTATAATTATCTCTGTCACAGGTGTAGGACATCCTGAGATAGGAATCTTCTTCCTTATGGTTTCAGGAATACTTGATACATTTGATGGAAGGGTTGCAAGAACAAAGAAAGATAGAACTGATTTCGAAAAGAATTTTGGAATTCAGATTGATTCACTGGCAGATCTTGTATGCTTTGGAATCCTTCCTGTTTCTATTGGTCTGGCACAGCTTAGGATAAAAGGAATATTTACAGAGGTCGTTCGAAGAAGAGATTATGAGGGACGTTTTTCTGTGCTCGTACTGCTTCTTGTGATCGCATTATTCTATATCCTTGCTGCGCTTATCAGACTTGCATTTTTTAATGCAACATGCGATATGAGAGATGAAGAGATGAAAAGAACAGGGGTTACTTATTATATAGGACTTCCTGTTACTGCGTCAGCTCTTGTATTCCCACTGGTAATGGTCCTGCATTTCTATAGTAGATGGGATCTTACTATATTTTATTTTATCATCATGCTTGTGATGGCGATAGCATTTGTACTTAATGTCAAAGTTAGAAAGCCTGGTAAGATTGGCGTGGCTGTGATAATAGCTATTGGAATAGTGGAGTTTGTAGCTAATATAATTGCATTTAATTCATATACGGGATAGTGCCCGGTATTCGTTATAGAGGTTATTGTTATGACGATACTAGATTTTTTATACAAAACAAAACCAGGAAGAATCCTGCTTCGACCGCTTATAAGTAAGCCGGTGTCGGATCTGTCAGGAATGATCCTGGATTCAAAAATATCAAAACTGATTATAGAGCCTTTTGCAAAGAAAAATGAGATTGATAAGGGCTGTTATATTCTGGATAGAGTAGACAGCTTCAATGACTTTTTCTGCAGGAGGATCAAGCCTGGACTCAGACCAATAGAAATGGATAGCAGTAAAATGATATCACCATGCGATGGTCTTCTGAGTGTTACCAGAATTAGCGGCAGCAGTATCCTGAATATAAAACAGAGCAGATTCACTGTCAGCAGACTTCTTCGTGACAGAAAACTCGCTGCAAGTTTTCATGATGGATATGCATTAGTATTCAGACTTTGTGTGAATCATTATCACAGATATATATTTTTTGATTCAGGGCGTAAATACAGAGACAGAAAGATTAAAGGTGTTTACCATACGGTAAGACCTGTAGCTCTGGAAGAGTATCCGGTATTTGTCGAGAATAGCAGAGAGTATTCTGTTATCGATACGGAAAACTTCGGTAGATGCGTTCAGATGGAAGTCGGTGCTATGCTGGTGGGCAGGATAGTTAATAAGTTCTGCGGCGCAAGAAAAGTAAGACGCGGTGAGGAAAAAGGACATTTTGAGTATGGTGGTTCTACGATAATAGTTCTTGTTCCGAAGGGAAAAGTGAAACTCAGAGATGATATCATGCAGAATGTAGACAAAAACCTTGAGATACCAGTAAGAATGGGCGAGGTTTTAGGTAGTTAACAGTATGTGGAGAGATTTATGGGTAATAATGAATTTGTTAAATGGTTAAAGCATAGGTGGAGACTTATAACAGTAAGAGACGGACTATATTTTAGATTTATATGGACTACGGCAATAGCCATAACACTTGTCACAGTACTTGTAAGTGCAGGGCTCACGGCTGCTGAGATAAAAAAAGAAGAAAAGGCTGTCGCTGAAGAGGCTGAGAGACAGAAAGCCAGTGAAGAGGCTGCGCGTTTAGAAGCTATTGAAAAAGAAATGGAAGCAAAGAAGGCAACAGACACAGATGCGCTTCCATGGAATCTGATATATGTAAGTGCGACTCATAAACTTCCAAAAGATTTTAAGGTACCGGAATTTACAGAACTGGTAAATGGTCACCAGGTTGATAGCAGAATATATCCTGATCTGCAGAAAATGTTCGATGATGCCAGAGCGGCAGGTTTTTCACCGACGATAACTTCATCTTATATAGAATTCAAGGATCAGGAAGATCAGCTTAAAGAGAAGATAGACGAACTCGTTGAGGAAGGAAAGACTCAGGAACAGGCTGAGGTGGAAGCTAAGGCGTTTGTAGCTGATTCAGGTACAAACGAGCACGAGACAGGCCTGGCCATCGATGTTGATGCTGAAGAAGTAGAAGAGGAATCTGAATCAGAAGAAGACGAGGAAGATGAAGAAGTAGACGAAGCAGAAGACGGAGAAAACGAGGGAGAAGAAAATACAGAGGAAAAAGGCGATAAGGAAGAAGACGTTCACAAGAAGCTGTGGAAATGGCTTGAGGATAATAGTTATAAATATGGTTTTATCGTGAGATATCCTGCTAATAAATCTTCTATCACTGGAGTTACTTCAGAAGAGAAGCATCTGAGATATGTTGGTGTCAAGGAAGCTACTGAAATGCATAAGAGCGGTATATGCCTTGAAGAGTATCTTGGGGTTACTAAGTAAAAACTGATTCTGATGTACAGATGATTATTAAATAAGCAAAGAATAAGCCGAGAGTGATGATCACTCTCGGCTTTTATAATCTTACATACGTATTGATGATTAACCAATTGAAGGTCTGTCATAATTATCTGATATTGTATGTTTTTCTCTATATTCGTTAAGTCTTGCCTGAATTCTTTCTGTTGGATTGAGAAGCTCGCTGATTGAAGAATCATGATTCATGTGATCGATGATTATTGCGAGATACTTGCTCATATCTGCTGAACTGTACCATTCTCTGTTAAAGAGGTCCGGATTCTGATAGCATACATTTGTAGATATAACTTTATCAATAGTACCCTCTTCATAAGCCTTGTCAAATACTTCGAGTCCGGCTGTGAAGAGACCAAATGTAGCAAAACAGAATACTCTCTTAGCTTTTCTCTTCTTCAGCTGTCTGCATACGTCAAGCATGCTTTCTCCGGAAGCTATCATATCATCAACGATGATAACGTCCTTTCCTTCAACTGAATCTCCAAGAAATTCGTGAGCTACGATAGGGTTCTTTCCGTTAACGATTCTTGTGTAATCTCTTCTCTTGTAGAACATACCAACGTCAACGCCAAAGTGGTTTGCGAAGTAGATGGCTCTGTGCATAGCTCCCTCATCAGGGCTTATAACCATCATATGCTCATTATCGAGCTCAAGATCATTTGTTGACTTTAAGAGACATTTGATAAACTGATAAGTAGGCATCAGGTTCTCGAAACCAACTGTTGGAATAGCATTCTGTACTCTTGGGTCATGTGCATCAAATGTTATGATATTTGAAACTCCCATGGCAACGAGTTCCTGAAGTGCAAGTGCACAGTCGAGAGATTCACGGCTGTTTCTCTTGTGCTGTCTGGACTCATACAGAAATGGCATGATAACATTTATTCTATGAGCTTTTCCTGCGCTTGCAGCAATCATTCTTTTTATGTCTGCATAATGCTCATCAGGTGTCATCGGAACCATTCGACCACCGAGGTTGTATTCGATTCCGGTGTTTGTAACATCTGCAAGGATGTAAAGGTCAGTTCCTCTTACAGAGTCACGAAGTGTACCTTTAGCTTCTCCGGATGCAAATCTCGGGCAGCATGATTTGAGTAGATAAGAATCCCTGGTGTAACCGTTAAACAGTAATTGGTCTTTGTTGATGTGTTCGCGTTCGTTGCGCCACTTTACAAGGTATTCATCCACCTTTGCTCCTAATTTTTCGCTGCTTTGGAGAGCGATAATTCCGAGCTTTCCGTCAGGTACTGTGATGAGTTTACTTTGATCAGGCATTGTGGTTTTCCTCCATATTGTTCAGGTGTTTACGGTATCTTATATCATCTCCGAAGAGTGGAAACAGAACATAGGATTTCGCAAATCTAGACATTACGCGTTCGGTATATCTGTCCTGAAGCGTTTCAAGATCAAGATTGGTCGTGATTATGGTTGAGAGATTGCTGAGCATTCTCTTGTTTATAATCTCGAAGAGCTGAGATCTTGTAAAACTGGACATAACCTCTGTTCCCAGATCGTCAATTATCAGTAAGTCGCTGCTGTACAGATAATTGTAAATGGCTTCCAGAGCAGATGATCTTGAATGGGACATTATATAGGTACTTAAAATGTCCTCAAAGAGTTCATTTGCTGAAAGATACAGAACAGAATGTCCGTTATCAAGAAGAGCCTTTGCTATGCAGTTGGATAGAAATGTTTTTCCAAGTCCCGTGCTACCGTATATTAATATGTTACCATGTTCTTTATCAAAATTATCAACAAAAGTTTTGGCTTTTTTAAGAATATGTGAGGCATTTTCATGAGGAGACCTGCCTCTTTTCGAATCGGGAACCTTACTGTAGTTATCGAGTGAAAAAGTTGAGAAGTTTTCCCGCTCAAAAATATTCTTCAGATTGGAACGTTTATACAGCTCGGAAATTCTCAGATTTCGAACACAGGAGCATACCTTTCCGTCTATTTCTCCCCAGTCTTTGCAGACAGGACAGTTAAATATCGGTTCCAGGTAATCCTCAGGAAAACCATTGCTTCTGAGAAGTTCCTTCTTCTTGTGGGATAAGCTGCTGAGCTTTTCGCTTAAAGCCTCATCTTTAGGGTTACCCATAAGACGATTCTTAGCCTCTGTTATGGCTATATCAGATAGAGAATCATCTATATTTTTGATTTCCGGAATCTTGGAATATATCTCATCAATTCGGCTGTTGTGAAGTGCTTCGTTTCTGGAACGTATACGGCTGAGATGAGATACTATATCTATGCTTTCAATTTCTTTTACTATCATTACTAACCTTCGTTAAGATAAAACTGTTCAAGCTGTCTGAGCTTATCTGTTTTTGATTTCTTTGTTTCGGCAGTCTGTCTTGATGCCGGTTTTGAATTCTTAGCATGTGATTCGTCAAGAGCAGCTATATCTGATAAGCTGTGAACGTTATTCTTATACCATTTCTCAAGGATTCCGTTAACATACGGGAAGTTTGCGTCATGAGGCTTGCTTGTTATAGCTCTGTTGCACGCTTCTATGATTATGGTATCTGAGAAACCGTAATCTCTGGTCCATGTATCGATGAACTTCTTCTCAACCGGAGCAGGAGAGAAACGGCTTGTTATTCCAAGTGTCTTGAGAATTCTGCTGTAAAGTGTCAGATATCTTGTTGAATATTCTTCGGCTTCGTCTCTGTTAGAGATACCTTCTTCATACCAGTTCTTAGCTACTTTCTCAATGTAACTGAAACTGGTCTTTTTAATCTCGGCACAGTATTCAAGAAGATACTCACAGAGATCAAATGAGAATCCAAGCTGATCTTTTATATATATAAGTGAATTAAGTTCCTTCTGGGCAAGCTCTCTGTTGCAATAAGCTGTAGCTTCATTTATAAGATCGTGAATCTCTGGATCGCGCAGCATGCCAGATAGATCTTCTGGAGAAGGCTGCTTCTTGCGAGGAGCCTTAAGTGCTTCCGTCTGTACATCTGCAGGTTTTGTTATCTCTTCGATTTCTTTGGATTCTTCTTTCTGAGTGCTCTTTCTTACGGACTGAGCAAGAGTGAAGTCAACAACCTTAAGTTCAGAAGTGATATCCATATCAGGTTTCTTAAGCGTCTTAAGGATGATTCCTGTAACCTCTTTTTTGTCATTATAACTGAGTCTCAGAACGTCCTGCTTGATCCAGTATTTGATGCCACGACATACATCCTTCTCAGTGCAGTTAAGATGGTCTGCAATCTTGCTGAATGAGATAGGTTCAGCTGCTGCCGAAAGCATCGATAAATACAGGTAAAGCTTAACAAAATCGCCGTTTGCATCTGTCATATAATACTTAATAAAATTGTTGGAAATACTTGTATAGGAATCCTCTTCTGAGGCGATGTTAATTGTGTCCATTTAGTTCAAAACCTTCTCTCATAATTTATGCAATTTTTGACTGCTAATGCATTGTATCAGAAGAAGGATTTAATTGCAAACACACATGTGGCTTCACTGTGCATTATATGTGGTGTGTTGAAAATGTTGATGATGTTGATATGTGACAAAACATTCTGAGAAGGGTACGAAAAAAGGGACTTTACGGTTTTCGAAAAGTCCCTTGTCCATGTTGATAATTATAACACAATGGTTTACATAATATAAAAATTCATTTTGTGGATATGTTGATAACTCACTATTTCAAGAGCTCCATCCCCACACTGTCTATATTTCCGGCTCCCATAGTTATTAACATGTCATTGTTTTTGCAAGAATTTTTAAAATATTTTTTAATGCTTTCGAAATCTCCGAGATACACTGCGTCACATCCAAGTTTCTGGAGTTTTTCGGCAAGATCTTTTGACGAGACAGAGCCGTCATCAAGCTCTCTTGCAGCATAAATATCAGCAAGCAGAACGTGGTCGCAAACTGACAGTGCCTCCGCAAATGAATCAAGGTGTGCCTTTGTTCTTGAATAAGTATGAGGCTGGAATGCAACCCAGAGTTCATTCTTCACAACTGCTTTAGCTACTGCAAGAGAAGCAGCAATCTCAGTTGGATGATGAGCATAGTCATCGATAATGGTTGCACCTTCTGAAGTAGTTCCCTTGTATTGGAAACGTCTGTCTGCACTATGGCAGAGTCTGAGTCCTTCCTTTATAGTATCAAGATCGATACCTATATATTCGGAAGCTGCGATAGCAGATAGTGAGTTGATGGCATTGTGTTCTCCCATAACTGAGAGAGATACTTGTCCTTTGTTTTCTCCATTTATATATAATGTATAAGTAGGCTGACCGAGTTCGTTAAGAGTGATGTCCTTAGCCTGATATGTATTTCCATCATTTTTTCCGAATGTAATCTTCGTGATGTTTTTATCCTTTACGGCATCCAGAATCTGATCGGTGTATTGCATGTCTCCATTTACGATCAGAACTCCGCCGTCAACTGTTTTGGTTGCAAAAGTTGCAAATGAACTTGCGATATTTTCGATATTCTTAAAGAAATCCAGATGATCGTTATCAACATTGAGTATGATACTTGCATATGGTCTGAAATGATGATAACTGTTTGTGTATTCACAAGCTTCTGTGACAAAGTAGTCTGATGAACCTACTCGGATATTTCCTCCGATTGCCTCGAGCATTCCTCCTATGGATATAGTAGGATCTGTATTGGCATTTAGCATGATGTGAGACATCATGGATGTAGTAGTAGTTTTTCCGTGAGTACCGGCAACAGCTACACTGTATTTGTAGTTATCCATCAGCTGACCGAGGAACTCTGCTCTGGAGAGAAGAGGTATGTTTCTCTTTTTAACCTCTATGAGTTCTTCGTTGTCTTCGTGGATGGCTGCCGTGTAAACTACGAAGCTGATGTCGTCAGTTATGTTAGAGGCAACCTGTCCTATATATACTTTGATTCCGCGTTCTTCCAAAACTTTTGTTGTATCGGATTCTTTCATATCTGAACCAGATACTGTGAAACCGGCGTTTTTCAAAATCTCTGCAAGTCCACTCATGCTTATTCCGCCAATGCCTATAAAATGAGCATGTACAGGACTTTTAAAATCAACTTTATACATTGAATATCCTTCTTTCTTATCAAGCAGCTGAATTATGCAGCTGCCTTATTATATGAATAGCGTCACCATTCTACCATATTAATGTAAAATATGAAAGTCTGTATGAAATAAGTTTAGAAAACTTAATTATTTTAAAGAAACATATGTTTTTACTTGACATTCTAAATAATGAGGGGTAAATTTGAAGAAGTTAATCATTTTTGAGAGGAGTTGTTATCATGGCAAAGAAGGATATCGATTGGGGTTCTTTAGGCTTTGGATATATGGAGACTGACAAGAGCTATGTTTCAAATTATAAGAATGGAGCATGGGATGACGGTGTGCTTACAGATAATCACACTATCACAATGAGCGAGTGTGCTTGTGTACTTCATTATTCACAGTCATGTTTTGAAGGACTCAAAGCTTATGAAACAGAGGATGGTCATATTGTAACATTCAGACCTGACCTTAATGCACAGAGAATGGTAGATACAGCTAAGAGACTCGAGATGCCTCCATTCCCTGTAGATAGATTTATAGATGCAGTAGAACAGGTTGTAAAAGCAAATGTAGACTGGGTTCCACCATATGGATCAGGTGCAACTCTCTACATTCGTCCTTTTATGTTTGGTTCTAATTCAGTTATAGGTGTTAAGCCTGCTGATGAATATCAGTTCAGAATTCTTACTACACCTGTTGGCCCTTACTTCAAGGGTGGTGCTAAGCCTATCACTATCAGAGTAAGTGATTTCGACAGAGCAGCTCCTCATGGAACAGGACATATCAAAGCTGGACTTAACTACGCTATGTCGCTTCATGCTATCGTAGATGCTCATAACAAGGGCTTCGATGAGAATATGTATCTTGATCCTTCATCAAGAACTAAAGTAGAGGAGACAGGCGGAGCAAACTTTATCTTTATTAAAGGTAACAAGTTTATCACTCCTAAGTCAGACAGTATACTTCCATCAGTAACTCGTCGTTCACTCGAGGTTGTTGCTGCTCAGTATCTTGGAATGGAAGTTGAAGAGAGAGAAGTATTCCTTGATGAAGTTCCATCATTCGATGAGTGTGGTCTCTGCGGTACAGCTGCAGTTATATCACCTGTTGGAAAGGTTGTTGATCACGGTAAAGAGATCTGCTTCCCAAGTGGAATGGATGAGATGGGTCCTACGACTAAGAAGTTATATGACACACTCACAGGCATTCAGATGTGCAGGATAGAAGGACCAGAAGGATGGGTTCGCGTTATCAAGTAATGTGTGATTCAGTATAATATGAATAAAGAAAACCTGACGATATCACTTTTAGTCAGGTTTTCTTTATGTTATAATTGTGTTCTGATAACAGATTATGTGCGAAAAAAGATTCTGTTAAATGGATTACTCGGAGAAAGATATGAATAAATGCGAAAAAAAGTTTTTTAAGAATGCGTTCATTTTGATGGCGGTTCTTTTTATGATGTCTCTTACTGGTTGTGGTTCTAGATATAGAACCATAAAAAACGAAGGGATGGAGATAACCCTTTCAAAGGATTATCAGAAGGCAACTCTTGCAAATGCCACCTGGTACTATACAAGTCCTGATGGTATAGCTATGGGAGTCAGATCATTTAAGGAAGATATAGAGAAGAGCGGACTCGAAGCTAATTCTGCACAGGACTATGCAGAGGCTTATATAAGAGCTAACAACATCCCGGGGAATCCGAAGGTGAATTCCAGAGCTAATTATATGTATTTTGAGTATAACAGAAAGGTTTCTGGAACGGATTACTCTTACCTGACATGCGTGTATGATAACAACGATGAGTTCTGGCTTGTTAACTTCGCATGCTATAAAGAGCTTTATAAAGAATATAAAAACGAATTTTTCGAATCGGCAGATTCGGTCGTATTTAAGGAATAAGGAGCGCTACCACATATGGGTAGAGATACATTTGCACAAAATAGATTCATTCTTTCCGAACTTATAAAAAAAGGTATTCGATTAAAATACAGAAGATCATATCTCGGTATTCTCTGGTCTCTTCTGGAACCTCTGCTCACAATGATAGTTCTGACTATTGTCTTCGGAACACTTATGGGCGAGAAAAGTAAGAGTTTTCCAGTATATATTTTGTCAGGTAGATTGCTGTATGGATTCTTTTCACAATCTACAACAGCGGCACTTAAGTCTATAAGAGCTAACAGTTCTATTATAAAGAAGGTTTATGTACCAAAACTTCTTTATCCGGTGTCATCCATACTATTTAATTATATTATATTCTTGATCTCACTTATCGTACTGGCTATTGTATCTATGGTGTTGGGAGTATTCCCTACAGTATACCTTGTGCAGGCTGTTCCGGTTCTTTTGGTTCTGCTTTTTCTGAGTATGGGCTGCGGACTGGTGCTCTCTACAGTAGGAGTGTTCTTCAGGGATATGGAATATCTCTGGAATGTTGCGCTCATGCTTATAATGTATACTTGTGCGATATTCTATAGAGCAGAGAAACTTCTTCATAGCAGATGGAGTTTTGTACTTAAGTACAATCCGCTCTTCTGTGTTATAGACAGTTTCAGAAGTGCTCTTTTTGGAAATATGATCAATGTTAAATATTTCGCATATGCAACTTTCTTCGGACTTGTTATGACAGTGATCGGAGTGGTTGTATTCAGAAAGAACGAAGATAAGTTTATCTTGGAGATATAGAGGACATATTATGCAGGATGCTGTTCTGAAGGTTGATAATGTCAGTATGAAGTTCAACCTTAGTAAAGAAAAACATGATTCTCTCAAGGAATACTTTATAGCTTTAATGAAGAATGAGCTTAAGTATAATGAGTTCTGGGCACTGTCAGATGTGTCATTTGAACTTCAAAAGGGAGACCGTTTAGGAATATTAGGATATAATGGAGCCGGTAAGTCTACTCTTTTGAAAGTTATAGCTGGTGTTTTCAGACCTACAGTTGGAAGTGTTACCCGAGAGGGGGTACTAGCTCCTCTGATAGAGCTGGGGGCGGGATTTGATCCTCAGTATACCGGACTTGAAAACATATATCTGTATGGAGCGTGTCTCGGATACAGTCATAAGTTTATCGATGAAAAGCTTCAGGAGATCATAGATTTTTCTGAGCTGAAAGAATTCATTGATGTTCCACTGAAAAACTATTCATCGGGAATGAAAGCCAGACTTGGATTCGCTATAGCAACGATCGTTGAACCTGATATGCTTATTCTTGATGAAGTGCTCTCTGTAGGAGATGCAAAGTTCAGAAAGAAGAGTGAAAAAAAACTGATGTCGCTTCTGGATAAAGGTGTTACGGTATTGTTTGTTTCTCATAATACCGAACAGGTAAGAAGAATATGTAACAAGGCGATAATTCTTGATAAAGGAAAGATTATCTGCTCAGGTGATGTGGAACACGTAACAGATGAATACGACAAACTATCTCTTTGACAGATATTGATTTGTAATGTTATCATAGGTCATGAGGTGTCAGAAGTGTCTTTTGACACCTAAATCATTATACGGGGGTCGTGATGGTTTTTCTTGAATTAATAAAGGTCATATTTTTAGGTATCATAGAGGGTATAACTGAGTGGCTGCCTATAAGCAGTACCGGACATATGCTTCTGGTGGATGATTTCATCAAATTGAACTCGAAACCTGAATTTAAAGAAATGTTTTTTGTTGTTATCCAGCTTGGTGCTATACTTGCAGTCATTTATATGTACTGGAGCAGATTGTGGCCTTTTAGAATTGTTAAAGACAACAAAGTGCCAGTCATAATCCATAAAGGTAAAAAGAGAAAAGATGCCAGATGGAAGAATGAGATCAGGATAGGAAAGGTAGGAATAAGCCGAGCTATCATTCGCATGTGGGTAAAGGTTATAGTAGCCACGATGCCTGCTGCGATTGTTGGACTTCTCTTGGATGACTGGATGGAAAAATATGCTCATAACGGACTTGTAATATCAGTTGCGCTTATCGTATACGGAGTTCTCTTTATTCTTGTGGAAAACAGAAATGAAAGAAGAACTACTAATAAGACTAAGTTCAGTCACCTTACATATATGGATGCACTTGAACTCGGATTGTTTCAGGCGTTGGCTATAGTTCCGGGAACTTCCAGATCGGGAGCTACGATAGTTGGAGGCCTTACTCTTGGAGTTTCAAGACGTCTTGCAACAGAGTTTTCTTTCTTTATGAGTATACCGATCATGTTCGGCTGGAGCCTCATAAAGATTATAAAGTTTGGAATGCATTACTCTGCAATGGAGTTTGTAGAACTTATATTCGGAATGTTGGTTGCGTTTCTTGTATCTGTAGTAGCTATCAAGTTCCTTATGGGATATATAAAGAAGAATAACTTCAAGGTGTTCGGTATATATAGGATAGTTCTCGGACTCCTTGTAATGGTTATTTTCATTGTTAAAGGGATAATCGGAAATTAGTCGAAAAATTCCCTTGACTTCTTTTGTATTACTATGTTATCCTAACACTTGCGTTTCTGTACGCACTTCTTTTGGTGTGCATTTTCGGTTATCCCAGCCGGCACTCCTTAAGGTTACCCTATCTACGTGCAGAACAATAGGTTAAATTGTTATAAGTTTAAATATTGGAGGTAGAGATCCATGCGCGTTAAGATCACACTTGCATGCGAAGAATGTAAGCAGCGTAATTATAATCTTACAAAGGACAAGAAGTTACATCCAGATAGAATGGAAACAAAAAAGTACTGCAAGTTCTGTAAGAAGCACACAATGCACAAAGAAACAAAATAATTAAGCGAGGTGATTATTATGTCAGAAAAGAAAGAAGCATCACCTGCTCTTAAAAGAAGCTGGTTTCAAGAATTGAAAGCAGAGTTCGGCAAGATTTCTTGGCCGAAGAGAAACGACCTGTTTAAAGAAGCAGCAGTTGTTCTTGTATCTGCTATACTCATTGGTGTTATTATTGTAATAATTGACTGGTTGCTCGAAATGGGCCTTCAGTTCATTATGTAGGCGGTGATAATATGACAGATGAAATGAATTTAGAGAGTGAAGTAACTCCTGAGGATATTAATCCGGAAGTGTCAGGCGTTGAAGAAGAGAATGCTTTAGAGACACCTGAAGAGGAAGTTTCTGAAACTCCACGTAAGAAGTCAGCAAATATAAAACAACAGGGCGACGACGATCCGCACTGGTACGTTGTTCATACTTATTCAGGTTATGAGAACAAGGTTAAAGCCGACATCGAGAAGACTATTGAGAATAGAAAGCTTCAGGATCAGATGTTCGAAGTAATGGTTCCTGTTACGGACGTTACTGAGGTCAAAAACGGCGTTAAGAAGACTATGTCCAAGAAGATTTTTCCTGGATATGTTCTTGTGCATATGATAAAGAACGACGTTACCTGGTATGTCGTAAGAAATACCAGAGGAGTTACAGGATTTGTTGGTCCTGGATCTGAACCAGTTCCTCTCACAGAGATTGAGATGAGAAAGCTTGGCGTTAAGACATCAGATATTGTTATCGATGTTGAAATAGGTGATACTATTAAAGTTATCGCTGGTGCCTGGGAAGGAACTGTTGGAAAGATTAAGACTATAAGTCGTACAAAGCAGTCTGTAACGATCGATATGGATATATTTGGTCGTTCAACAGATGTTGAGATCAGTCTGGATGATATCCAGAAATTATAATTTATGTTATTAACTCTATAAGAGTTGATATATAAGTGGAAGGGGAACGACACCCCGCTACATACCACAAAGGAGGAATAAAAAAATGGCTAAAAAAGTCGAAGGTTACATCAAGTTACAGATACCTGCAGGTAAAGCAACACCGGCACCTCCGGTTGGTCCTGCTCTTGGTCAGCATGGTGTAAATATCGTTGATTTCACAAAGCAGTTCAACGATAGAACAGCTGATAAGGGTGATATGATCATTCCTGTAGTTATCACAGTATACGCAGACAGAAGTTTCACATTCATTACCAAGACTCCTCCTGCAGCAGTTCTTATTAAGAAGGCAGCAGGTATTCAGAAGGCGTCAGGTGAGCCTAACAAGAAGAAGGTAGCTAAGATTACCAAGGCTCAGGTACAGGAAATAGCTGAAATCAAGATGCCAGATCTCAATGCAGCATCAATCGAGACAGCTATGAGTATGATAGCAGGTACTGCTCGCTCAATGGGCGTTGAAGTAGTTGACTAATTGGGAGGTAATGAATAATGAAAAAAAGCAAGAGATATGCTGAGGTTATCAAGCTCGTTGATAAGAACAAGCTTTATGACCTTGAAGAGGCTGCAGAGATTATAAAAAAGACGGCAAATGCAAAGTTCGATGAAACAATCGAGGCTCATTTGAAGCTTGGTGTTGATGGACGTCATGCAGATCAGCAGGTTCGTGGTGCAGTTGTACTTCCTCACGGAACTGGTAAAGAAGTAAAGGTCCTCGTTTTTGCCAAGGGAGATAAGGTTGATCAGGCACTTGCAGCCGGAGCGGATTACGCAGGCGGAGAAGAGCTTGTACCAAAGATTCAGAATGAAGGATGGCTTGATTTTGATGTTGTTATCGCTACACCTGACATGATGGGTGTTGTTGGACGTCTTGGTCGTGTACTTGGTCCTAAGGGACTTATGCCAAATCCTAAGGCTGGTACAGTTACTCCTGATGTTGTTAAGGCTATTGAAGATGTTAAGGCTGGTAAGATTGAGTACAGACTTGATAAGGCAAATATCATCCACGTTCCAGTTGGAAAGGCTTCTTTCTCAGCTGAGCAGATAGCTGATAACTATAAGGCACTTATGGATGCAGTTGTTAAGGCTAAGCCTTCAAGTGCAAAAGGACAGTACCTTAAGAGCGTTACTATCGCTTCAACAATGGGACCTGGACTTAAACTTAACCCTAATAAGTTCTCAGGACAGGCTGCTGAGTAATCGTTTATTTACTCATATATATATTCGCGGAACCGAAAAAAGTCGGTTCCGCTTTTTTTCGTGCTGATTTTCTGTTATACTTAATATTTGTATATTAACGTTAATTATAGGAGGTGGCGAAAGACAATTGATTGTAGCAGTTTGCGATGACAACAGAGGGTGCAGGCGTGAGATTAAAGCAGAGTGTGAAAAAATCCTTAAAAGTAGTGATATAAAGTTTGATATTCATGAATTCAGTAATGTGCGTGCACTTATGAAAGAGCTTTCGAATATTGATATATTGCTTTTGGATATAGAGCTCGGAGAAGATAGCGGCATCGAGGTGAAGAATTATATCGAGGAGAATGAACTTGATATAATAATTATTTTTATTTCCGGATATACGGCACATATGCCGGAATCATTCGGTTTAAATGTTATGGGATTTATAGATAAAACCGATATATCAGGAATGCTTCCTAAGTATATGGAAAAAGCTCTTACCAGAAAGGGCAATGTTACTGGCTTCATCGGAACTATAGATGTAAGAAATATTAAGTATATTCAGTCAAATGGTGTATATGTGGATATAGTCAAAAATGACGACACTAAAGTTTTGTATCGTGCGACAATGAAAGAGATGGAAACAAAACTGACGGGTCTGAATTTTAGCAGGGCGCATAGATCCTATATCATCAATCTAAAGTATGTCAGCAGGATAGATGCAGGACTGGACGGAAGCAGATATGCCTTTTTGGGAAATGATAAAATAAAGATATCGAAAAGACGGTATCCTTCATTCAGAAAAGAGTTTTCTGATTTTAGCAGAAAGCGAGCGGGGTATATGTGATGGAGCTTTATTTTGTTTATTTGTGGGGATTGCTTGAGTCACTAAAAATATTCTTGGTGTTCCATTTTGTTATGGGATTTCAGCACAGGAAGAATATTTTTGTTTATCTTGTTGTGTTATATCCGACTGTTGCTCTTCCTTGGGCGGCTGTGCATGATCCGACTAACTTGCCGATATACAAAGCTATCTGGTTATTTGTTTTTCCAATCATATTCTTCAGTGGTAAGTTAGTTCCCAAAACTGTATTTGCGATGGTAGTGACTACGCTTATATCTATATTTGATATAATCGTAATAAATGGTCTGACGATATTAAGAGTTCCAGCTTCTATAATGTCAGATTTAGGAACTGCGATCTCATTTTTGCTGATTGTGATCATTGCGATGTTGAGCCGCAAATACAATAAAACAGTGAATGAAGCTATAATGTCATTTAAACCGATCATGAATGCTGGAGTATTCATGGTGTCATTCATTCTTTATATATGGGTTGGAATGCTTGAGATCATGTTTCGGGCAGAAGCTGAAAGCAGACTATCCGAGTTTATATCTGTAATCAGTATCATTGTAGCTGCAGTTACGGCATTTCTGGTTACAATGGGACTATACTATATTACCAGAATCAGACAGATGACGGCAATAGATGAATATAAGAGTAAACTTCTGGATATTAATCAGCAGTATGTAGATGCTTTGATAGAAAGAGAACGAGATCTTAGAGGTTATAGGCATGATTTTAATAACCATATGATTTTGATAAAAAGTATTGCTTCTGAGCATAGTGATAGTGAGATAGTCAAATACATAGATAGCATATTTAGTAAATATGAGATTAAAAATGTTATCTCTGTGGGAAATAAGATAGCGGACTTATTTGTAAATAAAGTTCTGAGCGAGATGTCCGGTGAAGAGGATTTTGTCTGTGATGTAAAAGGGAAGATCCCATCTCAGTTCAGGATGGATAATGTAGATATGTGTACGCTTATGTCGAACATCATGGATAATGTTCAGGAGGCGCTTAAAAAGTTTAAAGGAAAAAAGAAACTAAAGATTGAGATATCACATTATGAGCAGATGCTTTATATAGACGTAAATAATTCTGCACTGCCGGAGGATAAAGCACTCATGTCATTAAAGAAAGAACCCGGTCATGGATTTGGGGTAAAAAAAATAAGAGATGTTGTCGAAAGAAATGGAGGAGTGGTCCAATGGGTCTACGATGACAACATGATGTTACTAAAGATTGAACTGCCAATAAGATAAAAATGGTACAAAGGAGGAGGCCTTTGTATCATTTTTTTTGTCATTATCATTTCCCGTTTATAACATTTTTGGAGCCCGTTTATAACATCAAAGAAACCCGCTAGTAACAAAAATACCCCCGCTTGTAACAAATGGGTTGATTGTATAAAGTGATAAATATATATTGGATATGCGGCAATAAATTGGATATATTGAACAAAAAATGATGCGAAAGGAGGTATATATTATGATTTATGGCGATTGCGAAGTAGTAATGGAAATTGTAAAAAGACTTTTTGGTTTATAAGAAATACGTTATAAGATGGCACGAATTTATTAGACATAACTGGTCATCTTAAAAGGGGATGAAAAAATGACAAATGGTGGTTTTAAAGAGAGCTTTGCACGAGTTGAGATAAAATATTCGGTACCTGCTAACAAGTACAAAGCCCTTCTGGAAAGATTAAGCGAATATATCGAACCGGATGAATATGGAGATACAAGAATATATAACATATATTATGATACTCCTGATTATCGGTTGATAAGAAAGTCGCTCAGTAAACCTATATATAAGGAAAAGCTGCGACTGAGAACCTACAAGGTGCCGAATGAAAATACTAGTGCATTTGTAGAGATTAAAAAGAAGTATGACGGTATTGTATACAAGCGGAGGATAAGTCTTCCGTATGGAGTTGCCAAGTGGCATCTCGATCACAGCATTCCATTTACGGAGATGAACAATCGTTCAATAATTGGAAAGAGTGCATATACTGATGTCCAGATTGAAAATGAGATCAACAGTATGCTTGATCTTTATAAGGATTTAAGACCTGGAATGATGGTGTCATATGACAGACTGGCATTCCGCGGAATAGAAAATCCTGATTTTCGAATAACATTCGACAAGAATATCAGATGGAGAAACACGGAGCTGGATTTGACGAAAGGAGGCTACGGAAACCCTCTTCTGAGAAATGATGAAAGAATAATGGAAATCAAAATATCGGAAGCTATGCCCATTGAGATAGCAAGAATTCTCAGTGAGCTACAAATATATAAGACCTCGTATTCAAAATACGGGAATGGCTATATCCAATTGCTAGAAAATGAGAGACATATGAAAGGAATTAAGAAGTATGCGTGATATTGTTTTAGGCACAATTATTCAAAATGGAAAGATAACATTAGCAAGCTTTGCTGCAGCAACTTGCGTTTCACTTATATGTGGACTTGTAATTGCTGGAGCGTACATGATAAAGCATACATACAGTCAGAGTTTTATAATCAGTCTGGTACTGCTGCCCTGTGTAGTACAGATGATCATAATGCTTGTAAATGGAAACATAGGAACAGGAGTTGCAGTAGCCGGAGCGTTTGGACTTGTAAGATTCAGATCTGCTGCAGGAAGGGGACAGGAGATAACGAGTATATTCCTGACCATGGCCACCGGACTGGCGACCGGTATGGGTTACATTACCCTGGCACTTATCTTTGCGGTATTCATATCAATCATAGATCTGGTACTTAGACTTATGAATTTCGGTGGCAAGGATGAGGCGTCAAGAAACCTTAAGGTAACTATTCCTGAGGACCTTGATTTCGAAGGAAGATTTACGGAAATATTCGAAAAGTATCTGGACAGAAGTCAGCTTGTTCAGGTAAAGAGCTGTAATATGGGTACTATGTTCAAGCTTGACTATGAAGTTATAATTAAACCAGCAATGAGCGTAAAAGAATTCCTTGATGAAATAAGAGAAAAGAACGGAAATCTTGAGATATTACTTTCCAGAGCAGAGGGGCATCCTGATGAGTTATAAGAAACATTTAAGAAACTTAATGATCGTGGCAACATTTCTTTTGACGGGATGTTCTGTAAATATGGCAGAGGCGACCGGCGGAAATGAGTACTTTACCGATCGTGATAGAAATGCTGTTGTTGATGAAAACAAATCTGCTGTTGTGAATTTTATTGGTGACAAAGCAGACATTGATTATCGCGGATTGGACGAATCGACTGCTAAGGTTTCGACTGGAGATAGTGGTAAGGTATCATTGATGATCAACAAAGAAGGGACATTTATTCTAAAGGGAAATAGTCCTTATGCCGAAATAGTGGTTGACACAGATAATGCATCCAAGGTTGAACTGGTTTTGGATTCGGTGGAGCTCACAAATATAGATGGAGCAGTTTTATTCGTGAAAAAAGCAGACAAAACATTTATCAATTGCGCTGCTGACAGTGTGAATAAATTTTCCGATACAGGAGAAAAATATACAGATGAGACGGGTGCGAATGCTGTTATATACAGTAGAGATGATGTTGTATTCCATGGAAGCGGAAAGCTTGATGTAAACGGTGGTTACAAGTACGGTATCGTGAGTGAGAATGATATCAAGATTCTAGGTATTGAACTATCTGTTCAAGCAAAAAAAACAGCGATCACAGCAAATGATTCTCTCAGGATATCTGATGGAAAACTTACGTTAGTATCAGGAACTGATGGACTTCATGTTGATGAAGGATTCTTCTATGAGGAGAATTCCAATATCTCAGTGACCTGTGAAGATGATGCTATCCATGCTACAACTGATCTAACCATAGGTGGTGGAGAACTGAATATAACGCGGTGCCGTGAAGGACTTGAGGGACATAATGTTTTAATAAATGGTGGAGATATAATGATAAATGCCATCGATGACACTATGAATGCTTATGGAGAAGGAGATGAACCCCCTTGCCTCACAGTCAAAGACGGAAACCTTACATTATTATCAGAGGGTGACTGCCTGGATTCAAACGGTGCGGTTATAATAGATGGAGGTAATCTGATCCTTTCAAGTAAAGCGGAGGATGACGATGGTACTATCGATGCGTTAGGTGGACTCTACATTAATGGAGGTACACTTATAGCAACGGGAAGATCAAAGGTGTCAGAGGTTGTAAATGATGGTTCAAGACAGAACTATATATATGCAACTTCGGACAAGGTTATTCCTGCGGGACACAGTCTAAGAATAACTGATGATAGTTCAAATGAACTCTTGGCTGTAAGTCCAAGTGAAGATTATTCTTCTGTGTTCTTCACGACCAGTGGAATGAAAAAAGGTTCTTACCATGTGATCATGGGTGATGATGATGTGGTAACAGAACTAAAATAAAATAGACATTATCCTCTTCGGCGTGGATCTTAGGGAACCGGCAACCCTTGGGTCCGCGCTTTTTTATACGGATTTTATATCCCTTTTTAAGTTGATTTTTATACCCTTACAAGGTAGAATGAAATTAGTTATACGGAGTTGTTCGTGACTTTTGAAAGGGGTATGAATATGGGGAAAGATGAGGTAAGAGCAGGCCTTAAGGAGCTGATCAGTGAAGTGATGCCTGAGCTGGATGACATAGATATGGATAAGGATATCGTGTCAGAATACGGCGTCAATTCGATTTCTATCATAAGGCTTATAGTTTCTGCTGAAAAGAAGTTTGATATATCATTTACGGATTATGAGCTTTCACTGGCTGAGTATCCGACATTTAATGATCTGGCAACTGTAATCATCTCGAAACTTGATAAGAATTAAGGGGGTATTACTTATGGCTAGCGGAAAGAAACGACTACCTGTAACTAGGAATCCTATCATTACTTCCTGGCAGTGGCATGCGACGCTTTTCTCGATCCTGTCAGAAGATGATAATGCTAAGAAATGGATTTACAGCAATTATATACAGCTTAGATGCTATAATATTGAAGAGATATTTACAGGAGATGATATGCTCTTTGCTGATATTATGCCTGGAAGCAGCTCGCTCACCGAGTGTCCGTATCTTATAGCATCACTTATGACGAAAGAACAGATATCCAGCTATTGTGGAGATATAATCGATTTTATAATCAAAACTATCGACCTTGGGGGATATGTTTATGTTGTTATAGATGAGGCAAAGATCCTCAGTAATCTGGATGTGGGATATAAGTTCCCGCATGAACTGTTTATCTACGGATATGATATAGAGGGTGAAGGATTCTATGTTGGCGACTTCACTTTTAAAGACAAATATGCTCATAACAAACTGTCCTTTGAAGATGTCCGAAAAGGCTATGAGGTGATATCGGCCGCTGAGGATCATATGTTTAAGGATGATTATAAGGGAACGAGAGGATTATATGTTCTCTTTAAGAATACAAATGAAGTTTATTATGATGTTGATACTACTCTTATCAGGGATACGCTTCGTGAGTATCTGAATTCCCAGGATACCAAGAATCATTTCCGAATGATGAGAAACCGTTTTAATGACACCACATTTGGAGTCGAAGTGTATGACCGTGTTTATGACAGGGTCATGAAACAGCTGGCGAAAGAAGAGAAGGATTTTGATGTCAGAGCATTGCATGTAATGTATGATCATAAGGTTCTTATGTACGAGAGAATCAAGTACCTTATGGAAAATGAATACCTGAATTATGATGAAGAGATTCTATCAACCTATGAGGAGGTTGTGAAGAATATACTGGCAGCGAGAAATCTTCTGATAAAGATTTCTATTAATGATAATATGGAAGATGCTCAGAGATTTAAGAGATATTTCAACATTGCGAAAGAGAAAGAAGTAGCAGTTCTTCTAGATGTTCTTTCGAGACTTGATCAAAGAGCTAAGTAGAGACTGACCCGGAGTGAAATGCTCCGGGTTTTCTATCGGAAATTGGTTAGAGGAAACTAATATACATTGTACAAATATAATAAAGATTAGAATTTATGAGACTTTTCTTTGTTCACAAGTGCCACATTTTATGTTATTATTTTGGATAGCATTTTGCGCCTGTTTTTTGTGCGCTTTATTGAAAGTGAGGAAAAATGGACGTGGCAGGTTCAAAGGTCTTGAACCCTATAAAAAGAATAATTTAGGAGGAATCACGAAAATGGCAAGATTCAAAAAGACCATGGATGGTAACGAAGCTGCAGCTCATGCATCGTATATATTTACTGATTGTGCAGCTATCTATCCTATCACTCCTTCATCACCTATGGCTGAACATACTGATGAATGGGCAACAGCCGGAAGAAAGAATATCTTCGGCAACACAGTTAAAATTCTTGAGATGGAATCTGAGGCGGGTGCAGCCGGAACAGTTCACGGTTCACTTGTTGCAGGTGCTATGACATCTACTTACACAGCTTCACAGGGACTTCTTCTTATGATCCCTAACCTTTATAAGGTAGCAGGTGAGAGACTTCCGGGCGTATTCAATGTATCTGCTCGTTGCGTAGCTTCACATGCTCTTAATATCTTTGGTGATCACTCAGACGTTTACGCTTGTCGTCAGACAGGTTGTGCAATGCTCTGTGAGTCATCTGTTCAGGAAGTTATGGACCTTACACCAGTTGCATACATGGCAGCTCTTGAAGGAAGACTTCCATTCATAAACTTCTTCGATGGTTTCCGTACATCACATGAGATCCAGAAGATCGATTGCTGGTCAAATGAAGACTTCGAAGATATCTTCCCATATGACGCACTTGATAAGTTCAGAGCTGAGGCTCTTAATCCAAATCATCCATGCGAGAAGGGATCTGCTCAGAACCCTGACGTATTCTTCCAGACAAGAGAAGCATGCAATCCTGCTTACAATGATATGCCTGCTATCGTTGAGAAGTACATGGAGAAGATTAACGCTAAGCTTGGTACAGATTATCAGCTCTTCAACTACTACGGAGCTCCAGATGCAGAGAAGGTTATCGTTGCTATGGGTTCTGTATGCGATACAATCGAGGAGACAATCGATTACCTCACAGCTAAGGGCGAGAAGGTCGGTGTTGTAAAGGTTCGTCTTTACAGACCATTCGTTAATGATAAGTTCATCGCAGCTATTCCTAAGACAGCTAAGCAGCTTATCGTTCTTGATAGAACAAAAGAGCCTGGTTCAATCGCTGAGCCACTTGCACTCGATGTTATGGCAGCTGTACGTGGAACAGAGTTCAAGGATACACCTATCACAAGAGGTCGTTACGGACTTGGTTCTAAGGATACAACTCCTGCAGAGATCGTTGCTGCATTCAATAATACAGAGAAGGAAGAGTTCACTCTTTCAATCTTCGATGATGTTACAAATCTTTCACTTGATTCAGGTGAAGCTCTTGTTACTACACCAGAAGGAACAGTTTGCTGTAAGTTCTGGGGACTCGGTGCTGATGGTACTGTAGGTGCTAACAAGAACTCAATCAAGATCATTGGTGATAATACAGATAAGTATGTTCAGGCTTACTTTGATTATGATTCAAAGAAGTCAGGTGGTATCACAATGTCACACCTTAGATTTGGTGATAAGCCAATCAAGTCAACATACCTCATCCATAAGGCTAATTTCGTAGCTTGCCACAATGCAGCTTACGTAAAGAAGTATCATATGGTTGAAGAGCTTGTTGATGGTGGTACATTCCTTCTTAACTGCCCATGGTCAGGAGAAGAACTTGATAAGCACCTTCCTGGACAGGTTAAGAAATATATCGCTGACCACAATATCAACTTCTACACAATCGATGGTGTTAAGCTTGGTATCGAGTCAGGTATGGGACCTACACGTATCAATACAATCCTTCAGTCAGCTTTCTTCAAGCTTACAGGAATCATTCCTGAGGCAGAAGCTATCGAGCATATGAAGGCTGCTGCTAAGAAGTCATACGGAATGAAGGGTGATGATATTGTTCAGATGAACTGGAAGGCTATCGACCTTGGTGCTAATGCAGTAGTTAAGGTAGATGTTCCTGATTCATGGAAGAACGGTGTTGATGAAGGTCTTGATTATCCTGCAGCTACACATGGTACAAAGGAACAGCAGGATTTCGTAAACGATGTTCAGATCAAGGTTTCAGCTCAGGAAGGAAATACAATTCCTGTATCTGTAGTTGCAAGATACATGGATGGTTCAACACCATCTGGTACAGCAGCTTACGAGAAGAGAGGTGTTTCTGTATCAGTTCCTGTTTGGACACCAGATAAGTGTGTAGAATGTGGACTTTGTTCATATGTATGTCCTCATGCAGCTATCAGAACAGTTGCTCTTACAGAGGACGAAGTTGCTGCAGCTCCTGCTGGCTTCAAGTCAAAGGATGTTACAGGAATGCCTGAGTACAAGTTCAACATTGCAATTTCTACAATGGACTGTCTTGGATGTGGATCATGTACAAATGTATGTCCTACAAAGTCTATCGAGATGAAGCCTCTTGATGATGCTCTTAAGGCAGAGCAGAATCTCTTCGACTATGCAATCTCAGTTCCAGATAAGGAAGAAGTTATTGCTAAGTTTGGTGCTGCTACAGTTAAGGGATCACAGTTCAGACAGCCACTTCTTGAGTTCTCTGGAGCTTGTGCTGGTTGTGGTGAGACACCTTATGCTAAGCTTATTACTCAGCTCTTTGGTGATAGAATGTACATCTCAAATGCTACAGGATGTTCATCAATCTGGGGTAACTCTTCACCTTCAACACCTTATACAGTAAATAAGGCAGGTAAGGGACCAGCTTGGGATAATTCACTCTTTGAAGATAATGCTGAATTTGGTTTCGGTATGTATCTTGCTCAGAAGACTCTTCGTGAGAGCCTTTCAGAGAAGGTTAAGGTTGTAGCTGAGACAAACGGTGAGGTTAAGGCTGCTGCAGATAAATTCTTCGAGACATATGACTGCACAGAGTGCAACACAGAAGCTGCTGACGCTCTTGTAGCTGCTCTTGAGAAGGTAGATTCTCCAGAGGCTAAGGCTATTGTTAAGGATAAGGATTTCCTTGCTAAGAAGTCACAGTGGATTTTCGGTGGTGACGGTTGGGCATACGATATCGGATTCGGTGGAGTTGACCACGTACTCGCTTCAGGAGAGGATGTAAACATCTTCGTATTCAATACAGAGGTTTACTCAAATACAGGTGGACAGTCTTCAAAGGCTACTCCTACAGGAGCTGTTGCACAGTTCGCTGCAGGTGGTAAGGAGATCAAGCAGAAGGATCTTGCTGGAATAGCTATGAGCTACGGTTATGTATATGTTGCTCAGGTTTCTATGGGTGCTAACTACAACCAGCTTATCAAGGCTATCAAGGAAGCTGAAAGCTATCATGGACCATCACTCATCATCGCTTACGCTCCATGTATCAACCACAGAATCCGTGTTGGTATGAGCAAGGCTATGGCTGAGGAGAAGAAGGCAGTTGATGCTGGATACTGGAATCTGTTCAGATTCAATCCTGCTGAAGAGAAGAAGTTCAGCCTTGATTCAAAGGCTGCTACAGTTCCTTATCAGGAATTCCTCGCTGGAGAAGCTCGTTACACAGCTCTTCAGAAGGTTAACAAGGATAAGGCTGACAAGCTCTTCGCAATGGCAGAGGAGAATTCAAAGAAGAGATTTGCTCACCTTCAGGGTCTCGTAGATCTTTACGATGGAACTAAGTCAGAGTAATTCGATATTTGAATAATTCAATATAAAAATATAGCCCTGAGGTTTATGCCTCAGGGCTAATTTTTATGATTTAAAATTCATTAGATTAATATATGATTTGATTATATTATTGCTCCAGATGTCCATCCTTAGCAAAGTGATAATTGACGCCGTCTATTGTCTGGTCACCGACAACCATTACTCCTGATGAATCTAGATAATACCATGTTTCTCCAAGCTGAAGCCATCCAGTCTTCATATAATAATCCTCACCGAAGTAATAATATCTGTCTTCTATTTTTTTCCAGCCTTTATTATATGCTTTACCATCGGTGCAGTAACACCAGTTTGATTGGTACTGAACCCATCCTGTCTTAGCGGTTCCGTTTGATTTGAAGAAGTAGTAATTACCATTACATTCGTACCATCCTGTCATCATGGAACCCATTGGATGTTTACCGTAATTTTCTTTCAGAAGATAGACCTTTTTGCCATTACGTTTAGACCATCCGGTCTTCATTATTCCGTTCTTATCGAATTCAAACCAGTAGCCTTTTATCTTATTCCATCCGGTTTTGTTTTGGCCCTGTTTATCCACGAATACCCATTTGAACTTGTTGTAATTTGTGTACCATTTTGCCCAGTTGCTTTTTTTCTTTTTAAGTACCCATTTTTTAGGTGTTCCTGAATATGATATTGTAGAATTGATTGATATTTTCTTTTCGGTTGTAGTTTTTGTTACTATCCTGGATGTAATTCCGTTTTTAACTCTTCTTGATTCTTCGGTTGTTTCTGAAGTGTCGGTTTTAAGAACGACGGTTCCTTTCTTTTTTGTTCCGGTTTTCATAGTAAGAGTATCAGTCATATCCTGAACTATCGAATTTGCGGTCTGATCGACGGTTCGATACATTTCTTTTCCTTTTTTATCAAGGAATCCATAGAAAGGCGAATAGTCATCTGTACTTGATGTAGATGTTACAACAACTGCAATCTTTGGTTTTAAAGTTTCGAGAAGTTCCTTGCTTGTGGATCTTACGAAGCCATGGTGACCAATTTTTATAACATCTATTTTTCCGTGATCTTTCTTTATGTACTTAGCTATCTGCTGCTCTGTTTTTTGGTATACATCTAAATCTGCCATAAGAGCAGTTTTGATTCCGTTTTTTTCTATATAGGTAACTATCGAGTTGGCATTTTCATCACTGTTTGAACGAGAGTGGAGATTGTACAGCTGAATGTTGAAGTCTTCAAATCTGAATGAGATGGTATCATCCAGATCTTTACTGCCGTTCTTTTGTGAAGTTGCACCAAGCTTTTTCATAGTTCTGGAGGTTGGTTTGTCTACCCGAAGCATATTGGAACCCTTTAATGAGTTCTTTGCCTTTTCGAAGTATTTTTCATTGTTGAAAAGAAACTCTTCGTCAGGATTAGAAATATATCCTTTATATATAAATGTTGTATCCTCATCGATTAAGCTGAATTTTTTGGTTTCTTTTTTGGTTACAGGCTTGTGAAATATAGTATTCGTAGAAACAAACTCGGTCTCGGAAGTTGTCGTAGTAATTGTCTCAGGCAGTCTTGCTTTAGCGATGTCCGGAATTCCGCCATTGTGATCTGAATGGGAGTGTGTCACAAGGATGAAATCAAGATGTGTAACTCCTGCTGCCATAAGGTAGTTTACTACAGCTTTTCCTGAAGCAGAATCCTGTATCTTTATCCCGTACTGGGTATCACCGGTCTTGTTTGATGCGTCGATAAGACCGAAATGACCATTACTCTCTATAAGAATTGAATCGCTGCTTTGGGTTGGATCGCCGTTCAGTGTTATATAATGAATACGGTCCTCTGTATGTTCAGGAGGCTGAGACTCATATTCAGTTTCTGTAGGCTGCGCATTAACTTGGCTATTAGCTCCGACTGTGATAAGTGAAGTTAAAAGCAGTGCAAGCGTTCTAGTCAAAAAAGTTTTCTTCTTCATTTTTATCTTCCTTGTCTGAATCAATATCATGATTTGAAATATTGCGGATCAAATTGAATATCTGTTCGCATGTTGAAGTAATATTGATTCTTGCGGTTTCTGAATCCATAGATTCTTCGAGTGTTGATGGTCTTCTTATAATAGGAAAGTATGCATCAACATCCGGAAGTGCTTCGCCATCAAAACCTGGTGAAACGGAACCTACCAGTGCGAAAACCGGTTTACCGAAAACTTTGGCAATGTGAGCGATGCCGATAGGGGCTTTTCCCATGGCAGTCTGAGCATCCAGGCATCCTTCTCCGGTTACGACAATGTCGGCTTGACTGATATATTTTTTGAGTCCTGTTTCTTCAATTACTATCTTATTACCAGATTCGAGTTCGCTGCCAAGATAGTATTTGAAAGTGAACCCAAGACCTCCAGCGGCTCCGCATCCGGGATAGTCCGGATCGATTTCTAATCCGAGTATCTGAGTGGTAAGCTCTGCGAATTCAGACATCCAATTATCCATAAGCTCTATTTCTGATTGAAAGAGACCTTTTTGGGGGCCGAATATATGTGATGCTCCGTTCGGTCCGAATAAAGGATTATTAACATCGCATGCTACACGGAATCTGCATTCGTGAAGCAGTGGGTTAAACGATTCAGCAGATATAGATCTGATGAATTCAAGATCTCCTCCGGTAAGGTATCCGTTTTCGCCTGTTATTGGCTGGTTGTGTTCATCATAGAACTTTGCACCCAGAGCCTGGAGCATTCCGATACCAGCATCATTTGTTGCACTGCCACCAAGACCGATTATAAAATTTCTGCATCCTTTGTTTATGGCATCATTTATCATTTCGCCGACACCATAGGTTGTAGTCTTAATGGGGTCGCGATCTATGTCGGGTATAAGTGTAAGTCCAGCAGCTGCGGCTATCTCTATAATGGCAGTTTTGGAAGGGTCAGAAATGATGCCATATCGGGCATCAATCTTATCTCCAAGAGGACCGGTTACTGTGATATCTTCAAAGACACCGTTACAGCCCATTGTTACAGCCTGTACAGTTCCTTCACCTCCATCAGCCAGTGGACGAACGTCGTATTCTGCATCGGGGATCGCTCTTAGGAGTCCTTCTGCGGCTGCATTTCCACATTCAAGTGAAGAGAGTGAGCCCTTCATTGAATCCATAGCAAAAACAACTTTCATAATAAAAAAATCTCCATTGATATTAATAAAAAACACAACAATTATACCTAAAAAAGACAGTTTTGTGAATAGTAACATAAAAATAGGACAGGATCACTCCTGTCCTATAAGTTATATATTCTGTTTCGTATTGTTACTGGAAGTTTGTTACAAGTGCTACTATACGAAGTACGAAGAGTATGAAGATTACCATCATAACTGGACTTACATCCTTTGCTTTACCTGTGAAAAGCTTGATGAGTACCCAGCTGATAACTCCAAACATGATTCCATTTGCAATAGAATATGTAAGTGGCATTGTAAGTGCAGCTATGTATGCACTTGCTGTATCAGCAGTATCATCTTCAAAGTTGATTTTCTTTGCACTTGAGAACATAAGCATGCCTACATATATAAGTGCAGGAGCAGTTGCAAAACTTGGAATAGCAAGGAAGATAGGACTGAGTACGATTGCGATGATGAACATGATTCCTGTTGTGAATGCTGTAAGTCCTGTCTTTCCGCCTTCAGCAACACCTGCTGAGGATTCAACAAAGCTTGTAACTGTTGAAGTACCGAGGCATGCACCTACAGTAGTACCTATGGCATCTGCCATGAATACCTTTCCTGCTCTTGGAAGTTCACCTTTCTCATCGAGAAGTCCGGCTTTGTCTGCTACACCGACAACAGTTCCGACAGTATCGAAGAGATCGACAAAGAGGAAGCTGAATACGATCGCGATGAACTGGATCAGATGTTCTCCAACCCATTTGAAGTTAAACTTGAATGCTGTGTCTCCAAGTCCTCCAAGGTTAAGACCATTTGAGAAACTTGGGAATACACTGTATATTCCAGCATCTATATTAACCTGATACCATCCACAGGCTTCTGCTATCATTCCAAGGATCCATGTTGCGAGGATTCCGATAAGAACTGAGCCTTTTATATTGTAGTGGCTGAGTATTGCTATGATAACGAATCCAACAAGTGCAAGAACAACTGTTGGTGATGAAAAGCTTCCGAGTGCGATGGTAGTGGAAGGATCGCTTACTACGATATTTGCACCTACCAGACCAATGAGTGCAATAAAAAGACCGATGCCAGTTGTGATACCGTATTTAAGATTAGTAGGGATACCGTTTATGATCTTTTCTCTGAATTTGAAGATAGAGATGATAATGAAGATGATACCTTCGACAAGAACTGCAGTGAGTCCGATGGTAAATGCATTTTCAACGTCACTAAGTTCTCCGAGACAAACGGTAAATGCGAAATATGCGTTCAGTCCCATACCGGCACTGAGTGCAATAGGATAGTTAGCAAGAAATGCCATAACAAATGTTGCTACAGCGGATGCAATAGCAGTTGCAAGAAATACACCGCTTGGGTTCATTACATTTCCGAGAATGTTCGGATTGACTGCAAGAATGTAGGCCATTGCAAGGAAGGTTGTGATACCTGCAACTATCTCTGTTTTGGCGTCGGTACCATGTTCCTTAAGTTTAAAGATTTTCTCTAGCATGATAAAATTCCTCCCACGTAGATTGAGTTTTTTAACGACTTTAACATTATACTTTATTCGTTTTCCTTTGTGAAGAGTCAGTTCTTGACTTTCACGGGAAATTATGCAATTATTAGTAAGTTCTAATTATAGATAATGAGAGGTTTTTGAGATGCTGTTATCAAGCATATATATGTCAGGTTTTGCAGAGACATTTGAAAAGTGTTTTATAAGAGATGACAGATACAAACTTTTGTTGGAAGGAATAGGTGTTACTATCAAGATAACACTTCTTGCAGCAGCACTTGGTATGGTCATAGGATTTCTTATCGCGCTCTGTAATCTGTCTAAGAATAAGGTGCTTAATATAATAGGAAAGGTTTACACAGATATCATCAGAGGAACTCCTTCGGTAACTCAGCTGATGATCGTGTATTTTGTAATATTTGCAACTGTCGGACTTCCTAAGTGGATCATAGCGGCATTTGCATTCTCTATTAACTCAGGTGCATATGTATCCGAGATCATCAGAGCAGGAATTCTTTCTATAGATAAAGGGCAGACTGAAGCAGGAAGATCTCTGGGACTTACTGCGGGTCAGACAATGATGAGTATCATAGTCCCTCAAGCAATAAAGAATATATTCCCTGCAATGTGTAATGAGTTTATTACTCTTATAAAGGAAACAGCTATAGTAGGTTATGTTGGACTTGTTGATATTCAGAAGGCGGGAGATTTCATAAAGAGTTCTACATATGAAGCGCTTATGCCGCTTCTGGCTACAGCTGTTATATATTTCGTTATTATTAAGGTACTTACGATATTGCTCGGAAAGATAGAAAAATCTCTTCGTAAGTCGGATAACAGATAGAAATAACGGAGATAAATCATATGATAAAGGTAAATGAACTTCATAAGAGCTTCAATGGTGTTGAGGTTCTTAAAGGAATAAATGAGCATATAGAAGATGGTGAAGTTGTAGTTGTTATCGGTCCGTCGGGTTCCGGTAAGAGTACTTTCTTAAGATGCATCAATCTTCTTGAAAAACCGGAAAGCGGTGAGATCTGGATCGATGATGATCAGATAAATGCTAAAAATGTAAATGTAAATCAGATAAGACAGAAGATGGGTATGGTATTCCAGCATTTTAATCTTTTTCCACATCTGACAGTTAGAAAGAATATCACACTTGCACCTGTCAAACTTAAAAAGATGACTCAGGAGCAGGCTGATGCCAAGGCTCAGGAGTTGCTTAAGATAGTAGGTCTTGAGGATAAGGCTGATGTGTATCCTAAACAACTTTCAGGTGGACAGCAGCAGAGGATTGCTATAGCAAGATCTCTTGCTATGGAACCTGAAATTATGCTTTTTGATGAACCAACATCTGCTCTTGATCCAGAGATGGTAGGAGAGGTTCTGGATGTTATGAAGAATCTGGCTGAGAGTGGAATGACTATGGTAGTTGTCACTCACGAGATGGGATTCGCAAGAGAAGTTGGAAGCAGGATACTCTTTATGGATGAGGGACAGATCATAGAGCAGGGAACACCATCAGAAATATTTGACAATCCTCAGAATGACAGAACGAGAGAATTTCTCAGTAAGGTGTTTTAAGGTTACTAAAAGTAACTTGTTATATAAGGAGGAATATTATGAAGTTATTTAAGAAGATTCTTGTGGCTGGAGTAGCGGCAGCTATGACACTCTCACTTGGAGCGTGTGGAAATAAGGAAGATGCGGAAGTAGTCAATGTTGAAATGGAAGAAGTAAGCAATGGTGAAGATGATGTAAATGCTGAAAAACTTACATTTGGAACAAATGCAGAGTTCCCACCATTCGAATACATTTCAAGCGAAGGTGTTATCGATAATTTTGATGGTATCGATATGGCTATAGCAGATACTATTGCAACTCAGTGTGGATATGAAGCAGAGATCAATAACATGGAGTTTGATTCACTCCTTCTTGCTCTTCAGAATGGACAGGTCGATGCAGTTATAGCTGGTATGACTATAACAGATGAAAGGAAAGAAGCTGTTGATTTTTCTGTACCTTACTATAAGGCTACACAGGTAATGATAGCAAAAGATGATTCTGACATTAAGAGTGCCGCAGATATGAAAGGCAAGAAGATCGCAGTTGTTCTCGGTTATACAGGAGAGGAATGCGTTAAGAAGATGGGTTATGAATATGAGGCATTCAAGAAGGGTTCAGAGACAATCCTTGAGCTTCTTAACGGCAAGTGCGATGTAGTAGTTATCGACTCAGCTACAGCAGAAAAGTATATCGGAGACAATGAAGGTCTCAAGATAATAGAAGATCCAAATGCATTCGTTGCAGAAGAGTATGGTATAGCTGTAAAGAAGGGTAACAAAGAGCTTCTTGACAAGATCAACACAGCTATTCAGTCTATGATTGATGATGGATCTATCAGTGAGATCGCAGCAGAGTATCTTGATGAGGATTCGGCTGATGATACTGAAGGAGCAGAAGCAGAAGGTGCAGAAGCTGGAGAAGTGAAGATGGAAGAGATAAATGAAGACGAAAATGGCGAAAAGCCGGAAGTAGAAGGATTAGATCAGTAAGATATGAGAGATGTTTATGCAGTTGTGACCGGTGCGAGCAGTGGCCTGGGTTTTGAATTCGCAAAACAGTTATCTGCTATGGGCTATAAGATCATATTGGTAGCGAGAAGACGCGGAAAGCTTGAACAGGTTCAGAAAATATTAAAAACCCCAAGCATAGTTTTTGAAGCGGATCTTGGCAAAACCGAAGAGTGCATACGCCTTATGGAAGAAACAAGAAGTCTGGATATAGAAGTCTTTATCAACAATGCCGGCTTCGGTGAGTGTGGCAGATTCTATGAAACAGACGCAGCAAAAGAACTGTCCATGATAGATGTAAATGTATCAGCAGTTCATCTTCTTATGAAGCTTATGCTCCAGAGACTTAAGTCCAGAGTTAGTGGAGGATACATTCTAAATGTTGCTTCCTCGGCAGGGCTATTCCCTGCGGGACCGTACATGGCTACATATTATGCTACAAAGGCATATGTTACTAGTCTTACAAGAGCTGTTGCCCGAGAGATGGAAGAGGAACAGAGTGATATCTATATAGGAGCACTTTGTCCGGGACCTGTTGATACGGAATTTAATGATGTGGCATCTGTTGAATTCGCATTAAAAGGAATAAGTGCGAAGAAGTGTGTTAAATATGCAATTGATCAGATGTTCAGAAGGCGTGTTATAATCATTCCTACTCTTAGGATGAAAGTGGTGTGTATGATCGCAAAGTTCTTCCCGACCAAACAGGTTGTAGCGATGACAGGTAAACAGCAGAGAAGAAAAAAGAAGATATGATCTATAATATTCAAGGCGGATCGGAATTATTTCCGGTCCGCTTTTTCTAATGTGATAAGAGTCGTTTTTTTATATAGTATATGACATTTGTCATATGCATTATTTACATTCTTCACTACCGTAAGATAAATGAATTTGATAAACTCGGTACAGTAAGAGAAAAGAATACACCACAGAAAGTTGAGGAATGACAAATGAGTGAAACGGTAGTAAAAATATCAAATCTGGTTAAGAGATATAAGGAGCTTATTGCTCTTGATAATTTCAGTCTTGAGATAAAAAAAGGAGAAATCTTCGGTCTTCTGGGACCGAATGGTTCGGGTAAGACAACGACGATAAATTGTCTTCTTTCACTTCTTTCGTATGACAAGGGTGAGATTGAGATCTTTGGTGAGAAGATGAATCCAAACAGAAGAGATCTAAAGAGGAGAATCGGTGTTGTATGTCAGAATGTGGCAGTCTTTGAAGAGCTAACTGTTTATGAGAATATAGATTACTTCTGCGGCTTATATATAAAAGATAAGAAAACGAGACAGGAATATGTTGAGGATGCGATCAAGTTTGTAGATCTGGATAACTTCAGAAAGTTTCATCCTAACAAACTTTCAGGAGGTCTTCTGCGACGCCTTAATATCGCTTGTGGAATAGCACATAAGCCTGATCTCATAATACTTGATGAACCAACAGTTGCAGTTGATCCACAGTCTAGAAATAAAATCCTTGAAGGAGTTGTGGAACTCAATCAGAAGGGCGCTACGATAATCTATACTTCACACTATATGGAAGAGATAGAGCAGATATGTTCCAATATCCTGATTATGGATAAGGGTATGGAGATAGCGTCAGGAACCAGTGAAGAACTTAAGGGCAAGATCAAGAATACTGAAAATGTCATCGTAGATATCAAGAAGCTTTCCGAAGATCATATCGAAGCAATCCGAAAGCTTAACCATGTATATGATGTTCAGTATATGAGTGACAAGCTGACTATAAAGTGTAATGGTGGTAAGCATAATATCACACATGTGATTGAGTATCTGTCAGAAAATAATGTTTCTTACGACAGAATATATTCGGAACTTCCGACTTTGAATGATGTATTCCTTGAGATAACAGGAAAAGAACTCAGGGATAATGATTAGAGATTGTAAAGGAGACAGATATGTTTGGAAGAATTGTATTGGCAAGACTTAAGATAGCAACTCGTTCAAAAATTTATTTATTCTGGTGTCTCATCTTTCCTTTGGGACTTGGAACACTGTTCTACTTTGCATTCAGTTCTATATACGAATCATCAAAGTCAGAACCTATTCCGGTAGTTGTACAGGTGAATGACAGTGCAATAAATGAGTATAAAGTATTACAGGCATTTTCATCTCTGGATAAGGATAAACTGGAAGAGAATTTCGTTAATTACAATACTGACAAGGCTATGGCAGAAGCCATGGGAGAGAAGTTTGAAGAAGACCCACCTATGTCGGAAGATGATCTGGATGTACTTAATGAAGTGGAAGGTTTTGATGATATGGTAAAAGTTCCGCTCAGTATATTCGATAAGAAATACTTGAAAGAAGACCCGGATAAGATAAACAGTTCTGATCTGCCGCTTGTAAAGGTACTCGATGAAGTGGAGTACGATGACGGGACCAAAATCATAAAAAAGGTAGAAGCAAAAGACAGCTCTGATGCTGAGGAACTTCTAAAGGATGGAGATATATCCGGTATCATTACAATAAATGGTCTCAAAGATATATCACTTCTGGTAAGTGAAGATGGTATAGATCAAAGTATTCTTTCTGGAATTCTGAGTGAATATCTCCTTCAGGTTGATCTCACAATAGACAGGATAAATGCTGATCCTGAAGATGGCGAAGATATGGAGGATACATTTGATTCATCATCCTACAGTCTTGATTATGTGAATTCAAAAACAGCAGCCGGTGAGAACAGGGATCCATTTGTAACATATTTCTATAATCTACTTGCTATGGTGGCTCTCATGGGTTCTATAGCATCTATGAAAGCGGTGGTGAATACACAGGCGAATCAGACTGCAACCGGGTTAAGGATAGATAGTTCTCCAGTCAATAAGGTGATACTTGAACTTGCAGATCTTACAGCTATCACATTTGTACAGGTTGTGATCATGGTTATAACAGTTACTTATCTGTTATTTGGACTGAATATAAAATTCGGAGGAGATGTGGGGCTCATATATCTCACCGCACTTGCTTCATCTGCTGTTGGAACTACACTTGGATATGTGGTTGGTCATATAGGAAGATTCAGTGATGAGATAAAAGAGGCTATGCTGATGCTGGTTTTCCTTGGAGGAGGATTTCTTTCGGGGCTTATGTATGGTGATATGAAGATCATAATCGAAGAAAAATGTCCTATGTTCAATAGGATCAATCCTTCGGCTATCATTTCGGATGCATATATGTCGCTTAATCTTTTTGGACCTGGGAAAATGTATCACAGATCAATGATATCAATTCTGGTATTTGTAGTAGTTATGCTGCTGATCGGAGTGGCTTTATCTGGAAGAAAAAGTTATAAGACCTTATAGAAACAAGGAGAAGAGTTATGCATACATATAAAATATTTTTCAAAGTTATGCTTCAGCATAAAATCAGCTTAATAATGTATTTTCTTATCATGGTATTCATGCTCATTGCCTTCACGCAGGGACAATCGGATCAGTCTATGGGAAGTTTTTCATCCAGTAAGTTTCCTATTATCGTAGTAGATGAGGATGATTCGGAGATATCAGAGGCTCTTGTATCTTATCTCGGAGAGATTCACACGTTGAAAGAGGGGACATATACAGATGATCAGATCAAGAGTATGCTTTATTATACAAGTATAGCTGAATACATTGTTATTCCAAAAGGGTTTGGAGATTCTTTTGATAAGCTTACAAATTCAGGAAAGAAAGATGATATTGAGTTTTTAAATCTTTTGGATGCAACTTATGACGATGCAAGGCCTCGTGGTATTTTTATCAATATGCAGATAAATGAATTCCTGAATGGAGTTGCTGATTATATTAGTCTTGGAGAGTCGTTGGAAGAGGCTTTAAAAAAGTCGGAAAGCTCTATAGATGTAGATAGATTCGTAGCAGTTCAGGAAAAAGAGACAGATAGTTGTGAGAGGATATATTCTTCGTTTACATTTCTTCCATTTGGAATATTATCTATCATTTTTTCAGGAGTTCTGTCCGTTATAATCAGTTTTAATGAGAAAGAAAAGAAGAACAGGACGATAGTTTCTTCAGTTAAGATGACGAATAGAAATTTTGCACTTGTTATGGGCGCACTTACTATAGCGGTTCTGGTTACATCATTACTTATATTTATAATATCGTTTAATGCTTCATTTGCTTTTGTCTTTACAAAGACATGGTGGCTCTCAGTGCTGAATGCATTTATATATACATTATCAATAACGTTGATGATATCCATGTTAACAAGTCTTCCACTTGGAATTAATAAAAAAGGAACGGACAGTGTATCTTCCTTCTTGACGTGTATCCTGGCACTTTCGTTTGGTTTCCTGGGAGGAACATTTGTTGACCTGACAATTCTCGGTGATGATGTTGCGAAGATAGGTCGTTTTATTCCAAACTACTGGTATTCAGTGGCAAGTCGTAAGATATGGTATGGTTCTGCGGATATTTCGGATCTGCTGGATTGTTTCGGCTTCCAGATTCTCTTCGGATTTGCATGTTTATCAATAGGACTGGTATTTACAAAATTCTTCGGGAGCAAGAGTGAGAGTTGATATTTGATAAAAAGGTGTTATAAAGGGGAATCTCCGTATCTTAAATGTAAAGATGCGGAGATTTTTGCATTTTAGTATTTGCAAGACTTTTGGATTGATAGTAAAATATAACATAGGGGTGAAACAATAAAATCTTTACTTATTAAACGAGGTAATGATATGTCTGAGGAGAAGATATTTCATATTGGGGTTATGATTGGAAATGTTCATACCCAGCATCCAATGGAGCTTATAAGAGGGATAAGTGAAGCGGCCAAGACGGAAAACGTGAATATATCCTTTTTTGTTGGCGCCCAGGGAAATGCACTGGATTTTTGGAAAGGGGATGAAGATGATTTCAATGCATACAATTATCAATATAATTCCCTGTACGATTATTCGCTGATAGCAGGACTGGATGCTATTATCATATCCTATGGAACACTTTGTATATATCTGGAGAATGAGAACAGAGAAGAATTCGCAAAGAAATACAGAAGTGTTCCTCTTGTTATACTTGAGGAGTATGATGAGGAGTCTTGCGACAGTTTCATTATCAGTGATAATTTCGGGAGTATGTACAATATAGTTGAGCATCTGCTTTCGGACCATGGTTATAAGAAGGTTATCTATCTTAGCGGACCTAAGAATAATACAGACTCTAACGAAAGAGAGCGTGCTTACCGTGAGGCTATGAAGGCACATGGTCTTAATGTGACAGAAGCTATGGTGGAATATGGAGATTATTCCTCTAATGTTGATAATCTGGTTGAACGGCTTCTTGATAATAATCCGGACGCTGAGGCTATCGTATCTGCTAATGATGAAATGGTCATCAGTATTTATAATGTTTGCAGACAGAGGGGCCTGAAACCGGGAAGGGATATCGCTGTTACTGGATATGATGATGTAGATTTTGCTCAGCGAATGGATCCGCCTCTTACGACGGCTAATCAGGATGGCCTTGATATGGGGTATCGAGCGCTTAAATGTGCTGTCTCTCTGTGCAAGGATTCCTCTCAGCCTATAAAGATGAAGATACCTGCGAAGTTTATAAAACGTCAGTCTTGTGGTTGTAAGATTGAGAGTGTTATTGATGAGCTGGAGTTGACAGATATCCTGAATAAGATAGAGGATTCTGCTGATAAGGAACAGATAACTGAAGCGGCATCAGCTGCTGCGGTTGGTTCATATAAGAGTGTTGTATCCGAAGAAGACAGAATTAAGGGTAAAGAGTATTTTGAATTTTTGATATCTTTACTTCTTGATCTGAAAGATGCAGATTATAAGAAAAAGGAGATAGCAGATGATGCTCTCCTGCATGCACAGAATCTATGTATGAATGAAGAAACCAATAATCTTGATTTTTCAGGTTTTCTTATGTCATTCCACCAGGTGATGCGTTTCTTTATGGAAAAAGAAAAGGATGTAGACATACTTGTTACTCTAGGACGAATTCTTGAGATAACAGATAACTACATTACATCATTTGTCATGCGAAATGATGAAAATAGTATAATGATGCTTCTCAAGAAAAGCTGGGCAGCTCCTGCATCTATAAAATATATGATAGATAAGGCAGACGATGAAAATGCATTTAATCGTATGGCTCTTGAAACTGCGATCGATCAGGGTGCCAAGAGTGCTTATCTCTACCTTCTGCCTAGTCCTCTGAAGTGCGACAGGAAAGAGGAGTTTCAGTGCCCTGAAAGCTTGGAACTCGTTGCGGAATATACAGATGATATAGTAAAAGTTTATGAAAAGGGGAAACGTCCGGTTGTAACGAGAGAAAAGGGCTTCTCGTCACTTTATCCGTCTTCTTCAAAGCATAACTATGTAGTTTTCCTGCTTTTTGCCAAAGCATATCAGTATGGTATTATGCTTTGTGAGATAGATGATACGTCTATCGGGCTTCTTTACGGAGTGACGCTTCAGATTAGTACGGCAAAAGCTTATATGCAGATAAGTGAGCAGGAGAATAAGGCTAAGCAGCAGTTGTATGATACTTTGAAGGAACTTCGGGATAAGAATGAGGTTCTCAGTTTTGTTTCATCGACTGATGCACTTACTGGAATATATAACAGGCGTGGATTTATAGAAAATGCTGTTGCTGCGATAAATAGACATATAGGCATGCGGGCGGCATTCTTCTTCTCGGATCTTGATCATCTGAAACAGATCAATGATGAGTTTGGACATCAGGAAGGTGATTATGCACTGATACATGCCGCGGAGATAATTAAGGAAACGATAGAAAGCTTTGGACGTGAAGGAGCAGTTTGTGGTCGTATTGGTGGCGATGAGTTTGTTTCCTTTATGATCTGTGAAAATGAAAATGATACTGATGAGGTATTGGAACAGATGAAGCTGAGATGCAAGCGCTTTAATGAGACATGTGACAAACCTTATTATGTGGAATTTTCAACAGGATGTAATCCGTTTATCTGTAGGGAGGTCTTCTCAGTAGCTGAGCTGACCAGTCAGGCGGATGAATGTCTTTACGAAGCTAAAAAAACGAGACGACAGAATATAGTTAAGTAGTTTATGAGTAGAATATTTGACAAGATCATAATACATATTCTTACGGTATTTGCCATGTGTTATATAATGCATGGCAATACCTTTCTTGTTGTTTTATATACTTCTATAATACTGAGTGGTGTAAACTATTATCTTATAAGCAGGGAAGATATGAGATTCAAGATGAATCCGGAAGGTGCTAAAGAATGGTGCGCTTTTGTTCTGGAGATTCTGGCGGCACTTCTCAGTCTGTTCTATCCTAATGCAGTTTTATTTATTCCAATCATTATGTATGATACAGTCAGATCGAGAAACTACTATGCGGCAGGCGTGTCAGTTATAGGTCTTTTAAAATATTTTAACGGATCTGAGACAGATGTTAAGGTATTTTTGTATATCCTGTCTGTTACGGTTCTGTCGGTTATGCTCTCTGTTTATACAGAAGAGAAGAATGTTGTAAAGAGAGAATACAGAAGGCTCAGAGATGATTCGGTTGAGAAGAACACACTTCTGAGATCACAGAATACAGAGCTCATTAAAGCGAGAGATACGGAGATATATAATGCTCAGCTGTCTGAAAGAAACAGGATAGCACGTGAGATACATGATAATGTTGGACATACACTTTCCAGAGCTATTCTACAGATGGGAGCTCTCCTGGCAATCCATAAAGAGGAACCTGTCCATAGTGAACTGGAGGGGGTAAGACAGACGCTTGATGATGCCATGAACAGTATCAGATCAAGCGTTCACAATATGCATGATGATTCCATCGATGTTATGTCGAATTTAACTCATATGGCAGAACCTCTTAAGAACAGGTTTAATCTCCATATGGATATCGATATCGGGGATGATACGCCTCGTCAGATAAAGTATGCAATAATAGGTATCACTAAGGAATGTATATCAAACATCATTAAGCACAGTCACAATACAGATGTTGATATAAGATTAAATGAACATCCATCGATGTATCAGCTTATCATTCATGATTACAATTCTGAGAAGAATTCGGATGAAAAGGATTCCAGAAAAAACGTTCTTTCAGGAACTGGGATACTGAATGATCCGGGGATGGGACTTGAGAATATACGTGGCCGTGTAGAATCAACTGACGGAAAACTTAATATATCAACAGAAAATGGATTCAGAGTTTTTGTGACAATACCGAGGAAGGAATAAGATGAAGGTAGTTATAGTAGATGATGACAGGCTTGTGGCCATGTCTTTAAAGACGATTGTGGAATCAGATAAAGATATAGAAGTTCTGGCAACCGGTAATTCTGGTGAAGAGGCTATAAATCTATATGATGAATATGATCCGGATGTTCTGCTTATGGATATTCGTATGGCAGGAATGACGGGACTTGAAGCGGGTGAAGAGATTCTTAATAAGCATGCTGATGCAAAGATACTGTATCTCACCACGTTTAATGATGATGAATATATAGTAAAAGCTCTTTCCATAGGTGCAAAGGGATATATAATAAAGCAGGATTTTGATTCGATAGTGCCATCGCTGAAAACAGTATTCAGTGGTCAGACGGTATTCGGAAATGAGATAACGGAAAAACTGCCGAATATTCTTCTGAGATCTACTAATTCAGGTGAAGCTTCAGAAGAAACGATTCCAGGTAATGTAGCTGGAGATTTCTCATATGAATCACATGGACTTACCGAACAGGAATTCCAGATAGTGAAATGTGTGGCTGACGGACTTTCCAATAAGGAGATAGCAGATACACTATTCCTTTCGGAAGGCACGGTGAGAAACTATATAAGCAACATACTTTCGAAACTGGAACTTCGTGACAGGACCAATCTTGCGATATTTTATTATAAAGCTATAAATAGACAGAATTGAAATGACTTGGAGGACAAACGATTATGGCAGAAGAAAAAGTAAAAGAAGAAAGCTTTGTGAATAAGGGGGTATCTTTCTTTTGGAAATACCTTCTGGGAGGGATCATACCAACCGCTATTTTGACATTTATCCTATTGATAATAGGAGCTAATGTATCGACATTTATCATATCAGAGCCATTTGGGAGATTTATGACGGAAGATCATCCGACTCTTAGCACGGGTCTTTCATATATGGGATCTATAGGTGTGTGGGTTGTAATTCTTATAATCTATCTGATACTCAGAAATCGTAGAGAATATTTAAAAAAGATCTTGAATAGATTTAATAAAAAAACAGCGATATGTCTGCTTGTGGGACTGGTGATCGGCGTGGGTCTGAACCTTATTTGTGCTTTTGCGGCGATGTTGAATAAAGATATCAGCCTGTATTTTAATGATTTTAATGTGCTTTCCTGCATTTTTCTTCTGATCAGTGTGTTTGTTCAAGCGTCCTCTGAAGAACTGCTGTGCAGGGGCTTTATGTACAGAAGAATAGAAACATTTTATAATCAGCCTATAGTACCGATTATTGCTAATTCTGCATTTTTTGCAGTGCTGCACGGGTTGAATCCCGGAGTGACGATAGTTTCATTAATGAATATTTTTCTGACAGGTATATTATTCTCCTGCTTGTATTATTATACTGATAGTATCAGTCTCTGTTTTACAGGACATACCGGATGGAATTTCTGCCAGAGCATAATACTTGGACTTCCGAACAGTGGTGTGGTTGTTCCATATTCTTTCATGAAGCTAGATGCTGCAAATGCAAGAAACAGCCTTTTTTATAACTGCGCATTCGGTGTTGAGGGAACTGTTTTTTCAGTCATCATTCTTGGACTGGCGTGTGTAGTAGTAATTGTTCTTGGACGTAAAGGAATAATAAGAAAAGCCCGGTAATCCCGGGCTTGAACTATTTAATGATAGTGATCGTCGTCGTAATCGTCAGCATATCCGTCGTGGTCATGATCGGACATGAATTCACGTCCGGAAATCCTCTTTCTCTGACGTTCTTCTTCGACAAGTTGTGACAGCTGTTCTTTAACTTCTTTTGAATTCTTTATATTCTTTATCTCAAAGCATTTCATAGTCTTATCTGAACTGTCTACACTGATGGTTCCAAGTCCGAAGATCCTCTGGAGAAATGATCTCTTAAGAGAGAGGTCAAGAATACGGTAAAGTCTTATCTCATCTTCCTTGATGCTGAAAGCACCGGTTTTGATAAATAGTCTTTCTTCATCAAAGCTGTAAACTGTGAAAGACCATGGAAGTCCGCACCAGTTTCTTTTTCTTTGCTTAAATATTAATTCGCCCATTTTTTAACCTCCTGATATTCTGTGGCTTTAGATATATCACTCTTCTAAGATACCCTAAATGAAGTTATGTTTCAACATAAAAGTTGCCAACTTATCATTGATTTATTCATAAATAATAGTTAGAATAGATGTGTATGTGCTGATGTTGGTCGGCATTGATAAGGACTATATTGTATAAGTTTGTAAAGGAGAAGTATTATGGCAGATTTAAATGATATTAAGAACCTTGCAGATAAGGCCGGGGATGTTGCAAAGAAGGCTGAAGATATGGCAAAGAAGGCTGGAATATCAGAGAAAGACATTAAGAATGCAGCTGACAAAGTTGCTGATGTAGCTAAGGATATTCTGGATAAGAAAACTGGTAAATAATTCAATCGACTTTGGTGTAGAAAAATAATTATAGGTTAAAGGGAGAGCGTATGTTACAATGTCCAAACTGTGGGGGGAGTGTTGTTTTCGACATTGCCACGCAGCAGATGAAATGTCAATCATGTTCATCTATATTTAATCCATACGATTTTAAATATGCAAATGGTGCTGAGGAAAGTACTGAATATGATGTTACGGTGTTCAAGTGTCCTCAGTGTGGTGGTGAGATAGCTTCTACTGATGAGACAGCAGCTGCATTCTGTAGTTATTGTGGTTCTTCAAATGTTTTGGAAAGTCGTATATCTAAAGAGAAAAAGCCGCAGCTCATTATACCGTTCAAGAAAACAAAGCAGCAGTGCAAGGAGCTGTTTGCAAAGAAGGTTGGTAAAGCTTTGTTTGCCCCTTCGGATTATAAAAACTGTAAAGTAGAGTCATTCAGAGGTATTTACATGCCATACTGGATGTATGACATGTCTCAGAACGGACAGGTGACTGCGAAGACATCTACTTCACACAGAAGCGGAGATTATATAATCACGGATCATTATCTGTGTTCAGGTAATCTTCAGGCGGTATATAATGGAGTCTCATATGATGCGTCATCTTCATTTGCAGATGATATAAGCGGAGAGATAGCTCCCTACAGTGTGAAAGATATAACTACATTTACTCCTGCATACCTATCAGGATATTATGCAGATATAGCTGATGTTCCGGTTGGAACATATACTAATTCGGCGAAAACATCAGCTGATGAATATTCGACAGACTATGTCAAAAAGAAGACTCCATTTTCAAAAGAATTTGTAGAAAGTGGGCTGAAGGTTCCGACTACTGTTGTGAATGTAACCAGATCAGCTATGTTTCCTGTATGGTTTATGGCTTACAGAAGAGGGAATCGAGTAGCGTATGCTACAGTAAACGGACAGACCGGAAAAGTTTCTGCGGATGTGCCTATAAGTATTTCGAAATACCTGGTATGCGCGATGATAGCAGCACTTATATGTTTTCCGATACTTCAGTTTTTCTTTACTATAACACCGCATACTATGATGATCATAGCGTCTATCATCTCAATGCTCGTTGCGATCATGTATAATGGAGAAATGAAGAAGATACTCGCTTTAGAAACTCATGAAGATGATCTGGGTTATAAAGCTAGAAAGAATACCCCTGATTCCAAGCAGGTTAAACAACCTAAAAAGAAAAAAGGAAAAGGCCTTATGGATGTAAGCCAGGCTATTGGAATTGGAATCTTTATATTCTTTCTGTTGGGAGCGGGTGGTTCGATATTTGGTGGAATCATATCATCGCTTTCTTCTGATGAGACACCTATTGTAAGAGCGGTAATTATTCTTATTGTTCTTGTTATAATAATCGGTGTTACGGTCAGTGCTAATAAGAAAATATCTCAGATGATATACAAAAATGGTTTTGCTGCATCAGTCTGGACTAGTATTGCAGTAGGTATACTGCTTCTGATAACTGTGATCAATCCGGTAGGAGACATTTATTACTATATAGCTATAGCAGCATCGATAGTCGGGGTTCTGATCACACTACTGGATATGATGCTATGCTTTAATCTTATGGCAATGCGTCCATTACCTCAGTTCAAGATGTATCAGGGAGGTGATGACCGTGCGTAAGATAAAAGTGGCTATGATGGCGATGCTTTTCATATTTGCCATTGTATTGGGACTAGGTTTTAATTCTTGTGCAGATGGTCAGAATTCTGCTGAAGATGAAATACGTTATAGAAACAGTGAAACCGGATACCAGTCTGTAATCATGGATTACGCAGATCTTCTTTCGGATGGAGAAGAGAGCGGTCTTCTTGAATCCATGAATAAGATTACGAAATATGGTAACTGTGTATTTGTAAGTGTTAATGAGAATTCCGGATCTACAGCCTCTATGGCTTCCAGAGTTTTTAATCAAAGATATGGCGACAACACCGTAAATGGTGTGTTATTTATAATAGATATGCAGAACAGATATCTGTATGTATATCATTCGGGAAATGCGGTAAGCAGCATTCTGACAGACTCCAGATGCAACACTATAGCCGATAACGTATATAAGTATGCATCTATCAAGGAATATTTTAAGTGTGCTAACGCCGTATTCGATCAGGCAAATACTATTTTGGAAGGTGGGACTATAGCTCAGCCGATGAAGCTGGTCAGTAACGTTCTACTTTCAATCGTACTGGGTATGATTTTTGCGTATTTGATAGTAATGTCATCATCCGCTTCAAAGCGAGCTTCACAAGCAGAAATGCTTGCAGCTATTCAGTCTGCACAGAAATTCTCGAATTTCCAGAAGGAATTTGCCGGACAGACAAGAAGATATGATCCACCAAGCAGTTCATCCTCCGGAGGCGGCGGAGGTGGCGGAGGTGGTGGAGGCGGCGGAAGCTCAGGCGGAGGCGGCCACTCATTCTAAAACACCAGGCTTTGCAATAAGCCACAAAATAAATCTTAATCAATCTAAGAGGGGAAAAGATGAGGAAGACGAAAGTAATATGTACCATAGGCCCGGCCAGTGCCAATGAAGAGGTTCTCAGGAAGCTCATCGAAGAGGGGATGGCAGTTGCAAGATGTAACTTCTCCCATGGAACTCACGAAGAGCAGAAGAAAAAGTTTGACCTTGTAAAGAAGGTCAGAGGAGACCTCAGACAGCCTGTAGCCATCATGCTTGATACAAAAGGACCTGAATACAGGATAAAGACATTTGAGAGTGGAAGTATCGTTCTTAATGATGGAGATACATTTACATTTACAACAGATGAGATCATCGGAAATCAGGAGAGAGTATCAGTAAGTTATAAGAACCTTATTGAGAATCTTGATGTTGGCGATACTATCCTTGTTAATAACGGACTTGTAATATTCGAAGTTACAGAGATCAGAGGAAATGATGCAATATGTAAATGTATTGCGGGCGGAGTTTTATCTGACAGGAAGTCAATGAACTTCCCGAATAAGGTGCTGGACCTGCCGTTCCTTAGTGAACAGGATAAGAAGGACCTTCTTTTCGGAATCCAGAATGGAGCAGACTATGTAGCTGCGTCGTTTGTTTCTACTCAGAAGGATGTTCTTGATATGAGAGCATTTCTTGACGAGAACGGTGGAAAAGATATAGAGATCATAGCGAAGATCGAAAACCGTTCCGGTGTTGAGAATATCGAAGATATATGTAAGATAGCTGACGGTATCATGATCGCCAGAGGTGATCTGGGAGTCGAGATACCGGGCGTTGAGGTGCCTTCAGTTCAGAAGTTCCTCATATCTAAGTGTCGTATGCTTGGAGTGCGAGTTATCACAGCTACTGAGATGCTTGAATCAATGATCAATAATCCACGTGCTACCAGAGCTGAGATATCTGACGTTGCAAATGCGGTATATGATGGTACATCAGCGGTTATGCTTTCGGGAGAGACTGCTTCTGGTAAATATCCGGTTCAGGCTCTTAAGACTATGGTCGAAACTATTGAGTTTACCGAGAGTAAGATTCATTATAAGAAGAGATTCAGAACAGCAGACTTTGAGGTTAGAAACCCTCTTGATGCTGTATCGCATACGGTATGTACTCTTGCTATCGATCTTGATGCTAAGTGCATAATAGTTAATTCGCTTAGTGGAAGAACTGCGCGAATGGTCAGCCGTTTTAGATGTCCAGTTGATATCATCGGTATGACAACTTCTGCAAAGGTATGGCGAAAGCTGAACCTTAGCTGGGGAGTTACCCCGGTCATGTGCGGAGTGTACGACAGTATGGAAGAGATGTTCCAGAACTCAGTTCAGGTATCATCTGCGGCATTGGGCCTTAAGAAAGGAGACAATGTTGTTATAACCGGTGGTATGGTAAATGGTGTCAGCGGTAATACAAACCTTGTTAAGGTAGAAACTATAGAGCGTGATTTCAAGGCTTGATGCATGCTCAGAAATATATAGAGAAAGAAGGTGATGAATATGGAACATGACAGTAGTAAGCCCAAGGCGGAAGTTCACTTGTGCAACAAAGATGCTTATACTGTAATCCGAGATAGTTCCTGTTCAGCGCCTTTTCTTTTTATCTCAGAGCGTACAGGGATATAGATTTCTTCGCCTTTTTGCAGGGAATCTCCGGGTTACATTATAAGCAGACAAAATCTGAAAAGTAATGCGACATGGAGGTAACTGAAAGATGGAAGAAAACAGAATTCAGGTAGAAGAGGTTATGGAGCTTCTGAAGGAGAGGAAGTTCTCAGAGCTTAGATCGAGGCTGAGTGATGTACAGCCTATCGATGTTGCTCAGATGTTAGGTGAGGTGCCTGATGATAAGCTTCTCTTACTTTACAGAATCCTTCCCAAAGAGAATGCGGCTGATGTATTCTCGGAGATGGAACCTGAAGAACAGGAAACCCTTATTCGAGCATTTAATGAGCGAGAGATTCGGGAAATTCTTGAAGAAATGTATATAGATGACGCCGTTGACCTTGTTGAAGAGATGCCTGCTGTAGTTGTCAATAAGATACTGAGACATGCATCACCCGAAACAAGAAAAGAGATAAATGAGCTTCTGAATTATCCGGAGGACAGTGCGGGTTCCGTAATGACTACCGAATATATGAGTCTCAGAAGTGATATGACGGTAGCGGATGCATTTGAGAGAATCAGACGTACCGCTGATGAGAAAGAGGACATATATACATGTTATGTTGTAAGTCCTCACAGAAAACTAAAAGGAACAGTAAGTCTTAAAGATATGTTCCTTACTTCCAAGGACACCGTGATAGGTGATCTGATGGAGACAAATATCATATCCGTAAATACCTTGGATGACCAGGAAGAGGTTGCTAAGCAGATGGCTAAGTACAATCTTACTACTATTCCTGTAGTAGATAAGGAAAGACGACTGGTAGGTATTGTAACAGTCGATGATGCTATCGATGTCATTCAGGAAGAGAATACGGAAGATATCGAAATGATGGCGGCTATCACGCCAACGGATAAGCCGTACATAGATACAGGATTTTTTGAAACATACAAGAAGAGAATTCCATGGCTTCTTCTGCTTATGATATCTGCTACATTTACCGGAGCTATCATAACAAAGTATGAAGCTGCACTGGGAGCCTATGTGATTCTGACAGCCTATATTCCCATGCTTATGGACACGGGAGGAAATGCAGGTTCACAGGCATCAGTATCGATCATTCGTGGTCTTTCACTTGATGAGATACAGTATTCTGATGTTTTTAAAGTCCAGGGGAAAGAGCTTATGGTTGCAGTGCTTTGTGGTACTACCCTGGCGTTTGCAAACTTTTTTAAATTGCTTTTCTTCGATAAAGTTGGATTTGTCATAGCACTTGTTGTGTGTATGACACTTTTGCTTACAGTAGTCGTTGCAAAGTTTGTCGGATGTTCACTGCCTATACTTGCCAAGAGGATCGGTTTTGATCCAGCGGTTATGGCCAGTCCGTTCATCACGACTATAGTAGATGCGATATCACTTATCATTTACTTCCAGCTTGCATCGCATATATTAAATATTTAAGAGGTTGCTTTATATAGTTATACCCCGGATGGGAGAAAGTTTTAATGTCAAAAGAGGAGACTCGAGCGAAGATTATCAAGACGTTCCGAGAACTTGCGGTTAATAAGAATCTAGATAATATTACCGTATTGGAAATTGCTGAAAGTTGTGGTATTACTCCACAGACATTTTATAACCATTTTGAAGATAAGTATCAAATGGTTGAAGAAATGCATAATGAGAGATTTGATGAGATATGTGAGAAGGTTGTTGGGGGACAGATAACATGGGAAGAAGGCCTGTGTGAATATCTGAATGGTTTTATAAAGGCAAAAAGGTTTTTGATCAGAGCTTTTGGTAAGCTTGGAGATGATGATTCATATGTTCAGAGTGTAGAGGAACATATGGTCTGTGCAATGAAGAGCTTATATGAAGAAAAAAATAATGCTCCGGCAGACGATGTTTTTGTATTTGCAATGAGAGTATATGCAGACGGAATGCTGAGCACTATATATAAATGGCTTAAAGACCAGGACAGAATGCCTGTTGAGAAGCTTGCAAAATACATAAGCAAAGCTGTTCCTAAAACAGTAATAGATGGATTTTCAACAATTATTAGCACTCGGGGTTGACGAGTGCTAATAATTGTGCTATAACATAATCGAAACAAGAAATTGATACCGCGAATTCAAAACGGCATCGTAAAATTTTTAGTAAAGGAGTGGTGTTTTATGTATTATCCAAGTATCTTTAATGACAATTTTACAAATGATCTGTTTGATGAAGTGATGAACTTCCCGTTCGATTATGGAAAACGCGTTAGAAATGAACTCTTTGATAAAAAGAGATGCACAACAGATATCAAGGAATTCGAAGACAGATATGAACTTGATATGGAACTTCCTGGCTATAGCAAGGAGGATATCAAGGCTGAGCTTAAGAACGGCTATCTTATCGTAAGTGCAGAGCACAAAGAGGAAAAAGTTGAAGAACAGAAAGAGAAATCTGAATCAGAAGAGAATGCTTCTGAAAAAGCAGGCGATCAGGAGATAACAAAAACAAATCCAAGATATATCTGCAGAGAGAGATTCTATGGCAGAACAGAGAGAAGTTTCTTTGTAGGGAAGGATGTTGCAAAGGAAGATATCAAAGCTAACTTCGTAAATGGTATCCTTACACTTACAGTTCCAAAGGTTGTAAAGAAACCTGAGAATGAAAGAGAATATATCTCAATCATGGGTGACTGATCAGGTTATTTGTTAAATATGTTCAAAGTGATATGGTAAAATGTACCGGTAGATATATGCTGCCGGTACATTTTTATCTTTTACTACTGGACATTCTGTGATAGAATACTGAAGGAATGCGTGGCATTCCAAACAGATGATTTTTTGAGGGTTGAGTCAGGTAACATGAAAAAAAAGAAGTTTTTATATAAAATTGAGAAGTCAGTAGGATTTATGAAAATCAGGAATCAGATAAGCAGTATTAACATGATGCTTGTATTCCTTGTTTTTGCCGCAGTGTTATCCGTGTATTTGAACCATACCGGTTGGCTTTTGTCCTATGGTATCATAGTGGCCGGCGTTTCGATGATCGCACTGGCTCTTTTTCTATCCTATAGAATTAAACTTCAGGTTACTCTTAACAATATGAATGTTGATTATAGAAAGTATCTTGTTGAGCCGCTTGCTGAGGAATACTTTGAAAATGGTTCATTTACTGATAAGGGAAACCTTACAGAGATGGAAATCATTAGTACTCATATGTTTTCTGACGGTAAGGACTATACTTATACTTCATGCAACGAGCTGAAGGGAGTTCATAAGGGGATAAGATTTGTAAACTCTGATATCTTTGAGAATTGCAAATCGAACAGAATACGAGTTTTTGGAAGACTGTTTGAGTTTGATATCAAGACAGGAAATATAAATCCTGTTATATTCACTACTTCAACAGCACCAATTATAGATTTTCAGGATGTTAATATTCATCTTATAAAAACTTCAAATGATGAGATAAACAGAATGTTCAGAATATATGCTTTTGATGAGAATGAGGCTGATTCTATTCTGACAGACAGTACAATTCAAAAGCTGAAACAGCTTGTTGCTCTTCAGCTTGGCAAGATCATTAAGATCTGTTTTGCAAATGACAAGGTATATGTTTACTACACAACAGATAAGTATACATATGATGAAGTTCTTACAAAGAAAAATAAGATTCCTGAGGAGATCGATATAGTCTGTGAAAAATTTAATGACGTAGGCAAACTGATCGATATCCTATAGAGACAGCGTAGTATGGTCGAGAGGTAAAAATGAGTAGATACGATTATGACGATTATGATGAATACGAAGATATAGAAGATAAATTCGAAGAAAGACGTTACAGAAGAAAGAAGAAAAGAGGAATAGGATCTACTGGAAAATGGGCTATTGCACTTATAATTGAACTTATAGTTGCGGTTGTTCTGGGATTCTTTATCATGAAAACATATGTTCATCAGAAGTACCAGAAGATACAGGTTCATGACATGGCTGAGGAAGAACTCGAGATAAATGAGGGCGCTAACAAAGACATGAACAACTATACCAATATTGCTCTTTTTGGAATAGATGCTAGAGATGATTCGCTTGGTAAAGGAAATCGAAGTGATGCGATCATCATTTGCAGTATTAATAATGAAACAAAGAAGGTTAAACTGGTATCAGTTTACAGAGATACTCTTCTGGAGGTGACAAAGGAAGATGGAAGCACTGTCACCACAAAGGTAAATGCGGCTTATGCATACGGTGGACCGGAACTTGCGCTTCAGACCCTTAATAAAAACCTTGATCTGAATATATCAGAATATATGACAGTTAACTGGGAAGGACTTACCCGTGCGATAGATGCTCTAGGTGGTGTTGTGGTCCATATAGAGGATAATGAGCTGGATACGCTGAATGGAGTTCTTGCAGAGCAGATTCAGGTAAATGGAATCAATTCTGACGGAGTTTATGAAACGGGGCTTGTGACACTTAATGGAGCTCAGGCGACAGCGTATGCCAGAATCAGAAGTACAGACCAGGGTGATATAACCAGAACAGAAAGACAGCGAGAGGTCATTCAGGCTATGCTTGCAAAAGCAAAGTCTTCAGATCTTCAAACCCTTAATAGCATTATAGATGAGATATTCCCATTTATCGGCACATCGATCACTGAAGATCAGATGTATGATCTGGTAAAAGGTATAATGTCATATGACCTTTCGGATTCGTGTGGATTTCCGCTTAGATTTCAATTCTATTCGTCTGAAGTCAAGGGATCATGTATAGCTCCGGAAGATTTGAACGATAATGTCATAACATTACAGAATTTTCTGTTTGGAACTGAGAATTATTCTCCTACTGTAAGTGTTCAGAATATCAGTTCACAGTTATCTGCAGAAACCGGATATCCAAGCGCAGGAGCTATTCCGCTGCCTGAAAAAAATACGGAATCTGAGGAATAAAAAGCATATATGATTAAGCTTTGAGGGGTAATTTGTGGTTGCAAAATAGCACCTCAGAGGCTATAATAAAGCTAACATTTACAAGGAATTAATTAAATATCTGGGATGGCCGATAACTCCTGTATATTTTGAGCCTACATTATCTGTATGGGAGACCTATTATCTCGATTTGGATGATATGCCTCCTCTGAGTGGACATCAGAAGAATCGATGCGGACACCCACCTAGCTATGGGCTAGGAGTCAGAAAGCAGGAGCCGGCATCTTGGATATTTAATGAGCTTGTAACTTAGGGCTTAACGTGTAATGCGCTAAGCCTTTTCTGTTGCAAGGCAGATGGAGATTTCAGTATGAAGCGTATGAAAGATATGTGGAGATTCTGGAGTGAAACCGCCGATGAACATATGGGGGCATTTGCAGCCCAGTCGGCGTTCTTTATATTTCTCTCTTTTTTTCCACTTATCAATATAGTGATATCACTTCCGAGATTTCTTCCTTTTACGCAGGATCAGATGCTTGAGGTTATCTACTTTATTCTCCCACACAAGTTTGAGAATTATGTTGGAGATATTGTGAAAGATATGTACCTGAATTCTTCGAATTCGATGACGATCATATCAGTAATTATTACACTCTGGTCATCTGCGAAAGGTATTATGGCCATAAGAAATGGCCTCAATGAGGTATATAGATCAAGGGAGAACCGGAATTATTTCATAATACGAGGAATAAGTTCAATCTATACGTTGATATTTATAGTGATATTTATTGCGCTTATTCCGGTCAATATGTTTGGGACTCAGATAGTACTCAATATACTTGGAAAGTTTCCTCATTATGCCAACGAGGCTCTTCTGGCTCTTAGCTTGAGAAGTACGGCAACGTTTATACTTCTTTTTGTTATGTTTGATCTGATGTATACTATAGTTCCGACAAGAAAGCTAAGACTTAAGAACCAGATGCCGGGGGCATTTTTTGCTGCCCTGTCCTGGGTTGGTGTTACGAAGATTTTTTCTCTTTATGTAGATTATTATGCGGCAAAAAGCTATATGTATGGCTCATTGACAACCGTGATAATGCTTTTGTTCTGGATGTATTTTGTTATATATCTTGTGTTTGTTGGAGCACAGCTGAATGAGTATCTACATACATGCAGAATAAGAGAAGAAAAGTATGAACTCAGTAAGTACAGTGAGGAAAAAAGAGAAGTCTGGGAAGACGATGATATAGTAAAAGATAATAACGACAGTGAAAAACAGTCGATGAATGAAAGAGGATATAAAGATGAACAAGATTAGAACAAGATTTGCTCCAAGCCCAACAGGTAGAATGCATGTGGGAAATCTGCGTACTGCACTTTATGCTTATCTTATAACAAAGCATGAAGGTGGAGATTTTATATTAAGAATCGAAGATACTGATCAGAACCGTGAGGTTGAAGGGGCTGTAGATATAATCTATAGAACTCTTCGCGAGACAGGTCTTCTTTGGGATGAAGGCCCGGATAAAGATGGGGGAGTGGGTCCTTATATCCAGTCAGAAAGAATGGCTCAGGGTGTTTATCTTGAGTATGCAAAAAAACTGATCGAGAGAGGAGAAGCATATTACTGTTTCTGTGATGAAGAAAGACTTGCATCTCTCAGTCAGGATATCGAGATAGATGGTGAAACCAAGAAGGTATTCCGTTATGACAAGCATTGTCTGCATCTCTCTCAGGAAGAAATAGATGAGAAACTCGCTGCAGGTGTGCCTTATGTCATAAGGCAGAATAATCCTACAGAGGGTGAAACCAAATTCGAAGATGAACTCTACGGAACGATCACTGTTCCAAATATAGAGCTTGATGACATGATACTTATCAAGTCAGATGGCTATCCTACTTACAATTTTGCAAATGTAGTAGATGATCATCTCATGGGTATCACTCACGTTGTAAGAGGTAATGAATACCTCTCATCAGCTCCTAAGTATAACAGATTATATGAGGCTTTCGGATGGGAAGTTCCGGTATATATTCACTGCCCGCTTATAACAGATGAGAATCATAACAAGCTTTCAAAGAGAAGCGGACATTCTTCATTTGAAGACCTTCTGGAGCAGGGATTCCTGACAGAAACTATTGTTAACTTTGTTTCTCTTCTTGGATGGAGTCCGGAGGGTAATGAGGAGATATTCTCACTCGAAGAGCTTACTAAACTTTTCGATTATCATAAGATTTCGAAGTCACCAGCTGTGCTTGATATGACAAAGCTAAGGTGGATGAATTCAGAATATATTAAGAAGATGGATCCGGATGCATTTTATATGAAAGCGGAGCCTATACTTAGAGCGACTATATCTAGGGATATAGATCTTAAGAAGATTGCAGCAATGGTACAGACCAGAATAGAAGTGTTTAACGATATTCCGGAGCAGGTTGACTTCTTTGAGGCGGTGCCTGATTATGATGTGGATATGTACACTCATAAGAAGATGAAGACTAATCCGGAGAATTCTCTTACACTTCTCCAGGAGGTCAGACCTGTACTTGCTGAGGCTGAAGCATTTGATAATGATAGTCTTTTCGAACTTCTTAAGGGATTTGGAGCTGAACACGAATATAAGACAGGATACATCATGTGGCCACTTAGAACAGCCATGTCAGGAAAGGCAGCAACACCTGGTGGAGCCACTGAGCTTATGGCAATTCTTGGAAAAGAAGAAAGCCTTAAAAGAATAGATGATGCCATTAAAAAGTTATCAGAGTAGGACATAACACATTGACCTTTCTCTTGTGAAGAAAATAAAGCTATGGTATACTGTTAGAGTTCGAGTTATAAAGCTTATAACAACTCTGAGAGAGGAGATATTTCCAATGAGTGACATTATAAATGTGATAAGTGAGATGAAGACGGAAACATTGGTAGTGCTTATATTCGCTGCATTGCTGCTTATCTTTTTGCTTGTTCTGATTGTTATAACGATCAAGGTTCTCAGGACAAATGAACTTTCGGATGATGACACAGAGGAAGAAGAACTCCCGGATATAGATGTGGAAGAAGATGAATCTGCAGCTAGGTCTAAGATGGTAGATGAGTTAGCTAAGTCCGTTGAAGAGGCTAGAGCTAAGATGGAAGCTGAAAGAAAATTCGAATCTTCTGATGACGAAGATGATGAGACCGATGACGAAGATGACGAATTCGAAGATGAAGACGAGGATGAAAGAGCTAAGAAATCTGCTAAGGAAAGAGTTGAAGCAATAACACGAGCTGTTACCGGTGAAGAAGCCGATGACGAAAATGAAGATGATTATGATGAGGACGAAGACTTCGGAGCTGATATGGAATACGAAGAAGAGTCCGATACAGATGAAGAAGATAAAGATACAGACGATGAATCAGATGAAGAAACATCTGTTTCCGTAAAAGATAATACAGATAAACCGGATGAAGACAGGATTGAAGAGGAACTCAGAAAGGTCAGAGAAAAAACTGCTGACAACATTGAGGGCTTGAATGAAACTGCAAAACTTCGTGCGGAGTCACCAGATTACAATGCATCATTTGACAGTGCTTTTGTAGAAAAGCCTGATAATGATGAAGAAAAAGAGGAACCGGTTATTCCAAACCCTACGGTGGAATCTGTTCTTGGCGAAGAAAAGCCAGAAGAAGATGAGGAGGATGAAGTTCCGGCAGGATCGACTCTTGATGTTTCTGAGGAAGAGACACTTCGTAAGGCTGTCAGAAAAGCAAGAAGTGGAGATAAGATTACTGTAAATCCTGTAAACGAAGTTAAGATCAATACAGTTAATTCTGTAGAGAAAGTTAATACGACAAATCCTAAGGCCGGAATAAATGACATGGAGGATATGAAAGACTTCATGGAAGAAAATCCTGAACCTAAGGCAAAGAAGCGTAAGGTAAAAAAGAAAGATCTTGATTTTGAAGAAAAGTTCGGAACTCACGGTGATGAGATAAAGACAGCTAAGTATTTCTGGTACAATACACAGGATATAGAGGGACTTGCTCGGAAGGAAGATATGTATTTCAAGTGTCATTATTTTGATGATGCTGATAATGCGATACTTGATCTTGTAACAGAGATGTACGATTGTGCATTTGTCCGTACCGAGCAACTTCAGAGAATAGCATATGGTATCACTTTCCAGTCAATGGGAATGAAAGATATACTTCGTTCAGAAGAAAAACTTGGTTTCAATAGAAATAAAGCAACCAAGGAACCTACGGAAGCTGACAAGGAAGAAGTATATAGAAAGTGGTGCGAGTATGTGGATAATTTCCATAAGATCATAGTGATCAACGCTCCTGAAGACATTGAAGAGTATATGATCAACAAGATGTATGAGTATGGAAGACGTGATGTAGAAGAACTAATGTACAGCCCATACTAACAAAGTGGTTATACAGTAAATATATGTTTCATGAAAGGGGATTAGCGATGGAACTTAGTATCAAGACAGTATCGTTCGGAGGATATGACAAAAAGGCTACTGAGACTTACATTTTAGAACAGGAAAAGAAGTACGAGAGCGAGATTAAACAGCTTAAGGAAGATGCTGAGAAGCTTAGTGAGGCTGTTAAGGGACTTCAGCAGATGCGTGAAGCGAACATGACAGAGTCAAAGAGTACTATCGATAACCTTAAATCAGCAAACGAAGAGATGCAGGGAGAACTTTCTAAACTTAAGGAAGAACTTGACAGCTTTAAGAATAGAGAGACAGAATCCGCATCTAGATATGAATCTATATCAAGAACTCTTCTCTCTGCGAGAGAATCAGCAGATGCTATGACTCGTAGAACAAACGAGGAGTGTGAAGCTAAGACTGCTGAGACAACAGCTCAGTGCAAGAGCATGATTGAGGAAACAACAGCAAGATGTGAAGAACTTAAGAGAGCTACTGAGGCTGAGTGTGACAGACTTCTGTCAGAAACACAGAGTAGCTGTCAGGAACAGAAAGAGACAACATATGCTGAGTGTGAAAACCTTAGAAGAAAAACTAAGGAAGATACAGACAGACTTTCATACGAGACTGAGTCGAGATGCGAGAGTCTGAACAAAGAAACAGAAGAGAGATGTGAGAATCTCAGAATACAGACAGAAGCTGCTTGTGCTAGACTTAAGGAAGATACAATAAGTGAATGTGATGCCGAGAAGGCTGCATCAAGAGAAGAGATACGTCAGAACAGAGCTATTGTTAAGAGAGAATTTGATTCAATCGGAACATTTATGGCTAATCTACAGAGTGCTCTCAGTGATGTGACTACAGCAGTTGATGAAACAAAGAGATTAACTGACAGCGCATTTAACGATCTTTCTCAATCAGCTGATGATTCTTCAAACCAGGAAGAAGAGAACTAAACACATAATGAAGTAATTGGCACAGATTCATCATTTTAACAGGAGAAGGTTTATGAGTGATGATTTTAGTACTAATGATCCGTTCACACCAGATTTTATATGCAGAACCAGAATTGGGGATATAATTAATGGTTTTGCGAGTGTATGTGAGTTATATAGTGTTGTTCTGGATATAAATGGACAGATTCTGGTTGAACCTACTGGACCGAAAACGTATCTTGGGGAGTTTTATGAGATAATAAAAAACCCTAAGTATAACGGTATGTATTTTGATATCGTGAATTGCATAGTTGATTCAAAACAATCTATGTATTCAGAGATAGAAGATGGGAATCCTGAAAGCAGACTTTCGGCTGCACCGATTTTCCTGAATGGGAGATTCTATGCAACTTGGCTGCTTTATGCCCAAAATAAAGAACAGGCTGAAAGGCTTTTTAAAGCCTTTGATAAACAGGCGGATATGGCTAAGAACTTATCCGAAGTTCTTACTGATCTTCATAATGGTAGTATTATGAACGTAGAAGAAGCTTCTATGAGAAATCAGCTTCATTTTGAACGTCAGAGTAAGAATGTTATGGAGGAAATCCTCCGAGTTGTTGCGGCTGGTGATAAGACAAATGTCACAGCTCTTTATGACAGAGTTGGAAGGCTGCTGGACCTGGATTATATGGTCTACTATGAATTTGATGATGAAAGACCTGGCTTTATGAAGCTGGTGAATTACTGGGCAAAGGACGGTAAGAGTGAAGAGGCCGTCAAGGGATTTGCCTGGAATTCTGATCACTTCGACCTTTCTATGCAGGAGATGATCAGAGAGCAGGGTCTTGTCATAGATAAGATGAATATGACTAATCGGATGCGTGTTGAGATATTCAGAGGAAAAACCAGAGCTATCATGGTATTTCCACTCTATATTAATGGCACGTATAGAGGTCGTATGATATTTATTGAGAGTACGAAGGAAAGAATCTGGACTAAGCAGGAGATAGGCTTTGCAAAAGAGGCTACCGAGATGCTGGCAAGAGATCTGACTATAGAGGAGAGGCTTAGGAACAGAGCTGAAAGTCAGCGGAGTATTGTTGGACTCTTCGATGGGGTTCCTGTACCCGTTGTCGTAAGAAATGTTGAAACGGGAAAGATTCTTTTTGTTAATTCTGTTCTCAAGAAGAAAATCGGAAGAGACATAACCGGTGAAGACAGCAGTATTCTGGTGCCACCAGTGCTGCAGGAATTTGAAGGATATGGTGTTAAGGGGTCGGCTAATCATAACAATATAGAATATAAGAGATTTATAGATCTGCTTGGCGGTAATTATGATATCAAGGAAACCTTCATAAAGTGGGGAAGGGAAGGAGAGATATCTGTGCTTGTTATCAATAAGGAAAGCTAGATTATATCTCAGATATTTAGTACATTTTTTAGGAGCAATATAACATGGCAAATCTTGATGTTGGAATTGATCTTGGGACAGCGAATATCCTTATATATATAAAGGGAAGAGGCGTAGTGCTTAATGAGCCTACAGTCATTGCATATGATAAAGACTCAGAGAAGATTGTTGAGATAGGAGAAGAAGCTAAGCTCATGCTTGGACGTACCCCGGGTAATCTGATCGCTATCAAACCTCTTCAGCACGGAGTTATTTCAGACCATACTCAGGCAGAGGAAATGCTTAAGTACTTTATTAAGAAGGCTATTGGACGTAACTTCTTTGGACGTCGTCCTAGAATCTCTATCTGTGTTCCTTCAGGAGCTACAGAGGTAGAGAAGAGAGCTGTTGAATCTGCTACGTATAATGCCGGAGCAAGATTTGTTAATATCGTTGAAGAGCCTATAGCTGCTGCTATAGGAGCAGGAATAGATATAGTAAGACCTGTGGGTAACATGATCGTTGATATCGGTGGAGGTACTACTGATGTCGCAGTTATATCCATGGGTGGAGCAGTTGTTACTTCATCAATCAAGGTTGCTGGTAATGATTTCGATGATGCGATCATAAAGTATATCAGAAAGAGACATAACCTTCTGATCGGAGATAGAAGTGCCGAGGAAGTGAAGATTCATATCGGAACATGTTATAAGAGACCAGAGAACATTTCCATGGATGTTAGTGGTCGTAATCTTGTTACAGGTCTTCCAAAGACAGTTACCATCACATCTGATGAGACAGAGGAAGCACTTAGAGAGACAGTAGGACAGATTGTAGAAGCTGTACATTCAGTGCTTGAGAAGACACCTCCTGAACTTGCTGCTGATATAGCTGATAGAGGAATAGTTCTTACAGGCGGTGGAGCTCTTCTCCATGGACTTGAGCAGCTTATTGAAGAGAAGACCGGAATTACAACAATGACTGCAGAAGATCCAATGTCTGTTGTTGCGGTTGGTACCGGTAAATACATGGAGTACCTGGCTAATCAGGAATAATGAACAGAACTTTTAGGGTAGAGGATTTCCTCTACCCTTATAGTGTCTTAAGGGAAGGCCTAATGGTAGTAGAAGGGTATATTGACAAAATAATATATCAGAATGAAGAAAACGGTTATACAGTTTTTCAGGTGGAAACTCAGGAAGGCGATGAGATATTCGTAGGAAATGTCCCAGGCGCCGCTGAAGGTATGTATATTCAGGCTGAGGGAGACTATGTTCACCATCCTCAGTATGATCTTCAGTTTTCTGTATCAGAATGCGAACTTAGTATGCCTGATGATACGGAAGGGATAACAAGATTTCTTGGATCAGGTATCATAAAGGGCATCGGAGAAGCTTTGGCCAAGAGGATTGTAAAAAAGTTCCAGGGTGACACGCTTCGTATTATCGAAGAGGAACCAGAACGACTTGCTGAAGTTCGCGGAATATCTGAAAATATGGCGGAGAGGATAGCTGTAAGATACAGCGAGAACCGATCATACAGGAATGTTATCATGTTCCTTTCGAAGTATGGGATATCTGTTAAGAATTCCATGAAGATATACAGTGAGTTTGGTGATGAAGTATATAACGTAATCCGTACTAATCCATATAAGATAGCCGATTATGTGCCGGGAATCGGATTTAAGACGGTAGATGATATAGCAATGCAGGCCGGTATCTCATCGGATTCTGAATTCAGGGTTTCATCTGCAATCTTATACATCCTCAGTCAGTCTATGTCTTTCGGGCATATGTATATACCTGAGAAAATGCTGGCAGAGAAAGCTTATGAACTCCTGACGTCGGATATGCCTAGAGAGGATTTTGATGAGAGAATTCACAGTATTCTGCTTGATATGTCTATGAATTCGAAAGTTCTTCTTAAGGAAGAAGACGGGGAAACAATATGTTATCTCTACTGGAACTATAAGCTTGAATTGGACAGCGCCAGAAGGATTCTGGAACTTAGGTTTGATTATGATACGGAAGAGAGAGAGATAGAAGAAGTCATAGATCGTGTAGAAACTGATGCGGAGATAGAGCTGGCTCCGGAGCAGAAGAATGCTGTAAAGCTTGCGGTTAGTTCAGGCGTATCTGTAATAACAGGTGGACCAGGTACCGGAAAAACTACTATCATTAATGCGATTATAAAGTATTTCGAGTGTCAGGCTAAGGTGGCCCTTCTGGCTGCACCGACAGGAAGAGCGGCAAAACGTATAACGGAATCTACTGGATATAATGCTCAGACTATTCACAGACTACTTGAATTCTCCGGAGAACCTGGAGATGACGGAAGTAAGACAGTTCTTAGATTTGGAAGAAATAATGAGAATCCGCTTGAATGTGATGCTGTAATAATAGATGAAGCATCAATGGTTGATGCAAACCTGTTCTATGCACTTCTCAGAGCTATAGGTGAGGGAACAAGCCTTATCCTGGTTGGGGATACGGACCAGCTTCCGCCCGTAGGTGCGGGAAATGTACTACATGATATAATAGCAAGTGACTGCTTTCCAGTGACGATACTTAATAAAATATATCGACAGTCTGACGGAAGCAGTATAGTAGAAAATGCTCATAAGATCCGAAATGGAGAACATCTGGAGATAAATAACAAGTCGAAAGATTTCTTCTTTATTCCAAGGATGAACAGTGCGGATATAGCTGCGGAATGCAACGAACTTGTACTTACTAATCTTCCTAAGTATCTAAACGTTTCTCCGCTTGATATAGAAGTCATAGCTCCTATGAGACATTATGAACTGGGCGTGGAAGAACTGAATAAGCGTCTTCAGAAAACAATTAATCCTCCTTCGAAGTCTAAGAGGGAGAAAGAAAAAGGCAACGTTGTCTTCAGAGAAGGCGACAAGATAATGCAGATAAAGAATAACTACAAGATAGAATGGACGGTTTATACAGATAAGTCCAAGGGGATTGTTTCTGAACAGGGAATCGGAGTTTTCAACGGAGACATGGGGATCATTACAGAGATAAATGATTTCGATGAAAATGTTGAGGTTACATTTGACGATGGAAGAGTAGCTGTATATGAGTATAACCAGCTGGATGAACTGGAACACAGCTATGCTATAACTGTTCATAAATCTCAGGGTTCTGAGTACAGTGCTGTGGTTCTTCCGATACTTTCAGGACCGCCGAAACTGCTTAACAGAAATCTTCTTTACACAGCGGTTACAAGAGCTAAGAATATGGTTGTTATAGTCGGTAACCTGAATAAGATAAATGATATGATCGATAATACCACTGAACAGAAGAGATATACTGGATTCACGAAACGTATACAAGAGATGGCAGAGATTAGTGAAAAACAGGAGTATATGTCATTCTTTATGGAGGACGATGAAAGAGAAACAGATCCGCACATATGGGATTAAGAATATAATGGATATCATATTTCCACCCAGATGCGTCATGTGTGATAAGGTAATCCCGCCTGGAAGGAATCTTATCTGTGCAGAGTGTGAAGGTGAGTTGAAATATGTTTCGGAGCCTAGATGCTTTAGGTGTGGCAAGGAGATCGCCTCGGAGGAGGATGAATATTGCCCGGACTGCGAGAAGCGGTCCAGAAGCTTCATAAGGGGCTTTCCAGTATTTAACTATGTTCCACCCGTATCTGATTCGTTGATGGCTTTAAAATACCGGGGAAGGCAGGAATATGCTGTATATTTCGGCCGGGTGATAGCAGAACAATATGGTGAGGAATTTAGAAGACTGGGAATAGATGCGCTTGTAAGTGTTCCCATATATAAAAAGAAATATGTTACACGAGGATATAATCAGGCGGCGCTTATTGCTATGGAGCTAGGGAAATGTACAGGAATACATTTCTATGATAAGCTTCTGGTGAGAGTTGAGGAAACGCCTCCGCAGAAGGAACTCTCTGATGAAGAAAGAGAGAAGAACATGGAGGGGGCATTTGCTATAGATAAGAAGGCAGATGATATTCCGAAGGCTGTGATGCTCGTGGATGATATATATACAACAGGAGCCACGGTAGAGGCCTGTACCAGGGTGCTTTTAAAGGCAGGAGTAGAGAGAGTATACTATACCAGCGTGGCAATTGGCGTAGGCAGCTGAGTTAAATGTTTTTAAGGAGATAAGGAGACGAGAGAAATGAGTAAAACAAGACTAGCACTTATATTTGGTGGACAGTCCAGCGAACATGAGGTTTCATGTGTATCCGGGGCAACGGTAGCTGGAGTTCTGGATAGAGAGAAGTACGATATAACATTTATCGGTATTACAAAGGATGGACACTGGATACTTGTTGAGAATGAGGATGAGATAGCAGACAGACGTTGGGAAAGCGACATAATTAATTCGCCAAGAGCATTTATCTCTCCTGATACAGACAAGAGTTTGGTCATCAAAAGAGGCGACTCATTTGAAGTAAGAAATATAGATGTGGCATTTCCTGTTCTTCACGGATTATTTGGTGAGGATGGAACAATCCAGGGACTTTTTGAACTGGCTCATATCCCATATGTGGGATGTGGACATCTTGCATCTGCCATCACAATGGATAAGTTCTTTACTAAGATAATAGCTGATAGCATTGGAGTAGAACAGGCTGAATTCGTAGGTGTAAGGGCCTATGAGATAAAGGGCAGTGGAATGGACGATGTGGTTGCCAGGATCGAAGCAGAGCGTCAGTATCCTATGTTTGTTAAGCCTTCATGTGCCGGTTCTTCAAAGGGAATCACAAAGGCTCACAACAGGGAGGAATTAATTGCAGGACTTAAGCTTGCTGCGGAGAACGATAGCAAGATTCTCGTTGAGGAATCAATAAACGGTAGAGAGATAGAGTGTGCAGTATTTGGTTACGGTGATAATACATTTGCAACAGGAGTAGGTGAGATAGTTGCAGCTGCTGAGTTCTATGACTTTGATGCAAAGTATAATAACGATGATTCAGAGACTATAGTTGATCCTAAGATTCCAGATTCTAAGAGAGACGAGATAAGAGATAAGGCTGTCAAGATATTTAAAGCCTGTGATGGATTTGGATTTTCGAGAGTTGATTTCTTCATTGAAGAAGGAACAGATAGAGTTGTATTCAATGAGATCAATACAATACCTGGACATACAGCTATCAGTATGTATCCAATGCTTATGAAAGCTGCGGGATATGAGATGGGTGAATATGTCGATAAGCTTATTGAGATGTCATATGAGAGACATGAGTACTAAGATATGAGAAACTGAATTTATAGATATAAATACTTCGAGTAAAAAAATAACGACCGGATCAAATCCAGTCGTTATTTTTATGTATATGACTTATGTATATGATCATCTGTATTTCAGTCGTCTTGTTTTTCGTCTGAATTAAGTCTTGGTATAACAAGTACAAATGATATTATGAGTAGTATCAGTGATATGACCATAGCTGCTACGGCAACGGGAACATTGATAAACTTAAAATGATAAACCACATACAATGAACCGTTTATTACCATATGCAGGAACATAGATGGTATCAAAGATCTACTTCTGACACATATTACTCCGAGCATTATTCCGAAGATAACAGCATATAATCCCTGAATAATGGAACCGTGATAGATTCCGAACAGAACTCCCTGAAATATGATAGCAGCACCGATATTGTTACAGGCTCTCCTTGCATAGTGTAATGTCAGACCTCTGAAGATAAGCTCTTCAGCAATAGGTGCAAGAACTATGATCGTAAGGAGATATAATGGCTCGGTTTGTGAAACAAAGCTTTTAATCATTTGGTGATATGATACCAATAAATCTGGAAAAGCCTTGGATAAGATATAAAGAAGGCTGTCCGTAGATACCTGTATTGAAAAACCTAAAATGATCAAAAGGATAAATGCCACTATAGAGAATTTTATTTTCTTATCAGGTACAAAATCATTCTCGCTGTTTTCTGTATTTCTTATGTATAAGAACCACCATCCACAGAATATTAGCATTAAGGAAAAACGCAGAAGATTGAATATAAATTCATTTACGTTTGTTCCCGCTGAATCACTTACTCGTGTAAGTCCGAGCATAACTGTTATCGCGAAAGATGCGAAGTACGATATGATGGTTATTATCAGTGATACAAAAAGTGGTAATAGTGATTTGATAAAATCTTTCATTTATACAGTAATCTTCTTTTCTCTGTCACGTTTCTTCTTTTCGTCAGCTTTTTTCTTTTTGGCTTCTTCTTTATCTTTCTTAGCTGCTATCTCATAATCAAGCTGCTTCTGATATTCAGCCTGCTTTCTAAGCATCTTTTCACGGAATGATTTTTTGCGCTTTGGAGCATTTTCAGCTTCCTGCTGCTGCATCTTCTTAGTAGATTTGTGAAGAACTTTTACACTTGTGATGTAGATTCCGCTGAGCATAGCTTTAACTTCGCCATGCTGAGGAACATCGTCATAGATTCCTTCATCACATATAAGAGTAACAATCTGAGGACCAACCTTTGCTTTTACGATAGGAAGCTTAGCTTTCTGGTAACGCTTTGGAGCCTGATCCATAACAGATTTAGGAAGTCCGGCATCCTTCATAGGCATGATCTTCTTATCAATGATAAAAAGGGTAGCAGCCTGTGATGCAGCGTTAATCTGTTCACGCTGTTCCATCTGCTTTTTCTGCATATTGTTTCCTACGATGTAAAGTGCAATGATTGCACCAATGAGAACAACTGTGATAATAATTGATATTATCCAGCCGGTGCTAATAAGTATCATAATTTATCTCCTTAAAAATATTTTAATTATTTGCATTGTCGAGCATTGTCTGAATCTTACCAGGAATGCTTGAATAGAATTCTTTTCTTTCCTTTCCGCCCATTTCGTGAGGATAGAACGGTTCAGAGAATTCAACAGTGACTTTACATTTTTTGAGTCCAAGAGGTTTATTGTTCTCAAAGATGTTGTCAAATCCTGTAAGTGCACAGAGAACCATCGGACTCTGGGATTTTTCAGCCATACGATAACCGCCGGTTTTAAATGGAAGAAGTTCCTTACCGTGATTTCGTGTTCCTTCAGGGAATAGTCCAAGGGAAAGCCCAAGTTTCATAGATTCGGTTCCTTGGTTTATTGTTTCAAGGCCAGCCCTGATATCTTTTCTGTCAAGGAAGAGACTACCGAGATCGGCAACCCACCAGCTGAAAAGAGGGACTTTTTTGAATTCCTTCTTGGAGATGAAACCAAGTGGTCTGTCGGATATAGCCTGAAGTATGATGATGTCAAAATAACTTCTGTGATTTCCGATAAAAAGAATTCCCTTATCAGAAGGAACCTTTGAGAGGTTCTCGATTCCCTTTATCTCTATATCCGTTCCGACCATGTTTAATAATCCTTTAAAGAACCCTTGAACGAATCGCCAGCATTTCTGCCAGCTCTTATATTTGTTTGTTTTTGAAAGAATCCATAGATATAAGTGATAGGGCAGACAGAAAATGACTGCAAGTACCACATATATCAGTCCGATGAATAGTTTTAACATAATTTGAATACCTTTGTAAATATTTATATGTAATGTTATCTGCCAAACATTGTTGCGGTTTCGTATAGTCTGCTGGCAAGGTGTTCGGTAAGTTCCTCTTCCTTGTAGCGCCATGACCAGTTTCCTTCTCCAATACCCGGAGTGTTGAAGCGTGCCCAGGAATCAAGTTCCAGGACATCCTGCATAGGGACTATAGCCATGGTTGCAACTGAACCGAAGCAAGCTCGTATCATTACCCAGCAAATATCGCTGGCGTCTGTACTGAAATATCTTCTCAGCTTGTCTCTGGACTGCTCAAAGCAGTTTTTATACCAGCCGAGAGTTGTATCATTATCATGCGTACCAGTATAGCATACACAGTTTCTTACATGGTTATGAGGAAGGAAGTTGTTCTCATTCGGATTTTCGAATGCAAACTGAAGTATCTTCATTCCAGGGAAACCAAATTTATCTCTGAGCTTAACTACGGATTTATCTATCTCGCCGAGGTCCTCAGCGATGATAGGCATATGGTAGCCAAGCGTTGATTCAAGCATGGTGAAGAAATTCTCTCCAGGCGCTTTAAGCCATTTACCGTTTACAGCAGTAGGTTCGCCGTAAGGTACAGCCCAGTATTTATCGAAACCTCGGAAATGGTCAATCCTCAGATAGTCTGTCAGAGCAAGCTGGTGCTTGATCCTTGCAAACCACCATTCATAACCGGTTTTCTTATGTTCGGACCATTTGTACAGAGGATTACCCCAAAGCTGACCTGTTGTTGAAAAATAATCAGGTGGTACACCGGCCACATTTTTAGGATATCCTTTTGTATCGAGATCAAAGAGTTTCTTATTAACCCAGACATCAGAGCTGTCCCATGCTACAAAGATAGGGATATCTCCGACTATTTTTATGCCTTTGTCGTTAGCATATTTCTTAAGCTTCATCCACTCGATGTCAAAGAAAAACTGAAGGAATTCATAGTATCCAATCTCTTTGGAAAGCTTTTCTTCCCATTTAGTCCTCTGGGCAGCGGTAGGATTTTTAAGATCATCCTTCCACATATACCAAGGCTCACCATTGTGATAATCCTTGCCTGCCATGAACAGTGCATAGTCGCGAAGCCAAGGGTTGTTATCCTTAAACTCTTTAAACTGTTCCATGAGTTCCTTGTCGCTGGACAGTCCGTCATGAACATCTTTGTCAAGAAATCTGTCATAAGCCTTTTTAAACAATTCAGTTTTAAACTGTATGACATCTCCAAAACAGATATCCTCAGGATTAAACTGAGGCATATCACTGAAGTCTTCTTCCACAAGAAGATCAAGTTCTCGCATATGATCCGGACTGATCATCAGTGGCTGCCCTGCAAAAGATGAGAACGGCTGATAAGGTGAATCTCCAAATCCGGTATGACCAAGGGGAAGAACCTGCCACAGTTTCATTCCCGCCTGTTCCATAAAATCGATAAAATCATAAGCCCCTTTACCCAGATCACCAATCCCGTAAGGTCCGGGAAATGAAGTGGGATGTAACAGTATTCCGGCCATTCTTTCAGGCCCCATGTCAACACTTGCTGTTATGTCGATATCCATAGTTTGCTCCTCCAAATCTGCCTTATAACCTTCTTAAAACCGTCTCCCCACACGGTTAATTCTTATAGAATTTAGAAGGAATAAGCCTTCTCAAATAGAGGTATAGCTTTTTCTATCATTTCAGTTGGTACGCAGTATGAGATACGGAAATGTCCCGGACACTGGAAACTGTCTCCCGGAACTGTGATAAGTCCGAGTTCACGAGCAGCCTTCCAACACCATTCGTTCGCGTCTCCATTTGCAGATGGAACTCTTGGCATCATATAGAATGTGCCCATAGGTTTTACAATCTTGTATCCTATACGTGTAAGCTCGTTGTAGAGCAGATTAGCATTTGTTTCATATACAGAAAGATCACTTGTTTCGTCGATCACTCTTTCGATTGCAAACTGCATGAGAGCAGTAGGACAGTTATGTCCGGTGAATCTTGAAATCTGTCCTGCCATAGGAACCAGATAATCTGAATCCTTGGCCGCAGGATTTACTGCCATATATCCGATACGTTCTCCCGGAAGTGAAAGTGACTTACTGAAAGAGTAGCAGCAGATTGAGTTGTCATAGAACTTTGAAGGGAATGGACTGTCAACACCTTCAAATACAATCTCTCTGTAAGGCTCATCGGTGATGAGGAAGATCTCGTGACCATATTCGTTCTGCTTTGCTGTAAGAATATCAGCGAGTTTCTGTATTGTTTCTGTTGTATAAACGATTCCTGATGGATTGTTAGGTGAATTGATAAGAACAGCAGCAACCTTCTCATCCATCATTTCTTCAAATTTTTCGAAATTAATCTGAAATGTATCGTAGTCTGCAGGAACAACCTTGAGTGTTGCACCGGTACCTGATACATATGGATTGTATTCAGGGAAGTATGGAGCAAATGTAAGTACTGTATCACCTTCGCCTGCTACACATCTTATAGCATGTGAAAGGGCACCTGCAGCTCCCGATGTAGGGAAAATATGTTTTGCTTCATAGTTCATACCGAATCTTCTGTTAAGAGAGTCTGCGATACTCTTCTTGGTTGAGTCCTGACCAAGTGTAGGACTGTAACCGTGAAGCTTAACAGGATCGCTGTTTTCAACTATATCGATAAGCGCTTTTGTAAAGTTGTCCGGAGCCGGAACTGATGGGTTACCAATAGAGAAGTTATATACACTGTCTGGTCCCATCTCAGCTATACGCTTTCTGGCAAAATCAAAAAACTGGCGAATGACAGATTCCTTACCTGTCATGTCCTTATAGAATTCAGAAATCATAGTTAATCCTCCGTGTTTAGATTCTTTGTCTCTATAGACACGCACGGAGTTCATTATAGCCTATTTTTCTTGATTTTACAAGAGAGTTTACGCTCGATTTTGGTCGTAAAATAAGCGTTTTTGAATAGTTTTAAGTGACTAATTGTGTTATACTCTAAAAACGTAAAAGAATAGAAAATGGAAGGAAACGCAAATTGTACAAATATGTTTTTTTTGATCTGGACGGAACGTTGACTCAGTCGGAATTCGGCATAATCAATTCAATTGTTTATGCATTGAACAAGATGGGTATAGATGTTGAAGACAGAGAGACGGTGAAGAGGTTTATTGGACCGCCGCTCATTGTGGCATTTAAAGATTTTTATCAGATGTCTGATGAGGATGCTGAAAAGGCTGCTGGATATTACAGAGAATGTTATAAAGCAGGGGAGATGTACAACGCTCCTCTCTATGATGGAATAGAGGAAACTCTGAGGAAACTGAAGGAGGCTGGGAAGGTTCTCTATGTAGTTACTTCAAAGCCTACGGTTTTTGCTTCACGTATAGTAGAACACTACAATATAGATAAATATTTTGAAGACGTGATCGGACCGGATCTGTCGGACAAAAGCTATACAAAAGATGAGTTGGTTGCAGCGGCTATGGCTAAAACAACTGATGGTGAGCCGGTTCTTTCTGAATATCTTATGGTTGGTGACCGCTATTATGATATAGATGGAGCTAAAGCAAACGGAATAGATTCGATGGGAGTACTGTTTGGATACGGAACACGTGAGGAACTGGAGAAAGCAGGAGCAACTCATATAGTTGAGACTCCAGAGGATATTTCCCCAATAGCTATAGGATAATGTTTAACAAACAGGTGACAGAAGAATATGAAGATTTTTGATACACATGCTCATTATGACGATGAATCGTTTGATGAGGATAGAGATGAACTTCTTGGAGGGAAACTTTTAGAGAAGCTTGAATGGGAGAAAGATATTTGGGTCGATAAGGTGACGAATATCGGATGCAGTATGAAGTCATCACGTGAATCAGTCAGACTGGCTGAAATGTATGATTATATGTATTCGGTCGTGGGAGTTATACCTCACCATGTCGATGAGATAGATGAGAAGGATATCGAAGAGTTGAGAAGTCTGGCCAAGAGTTCTGATAAGGTGGTCGCGATTGGAGAGATAGGGCTTGATTACTATTATGATGAACCTGCGCGTGAACTTCAGCATAAGTGGTTTACCCGTCAGATGGAGCTTGCCGGAGAACTCAGTCTTCCAGTTGTGATACATAGCAGAGAAGCTGCTCAGGATACTGTTGAGCTTATGAAGAAAGCTCATGCAGAAGATATCGGCGGAGTAGTGCATTGCTATTCCTATTCGGAGGAGATGGCCAGAGAATTTCTGAAAATGAATTTCTACTTCGGTATTGGCGGTGTGGTGACATTTAAAAACTCCAAGAAACTAAAGAGGGCAGTTGCCTCTATTCCACTGGACAGGATAGTCCTGGAAACAGATTCACCGTATCTTACACCGTCACCTCATAGAGGTGAAAGAAATGATTCGAGATATCTTGCATTTGTAATCAGTGAGATAGCAAGGTTAAAGGAGATAAGCGAAGAGGAAGTGGCAGAGACAACCTACATCAATGCACAGAAGCTTTATCGCTTAATATGAAAATTTATAAATATAAAAACTAGTGCGAATTAATAAAAATAAAAATCAGAAAGGAAGTGGAGTAAAGAAGATGGAGAATACTTTCGTAGTAAATATTATTCATCGTCCAGAGATGGTTCCCGAATATGCTGAGAAGGTGACAGGACATGGTCAGGCAGAAGACCTTGGTCGTAAGGCACTTCTTACGGAGTCTCTGGATATATTCAGATTCCAGCAGGAAACTGCACATAAAAACGGTCTGAAGACAACAATTCAGATGACATATGCCAGTCTGTTTAATGAAGAGGCAGTGTCAATTGCTAAGGAACATCATGAGAAATATGGTGATGAGATAGCTCTCTCATTGCTGGGACTTCCATGTACGGAATTTCGTGAGAAATATAAAACCAAGGATTTCTGTATCTGGATGTTCTCTATGGAAGATAAGAAGGCTATAGTAGACGATGTATTTGGAAAGTTCCATGAGATATTCGGTTTTTATCCACAGTCAACGGGTTCCTACTATATGGATGCTGAGCTTATCAATTATGTGAAGGCGACATATCCGTCAGTTAAATGTGCGGTAGCTACATGTTGGGAAGAGGGACCAAAGGCATATCATACATGCAACAATTCATGGTATACATTTATGGATGGAGGCCCTTGGAATCCATGGATCCCATCAAAGACCAATACACATGCACCGGCTGCAAATGAAGCAGAGGATAGCGGAATCGTGGCAATACCGCATCTTTCAAGGGACCTTCTTGCATGTTATGACGGAAATGGTTCTAACTTCGGAACACATCCACAGAACGTGCTTCGAGGAATGATATATGACAGCAAAACATGGGAATACCCATATCTCTATAACCTGATCGATCAGTACAGACATCTTGCGAAATACAATAACGGTTATTCATATAACATGATGTTTGTTGGACCTGGATGGCTTAATAAGATGGGACGTTGGGAAGCGCCGTATGAACTGCTTAAAAAATCATATGAGGATGGTATGGCATATTATGGCGAGCTGAAGAAAAAGGGCGAACTTGTTGACATGACTATGGCAGAATTCGCTGATTTCTATAGGGCTAATAAATCTTATACAGAACCAGAATGTGCTCTCTGGAAGGATATATTATACGGTTCAAATAAACAGCTCTTCTGGTATACAGATCCATATATGAGAGTGTGTGTGAATATGGATCAGGGTGGTGCTATAGTAGACCTCAGACCATATGCAGCTAAACTGGAATGGCCTGTAGGAATAGGTACACCTCATATAACAGATGCTTCGTATCCATTCCTTATTCAGGAAAAATACAGAGCTGGTTACTTTACACATTATGCAGGTGAAGGAACTATAAGAAGTGCTAAGGTATGTTATAACGGTGAAGAGGTAGACCTGGCTCTTTGCAGAACACATGCTACATTCAGTCAAAAAGACAAGGCGAGAATTATCACTCTGGATCCAGTCGATATAGAGTTCCATGATCTGACTGTAAAACTTCAGACAGTGATAACATTTGAAGAGGGTTCTTCAGATATCAGAATAGACAGAAATATCCTTGAGATGAGTAATCCGGATGCCGATGTTACTATAAATGAATACATGGTAGCTTGTTATGGAACAACAGAATATGCCGAGGATATGCTGGGAATCAAGCTTGCAACAGGCAGTGATGGAAAGTATGAGAAGATTGACTATGAATATAAATGTCGTGAGGCATCAGTTGCGGGCGGAAAACTTGCTGAAGCAATAATTCCTCAGATAAAGACAAAGGTAATCCTGACATCTGATTCAGATGACGGAGAAAGCTATGTCAGAGAGGGTTATGCATTTTCACCGATGTTTACACTCGGTTTTCATAAGAAAATACATGATAAGGAGGTAGTATCAACATGGCTCAAGCTGGAAAGGGCAAATTAAACTATAGATGTCCGATGTGTTTTATGAGAGATCTGGATATTGATATGTTTTACGACAAGGATAAATCCGAATATTACTGCCTCAGATGTCAGTATACAGGTGATGAGAAAGATATCCTTGAGAAGAATGAACTAATCAGAATTAAATACAGGAGTATGTATGAGAGGATAACAGATTTCGACTGATAACTATTAATGCAGGAGGCATTTAAAGCTTCCTGCATTTTTCTATTTATGTTATATTTAATTCCTGTGAACAGGATAGCTGTTTGACTTTGTACATTTGTGTCATCACTTAGATATATAGAAAGAACAGGTTTGAAATATGAATAATGCTTTGAAGAACGAAAAAACCAGGATATTGCTTCTGGAAGATGATGATATGATCGCTTCCGGTCTTATATATGCACTGCAGAACGAAGGATATGAGGTGTCATATGCATCTAATGTTGCCACGGCAAAAAAGATGGTTGAAGAGACAGGGTTTAATACGGCAGTCATAGACATACAGCTTCCGGATGGAAATGGAGTCGAAGTGAGCAGGCTGTTAAAGGAACAGGAGGTTCCTGTTATATTCCTTACGGTAGTGGATGACGAATCAAAAATAGTAAAGGCATTTGAAGAAGGAGCGGAAGATTATGTTGTTAAACCATTCCGTATTCGGGAACTTATGGCCAGGATAAAGAGGACAATTGCCAATAACAAAGGCCAGGAAAAAAATATCCTGACTGTCGGTAAAGTGAAAATTGATACAGATGCGGGAAAAGTATGGGTAGAAGATGAGTGCATAGTGCTTACGGCTCTTGAGTATAGGATTCTGCTTATCTTTGCAGCAAATAAGGGAGTATTGCTGTCGAGAAATCAGATACTCGACAGGATCTGGGATATAGACGGAAACTTTGTTGAAGATAATACTCTTACAGTATATGTAAAACGAATCAGACAAAAACTTGGAGATGCTATAAATATAGAAACAGTAAGGGGGATAGGTTATCGTGTGGATTGATCGTAAAGAGATAGAAAACCTTTCGGAATTTATAAAAGAGTCAGATGACGGAGCGATCAGAGATATACGAGACAATAAAGAAGGCCCCTTAAGCATACTGAAGAATGATGTCTATATGCTTGTTGAGTCAAAAAATGAGCAGTTAAAGAATGCGTATATGCAGAGAGATGTTCTGGCAGATTATATGTCAGATATATCACATCAGTTGAAAACTCCTATTACATCCATGGAGATGATGCTGGATCTTATGGAGGATGCAAGTCCGGAAAAGAAAGAAGAATTTACCCGGAATATCAAGTTTACGCTTCATAAGATGGAATGGCTTTTGGGGGCGCTTCTTAAGATGGCGAAGATAGATGCGGATGCGGTGACATTTAACAAAAAGTCAGTAATGGTATCTGAACTTGTTGAAGAAGTACGTCCTTCGGTTGATGTTCTTCTGGATATAAATGATCAGAAACTGGAACAGGTAAATGACGTAAGTGTTACCTGCGATAAAAGGTGGATGGCGGAAGCACTTATGAATATTGTAAAGAATGCTATCGAGCATTCTCCTGAAGGGGGAGTGATCACAATTGACTGCGGAGATAACCCGCTATATGAATGGATATCAATAAAAGACAGTGGTTCTGGAATGGAAAGAAAAAGCTATTCGGCACTTTTCAAGAGGTTTGAATACTCAACGAATGAAAATGGTTTTGGTATAGGAATGCCACTGGCTCTGACTATAGTAAAAGGACAGGGCGGAGATATAGATGTTGACTTTGGTGGAAACGGACAGGGAGCTACGTTTATCATTAAGCTGTATAAATGATCATAAATCTCTGATCAAAAAAATCTTTTTGTAGTCACTTTATAGTCACTTTGGGTGATTATGATTGGGTTTAATAAAAGGAGGAGATGAAGATGGCAATATTAGAAATTAAGAATCTGACAAAGAAATATGGAGAGGGAGATGCTGCGGTAGTGGCACTTGATGATGTTTCTTTTTCAGTGGAAAAGGGTGAATTTACAGCGATAACAGGAACATCCGGTTCCGGAAAATCCACATTGATCAATATGATCGGAGGAATAGATAACCCCACCTCCGGCGAAGTTATCATAGACGGTAAGGATATATCGCTTCTTTCAGAAGATGAACTGGCTATATTCAGAAGACGAAATCTGGGAATGATATATCAGTTTTATAATCTGATACCTACACTTACAGCAGAAGAAAATATCGTTCTCCCATGGAGACTTGATGGACGTAAGAAAAATAGTAAAAAAGTAAAAGAATTACTTAAGGTTCTTGGACTGGAGGAGAGGGCAAATCACCTTCCGGGACAGATGTCAGGTGGTCAGCAGCAGAGAGTTTCCATAGGAAGAGCACTTATCAATGAACCAGCATTCATACTTGCTGATGAGCCAACCGGTAATCTGGACAGTAAGACGACAAGAGAGATAATAGATCTTTTAAAATATATGAATGAGCGTTATAAGCAGACAATCCTTCTGGTTACACATGATGAGAAGATTGCACTGAGCGCAGACAGGATCATCACCATCGGAGATGGTAAGATTATCGGAGATGAGGTGATGAAAAAATGAAACTGACTGCAGAACTTGCTTTATCACAGGTAAAGAGAAATAAGAAAAGAACAACGGGAACTATATTTGCAACAGTTCTTGCTACTGCGCTTTTAACAGCGGTAATGTGTCTTGTTACAAGCGGCATGGAAATGCTTAAAATTTTTACGGGTTCTTCACATTCGGATTATAGAGCGGCATATAATTCAATACTCATCATACCGGCAGCATTGCTTGGACTTTTGATAGCTTTTATGTCTGTAACCGTTATATCAAATATATATGAAAGCAGTGCGAATAAACGTCTTTCGGAATTTGGTGTTCTGAAATGCGTTGGGGCAACTAAGAAGCAGATAAAAGAAACAGTTATCTATGAAAGTATATGGATAAGTATAATCGCTATACCTATCGGTATGATTGTAGGAACATTTCTTGGCTATATCAGTGTGCTGATAGCGGGAAGATATGTTTATAGATTTAATGAACTTTCTAAGAACATAGTAATGCGTCCTGTGATCTTTTCACTTTCTTTTCATATATCGATATGGACATATATATTTGCAGCTGTTTTTGCGAGTGTGATAGTTTTGATATCAGCAAGAAAACCTGCAAAGAATTCCGGGAAGATAACAGCTATTGAATGTATCAAAGGTGTGTCAGGGAATGCTATAAGAAATGTAGCTGTTAAGGAAAAGAAGAGTGTAGAAATGCTGTTTGGTTATGAGGGCATTTTGGGTTATACAAATCTGAAAAGAAATAAGACAGGTTATAAATCATCAGTTAGAGCTTTGACCCTTTCGATAATACTTATTCTTTTGACCGGAAGTTTTGTCAAACAGAGTGATGGGATAGTTTCCTGGATGAATTCTATCGGAACGGATATGGTTGTGACTTATGCTTCAATAGCAGATTATAAGAAAGTTGAATCTACAGATAAGGAAGAAACGATAATAAAGAAACCGATACCTTACGAGACTGCAGAGATAATATCGAAAAGATTAAAAGCGTATAAAGGCGGACTTAATGTTCTTGGTAGGGGATATGATTCAGGGACTTATAAAACTGTATCGGATGAATCTGTTATGACAGACGAATTAAGGGCTGTGAAACATGTTGTTGATGAAAATGGAGAGATGAATACTACTGTCATGGTCTATGACAGCCAAACTTATAATAAATTATGTGCTGAAGCGGGGGTGCCCGTAGGAAGCAATATCCTAATAAACTGTTACAGATACAATGATAATGGAAGGATAAATCATATAAAACCTTTCAAAGACAGTATAAAAAAAGTAACACTTACAGATGCCTATGGGGAGACGAAGGAACTTGAGATTCACGGGGTCATAAATGAAAATGTTTTTGTGTCAGATGATCTTATGAAAAATGCTATTCCTAGTATTATGCAGGAACCTGTATATATCATTGTTCCGGATGGTGAATTCCGATTCTTTGATTGGTATAGTAAACCGCATGATTATGAAGATTACACCCAATATGCAAGGAAAGTGTTGAATGATTATTATCCGATTTTGACTGAAGACCCGTACGTGGATCAGGGATATACCGTAAGGATCAGTCGGGCAGATCAGATTGTTAAGGTAATGAATATAGCTATCGTTCTGGCTGAGGTTCTTTTGATAGGACTTATAATACTTTTGATCGTTATGGGATTTGTCAGTGCTATAAGTACACTGAGTACAAATATCAGACTGAGAAAGAGGGAGTTTGCTGTTCTTAAGAGTGTTGGTATGACAACAAAGTCTTTGGAAAAAATGCTTTACAGTGAAAGTATCATATGCATAATAAAATCCGTTTTTGGGGGAACAATTGTTGGAATAATACTTCCCTGGCTTATCAATCTATCAATCAGAAAGGTATTTCCGGTAAGGTATGAACTTCCTATAGCATCTCTGGTTATAGGCTTGGTCATAGTAAGTGTATTACTTATTTTTATCACTAAAGTAGAGATAAAAGGTTTCAGAAAACAGAACATCATAGAGGATATCCGAATGGATGTGATGTGATAACAGAGGGTGAAAAGGAAATGATATATAAAAGGACGAGGCTTCGAGGAGCTTCGCCCTTTTTATGTCATAAAAGCTTTATTCTTCTGTTATTTGATATGCACGTACATAATCTACATAGAATTTTGCAGGGAGTTTTGAATAATCTATCGGTCCGCCCCATTTTCCGTATTCTGCAGAAATGACTATATCAAGTGGTACGGCACATGAACCGTCACCCCATTTATCTGCCGGGAAGTTGAAGAGGAGACAGCTTTCATCCATTCCGTCCATGTAAAGACGATAGCCGTCCTGATCCCAAACATACCATAGTTCATGATATTGGTCATAAAAATCATCGGTGATGTCATCTTTTATTTCACAATGAGTCTGAAGTTCAGGACCATATCCATCCCAGTGAACGCTCATACATAACTGTTTTTCGTGAGGGACAAGTTCTATTATATCCAGCTCGGCTCCATCTGTAGCGCCATTTCCGACAGAATCTTCCATCTTATCGGTATAAAGCCATAAAGCATACCATAGACCATCAGCGTAATTCATTTTGAATCTCATGTGGTATAGACCATATGTCTGTTCGTATGCAGGATTTGAACGTATTCCTCCGCTTATAGGAGTTCCGTTCTCGTCGACATTACAGGTGATCACATAATTACCGCCTTCCACATTACTGCATGAATTTCTCCATTCACCGCCGATATCTTGTCGCACGCCTTCTGGGCAGTAGTGCCATTTGCTGCTGTCCCAGGTGTCGAATTCATCCGAGAATGTTAATGTATATTTTTTTCCATTGAATATAACTTCGTCAACATTATCTATATTGTCGATTACTTTATCTGGGGTTTTATTCGAGGGTTTGTCTGGAGTTTTGTCCGGAGTCTTGTCTGGAGTTTTGTCTGGAGTCTTGTCTGGAGTTTTGTCCGGAGTCTTGTCTGGAGTTTTGTCTGGGGTCTTATCTGGAGTTTTGTCTGGGGTCTTATCCGGCGTTTTGTTCGGTTTTTTGGGGGATTTTTTTACGACAGTGACTTTACACTTATATATCTTGCCTTTGTATTTAGCTCTTACGTAAGTTGTTCCTGGCTTTTTAGCGGTAATCTTACACTTATATTTATTCTTATTACTGAGCTTTATCACGCTCTTTTTACCGACAGACCACTTTACTTTGGCTTTTGAATTTATGCCATTGAGTTTTAGAGTATAACTGCTATCCTGTTTAAGAGTTATCTTGTTTTTGCTTATTTTAATTCGGGATTTTGCGTATGTGCAGGTAAATGGCACAAAAACAATGATCAGCAAGATAATTGCTAATAGATAAATGATTCTTTTTTTAGTTGATTGCATTAGAATACCACCTTTTAAATATTTTTAACCTTAAGCATGTATTGTAGCACATAATGATAATAATGCAATCAGCGAAATAACTAAAAAAAGATGGCAATATGTCAAAAAGGAGAGCCCGCTTATCAGCGAGCTCTCAGACTGTTATACATATTTAATTATTTTATGGATATTATTCTTCTTCAGACTCAGTTGTCTCTTCCTCAGTTGACTCTTCAGAAGATTCCTCTGTTTCTTCTTCGGATGGCTCTTCCTCAGTTGATTCCTCTGTGGATTCAGTAGTTGTTTCTTCCTCAGACTCTGTAGTTGTCTCTTCGTCAGAAGAACTATCAGTTTCGTTTGAAGAACTATCTGAGTTTATATCATAGTCAAACGTATTTCCGTCAATATCGATAGTTTTAATATCTTTCATGTCATTATTATTAAGGTATTCAGCAACAGCCTTACGAGCGTACTCGATAATCTCTGAATCCTTCTCGTCTGCAGATATTAATCTGTCTGAAAGACCATCATGTCCCTCACACATAGCTTCGACGTCTTCTTCAAGTGTGTCTTTTTTTGCCCATTTGATATCTTTGACATCATACTCAGTAGAGTTTTTAATAAATGCATCCATCTTGGCAATGCCAGTGAATGTTCCTGTAGTCTTTATAGTATCTCCATCCTTTTTGAAACCAAAGAATATGTACTTACCGATGATGTCATAAGCATCCTGAGCATCTTCTTTTTCAATCTCTTCATTATCTACAGGTACAGTTAAGATAATCTCAGCATCTTTACCTAATTCAGTCTCAACGCTCTTAGCCATTTTTTCAAACTGATTCTTTCTGTTTTTATTATCTAAACCGTATATATAAGTCTTTTTGACAGAAGAGTCGCTTTCAGAAGCAGTAAGCTTGTCATCTTTCTTCTTGATATCCTTAGATATCTGCTCTGTAGTAGCTTCTGTTGTGATTGTTTCAGCCTCTGTAACTACTATAGCCTCTGTAGTCGCCTCGGATACAGTATCAGCTTCGTTATTTATACCACATCCTGTAAGACCTAATCCCATTGCTGCAATAATTAAATAAGCATGTCTACGTTTTGTCATAATTTCACCTCTTTTTTTCCGTTTAAGACTACAGGGGGCATGGTAACAAAGAATTTTATCAGTTTTCCATCATTTTTTCATGCATATGAAATCAAATTCTTGTTTCAAAGATGATTCGAATGTGGTAGAATGCATTTATATTTTGCGTTATCCTGACTCATTTTGGATGATGCAATACAGGAGGTTAAGAAGGTTATGAGTAAAAAAATGTTCAAGAAACTGCTGACTTGTTTGGCACTGGTGTCATTCACACTGCTTGCATCGGTAAAGGCCGAAGCGAATACCATAACTACAGCAACGTCTGTACCTATGGATAAAACTGTTACCGGAAAACTGAGTTCGGAAAAAGATATTCAGTATTACAAGTTTACGACTGGTAAAAATTCTTACTGTGTATTTTCATTTGTTCCTAACGGAAGCGCTGAAGCTATAGAATCAGGATGGAATATAACTATTCTGGATTCGAACTATAAAAAGCTTTTCGGATATAATCGTGTTGATGAGGCATTCAGATCAGTACGTATGGAAATGCCGGCAGGTACGGTCTTCTATGTAAAAGTTGAAGCGTATTATAATGATTATAGGCCTTTAGCTCCAGTTGGTGTGAGTTACAGTCTTCAGGTAAGTCAGACAAATGACCCAACTTGGGAAAAAGAGAAGAATGATACAAAGAAGACTGCGAATGCTCTCACAGAGGGAAAGCCTATATATGGAATCACATGGAAGGGTTCTGATGTAGATTATTATAAGTACAAACTGAAAAAGAATGGATATGCTCAGTTTACGTTTGTACCTGAGGACGTAAGCGATGATGGATTAGGTTGGAATGTTACATTCTTCGACAAGAATATGAAGACACTGGCCAAATATAATAGAGTTGATGAGGAAGCATTTAAGAGTATTAGATTCAATCTGAAAAAGGGCAGCACGATATATGTAAAGGTTGAGGCTTACAACTCAGAGATTTATTCTCCTATCAATAGAAAGTATTCATTATCTGTAAAAGAAAAGGCTACTAAGAACTGGGAGAATCCAGAGAATAACAACTCTTTCAGCAAGGCTACTCGTGTTAAGAGTGTGAAAACAGGAACTATATTGTATTCTGAAGACGTGGATTACTTCAAAGTAAAGACAACAAAAGCAAAGAAAAGAGTTAAATTCGTGATCAAAGGTGACTCAGAGATGGTTGGCCACGGATATGAGATAAAGGTATATGATAGTAGTAAAAAGGAAATAAAAAGATTATCTGATCATTATATAACAGAAGATAAGTCTTACAGATTTAAACCGGGTAAAGTATACTATTTTAAAGTTACATCTACTTATCCAGGATTAAGCGGAGGACCTATTGATGTTCCTTATAGTATAAAACTTTATTAAATAATGAGGGCGATGCAAAATAAAATGCATCGCCCGTTTTTTTCTATTGATTTTAATTACGTAAGAATATATTCTAAGTTTATGTTATAATTAATCTATCGAATAAACTATAACAAGTAATGTTACAGGGGGCAGAATAGTTTTATGATTCAGAAAATCCGGAATAGCCTTATCATGCAGCTTATATGTATCGTGTTTGCTGTTCTGGTTGTGTTGGCAGTGACCCTTTTTACATCATATTTGTATGTCCGGGAGACTACACTGAATTATACGGAGACGCTGTCTGACAGTTTGCTCAGACAGGCTGATAATGCGCTCAGTCTATATGAGGAAAATCTTCGTTATAATGCAGAGGCTTTATGCCAGTTTATGGTTATGAAAGAACTGGGAGTAGATGAAGATGGGCCTGAAAGTACATCTCGGAAAAAAATGAGTGAGGATGAGCTTCAGCAAAAAAAAGAAGTTCAAGAAGCACAGATATCATCTTATTATTCTCAGATAGTTCTAAAAAATCGAGAAATCGTCTCAGCTATTCTCTTTGATTCGGATATGAAAACTATTGTTTCGCTTGGTAAACCGGTAGATTTACCAGAGAAACAATTATACCTCAGACAGGAAGAGGATCTGAATGCCGATAATTATTTTCCAGAATCAAATGATTTCTTTTATGCATTTTATTATCCTATTTATAGTGGTACAGGTGGTGGTTCCCAGAAGCAGTTAGGAATGTGTGTTTTCATTCTGGAACATTGGAGAATCGATGGAACGCTTCACAATATCCTGAATGACAATATGGCTGCAATGCTGCTTAGTGATTCTAATAAGCTGAATCTCGCATTCCATACATTTGGAAATATTACACCTGGTGTCACGATGTCTGATCTCAGACAAGATAGTGATTATATATATAGAGAAGGTAACTGGCAGAATGGTATACGAATAGCTTTGGCTGTTTCTGTTTCGGGTAATACTTCCGAAAGCGCTGGAGTACAGAAGCTTATAGTTGTTGCTGCGGTGCTATCATCGTTATTGCTTACGATAATCATCTTTTTCTCTTATTATCAGATGGCTAAACCAATTCATGAACTTGATAGATTTATTGCTGAATCCATAGGTCATCCAGAGAATAGACTTAAAATGAACAGAACGGATGAGATTGGTACGGTTGCGGCGAGCCTGGATCATATGCTGGATGAGAATCAGCTTATGATCAAAGAAATCAAGAATAGTAAGATACGCCTTTACGAGACAGAACTGGCTCAGCAGAAGATGGAGATCCTTGCATACCGTAATCAGATTAATCCGCACTTCCTCTACAATACGTTATCCTGTATGAGAGATATGGCGCTTATCAAGGATGAAAATGACATCGCTGAGATGGCTATGGCTTTATCGGATATATTCAGATATGCAGTTAAAGGAAGTAATATTGTAACAGTACGTGATGAAGTATCATACATAGATAAATTCGCCAGAATTATTGAATACCGTTTCATGGGTAAGATAATGATTGAAACTAATGCGGCAGATGAAGTTCTGGATAAACCGATGATAAGATTCTTCCTTCAGCCGTTGGTTGAGAATTCTGTATTCCATGGACTTGAAGGGAAAATGGAAGACGGATATGTCGATGTCCGTATTGAGAGTGTAGATGACAGACTTGAGCTGGTGGTAAAAGATAACGGATGCGGAATGGATGAGGAAACGTTAGAGAATCTTAGAGAGAAGTTTACAAATCCACGTGAAAGTACCGGCATAGGAATATCGAATATCGTACAACGACTTCGATTGTTCTATGGTGATGATTACAGAATGAGCGTAGAAAGTGAGATAGATAAGGGCACAATCATCAGAATATCAGTGCCTGATCATATAAGAGAACCCTAGGTCCATCAGGGAGGAATGATTTAGATGATTAATGTTTATATTGCAGACGATGAAGTATGGATAACGCTTGGATTAAAGAAGCTATTGGAAAAACTGGATATTGATGCAAGGGTTGTGGGAACAGCCAATAACGGACTGACCGCAAAAGAAGAGATTGCGTTCTTTAAGCCGGACGTTGTTTTTACTGATATAAGGATGCCAGGGCTTACGGGACTGGAACTTCTAAGAGCAATTCCGGAAGTTTCTCCTGATTCGAAGGTGGTTATAATATCCGGATACGCAGAGTTTTCATATGCACAGGAAGCAGTGCAGCATCATGCTTTTGATTATCTATTGAAACCTATAAAGGAAGAGGAACTTACAAGGGTTATGTCAGCGATAATCAATAATATGGGAGCGGAGACTGGTGATGAAAGTAGAGAGCCGGCTTATGACAGAGTGATAGATAATGTTATCACAGAGATAAGAGAACATTATATGGAAGATATTTCTCTTACATCACTTGCGGCAAAGTACAATATCAGTATGGGACATCTCAGTAAGATGATCAAAGAACATCTGAAGGTTAATTTTTCGGATTATATAGCGTCTCTAAGAATACAGCGATCGAAGGAACTTCTACGTGATGACAGCCTTTCCATACAGGAAATCGCTGAGATTGTAGGATATAATGACTACTTTTATTTTACCAAAGTATTTAAAAAAGTAGAGGGCATATCGCCTAGTAAGTATCGAAAATCTATATAGATTATTCAAAGAAAGGTCGCAATGTGCAGTAAAAACTGTGCGATTTTGCGGTCTTTTTTTGCTTTTTGTTTCGTTTTTTGTAATATATTTCCAATAGAAGTGCAGAAAATTACAAAAAAAGAGAAAATTTTACCAATCCGTAAAATATATTCCATGTTTTTTTAGTATTAATAGCTATAAGATGGTTACATCAAGAAAAGGAGAGTACTCGCATAGTAACTTGAAGGAATTTTTAAGAGGATAATTGTTTTATTTATCAGGAGGTAGGTTTTTATGAAAATGAGAAAGAAACTTATAAGCATAATGCTCAGTGCAGTAATGCTTGGTTCAACTCTTGTTGGATGTGGTGGAGCTTCCGGTGGCACAGGCGATACTGCTGCTACAGAGAAAGAAACAACTGCTGAAAGCAAGGAAGAAACTACAGCAGCAGAAGTAGCAGACGAAGGGGGATCGACCGAAAGCGAGGCTCCAGCTGCAGCTGACGGCGATATAAAGATAGGAGTTTCAATCTGGAGCTCTACCGATGTACTTGGTTCACAGTGTAAGATGATTTTGGATAAAGCTGCAGATGCTCTGGGCGTTCAGGTGCAGTATGTGGATCAGGGACACGTATCAGAGAAAGTTACTGCATCGGTAGAGCAGCTCTGCGCAGCAGGTTGCCAGGGTATCATCATCTGTAACTCATCTGACACAGAGATGGCATCAGCTATCAAGACATGTAACGACAATGGTGTATATCTTGCACAGTTCTTCCGTATCATAAGTGAACAGAACAGCGCAGATATCTTTAAAGCAGCTACAGATTCTGAGTATTATGTTGGAGCAGTACATGAGAATGAGCCTGAAAATGGTGAGAAGCTCGTGCAGATCCTTCTTGATAAGGGTGACAGAAACATCGGTCTTATCGGATGGGAGCAGGGTGACGCAACATGGCTCGGAAGATGGGAAGGTTACAAAGCAGGCGTAGAAAAGTGGAATAGTGAACATCCTGATGATCAGGCAGTTCTTTCAGAACCACAGTACGCAGGAACATCTTCAGAAGGTGGTTCCAAGGCTGCAGAAGCTCTTATGAGTGCAAATCCTGACCTCGACGCTCTTATTCCTGCAGGTGGTGGTGGAGATCCTCTTCAGGGTGCTATCGCTGCAGTAGAACGTGCTGGAAAGACAGATTCTATCGATATAGTATCTACAGACTTCCTTCCAGACCTTGGCGACAGACTTGCTAACGGTTCTATGGCAGGTGAGTCAGGTGGACATTACTGTGATCCACTCTTCGCTTTCATGGCAGTTTACAATGCAATCAAGGGTAACTACACAGGTAACGCAGGTAAATTCGAAGATATCAACTTCCCTTACCTTTATGTAGCATCACCTGAAGATTATGCTGATTATGAGAAGTATTTCGTAGATCAGCTTCCATACACAGATGAAGAACTTGTAGAAATGTCAAAACTCGATATGGAAGGACTTAAGCAGAAGGCAGCATCATTATCAATCGAGGATGCAGCAGCCAGATCGGGTAAATAACACGCAGCACGTGTTAAAAAATACATTTTTTAATCCCTAGGCCGGTATCGCACGGCGGTACCGGCCCATTTTCTGTAAAAAAAGAGGTGAATCTGTATGAATGCATCAAGTGAAACAGCGGGAAAGAAGCTGTCGGGCCAAACCAAGGGCTACCTGCTGCTTATTTTCCTGGTTATACTTTCATGGGGAATATTTAAAGTCATTACCCCGAATAATTTCGGCTCTGCAAAGAATATGCTGAGCTATTTCGAGGCATCACTGCTGGCAGCAGTGGGGGCAGTAGGATTTTATTTTGTAATGGTTATGGGAATGTTCGACTTTTCCATAGGTGCCAACATTATGCTTTCTGCGATAGTAGGATGCGTATTTGCCAACCGTTTCGGACTTGGCTACTTCGGTCTTATCGTTGGAAGTATACTGACAGGAGCTCTGGTAGGTTTGTTAAATGGTTTCTTCTACGCAAAACTCAGAATTCCGTCAATGATCGTAACAACGGGACTTGCTTTGATATACGAATCGATTGCGAACTATATTGCTGGCGGTGTGGAGCAGACTCTTCCATCAAAACTTAGGGCGTTCGGTCAGATGCCGGGAAATCTGATCCTGGCAGTTATCGCATTCGCGATTGCTTACCTTTTACTTAACTATACAAAGATCGGAACCTATACTTACGCCATAGGAAGCAATGAGTTTGTGGCAAAGAATATGGGTATCAACGTTAATTTCTATAAAATACTGGCATTTATCATAAGTGGTGCCTTCCTTGGAATCATGGCCGTTCTTACTATAAGTTACGGTTCTTCCATGGTTGCAAAAACCGGTATGGAGTCCATGAGTCGAAACTTTGTTCCGACTATGGGATGCTTCTTCGGACTTGCGTTCAAGAAGTATGGCATGCCGCTTCCTGCAATTATTATCGGTGAGTTTGTTATCAACATTATCTTCTTCGGATTTATCGCGCTTGGTGCTCCAACCGCTATCCAGGACGTTATCACCGGATTTGCCCTGCTCATTATTGTTACACTTACAACCAAAGTTACCAAGGGCGAGATTGTGAAATAAGGAGGAGGACTTACCATGAGTGATATTAGATTACAGGTAGAGAAAGTCAGTAAATATTTCGGAATCACTAAGGCTCTTCAAGAGGTATCTTTCAATATTAATAAGGGTGAGATACATGCGCTGATCGGAGAAAATGGTTCCGGAAAATCAACTCTGACGAACTCTCTTACCGGAATATATCAGAAAGACAGCGGCTCCTTCTATCTGGACGGAAAAGAAGTGAGTCCAAAGAATCAGGTTGAAGCGAACAATGAAGGAATATCCATCATCGTTCAGGAACTTGGTACACTGGATGGACTTACAGTTGCTGAAAATATCTTTCTGGGACACGAAGATATGTTCGTGAAAATGGGAATTAAGAATACCAATGCTATGAACCGTCGTGCTACAGAGCTTCTTAAACAGTACGGTTTTGACCGTATTAAAGCCTCCGATATGATTGAAAATTACAACTTTGAGGATAGAAAGCTGGTTGAGATTGTAAAGGCAACCTACTTTGGTCCTAAGATTGTAGTCATTGACGAGACTACCACGGCACTTTCTCAGGAAGGACGTGAGGAACTCTATAAGCATATGAACAGGATCAGAAGTGAGGGAAATACAGTTATATTTATATCCCATGACTTACCTGAGGTTCTAAGACTCTCAGATACCATTACAATTCTGAGAGATGGTGTATATATCGACACGGTTAAAAGTGCAGATGTAGATGAAGAAGGCTTGAAGAAGCTGATGGTTGGTCGTGAAGTAACAGGAGATTACTACCGTGCTGATTACGGCGAACCTGTATCAAGTGAAGTTGTTATGAAGGTTAAGAACGTAACTGTTCCGGGACTCATTTCCCATATTAACTTCGAGCTTCACAAGGGAGAGATTCTTGGATTCGGAGGTCTGTCTGAATCGGGAATGCATGAAGTTGGAAAAGCGTGCTTTGGTGCTTCATTTGACCGTGAAGGAAGTGTTACGCTGGCGGACGGAACAGAGATTAATGATATTCCGACTGCTATCAAACACAGTATTGCTTATACTTCGAAGGATAGAGATAACGAATCTCTGGTTATGAATCAGAGTATTGGAGACAATATCTGTCTTCCATCTCTGGATGATCTTGCGAACAAAGCACATATGCTCAGTGATAAGAAGCTGAAAGAATTTGCAAATACTTATGCTGAGAAGATGTCAACAAAGATGCAGAGCGTTGATCAGTTTGTTTCAGATCTGTCAGGTGGAAATAAGCAGAAGGTAGTTCTGGCTCGCTGGATCGGTAAGGACTCTGACATACTTGTTCTTGACAGCCCGACTAGAGGTATTGATATAAAAGTTAAGCAGGATATCTATCAGCTTATGGACAAGATGCGTAAATCAGGAAAGTCTATAATAATGATCTCAGAAGAGCTTATGGAGTTGATCGGTATGTGTGATCGAATCCTTATAATGAAGGATGGACAGATAAATGGTGAGCTTGAACGAAGTAAAGACATGGATGAGAACAGTCTCATCTCTAAGATGGTATAAGGAGGGATGATCATGGCTAATCAAGGAAGTATAGAGGTTTCCAGAGCAAAGGCTCTGAAGAAACAGTCAATGCTTAAAATGATCCGTTCCGCTCTTCCTATCATCGGTCTTATAGCGGTTTGCGTGATCTTTAATATATTGACAAAAGGAAATATGTGGAATAGCCGTAAGCTTATTCTGAATCAGGTATATGTAGTTCTGATCTCAGCTACAGGCGTATTCTTTATAATGACTATGGGTGGTCTTGATTTCTCACAGGGTTCTATATTGGGAATCGCTTCCATAGTAGTATGTAAGCTGTCAGGAGTAAATATGGCTCTTGCAGTACTTGGAGGGATTTTGGTAGGTGCGGCTATTGGTGCATTCAACGGATTCTTCTATGTGAACAGAAAGATTAAATCTTTCATCGTTACAATATGTACAATGTTCCTGTTCCGAGGATTTATCAAATACATGACATCGAATTCGCCGGTTGCAGCAAGCATAAAGGTATATGATTATGATACTGTAGGTATAAAGCTTGGTATCACAGCAGTAGTTCTGATTGTCGGATTCGTAGCATTCCGTTGTACCAAGTTCGGAACATACTTAAAGGCAATCGGTGCAGGAGAGAAGGCTGCTAAGTTTGCAGGTATCCGTACAGATAAGATGAAGTTTCTTATCTATGTGCTTTCAGGAGCAATCACAGGACTTGCAGCATTTGTAAATATTGTAAAGAACGGTTCTGCAACAGCAAACGTTGGTAATCAGCTTGAAACTCAGATCCTTATAGCACTTGTATTAGGTGGTATGCCTATCTCAGGTGGTGCTAAGGTAAGATTTGAGAATATAATCGTAGGTTCTCTTTTATACATTGTCCTTAATAACGGACTTACAATGATGGGACTTACAACACAGGCTATGCAGCTCATTCAGGGTGTAATCTTCCTGATATTCGTTGCGGTATTTGCTGATAGACAGAGTCTGTCAGTTATTAAATAATACAATCATACTTAACTCTTCAAACAGATGAACATCGGCAAATCGTTTTCGATTTGCCGATGTTCTCGTTTTATTATGGATTATTGTTTTTTTCGAAGTGTATATCTTGAAAAAATATGATATATTAACTAAATGATATTAATATGTTATTATCTGACAGATGACAATCTTGAAAAGGAGACTGACGATGAACTTTAATACAGATATTTTCACTCAATTTGATAAAAAGTGGGCACTGCTCACTGCAGGTAATAAAGAAAGCTTTAATACTATGACAGTAAGCTGGGGAGGAATGGGAACTCTTTGGAGCAAACCTGTTGTAACTGCTTATGTAAGAACTTCAAGATATACACATGAATTTCTGGATAAAGAAGATTACTTTACGCTTAGCTTTTATCCGGAAGATTATAAGCGCATTCTTATAGAGATGGGTTCGAAATCCGGAAGAGACATCGACAAAATGAATTATGAAGGACTTACTGCTAAAGAAGTGGGAGATACAGTGACATTTGCGGAAGCGGAAGTTACACTTGTTTGTAAAAAACTCTTCAAACAGGAACTGGCTGTAGATAATATTCCGAAAGATATTGTAGATGCGTTCTATACTGGTGATTCGGCTCATGATATGTATATCGGAGAGGTTGTTGAGGTAATAACAAATGAGTAAGATGTGGGAGCTTCTGCATAAGGAAGATACTGTTGTATTCTTTGATATAGATGGTACGCTTACAAGCTATAACTACGGAGAGTATCACGCACACCATGAACTTGACTATACTCCGGAGTTCAGAGATGTGAATATATATGCGGATTGCAAGCGGCTTAATCCGCTTTATGAATATATTCAGAGTCATGATATGAGCAGGATATTCTGCATATCAAGAGAACCACATGGTCATGAAGACTGGAAATCCGAAATGGTAGAGAGACTGTATGGGATTCCTGCATCGCATTGCTTTTATACACTGGAAGCAGAGGATAAGCCTGAGATAGTTATGGGAAAAGTAAAAGAATTCTTTCCTGATATAGATCCCAGGTCGGTAGTCTGCATGGATGATAATGATGTGACTCTTGGAATGTATATGAAGGAAACACCATTCAGTACAGCGCATCCTATGATATTTATGGAGTATCTTGGATAGTGGTTTATAAGAAATCTTATAAAGATTGAGGAAATGATACGATGAAACAGAAAAAATTGGCGATAATAAATGATGTAACAGGATTTGGAAGATGTTCGGTTGCGGTTATGGCACCTATAGTTTCTGCCATGAAGATCCAGGCGGTGGCAATACCAACCGCAATTCTTTCAACACATACGCAGTTTCCTGAGTATTTCTTCGATGATTATACACCGAAGATGCGGGACTATATCCAGACGTATAAGAATCTGAATATTGAATTCGATGGAATTGCAACGGGCTTTCTGGGTTCGAAGGAACAGGTGGAGATAGTCATAGATTTTATTAAGTCATTTAGAAAAGATGATTCACTTGTACTAGTTGATCCGGTTATGGGCGACTACGGAGAACTCTATGCGACCTATACGCCGGAAATGTGTCAGAAGATGAAAGAGCTTGTTCAGTATGCAAATATCCTTACTCCGAATCTCACCGAGCTTTGTACGCTTCTTGATGTAGATTATGGTGATGGTAAGTTCGGAATGGACGAACTGGGAGATATGTGCAGAGAGCTTGCATCAAGAGGACCAGAACATATAGTTGTTACGGGGATTCCATTTCATAAAAAGCAGATCATGAACTACGTATACAGTAAGGATGAAGAGACAAGAATCGTAATGGTTGACCGTATAGGAGTCGACAGAAGCGGAACTGGTGATGTCATCAGCTCCGTAATAGCAGGAATGTGCATGAACGGACATAACTTCTATGATTCTGTAAGAAAAGCAGCAGAGTACGCTTCAAAATGTATCAGATACTGTGAGGAGTATCAGGTTCCTGAACATTGGGGACTCTGCTTCGAAATGTATCTTAAAGATCTTATGGAAGATTAAATACATTACAAACTATCGCTAATATGGAGGAAATAAATGGTACTTTATACAGTAACAGGAAAGGCCGGAAGTGAGGGATATCTTGATATCGCAAACAGTGGAGACCTGACTGGAAAAAGCATATATGTGAACTTGACAAATAAATGTCCCTGCAACTGTGTTTTCTGTCTCAGACAGACAAAACAGATGATGGAAGGTAATAGTCTGTGGCTTCGTGAAGGAGAGCCGGAAGTAAGTGATGTTCTGGAAATGTTTTCACAGTATGATCTTAATATAATAAAGGAGATAGTTTTCTGTGGATTTGGTGAACCACTGGAAAGACTTGATGATGTATGTGAGATAATAGATGCACTGAAGAAAGACTATCCAGAACTTGTTGTCAGAGTGAATACAATAGGACTTGCAAATCTCATATATGGATGTGATGTGACTCCTAAACTTAAGGGTAGAGTTGATACTGTCTCAATCTCACTGAATGCACCAGATGAAAAAGAATTTCTTGAACTTACTAGATCCAGATTCGGTATCGAATCATATGAGGCTCTTAAAGAATTTGCTGTTCTTGCAAAACAGTATGTGCCGAATGTTGTGATGACCGTAGTTGAGAAGGTTATGCCTGAAGAAAAGATAGAGAAGTGCAGGGAAATCTGTGATACACTTGGAGTAACACTTCGTGTCAGGGAGTTTGAAGATTAAAAGGATAGATATATGAATTTCGAAGCCTTTAAGGAAGACATAGTTAAAAATAATTGGAATGTACATGGTGTAGAGATTTATGAGGATGGTAAGCTAATATACAGATTCGGTGACACGTGTGATACGAAATATCCTATTTACTCTGCAACCAAAAGTATTCTTTCAGTTGCTGTTGGTATAGCTGAGGATAGAAGCCTTATTGATCTGGATAAAAGTGTTCTTGATTATATCACTGTTGGATTTGTAGATGAAATGACGTCTGATATGAAAGAAAAATTCGAGAAGATTTCCCTTCGCAGACTTATGACTATGTCGGTACCTGGTTTCCCCTTTAGACCGGAGGGAGATAGTTATCTCAGATTTTCATTGTCATGGCCGGATATAAAAGAGGATGAGATTCGTTTTGATTACAGTAATATCCATGCTTATCTTGTAGGCGTAGCCCTGAGTAGTGCGGTTGGAGATGTATGGGAGTTTATTGACTCTGATATAATGAGTCCGCTTGGAATATCAGGGGTTGAATACACCAGATGTCCAGATGGATATTTTTATGGCGCTTCGGGTATGAGCCTTTCGGTAAATGATCTCAGCAGGATTGGGCTTCTGTTATATAACAGAGGACAGTATGAGGGACGACAGATAGTATCTAAACGATATGTTGATAAAGCAACATCAAATCTTCAGATGAACCGCGAAGGAGGATATGGATACTTCATATGGAAGTATCATGATGGATTCAGCATTAACGGTAAATGGAAGCAGAGATGTTATGTGCTGCCAGACAGAAAACTTATGATAACATTTCTGAGTGATATAAAAGGTGACAGCGAAGATCTTTGCGAAAGTATGGAGAAAAATATTATTTTTGAGGCTTAGTTGCAACTTAGACATGCTCAGTTGCGACTAAGCCTTGTTTATTGAAGGTATGTTTTCCTTTTATTAATAGGCTTCATATGGTAAAATAAATGTTTAGTTTTGAATAAAAAGGAGTAGAAGTTTGAAGAAACTATTCATCGCTGAGAAACCATCCGTTGCCCAGCAGTTTGCTGAAGCCTTGAAGGTCAAGGGGGCAAGGAAGGATGGATTTATAGAAGATGATAATTATATAGTTACATGGTGTGTTGGTCATCTGGTCGGAATGAGTTATCCTGATGCGTATGATCCGGCATTAAAGAGATGGTCTATGGATACGATTCCATTTATTCCAGAGACTTATAAGTATGAAGTTATTTCCACTGTAAGCAAACAGTTTAATGTGGTTAAGCAGTTGCTGAACAGAGAGGATGTTGAGACAATCTATGTGTGTACTGACTCCGGACGAGAGGGAGAATACATCTATCGACTGGTTGATATGCAGGCAGGAGTTCCGAAGGATAAGGACAGACGAAGAGTCTGGATTGATTCACAGACTGAAGAGGAGATTCTTAGAGGAATCAAAGAAGCTAAGCCTCTTTCAGAATATGACAGTCTTGGGTGCTCGGCATATCTGAGAGCTAAAGAAGATTATCTGATGGGAATAAACTTCTCGCGTGCGCTTACTCTTAAGTATTCATATCCTGTTAAGCAGTATCTTGGTGTGGACAAATGTGTCATAGCGGTTGGACGTGTTATGACGTGTGTTCTGGGAATGATCGTAAAGAGAGAACGCGAGATAAGAGATTTTGTTCCGACACCTTTCTATAGAGTAGTTGCAAGTATAGGTAAGAAAATTGATGAAGCAGACAATACAACACTCTTTGAGGCAGAATGGAAAGCTGTGGAAGGAAGTATATACTTCAACAGTCCGAAGCTCTATAAGGAAAATGGATTCAAGGAAAGGGTTGATGCAGAACAGCTGATAGAATATTGCGACAATCCGGTTCCTGTGGAAATGAAGATAAAGAGTCTTACTAAGAAGACGGAGAAAAAGAATCCACCTATGCTTTACAATCTGGCGGAGCTTCAGAATGACTGTTCCAGACTCTTCAAGATAAGCCCGACAGAGACACTTAATACGGTTCAGGAATTATATGAAAAGAAGATGGTCACATATCCGAGAACCGATGCGAGAGTTCTTTCGACTGCAATCTCAAAAGAGATAGATAAGAATCTGAGAGGGCTTTGCAACTTCCAGAAGCTTGCGCCATTTGCACAGAACATTCTTAATCAGGGTGGATATAAAGGAATTGCAAAATCCAAGTATGTAAATGACAAACTGATAACTGATCACTATGCCATAATACCAACAGGACAGGGACTTGGACAGCTTGGAAAACTTACGGCTATTCAGGCCAAGGTTTATGAGATAATAGCAAGAAGATTCCTTTCTATATTCTATCCGGCTGCAGAGTATCAGAAGATAAGTATGGTGCTTACTAGAAGGACAGAGGAGTTTAATGCTTCGTTTAAAGTCCTTTCTAAACCGGGTTATCTGGTCATAGCAGACCCGAACTTCGGAAAGAAGAAAGAACAGGCTTCTGAGGGTGCTTCGGAAGATGAAAAGAATACACAGGAACAGGCTGCTACTGAAGAGGTACTTGAGTATATTTCCAGCCTGAGAAAAGGAAGTACACTATCCTGCAACGGATTTGAGATAAAAGAAGGAAAGACAAGTTCACCGAAGAGATATACTTCGGGCTCGATGATCCTGGCTATGGAGAATGCGGGTCAGCTGATAGAAGATGAGGAGCTTCGTGAACAGATAAAAGGAAGCGGTATTGGAACATCAGCGACTCGAGATTCGATTATTACAAAGCTTGTAACAAATAAATATATTAATCTTAATAAGAAGACACAGGTGCTTACACCGACGTTTTTAGGGGAGATAATATACGATGTTGTTTTATATTCAATAAATGGACTTCTTAGAGCTGACCTTACTGCAAGTTGGGAAAAGGGACTCACGGGAGTTGCGGATGGAAGTATATCTGAAGAAGAATACATGAGTAAACTGTCGGATTATGTGGTGAAGTATACCAATGCGGTGAAGGCGGTTAGGAATCAGAATCAGATGCATGTGATCTTCGATAAGACGAAGCCGTTTTACGTGAAATCCAAATAAATTGACGCGGCAAGTTATGTATGCTTGTGCGAGAGCATGTTTGTTCGACATCGCTTTCGCTCATGGCGGGCTCTCCCGAACGGGCGTTCCGCGTTGCTCCACTCGCTAAGCTCTCACTTCGTGCCCCGGCACTTGTGAATCGCTAAGCGCCGCGACCCTTATGGTCTCACATACATGCTTCGCACATTGCTATCTTAACTTGCTTCGAGAGGGGAAAGATATTAGGATTTCACTTAAAATATTGAGAAGAGAAGAATGAATTGATATGGAGGAAATATGAAAAACGCAGATTTATTGAAAATTGAAAATATGTACGATCTTGAGCATACGGAGGCGAAGGCTCTTCTGAGCACGCTTAATTATCCGTGGGAGGCTCTTCCGAAGATTAAGGATCTGATCCTTGAGCTTGGTGCAAAGATTGATGCGAGTGAAGAGCTTTCAAAGGAGTATGTGAAGCGTGGGGATGATGTGTGGATCCACAAGAACGCTACAGTTTTTGATAGTGCATATATTGCGGGACCTTGTATAATAGGAGAGGGTACTGAAGTAAGACAGTGTGCTTTCATAAGAGGTTCGGCTCTGGTTGGAAAGAACTGTGTTGTAGGTAATTCTACGGAGCTTAAGAATGTTATCATCTTTGATAATGTTCAGGTTCCTCATTATAATTATGTAGGAGATTCTATATTGGGCTATAAGTCTCATATGGGAGCGGGTTCTATCACATCTAATGTTAAGTCAGATAAGACTCTGGTTGTAGTTAAGGGGAATGATGAGTATTCTGACATCAACATTGAGACAGGACTTAAGAAGTTTGGCGCTATGCTTGGAGACCATGTTGAGGTTGGATGTAACAGTGTGCTTAACCCAGGAAGTGTGATAGGAAGGAATACTAATATATATCCGCTTTCACCTGTCAGGGGATTTGTTCCCGAGAATAGTATAGTGAAGACAGGAAATGTAATAGTTGAGAAAAAATAATAGTAACTATTTATCAGGGTTTTAAAAGTAAAAGGGATTTATATGAAAAAGGAATTTAGAAAAATCAGATTGACAGCGGTATTGCTTGTTCTTTGTACCGTTCTTTCATCTTTCGGTCACATTAATGCGGCTGATTCGAAGAAGGCGGCTGATACAAGCAATGGGACGACTTCAAAGACAGTAAAAGATTTTATCGAAACTCTTCTGAAACCGGTAGGTACTACTATGTACATTTACGGCGGTGGATGGAATGAAGAGGATACAGGTGCGGGCAAGGAGGCGAGAACTCTGGGACTTTCTCCTAAGTGGGCTGAATTTGCCGCTAAGCAGACTTCTTCATATAATCACAAGGATTATAATTACAAGACGGATGTCAGTGTAATTCATCTGGGACTTGACTGTACTGGTTATGGTGGTTGGGCTCTCTATAATGTTTTGGAGACAAAGAATAACAGACCTGGTTATGTGGATTATGATAACAAGGTTCTTGAAAGACTTCAGAGTTCGGGTTATGGAACCCTCAAGATGGCTTCATCGGTTTCTGACTATAAACCTGGAGATATCATGAACAATGATGAACATATGTGGATTGTTGTAGGCAGTTGCGATGATGGAAGCGTTGTGCTTCTTCATGCCAGTCCTCCAGGAGTTCAGATCTCCGGAACAGCTACTCCATCAGGGGACAGAAATTCACAGGCAAATGTACTTGCAACATACTACATGAAGAAGTATTATAGCAGTTGGTATCAGAGATTTCCTGACAGTAGCAGAAGTGCTTCATATCTTTCAGGATATGATCAGTACAGATGGAATGGTAAGAAAGGTCTTACAGATCCTGATGGATACCTTTCCAAGAGTGCATACATGGTCCTTAAGGATATATTTGGAACGGCTCCCGCTGGATTCACTGATTCAAGACATACTCAGTTTGTAAATGATAAGAAGCCTGGCTGGAAGAAGGATAGCAAAGGCTGGTGGTACAGAAAGAAGGATGGTACCTATCCTAAGTCACAGTGGCTGAGTATTAAAGGGGTTAAATATTTCTTCGATAAGTATGGCTATATGGTTACCGGCTGGAAGAAGATAAAGGGTAAGTGGTACTACTTCAATACAGATGGCAGATTTGTAAAAGGCTGGAAACTGATAGATGGAAAATGGTACTATTTCAAAGCAAAAGGTGTGATGGCGACTGGCATTATCACAGTAAAGGGTAAGAAATATTACCTTAGACCGAACGGAAGCATGCTCACTGGCTGGAAGAAGATAAAGGGTAAGTGGTACTACTTTGAAACTTCCGGAGCTATGGCAAAAGGCTGGCGACTGATAGATGGTAATTGGTATTATCTGAAAAGAGACGGCAGTATGGCTGCTTCTCAGTATGTAAATGGATACTATCTTGGCCCGGACGGAGCAATGAGATAGTTTTTATGGGGGATATATGAAAGACGGTATTATTGTTGTTAATCATGGAACAGTTAATCTGGAGGCGCGTCAGCGTACTCTTGATGAATTTGTGCTTTCTATCGGCGACCGTTTTGAGGAAGCTGATATAGCTTGTGCATATACAGACAGTAATGTTCGAAAGGCTCTTCGTGATATAACGGGAGAACGCGTTCAGAATGTTAAGGCTGCTATGCTTTCCATGAAGGAACGCGGTATATCACATCTTACAGTTGTAACTACGGACATCATAGAAGATGAAAGCAATATGCGGATGCGCGAAGAGATATCGTCTATTGCGAGTCTTTTTACAGAAGTAAAGGTTTCGAAACCGCTTATTTCATCACTTTCTGATGCGGAAGTGACGGCAAGGGCGGTATATGGAGCATTTAAAGAGACAGTCGGAGAGGATATATTGATCCTCGTGGCAGAAGGCGCAAAGAATGACGGCGTAGAGGAGATGGGGGCATTTGAAAAGGCTATGAAAGGTTTCATGAAGGATAGTCATGTTGCCACACTCAAGGGAGAACGTCGTCTCTATAAAGTTATAAAAGAGCTGAAGAATGCCGGCATGCATTCAGGAAGAATCGTTTTGGTTCCTCTGGAGTTTGTGGCCGGAGAAGAGATAGAAAATGAATTGTCCAGAGAGTACGCAGGACTTGTTGCGCGTCTTGAGGAAGACGGATATACGGTTGAAACGTTATTCAAAGGACTGGGAGAATATGATGAGTTTCAGAGACTATTCCTGAGACACATTTACTCTGCATAGATAAAGCGAAGATTTCTTAAGGAGAAGAAAATCGTATGAGGATTATTATAGCCGGTTGCGGCAAGGTTGGACAAAGTCTTGCTGAAAGGCTTACGGATATCGGACATGAAGTTACGGTTATGGATAAGAACTATGATCATCTGTCAAATGTTACCAATTCGGCAGATGTTATGGGTTTCCAGGGAGACTGTACCAGTGTAAATAATCAGGTTGAAGCAGGTATTAAAAAAGCTGACCTTCTGATAGCCGTTACTGACAATGATGAGATAAATATGCTTACCTGTCTTATAGCTAAAAAGGCAGGTGAGTGTCAGACTATAGCGAGAATCAGAAGTCCGCAGTACACCGATGAGATAGGATATCTCAAAGAGGAACTCGGACTTTCCATGTGTATAAATCCCGAAATGGTAGCGGCTGATGAAATGGTACGACTTATACAGATTCCATCAGCTCTCGAGGTAGATACATTTGCTAAGGGAAAAGTCAGTCTTATAGGTATTGAGATTCCGGAAGAGTCGGTATTGGATGGACTTGCAATACGAGATCTCTCAGGCAAGATAGGTACTAATTCGCTTATCTGTGTTGCGGAACATGATGGGAATATCGTTATTCCTCGAGGGGATTATGTACTTCATGCGGGAGATAAGATATCTGTTACACTTTCAATGAGTGATGTAAGTACATATCTTAACAAGATTGGTATCAAGGCGAGAAAGATCAAGAATATACTTATAGCAGGTGGTGGAAAGATATCGTATTATCTTGCCAAGAAACTGCTTGCTCTCAGAGTAAATATAAAGATTATAGAAAAAGACAGAGCCAGATGTGAGGAGCTTGCTGAACTGCTTCCGAAGGCTATGATAATCTGCGGTGATGCTACAGATAAGAAGCTTCTTGAGCAGGAATCGGTAGAAGATATGGATGCAGTATGCGGCCTTATGCATCAGGATGAGGCAAATATCATGCTCTCGCTTTATATGAATAAGGTTAATCCTAAGGCAAAGATGATCACGAGGATTCACAGAAATTCTTATGAAGATCTTGTTACAGGACTGCAGGTTGGCAGTATAGTCAGTACCAAGAGTATAACTGCTGATTATATAGCAAGATATGTTCGTTCTATGCAGAATTCCATGGGAAGTGAAGTTGAAGCACTTTATAGAATTATGGATGGTAAGGTTGAGGCTCTAGAACTTAATGTCGGTGAAGATTTCACACAGGTAGGAGTAGAGATCAAAGATCTGAAACTTGTTAACAACATTCTTATATGCTGTATTAACCGAAAGGGTACGATTATCCGTCCGGGAGGACGTGATACTCTTGAAATCGGTGATTCGGTAATCGTTGTTACTACAAATACAGGAATAAACAGTATACATGAGATAATCAAGTCCTGATAATTCAAAGAACTAAGGGAAATACAGATGAATGCGCGGATAATTATAAATACCATCGGCAGGTTGGTTCAGATAGTGGGAATACTTCTTATAATGCCTATCATAGCCGGATTTTATTTTTCTGAAAAGGCTGTGTTCAGTCTTGTTACGGTTGCGGGAGCTTCTCTCATTATAGGAACGCTTCTTCGGGTCAAAAAGCCTGAGAAAACCCGTATAAGAGCCAGAGAAGGTTTTGTTATAACAGGTATGGCATGGGTGATTCTCAGTATAGTAGGAGCACTTCCATTTGTTTTTGCGGGTGCTATTCCTTCATTTACTGATGCGGTATTTGAAACAGCTTCCGGATTTACTACTACTGGAGCAAGTATAATCACAGATCTAACGGCTATTCCAAAATGTCTTCTCCTTTGGAGAAGTTTTACTCATTGGGTTGGTGGAATGGGAATATTAACATTTATGCTTATATTCATACCATCGAATGCTGATGAGATGAATATCATGAGGGCAGAAAGCCCGGGACCTTCTGTTGAAAAAATGGTTCCAAAGGTAAGGGAAACGGCTCTTATTCTGTATAGTATCTATACAGTCATGACAGTATTTCTTATTACTGCTTTATTCATAGCTGGAATGCCTTTATTTGATTCAATATGTATAGCGTTTGGTACAGCGGGTACCGGAGGATTTGGTCTGAGAGGAGATAGTATAGCTAGTTATAATACTAATTGTCAGACTATAATAACGATCGGCATGATCATGTTCGGTGTTAACTTCAGTGTTTATTACATGCTGATCAAAAAGAAGTTTTATGATGTTCTGCATTCGGAAGAAGTAAGGTGGTATCTGATCATATTCTTCTCGGCTGTAGTGCTTGTAACAATAGGTACATTTAAAGGTACGATGACCAGACTTGGTTGGACGGAATATCCTTGTTATGAAAGTCTGGGAAGGGCCTTTCATCAGTCTGCATTCCAGGTCGCATCGATCATGACGACAACGGGATTTGCAACAACGGATTTTAACTTGTGGTCCAATATGCCTAGAGCAGTTCTGGTTCTTGTAATGTTTGTCGGCGCTTGTGCAGGCAGTACGGGCGGTGGAATGAAGGTTTCGCGATGTATACTGTATGCAAAACAGATCATCCAAGAGATAGAGAAATACATTCACCCGAATGCTGTTACAAGGGTAAGACTTGATGGTAAGGTTGTAGGCAAGGATACGCTTAGAACTGCAAATGTATTCCTGATGGCTTATATGATGGTATTTGTTCTGTCATTTATGATAGTTCTCTTTGATGGTTATGATCTGGAGACATCATTTACATCAATTGCAGCGACAATGAATAACATAGGTCCCGGACTGAATGTTATCGGACCTTGTGGAAGCTTTGCAGGGTTCAGTATCCTTTCAAAATGGGTATTCATATTTGACATGATAGCGGGAAGACTTGAGATATTTCCGATACTTATAATGCTTTCGCCATTTACATGGAGAAGAAAATAATTATCTCATAATGAGCCCACACCTCCAAGGTGGTGGGTAATATGATAAAAATCTGGATTGGAAAATAAATAATGAGGGATAAAATTGATAAAAACTTCAAGATTGATTCTTCAAGGCTGATTCCGATCAGTTTCTTGTTGGCAATCATAGTAGGAACATTCCTTTTGATGCTTCCGATATCGACTGCAGAAGGACAAACTACTAATTTGGTAACGGCGCTGTTTACATCAACTACATCCATATGTGTTACGGGCCTTGTGGTGGTTGATACTTTTTCACACTGGAGTCTATTCGGTAAGATAGTAATATTGATATTGATCCAGCTGGGAGGATTGGGCATTATATCCGTGACATCAATCCTGATGCTGATGGTACATAAGAAGTTTTCTCTTGAACAGTCGGTACTTCTGCATGATGCATTTAACCTGAATACAGTGACAGGACTTATGAAGTTTCTGGCAGGTGTGTTCAAGGGGACATTTGCAGTTGAAGCGTTTGGGGCACTGGTGTATATGATTACATTTGTCCCGAAGTACGGACTAAAGGGAGTCTGGTATTCGGTGTTCACGGCGATTTCAGCTTTCTGTAATGCCGGAATCGATATACTTGGTCCTGACAGTCTTATAAGTTACAGTGATAATCCGTTGGTTCTGCTGAATACTATCATGCTGATAGTTATGGGTGGTCTTGGATATGTCGTATGGTTCGACTTCTTGAATGGAGTGATTCATGGACGTAAGAAAGGTTATTCTTTTAGACTGATCCTCAGAAGACTTAGTGAGCATACAAGACTTGTTCTTAATATAACAGTATTCCTGATTCTTTCGGGAATGATAGCAGTATTTATTCTGGAATATAACAATCCTGAGACTATAGGTAATATGTGTTTCGGTGATAAGGTGCTGAACAGTCTGTTCCAGTCTGTAACATTCAGAACGGCAGGATTTGCGGCTATACCTCAGCAGTCTATGACGGATGCAACCTGTTTTCTGGGCTGTCTGTATATGTTCATAGGTGGATCACCAGTAGGAACAGCTGGTGGTGTTAAGACGGTTACATTCTTTGTGGCAATTCTGAATGCTGTTTCTTTTGTAAGAAACAGAAATGAAAATGTAGTTTGCCACAGAAAGGTTACATCAGATCTTATCCACAAAGCCTCAGCTATCATAGCGGTAAGTTTTGGAGTAACATTTGTCATGTTGGTGCTCCTTCTTGCGACAAATGATATATCTCTCGTTGACGGTATGTATGAAATGTTTAGTGCAACAGCTACGGTAGGGCTTTCAAGAAGTCTTACACCATCGCTGAATGTATTCGGAAAAGTGTTGATCATAACGGCAATGTATCTCGGAAGAATCGGTCCTATATCCATGGCGCTTTTCTTCAGATATGATGGTGCTGAGAAGAATAATGTGAGTTTTGCAAGAGGTAATTACTTCGTCGGATAGATAAATCCGGAAATGCTGATAGATAAAAGTTTAATAGGGAATGTGACAGGAGGAAAAGGTTTTGTCAAAATCAATAGCTGTTTTAGGATTAGGAAGGTTTGGAAAAAAACTGGCACTGGGACTTTATGAGAATGGTGCTGATGTTATGGCGGTGGATAGAGATTCGAAGCTTATCGATTCTATATCAGATAAAGTTACATATGCACTTGTTGCAGATTTTTCGGATGCAGAGTCAATAAAAGGACTTGGCCTTGAAGAGATGGATACAGTAGTAGTTGCCATGGGTTCTGACCTGACAGCCAGTATTATGGCGGTTATGATCTCCAAGGAAGTTGGGGTTCCATATGTTTTAGCAAAAGCGTCTGATGAAAGAATGGGAGCAATCCTTACAAAGGTTGGTGCAGATGAGATAGTTTATCCTGAAGAGGAAATGGGTGAAAGAACAGCGAGAATACTTGTATTTGATTCATTCCTTGAGTTCTTTGAGATAGATGATAATCTGTGCATGCTTGAAATGAAGCCTAAGGATGAGTGGATCGGTAAGAATCTGAAAGAGCTTAATCTTCGTGAAAAATACAGTATGAACGTGGTGGCTATCAAGAATAAGAATGGAATGAAATCACACATCAATCCGGATAAGCCGCTAGGTGAAGATATGACACTTCTTGTAATCATAGATAAGGTTGATCTTAAGAAACTGAAATAATGGTTTTAATGTGCATTTTGATATAAACGTAATAATACAATAAAGAATGCCTCGGGATTCCCGAGGCATTCTCAGACTGTAGACAAAGCCGGTTGCGAAACGTAGTTTTCGCAACCGATTTTTCTTTTTAGGCTTATGCTAAAGCAAAACCGAATGAAAAAGGATTAATTGGTCCTCCTATTATCCCCTTTCTTTGTAACATTTTTGCAA
>JAFYHN010000044.1 GCA_017539165.1 Eubacterium sp.
ATGAATAAATATTGAAATAAGTTGAAACCATACCCGACAATGATGATACCCACTGTACAGATGGCTATAAATGTTCCTAACAGTTTTGGCTTGATAGCTTTCTTCAGCATAATGAGCGACGGAAGACTGAGTGTAGTCACTGCCATCATAAAGCTTAAGATCGTACCGAGCAAAGCTCCTTTGTACAAGAGTGCCTCTGCTATAGGGATCACACCAAAGATATCAGCATACATCGGAATACCCAGGATTGTTGCAAGTATCACTCCAAAGGGATTTCTTCCCCCAAGCACTGCCCTGATCCAGCTTTCCGGAATCCAGTTATGTATCACAGCCCCAATCCCTACTCCTATCAGAATGTATGGAAACACTTTCTTAAATGTAGATACTACCTGGTCCTTTGCGTATATTAAACGCTCTTTAACAGGGAGGCTCGGAGTTTCTATTTCAACGCTGCTGTTTGCATTCCTGATAAAATCCGCGACCTGATCTTCCATATGAAGTCTCTCGATCAATGTACCACCTGCAACAGCGATCATAAGTCCCATCACAACATAAACGATAGCTATCCTTGCCCCAAAGATGCTCATAAGCAGTACGAGGCTCCCCAGATCCACCATCGGTGATGAGATCAGAAAAGAAAACGTTACTCCAAGCGGTAATCCGGCGCTCGTAAATCCCATAAATATCGGGATGGATGAACACGAGCAGAACGGAGTCACGGTTCCAAGTAAAGCTCCTACGATATTTGCCCCGATCCCGTGAAATCTTCCCATGAGCTTCCTACTACGCTCCGGTGGAAAAAAGCTCTGGATATATGAGATTGCAAAGATCAGCAGACACAGAAGGATCGTGATCTTTATCACATCAAAGATAAAAAACTGTATGCTGCCACCGATACCGCTATCTGTATCCAATCCTAAAGCTGACAGAAGCCCACCGATCAAAACGCTCAGCCATTTCATTCCCAGGACCTGAACTTGAATGAAATCCCACATCACGATTCTCCCTTACAGCATTTTCCGGTGGTATCATCACACAGAGTTTTTATAAAACCACAGAATTCCTTCATGATGTCTGTGTTTATCGAATAGTAATGCCACTTGCCTTCTTTTCTGTCTTTAACCAGACCTGAATCCACCAGTATCTTCATGTGATGAGAAAGAGTCGGCTGAGTAATATCGAACTTTTCAAGAAGTTTGCATCCGCACTTCTCCTGATCAGAAAGCATCTTAACTATTTCCATTCTGTTGGCATCTCCAAGAGCTTTGCAAATTAATACTTCATCTATTCTATCCATAGCGCACACCTCACATCGATATTTGTCTATGTATAGATGATAGCATATACATAGATATTCGTCAATGTATTATTTCAAAATAGAGACAGAGCTTGTAAAACTCTGCCTCTTCTCGAGTCAAATTATCTTCAAATATAAAATCAAACCATCCGATATCCTTGCTCTTCCAAAACACTCATTGCTTTCTCAAAATTCTCTGACTTAACAAGAATGTAGTCTGTATTGTATGTTGAGACGGCAAAGATTCCTATCTCATTTTCTGCAAGGATAGTTGACAACTTAGACAGTATTCCAATCAATGAAAAATCAAGTG
>JAFYHN010000045.1 GCA_017539165.1 Eubacterium sp.
CTCCTCATCGGAGACGATGAGCACGGCTGGGACGATGAAGGCGTATTCAACTTCGAGGGCGGCTGCTACGCTAAGGTGATCAACCTCGACAAGGATTCAGAGCCTGATATCTACAACGCTATCAAGAGAGATGCTCTTCTTGAGAACGTAACAGTAGCAGCTGATGGCAAGATTGATTTTGATGATAAGTCAGTTACAGAGAACACTCGTGTATCTTATCCAATCGAGCACATCAACAATATCGCTAAGAAAGTAAATAAGATTTCAGCTGGTCCAGATGCTCAGAATGTTATTTTCCTTTCAGCAGATGCATTTGGTGTACTTCCTCCAGTATCAATCCTTACACCAGAGCAGACAAAGTATTACTTCCTTTCAGGATTTACTGCTAAGCTTGCTGGTACAGAGAGAGGAATCACAGAGCCAACACCTACATTCTCAGCTTGCTTCGGACAGGCATTCCTTGAGCTTCACCCAACAAAGTATGCTGAAGAGCTTGTTAAGAAGATGGAGAAGAGCGGAGCTAAGGCTTACCTCGTAAATACAGGATGGAATGGAACAGGAAAGCGTATCTCAATCCCTGATACACGTGGTATCATCGATGCTATCCTTAACGGAGACATCAACAAGGCTCCTACAAAGAAGATTCCATTCTTCGATTTCGAAGTTCCAACAGAGCTTCCAGGAGTTAGCACAGAGATTCTTGATCCTAGAGATACATACGCTGACGCTTCTGAGTGGGAAGCAAAAGCTAAGGATCTTGCTGAGAGATTCACAAAGAACTTCAAGAAGTATGAGACAAATGAAGCTGGTAAGGCACTCGTTGCTGCTGGACCTCAGCTGTAAGTCTTTTATAAGAATTAATATAAATCCAAAAGTCCTCGAATTTCTCGGGGACTTTTGTAAAAAAAGGAAATATATCAAAACATGAATACATTGTTAATAGGTGTTTTTGTGGCAGTTGTATCTATAGTAGCAGTTATTATAGGTGTGAAGAATAAGAAAAAAGCATTATTGCTTTCTGAAGGGATTATAGGATTATTGCTTATAATACTCGGGGTTTCTATTTTTTCTGCTTCAATGTGGAGAAGTATTTCAGTAGGATTTATAGTTATTGGTTCTGTTTTGGATTTACTGATGATCATTTCATTGTTGTCAGTAAATAAAAGGAAATAAACAATATATGTGTGTCACGGAGGGGGTTGATCTAAAGCAATCAGTTCTGTGACACATTTTTAACGTGTATATGACAATTAGTTCACCTAATATACACAAAAAAGGTTTAATGTAGCTTTTTAGCAAACAATGGAGGTTTAATGCGATGATTGAGGTAAAGGGCCTGACAAAGGTTTATGGCGAAAATACAGCCGTAAAAGATCTGTCCCTGACCATCGAGAAGGGCAAGATATATGGACTTCTCGGCGCAAACGGAGCAGGAAAAAGTACTACAATGAATATCATTACGGGATATCTTGGAGCTACCAAAGGTGAAGTTATAGTTGGTGGACATGATATAGTAAAAGATCCCGTGAAAGCAAAGGCGCATATAGGTTATCTTCCAGAGATACCACCTGTATACCCTGATATGAGAGTTCACGAATATCTTAGATTCGTGGCAGAGCTTAAGAGGGTTCCTGCAAAAGATAGAACCGAGGAAGTAAAACGTGTTATGGGACTTACGGGACTTACAGAAGTGAAGGACAAGCTTATTGCGAATCTTTCTAAAGGTTTTAAGCAGAGAGTAGGTCTCGCAGGTGCCATAACAGGAAATCCGGATATCATTATATTAGATGAGCCAACCGTAGGACTTGATCCGGTTCAGATCATCGAGATCAGGAGCCTGATAAGAAGTCTTGCTGAAGATCATGCAGTTATCCTAAGTTCACACATTCTGTCGGAGATAAGTGAGATATGTGACCATATCTTTATTATCGCCAACGGACGTCTGGTTGCAAGTGACAGTACAGAGAATCTGATACGTCAGCAGTCAGAGGGAAATGTAAGACGAGTTAAAGTTACATTTAAAGGAACAGAAGAAGCTGTGGAAGCTCTTCTTGGAAAGGTAGATGGAATCGAGCATTATGGATTCGAATCAGGTGAAGAAGGTGAGGTGAAGGCTGAACTGACAACACCATCTGATACTGACGTCAGAGAAGCTATGTTCTATGCAGCAGCAGATGCACGTATTCCTATTATCGCACTTGCAGAAGAGATTGAATCTCTTGAGGATGTATTTATTCAGATGACACAGGCTGCCAATGAGGAAAGTGATTCTTCTGACGAAAGCATATCGGAACAGCCTGCATCAGACTCAGATACCGAGAATCTTGCAACAGATTCTGACACAGAAGAGCTTACTTCTGATGAGGAGCAGCCAGAGACGAAATCGAATACAGATGTTCTTATTGATGGTCTAAGAAATACATTGAGTGGAAAGGAGAGTGACTGAATATGTTAGCTATATTTAAGAAAGAATTCAGGGCATTCTTCAACAATGTCCTGGGATGGCTTTTTGTGGCAGTAAACTTTGCTTTCCTAAGTTTATATTTCTTTGCATACAATCTTTTTCAGGGTTCCGCGGATGTAGGCTATGTATACAGCTATGTAGTATTTCTATTCCTCATCATTATACCTGTACTTACAATGAAGATTATTTCTCAGGATAGAAGAGAGAAAACGGATCAGTTGATATTTACAGCGCCAATATCACTTTTCAAGGTGATAATGGGAAAGTACCTGGCACTTGTTGCAGTATTTTCCATACCTGCCGCTATGTCGGCACTATACCCAGTAATACTTAGCTGTTTTGGAACTGTAAGTATGCCTCAGGCGTATACAGCTCTGCTAGGATACTGGCTATATGGAATCGCGCTTATCGCTGTTGGTATGTTCATATCCTCGATGACAGAGAATACTATAGTAGCCGCAGTACTTTCAGTACTTGTATTTTTCCTGCTATACATCATGGCATTTTTTGAGACGATTTCATCGAGTATTCCGGGAATCAGTAAGATCATCACTCAATTGGATATGAATAAAAGGCTGACTGACCTCACAACAGGAATGCTTGATTTCGGTGCTATACTGTACTTCCTTTCAATATGTGCGATCTTCATATTCCTGACTATCAGTTTTATCCGAAGAAGAAGATGGACATTCAGTAAGAACAAAATATTAAAAGGACTCGGACATACTACTTCAATAATAGTTGTGATTGCTCTTATAGTTGCGGCAAACTGGGGCTTTTCATATCTGCCTGAAAAATATAAATCAATAGATGTTAATTCACAGAAGATATATGAGCTGACTGATCAGACATGTGACCTTGTAAATAAGATCGACAAAGATATACTTATAGAAATATATAGTACAGAAGCGCAGGCTTCAGATGATATCAAGAAGACTTTGAGACATTATAAAGAATTAGGAAATATATCTATAGAGTATATCAATCCTAAAGATCAGCCGAACTTCGCTAATAAGTACGGAGAAAGCTCACTCGCACAGGGAAGTCTTGTTGTATCGTGTGGAGATAAGTATAAAGTAATAGATGAGTCATCAATATATAAATATGACGAGATGTCATACTATTATACCGGCCAGTCAACAACTACCGGATACGATGCGGAAGGTCAGATCACAAGTGCCATCGCATATGTTACATCTGATAAGAATCCTATCATATACAATGTTACAGGAAATAGTGAAGCAACGCTCGGAGCAAACTTTACATCTGCAATAAGCAAAGAGAATATCGATCTTAAAACTCTTGATCTTATGAAGGTAGATCAGATCCCTGAAGATGCAGACGCTCTTATGATTCTTGCTCCTGCTACAGATATAAATGAAGGAGAACTTCAGATCCTTAGAGACTATGTTGAAAAGGGTGGAAATATATACATGACATTCAGATATACAGAGAAACCTCTGGACAATCTGAATTCGCTGGTTGCTGATTATCATCTTGAAGTAAAGCGTGGCGTCATAATGGAAAGTGACAGAAACGATTATTACAAGGAAGCAGATTATCTGATTCCTCAGATTCTCAGTAACAGCAAAGCAGGATCATCCTCAGGAGATACAATCCTTATGGTGCAGTCTGTTGGATTTACTGAGATAAAAGATTCGGTGGCTACAGCAACTGATGCTGATGCAGCTTCGTCGGATGTGGTTGTATTTGCTCAGACATCAGATAATGCGGTACTGAAGACGAATATTACTAAAGCAACTACAACTGCCTTTGAAGAAGGAGATGAGAAGGGAAGCTTTATTCTCGGTGCTTATTCCCAGAAGGGTGATTCAAAGTTTGTAATATTCGGAACACCTCTTGTAACAGATGATAATGTTGATAATGCAGTTTCCGGATATAATGTGAAACTGTTTGGAAATATGATAAGTAACCTTGTAGATCATGAAACTACGGTATCGATACCGGTTAAATCTATAGAGCCACAGTACGTAACTGTACCAAGCAGTTATATGATAATAATCGGAGTTCTCTTTATATTTGTAATTCCGCTTATTCTTATAGTTTTAGGCATATTCATATGGGTGAGAAGAAAGAAGAAGTAATTCAAATTCTCTTTACACACCGGAGAATTCCCTGTATTATAAGTATCTGTACGGAAAATCATATTTAGGAGAGATACTTTGAAGAATGTAGTTGCATGTGTATTTATGATATTATTTCTCGTCGAACTGTACTTCTGTTCGGCGGGAAGTGCACATAGAAAAAAGAAAAAACTTAAAGACTGGACTCCTGTAAAAGGAAAGATTAAGTCCATAGAAAAAGTTCATGATGAGCTGTTAAAAAGAAATGTTATGGAACTTACTATCGTCACCGATAGTGGCAACACTGCATATTCAAAACAGAGCCCTATGTTTTGTATATATGAAAAAGGTGAAGAAGTCGAACTGATAGAGAAAGAAGGGGTTCACAGATTTATCGGTAACGACAGAGTTCATAAGAAGGGTGTAAAAGAAACACTTATCGGAGTTGTTCCAATGCTCATATTTATCGCGCTTGCAGCACTGCTGAGTTATCTGGCGCATATTTGGAGCTAAGAATCAGAGAAACTGATCTCGCAGAGGGGAGAAGCGTATGGAGAAAAACGGAGTAAGCAAAGCCAAGAAAGCCGTAAACCTTGCTAAGAAAAATGCTAAAAAAGCGAAGAAGCTTGAAAAGAAGGCATTTAAAAAGCAGGAGAAGAGGGAACGGAAGGACATTCAGTCAGCATATATGAAGGCTCTCAAAAAGCAGAGTTCTGATAAAATGCTCACAGTTATCGCAATACTTCTGGCGATAGCACCCATAGCGGCTCAGTATATAATGGATGCCAGGGATAAAAAGAAATAATAGTGACCGCTGTGCGGTTACAAATAATAGAAGGAAATGTGAGGAAAAATTATGAATAAGAGCTTTGATGATCTGTTAAAGAAACTGGCTACAGTTGAGAAGAAGAAAGTATCTGTTGCAGTTGCACAGGACAGTGAGGTTCTTCTTGCAGTAAAGGCAGCAAAGGAAAGAAACATTGCTGATTCTATTCTTGTCGGCGATGCTGATGAGATCAAGAAAGTCGCTGATGAGATCGGTATGAGTCTTGATGGTTATGAGATCATCGATGTTAAAGACAAGATTGAGGCAGCTCGTACTGCAGTAAAGCTTGTATCTGATGGAAAAGCTGATATGTACATGAAGGGGCTTCTTGATACTAAGGACTTCCTGAGAAGTGTTCTTGATAAGGAGGTTGGTCTTCGTACAGGACGTCCACTTTCACATGTTGGTGTATTCGAGATGGAAGGTGTTGACCATCTTCTCTTCCTTACAGATGTTGCATTTGTTCCATACCCTACACTTGAGGACAAGGCAAATATCATCAGAAACACAGTTGAGATATGTGAAGCTTGTGGAGTTGAAAATCCTAAGGTTGCGCCACTTGCAGCAGTTGAGGTTGTAAATCCTAAGATGCCTGAAACAATTGAGGCAGATGAGCTTACAAAGATGAATGAGCGTGGCGAGATAGAGAGATGTATCGTTGACGGACCTCTTTCACTTGATCTTGCTACAGTACCTGAAGCTGCAGAACATAAGGGAGCTACTGGTAGAAAGATAGTTGGAGATGCAGATGTTCTTCTCTTCCCAGACATTCATGCAGGAAATATCCTCTACAAAGGTCTGGTTCATTTTGCAAAGGTTAAGAACGGAAATCTTATCACAGGAACAGCTGCACCAGTTATCCTGACATCTAGATCCGATAGTTCTGAAGTAAAGGTTTATTCACTTGCTCTCGGAGCACTCGTAGCTGATTCACTTAAGAAGAATAAATAAGGAGTAGACAGATGATTAAATCACTCATTATTAATCCGGGTTCTACATCAACTAAGCTCGGTATATTTGAAGATGAAACACTTGTGTCAGAAGAGACACTTAGACATTCAACAGAAGAGATCTCTCAGTTTGAGAAGATCGTTGATCAGATGGGTTTTCGTAAGAACCTGATCCTGAACTTCCTGAAGGAAAGCGGACAGGACATTAAGAGCTTCAACGTTATAGTAGGACGTGGCGGTCTTCTTAAGCCAATCCCTAGCGGAACATATGCAGTTACTGATGCACTTGTAGAAGATCTTAAGAATGCAGTTGGTGGAGAGCATGCATCTAACCTTGGAGGAATCCTTGCTAAGTCTATAGCAGACGAGATAGGTGTTCCATCATACATAGTTGATCCTGTTGTAGTTGACGAGCTTGATGATGTTGCAAGAATCTCAGGTGTACCTGAACTTCCAAGAGTTTCTATATTCCATGCGCTCAATCAGAAGGCAGTAGCTAAGAGATATGCAAAGGAATCAGGAAAGAAATATGAGGATCTTAACCTCATAGTAGTTCATATGGGTGGCGGTGTATCCGTAGGAGCTCATAGAGATGGTAAAGTAGTTGATGTATTCAATGCACTTTCAGGAGATGGTGCATTTTCACCGGAAAGAGCCGGCGCAGTTCCTCCAGGAGCACTTGTTGAGATGTGCTTCTCAGGAAAGTATACACAGGCAGAGATAAAGAAGAAGCTTATCGGAAATGGTGGATTCAATGCTTATCTTGGAACAAATGATGCAAGAGATGTTCTGAAGATGAGAGAAACAGACAGCAAAGCAAGTCTTGTTTATGATGCATTTATCTACCAGGTATGTAAGGATATCGGAGCTCAGGCTACGGTTCTTAAGGGTAAGGTGGATCAGATCATCATTACAGGTGGAATCTCTTACAGTGATATAGTAACAAATGACATAAAAGACAGAGTTGGTTTCATAGCTCCGATTACTATCTATCCTGGAGAGGATGAGCTTCTCGCACTTGCTCAGGGCGCACTTCGCGTTATGAACAAAGAAGAAGAGGCTATGATCTATTAAGATAATGTCTTAAAGTTGGAACATTTGTGTGGTGTGGGAGTTATCAGTAGTGTTCTTACAAGGAGGTAGGATCATGAATGAAAACATGCACAATGATGATATACAGGAAATGAACGATTCATATACTTCCGGCAGTGGAGATGCTGCCATGAAGTATGATGAACCGGATTTTTCGTATGTACAGAGTGATCTATATGTTCAGGACAAGGGAGAGACAAAACACACTTCTCCAAAGAAGAAGCATCATTTTAAGAATTATTTAATTGCGTTTGTTTTAATAGCTGCTGCGCTTCTTCTTATTTTTGGGGCAACATTTATTATGTTTAACCCGAAAAGGACTTTATATTCAGCATTCAGAAGAACATACAATGAGAAGAACATGACAGAAGGAGCTCCTGGTGAAGCTTTAAAGGCATTTGAAGTCAGTGGAGGAGAGCTTACGGGAACAGTTACATTTAAGGGTGGCGCTTTAGGCAATCCTGATGTGACTCCTGGTGTGCGTCTGGACCTTGTTAGAAATAGTGATAAGATGTCCGGGGATGTTGCGATCACCAAGGATAGTGAGGATGCAGCAGTATTAAAGGTTTTTTCAGAAGATGGAAAATCATATGTTACTGTTGAGAATGTCCTGGATGGATATCTGGCAGCAGATAACAACGGATTTGTAGATATATATAATAAGTCGGCTTTGGCCGGTACATTTGGAGAGATAAAACCTGATAAGGTTCGTGTCATTGAGATTCTTCTTCAGGGATCGAAGACTATTACCAGTGATGGTGCATCAAATGCAATTCTTAAGCTCTTTGATGGAGTGTGGAGAGATGCAAAGGTAAAGAAATCAGGAACCACAGAGGTCACTGTGGCAGGTGAACCGGAAACATGTAGAGTTTATAAGGTTACTCTTCAGAAGAGTGATGCTATAAAACTGATGTCGGGAATAGCTGAATATGTTGGTGACCAAGATGCTGATAAGGCAAAAGATAGAAAGCGTCAGTCTGATCAGAAAGATCTGAAGCCGGGTGAAGATGATCCGGATAATGTATTCAGTTTCAATATATTTGACGAATTTGGAAAAGAGATTCAGGAGAAGTTCGGAGTTCAGACAGATGAACAGCCTGGGATTGAAACTCTCCTTCAGATATTTGAAAATGCTGAAGATGTGGTCACAGGACCGGTCACATTTGATATTTATGCCGACAGCAAGTATATCAGAGGTTTCTCGGTGGATATGGATATACTGGGCAGCAGTTCGGAATCTGCGACTCTTAGTATTGAAAGTCACAATACAGGTATTAAAAATCCTATATCCAGTATGGATATGAATGTTGATCTTGCGGATGGTAGTCAGTCTGTAAGTTGTGATTTCAAGGCTTCATATAACAATGACAGCAAGGTGCTGGATATGAAGGTCGTTTCTGAGGCAGGAAAAAAGAACACGACAGCAGAGCTTAGATTTGACACAGGGGCTAGTGTTCAGGTTGCTGAAAGAGATGCAAATCTTAAGGTTGTGGATATAGGTTCTGCAACAGATGAGGAAGTCAATTCATTTCTCACGCAGAATGCCGCTGAATTTATGGAATTTATCAGCAAGATATCTGATGTTGTAGGACTTCCTGAAGGAGCAGGAAAGTTATTTGACGATAAAGACGGAAGTAAGAGTATATCAGATTATTTTTCTGAGTTTTTCGACTACTTTAAGGATAATAAGTTTTCAGAGTTCTTTGGGGACGACAGTTTTTCAGATTTCTTCGATGATGATTATTTCTCTGACCTTTTTGAAGACTATCCTAAAGATGGAAAGTCTGGGAACGATTCTGAAGAAAAGAATGATCGTCCGAGCAAAGATAGTGATCCGCTTGGAGATGATGAAGATTCGGAAGATTTTTAAAAGATACTTATAGATAGGGGATTTTGAAATGTTATACAGTTTATTAAGTGGTAGATTTTCAGATATAATTATCACTGTAATAGCAGCTGCAGTTGGCTTTGTCAGTACTTTTTTGGTGCTGGCAAGGCCACCTCGTTTTTTGCCTCGTGACGGAGGTAAGTTTATCGTAGATAAGGATGGAAACCGACAGTCAATAAATGAAAAGTCGAATGGTAAGGTGACAGGAGCGGGATTGATCTTTGTTATCATATTCTTTCTGTGTGCCCTGCTGTTTCTTCCTTTTTCAGTTGAAACATTGATATATCTCGTTCTGGGATTATTTATGATGCTGACGGGATATCTGGATGATACATCAATTAATCCATGGAGAGAACTGGTCAAGGGAATCCTTGATCTGATACTTTCCGTTTCGACGGTAGTGGTATTTCTTGTGTACAATTCTTCAAAGATTTATTTCTTTGGGATGTCATTTAATATGCCTATTGTAGTATATGCGATTCTTGGAACGATGTTGATCTGGGCATCAATAAATGTAACAAACTGTACTGATGGAGTTGATGGTCTTAGTGGTACAGTTGCGGTTATTGAGCTTTTTACTATGTTTGTACTTTTTAGGGATGCTATGGCTGAGAAGAGCGGACTTAGCCTGATCCTTGCATTTGTCCTGTTGGCTTATCTGGCGTATAACTGGCACCCTAGTTCGGTTCTTATGGGAGACGCAGGATCAAGAACTGTTGGATATGTAATAGCGCTGATCTGTATGCTTTCAGGACATCCTTTTATATTCCTTCTTGTTTCACTTGTATTTATCTTTGATGGTGGACTTGGACTTCTTAAGCTTGCGGTTATGAGAGTTTTCAAGATCAAGTTTCTGGATAAGATAAGATTTCCTTTTCATGATGAACTTAGGAAAGTGAAGGGCTGGAGCGTAGCAAAGATAGTGGTATTCTTTACCGTATGGCAGATCATAGACTGCCTGATCGCTGCTGCGATTGTAAAATTCATATAGAAGTTAGACATGATTTTTGTCAGCCTTCTTGCAAGACGAAAGCGGTTAATGTATAATGTTTACCATCTATCTGAATTTATAAAATAATGTTAGAAGTAATGGCTACGGGGGCTCTTTATGAATGAAGTAAAAGTGGGTGAGTATTCCTTTGGAAATGGCTCTCCCCGTGTATGCATTCCCCTTATGGGAAGGACAAGGGATGACATACTTGAACAGTCTAAATTAATAATGGAAGAGTGTCACAGGCTTGATGAGTTATATAAGGATTATCCGGAACTCAAGGTCTCGGTTATAGAGTGGCGAGCTGATTATTATGATGATCTTGCCGACAGTGACAAGTTGTGGGAGATTCTGAATTCACTCCGACTTGCTTTCTCTGACAGACTTCTTCTCTTTACATTCCGTAGTGAGGAAGAAGGTGGAGAGCTGAGACATGACCGTGTCGGAACACATCTGGACAGAGTTTATGAAAAGGTTATCGAGAGCGGGCTTGTAGATCTGATAGACGTTGAGGTTATGCGTGGTAACTATAAGGTTGTCCGTGCTGCAACACTTGCTCATGAAGCTGGTATCAAGGTTGTTATGTCTTATCATGACTTCCAGAAGACACCGCATGATACTGATATAGTTGAGATACTTCGTGATATGGATATTCTTGGCGGCGATATTCTGAAGATAGCAGTGATGCCTAAGAATGAGTTTGATGTCAGACGTATGATGGAACTTCAGACAAGAATGAACGAAGAGTGTTTCAAACCGGTTGTACTTATCTCCATGGGAGAGAATGGCGTAATATCACGTATAAAGGGAAAAGAGACAGGCGCTTGTCTGACATTTGCTTCTGTGGGAGAAGAGAGTGCTCCCGGACAGATAGAAGCGGCAGATCTTATAGCACTTTTAAAAAATCAGATTTAGATCATATCCGAATAAGTAAAAAATAAGGCGGCCCAGGGCTGCCTTATTTTTGCTATATAAGAAATAATGATTTCTATGAATTATTAAACTCTGCGAACCTGAGGATCTCTTGCTGCTGTTGCATCTTCTCCTGGAAGAGGATAGATTACATCCCAGGTCTTACGGATTGTATCTGTAAAGTTATACATATTGAGGATATTTGTTCTAGTATTCTCAGGTGTCTCAAGACGTCCTACGATTACAGCCTGTCGAGCAGCCATAAATTCATATTCATATCCGCTGATATGTTTCTCTGTGAGGTTAAGCTCCTGCTTAACTTCACCATTTGGAGCATATACGCGAACCTTCTGAGGATTGTTGATATTCTCAATCTCGATTCGTCCATTTGTACCGTAAATCATACATCTGTTATCAAGTTCTCCGAGGATAGATGTTACAACTGTAGCAAACTTACCCTTAGGGAAGCTGATCTGTATTGTAGAATATGCATCAACTCCTGAAGGGAACTTAGAATAGTTAGAAGCTACAGAGACAGGTGGTGCATTCATGATCATAAAAACAGCTGTAAGTGGATATATACCGAGGTCAAGAAGTGCTCCGCCGGCTAGTTCCATATTGGTAAGTCTGTCGATTCCTTTAAGATCATAACCAAGATCTGCTATAACAGTTCTTACATCTCCGATCGCTCCCTGATTGATAATGTCGAGGGTGAGTCTCATCATAGGAACATATCTGAGCCACATAGCCTCGCCACAGAAGATTTTCTTTTCATTTGCATAATCAAGAACTTCTTTTGTTGTCTGAAGATTGTATGAGAATGGCTTCTCAACGAGACAAGGCTTTCCGGCGTCGATACATTTCTTGGCAAGTTCTGCATGTGTTGATGTGACAGTTGCTATATAAACAAGTTCCACTTCTTTATCTGCAAGAAGTTCGTCATATGAGCCATAGCATGTTTTGATGCCGTACTCTGTTCCGAATGCTACTGCCTTATCAAGGTCTCTAGAAGCTATGGCATAAGGTGTAAATCCTTCCAATTTATTTAGTGTATCTGCTATCGTACCGGCGATATTTCCGGCACCGATTATTCCAACTTTGAATTCGATCATTATTAGAGGCTCCTTTTGTTTTTTGTACTTCAATATTCACAGTATAAGATAATTTTATAAAATTGTAAAGAAATGTAAAAAGTGATAAACTACTGAATATAGTGGTATTAAAAGAAGAATTTTGAAGATAAGAGGACGAGGAATTGAAGGTTTTAAAATCAATACTTAGCGAAGTAAAAGATTATAAAGGAGCTTCCATAGCGACGCCGCTTTTCATGGTTCTGGAAGTTATATTAGAGACCATAATTCCCATAATGATGGGTAAAGTTGTAGATATCTCGGAAGGCGATACTATCGATATGTCGAGGATACTTCTTTACGGAGGTATTATGATCGTGCTTGCTCTCGGTGCGCTCTATGCGGGTGTAATGGGAGGTAAGTATGGGGCTATGGCTTCAGCTGGCTTGGCGAAGAATTTGAGACGTGATATGTACAAGAACATTCAGGGATTTGCATTCTCAAATATAGACAGATTTTCATCGGCTAGTCTTGTAACACGTATGACTACTGATGTTACAAATGTACAGAATGCTTATCAGATGATACTTAGAACCATGGCGAGATCACCGGTAAATCTTTTGGTGGCTATGATCGCAGCGTTCTGGATCAGTCCGAGAGTGGCTTTGGTTTATCTTGGTGCGGTAATATTCCTTTCTATTGTGGGAGGATTCCTTATAAGCAGAGTAACAAAGTATTTTACGGCGGCATTTCCGAAGTATGACGAGATGAATGCGAGTGTTCAGGAAAATGTATCTGCCATCCGCGTGGTTAAAGGGTTCGTGCGTGAAGATTATGAGCGAGAGAGATTCAAGAAAGCCAGCGGAATGATATATAACCTGTTCGTGAAAGCGGAGAGTATCATGGCATTTACCATGCCACTAATGCAGTTTACTATCTATTTCTGTATACTGATGGTCAGCTGGACCAGTGCTAAGCTCATAGTGGCAGGTGCTGGAGCTCCCGGGGCTCTTACTACAGGTGATCTGTCAACGCTTCTCGCATACTGCATGCAGATTCTTATAAGTCTGATGATGCTTTCTATGGTCATAATCATGATCACTATGTCAGCGGCGAGTGGAAGACGTATTGCTGAGGTTCTTGAGGAGGAGACGGATCTTAAGAATCCTGAGAATCCTGAGATGAATATCGCTGATGGAAGTATAGACTTTGAAAATGTAATGTTCAGATATAATGAGCACTCTGAACGTCCGGTTCTTGAAGATATCAATCTTCATATAGATTCTGGTCAGACTATCGGAATCATAGGTGCGACGGGTAGTTCCAAGACCAGTCTGGTCAATCTGATCAGCAGACTGTACGATGTTTCGGAAGGAACTGTTCGTGTTGGCGGCAAGGATGTTAGAAGCTATGATCTGGAAGCACTCAGAAACACGGTTGCTGTTGTCCTTCAGAAGAATGTTCTGTTCTCAGGAACTATTCTTGAAAATCTGAGATGGGGCAATAAGAATGCAACTGAAGAAGAGTGTAAAGAAGCCTGCAGACTTGCTTGTGCAGACGACTTTATCGAAAGTTTCCCGGATCAGTACAATACGAAACTGGAACAGGGTGGAACAAATGTATCCGGAGGTCAGAAGCAGAGAATATGTATTGCCAGAGCTCTGCTTAAGAAGCCGAAGGTTCTTATCCTTGATGATTCGACCAGTGCAGTAGATACTGCAACTGATGCAAGAATAAGACAGTCATTTAAAGAGTTCATTCCTGAGACAACGAAGATCATCATAGCACAGCGTATTTCGAGTGTTATGGATTCCGATAAGATAATCGTAATGGAAGAGGGAAGAATAAATGGATTCGGAACTCACGAAGAATTGCTTGCGACAAATGATATCTACAAAGATGTTTATGAATCACAGCAGGGCGGATCACGTGACTTTGACGAGAATTAGTTTCTGTTCGGACTTTAGAAAAGAGGAATAAATATATGGCAATGGGAAAAGGAACACCGCGCGGCATGAAACCGCAGGTGGAAAACCCGGGCAAGATTTTGAAACGCCTGATGGGTTATATATTCAAATACTATGGATTTCAGATGGTCCTGGTATTCATTTTCATTCTTGTGGGAGTACTTGCTAATCTACAAGGAACTATGTTTATGAAGTCTCTTATCGATGACTACATAGACCCGATGCTGAAGAGTGGAAGCAAGGATTTTAGCCCACTTCTACGAGCTATCATAAAAACAGCTATATTTTACGGAATAGGTATTGCTTCCACATATGCCTATAATCGTATCATGGTAAATGTATCACAGGGTACACTGAGAAGAATCAGAGACAGCCTGTTTGATCATATGCAGTCCCTTCCTATCAGTTACTTTGACAGGAACACTCATGGAGATATCATGTCGATATATACTAACGACGTTGATACTCTGAGACAGATGATAAGTATGAGTATCCCTCAGCTATACTCAAGTGCGCTGACACTCGTGGGTGTTATCGTATGTATGGTCATAAGAAGTGTGCCTCTTACAATTGTTTCATTTATCATGGTTGGATTGATGCTTAGAGTGACAATGTCTATCTCTAAAAAGAGTGGAAGTTACTTTGTGGCCCAGCAGAAGGATCTTGGTAAGGAAAATGGATACATAGAGGAGATGATCACAGGACAGAAAGTAATCAAGGTATTCTGTCATGAAGAGGAGAGCATCGAGGAGTTCAATAAGCTGAATGATCAGCTTTTTGACAGTGCTTATAATGCGAATAAATATGCAAATATCCTCATGCCTTCAATGGCTCAGCTAGGCAACTTAAGCTATGTTGTATGTACTGTTGCCGGAGCGTTTCTTGTGCTTTCACAGTTTGGTGTGAAGGGAGCGGGCTTTGCTGGTATAGCACCGCTTACTGTCGGAGGACTTGTATCATTTCTGACCTTTAACAAGAGCTTTAATATGCCTATCAATCAGGTATCCATGCAGTTTAACTCTATAATCATGGCACTTGCAGGGGCTGACAGGGTATTTAAACTTATGGACGAAGAGTCTGAGTCAGATGATGGATATGTAACTCTTGTAAATGCCAAGGAAGGTCCGGATGGAAAGCTCATCGAAACTACTGAGAGAACCGGGCTCTGGGCATGGAAGCATCAGCATCAGGCAGATGGAAGCATCGACTATGTTAAACTTGAGGGCGATATCTTCATGAATGATGTTGACTTCGGTTATGTACCGGATAAGATGGTGCTTCATAATGTTTCCGTATTCGCTAAGCCGGGACAGAAGATTGCATTTGTCGGTTCGACGGGAGCAGGTAAGACAACTATAACGAACCTGATCAACAGATTCTATGATATTCAGGATGGAAAGATCAGATTCGATAACATCAATATCAACAAGATAAAGAAGGGTGACCTGAGGCGTTCGCTTGGACTGGTTCTTCAGGATACGCATCTCTTTACTGCGACAGTTATGGAGAATATACGTTACGGAAGACTGGATGCAACTGACGAGGAATGCATTGCGGCTGCGAAACTTGCAAATGCAGATACATTTATCAGACAGCTGCCGGATGGCTATAATACAATGCTCACCGGAGACGGAGGTAATCTGAGTCAGGGACAGCGTCAGCTTCTTGCTATAGCAAGAGCGGCGGTTGCAGATCCTCCGGCGCTTATTCTGGATGAGGCTACATCGTCTATAGATACGAGAACTGAGCGTGAGGTTCAGGAAGGAATGGATAAGCTGATGGCGGGCAGGACTACATTTGTCATAGCTCACAGGCTTTCTACAGTTAAGAACAGTGATTGTATCATGGTGCTGGAACACGGACGTATAATTGAGAGAGGAACCCACGATGAGCTCCTTGCTGAGAAGGGTAAATATTATCAGCTCTATACAGGTCTCAGTGCGAGTTGAGAAAAAAAGAGTGTTGCAAGCGACACTCTCCGCGCGAGGCGCATCCTTAGCGGAAAAAAAAGCTCTTGCCATTAATCTTAATGGCAGGAGCTTTTGTGTTTTAGTCATTTTTAATCGATGTGAGGTTCTGTTTATACGCATGTTTCCACAGTGCGTCAAATGTTTTCTCTGTGAGATCATGCTCTATCTTACATGCGTCTTCTGCAGCGGTTTCTTCATCGATTCCAAGATGAATGAAGAAGTCTGTCAGAACTTTATGTCTTGTATATATTTTGGAAGCTATGGACATTCCCTCTTCTGTAAGAGTGATCATACCGTCTTCGTTGAAAGAAATGTATCCATTCTCACGAAGTCTTTTGGTAGCATAACTAACACTTGGTTTGGAGACATTAAGTTGGTTTGCAACATCTATAGAACGAACATATCCTTTTCTTTCTTTAATCATGAGTATTGCCTCCAGATAATCCTCTGCAGACTGGTGAATCTCCATTGCCAACGCAGTAGCCTCCTTTAAATTTCATTAAATTTATTAACTGATGTTAGCATAATTTAACTAAAAAAGCAAGTATAAGGTTGACATTTTATTTATATTATATTAATATAGCCATGGTTAGATAGAACTAACTTATATGATAAACTCCTTTGATACGAGGCTGTCGATATTTCGGCAGCCTTTTTCTTTAAAAACCTCTTGAAGGGTTTACTTATGCGGTGATATAATATTCAAATTGTAATATTCTCATACGAGGAGTGAGGAAAATGAGAAAATTTGAGAAATCAGTAAAGCTGAATAATGTTTGTTATGATATCAGAGGTCCTGTTATGGATGAAGCAAACAGGATGATAGCTGCAGGAGAGAAGATACTAAAACTTAATATCGGTAATCCGGCCCCATTTGGATTCAGGGCGCCTGATGAGATAATAAAAGCGATGGCTGAAAACCTGACCAGTACAGAGGGTTATTCTGATTCGAAGGGACTTATCTCTGCGAGAGAAGCCATAGTTGAATATGACAAAACAAAGAATATCCCTAACGTAAATGTAGATGATGTCTACACAGGAAATGGCGTTAGTGAACTTATAACCCTTTCCATGCAGGGACTTCTGGATTATGGTGATGAGATTCTCGTTCCGGCTCCGGATTATCCACTTTGGACCGCTTCAGTTACACTTGCAGGTGGTACGGCTGTTCATTATTTATGTGATGAAAGTTCCAACTGGTATCCTGATGTAAAAGATATTGAGAAAAAAATCACACCAAGAACGAAGGGTATAGTTATCATAAATCCAAACAATCCTACGGGTGCGCTTTATCCGGAAAGTATTCTTAGGGAGATTGTTAAGCTAGCAGAGAGAAATGATCTGATCATATTTGCAGATGAAATATATGACAGACTCATTATGGATGGAAAGACTCATACTTCTATTGCGAGTCTTGCGCCGGATTGTCTCTGTCTTACATTTAACGGTCTTTCAAAATCACATCTGATCGCAGGCTACAGAGTCGGATGGATGTCTATCTCAGGCAACAAGAGCAATGCTACAGGATATATTGAAGGAATCAAACTTCTTTCGTCGATGCGACTTTGTTCAAATGTACCGGCACAGTCACTGATCGCACCTGCACTTAAGCATCTGGACGAAACAAGGAAGCTTGTGGCTCCAGGAGGAAGAGTGTATCAGCAGAGAGAATGTATAGTGAAGCTGCTTAATGATATACCGGGTGTATCAGTTGTAAAACCGGAGGCCGCTTTCTATTGCTTCCCTAAGCTTGACACAAAGAGATTTAACATACATGATGATGAAAGATTCGCACTGGATGTTCTCAGGAACAAGAAGATCCTGTTCACGCATGGAGGTGGATTCCACTGGGAAGTTCCAGACCATTTCAGGATAGTTTATCTGCCTGATATTGAGGTTCTGACAGAGGCTGCTACAGCGCTTGGAGAATTCCTTGCAGACTATAGACAGATAGATTGATAACAGTTGCGGATTTAGCTGAAAGATGGTAGTATATAAGGGATAGTGGATAAGTGTCGGCAGAGGTCGATTTGTATCCCGATTTTCTTACAGAATAATAATTTCAAGAAGAGCATTTAAAGGACAAAAGTATAATGATTAAAGCAGTAAAGCTTATGATTATCCTTGCAGCTGCTTTTCTGCTTTTTGTGGTTGTAAGCGATTATATTTCAGACTACAAGGAACAGTACGAAAATGAGCTGACAAGTACAGAATCAAATCCAGGGGAAGAAGTAACAATAAAGATTCCGAAGAATTCTTCGGCCAAAGAGGTTGCAGAGATTCTTAAGAGGAACGGCCTTATCAAGTTTGAGAAGGCATTTGTTACCAGACTTCAGCAATCAGAATATAGAGGAAAGCTTCAGTCGGGAGAATTCAAACTGAGAAAAGGTATGAATACTCTCGAGATGATGGAGATCTTATGTAAGGAGGACGAGGATTCCAAGATTGTAGATCAGCTGGTTATTCCGGAAGGGTACACTGTTGATATGATCGGCGAAGCTTGTGAGGAAGAGGGCATCTGCGATAAGCAGGATTTTATAAATGTTGTTAAATCAGTCACATCCAGTGACTTTGAGTATCTTGTAGATGTTCCGTCGGGTGCCAATGTCAGATATGCACTTGAAGGATATCTTTTCCCGGCAACGTATGACATCTCTAAGAATACAACAGCCGAGGATGTGGTCAACATGATGTTGGATGCCTTCAAGGATTACTATACTGATGAGATGAATGCGGTTGCGACTGAGAAAGGTATGAATTCATTTCAGGTACTTACACTCGCTTCTATGATCGAGAGGGAGGCTAAGTTAGAATCAGAAAGACCTATCATAGCATCGGTTCTCAACAATCGTATCAATTCGGATATGCTTTTGCAGATTGATTCTACAGTTCTTTATCCGAAGACTAATGGAATGTATGACAGCGGAGATCCGGCAATTGAAGATCTTTCACTTGATTCACCGTACAATACTTACGTTTATAGTGGATTACCTGTTGGACCTATCTGTAATCCAGGACTTTCCTGCATAAAGGCAGTTCTGAATCCTGAAGAAACTGATTACCTGTATTATCATGTTATTGATGAGAAAACAGGTAGACATATATTTACAGAAACTTACGAAGAGCATGTGGAAACCATGAAGGGTAAGGAAGATAAGATAGGTGGAACTGATACAAACGGAGACGGTATCCCAGATATCGAACCCGGACAAACAGATTACGAGGAAGAAGAATAGTGTTGAAGACGAATCTGGAGTAACAGTGATTACTGATACTCGGCCGTTCAGAACTCGTTATCACATTTACATATAGGAGGGGCAAACACACCATGAGAACTTTTAGTTTTATAGCTAAAAACATTGGAGCAGAGCGTTATCTTACATACACCATGGGCGAGGGCATGGAGTTGGATGAAGACGTTCTTGACTATTGCGAAGAAAATGCAATAGACGAGATTGTGAATATCATTTATCAGGAAGATGATGATTTTGATTATCTTACCTATGATGTATCCGGCAAAATGACTCTTGAGAAATTCACCGAAAGTGTTGTTAACAAGGAAAAAGTATTCAAGCTTTTAAGAAACGTCGCGATCAATATGATAAATATAAAGGAACATGCGATTCCTTTATCATATATTCTTCTTAATAAGAATTTCATGTACATAGATCCGGACAGTCTTGCACTTAAATTCTTATACCTCCCGGTTGAAAGTGATGGTTCCGTAGCTATGGAATTTAAGAGCTTTACAAGACAGCTCCTGGCTACGATGAGATATAACGTTGATGAAGACCTGTCTTATGTAGGACAGCTCCTCACATATGTTAACGGAGAAAACTTCAATCTGAGAGGACTTATCAATCTGACAGAAGCTCTTATGAAAGATGCAGGAATCGACTACTTAACGGAGGGCCAGATTTCTACAGATGATGGAGCGGAAGTTGTCAGCAATGTTGAACTTGCAGGAGAGAAAACAGAAGGTGCAACAGACTTTATAAAGGATCTTCAGGATGCTAAGGATCTTCCGGAGATAGGCGATGATGAAGATGAAGACGAAATAGAGGTACAGGAAGAACCTGTTAAGAAGCCTGTTCTGAAGGAAGTAGAGCCTGCTTCGGCAAGAAAGAAAGCTGCAGCGTCAGCTGATAAAGAAAAGAAAGAAACTGCAAAAACTGAGAAGTCGGCAGAATCTCTTGATGATATAAAAGCTAAGATTGAAGAGATTGTCGGAAATGAAGACAAAGTCGCTCAGAGCGAAAATAAGCCAAAGCCTGTAAAGGTAAGTAAAGCTGCTATGCTTAAAGCTGCTGCTGAAAGTATAGAAGAGGAAGAAGCTGAAGAGGCAGCAAAAGAAGCTGCTAAAAATCACGATGAAAAGAAAGACGATAAAGGCGATGAAGAGAAGAACGAAGGTGGTGGACTTCTCGGAGCAGTTACAGGCGCTGTGTCTAACGTGGCAGATAAGATTGGAAATAACACAATCAAGATCAACCCTTACCTGATAAGAAATGAAACTGAAGAGAAGGTTATAATTGCTAAGCCGGTATTTAAGATTGGTAAAGCAAGCAGAGGTGTTGATTTCCACGTTGGAGGAAATGGAGCTATCAGCCGTCAGCATGCTATTATCCTTCACAAGGGTGATGATTATTTCTTAAAAGACAATAAGTCTACAAATCATACATACCTTGATGGAAAACAGCTTGAGCCAGATGAGGAAGCTCAGCTTAAAGACAACAGCATAATCCGTCTTGGAGATGAAGACTTTACATTTAAGATGGGCTAAATATATAGACAACGATCAGTTCAGAAGCAAAAATGCGGCTGGACTTTTCGTGTTTAATGAGATACGTGCAAAAGCGGACCAAATGATTCAAACGAGAGTGGGAACGAGTGCTTGCACTCAGTGAAAACTATCGTTTGAATCTTGGGAGGCTTGCGAAGCAAGCAGCGAAAAAAAGCGTGATTTAGTGCCACCGAAGGTGGCAGTAGAGCGCCGCTTAACAAGGCGGTGAAAGCTTGCTTATCACAGCCGTTAAGCGAGTGCGTACTCAAGAACGTGTTTTTTCGAGGTCCGCTAGCCAAGATAAAGCCATAGGGGGAGAATGATGGAAATAAATAATATCAGGATTGAAGGAACCGGTAATATGATGACGATGAAGTACTCGCTTCTGCCGTCAGATGAAATAGATGATACCGCGTTGGAAAGAATTAAAACGAATTCACCGGAAGGGATAGTGCCTGTCCAGGTCATGGATATATCGGGAGTAAGAACTCTGTTTGCTCAGTTTTCAGGCGGAGTTACTCTGAAAAACTATCTGAAGAATGTACTGGATAAGCGTTCTGTATTGGAACTGCTTAAGAGCCTTATCGCATGTATGGATATAGGTAAGTTTGGAATACCTGTAAGCTATATCGCGAAGAAGTCTGATTATATCTATGTGGATACACAAACGCTTAAGGCAAGTTGTTTCGTTATTCCTGTAAAAGGAGATACGAATGATCCTAACGAAGTTCGCAGATTTTTGAGAAGCGTTGTTTCAAGGATGAGATTCAGTGATAGTGATACGGATAATTATGTTGCAAGAATGCTGACCATCCTTAATTCAGATAGATTTTCGCTTAATGAAATGAACGTTTTGGTGAGTGAGGTACAGCTTGAGATGGAAGAGGCTCAGCTAGGTGACGCGCCAACAGGTGAGGCAAAGGTAGATAAGATGGGAGTCCTTAGAAACAGGGCATCTCAAAGTTTTCCTCAGCAGCCCCCATTTGGAGGACAGCCACAGTTTCAGCAACCACAGTTTGGTCAGCAGCCGCCTTTTGCAGCACAGCCACAGTTCAGTCCTCAACCGCAGTTTGGCCAGCAGCCGCCATTTGTACCACAGCCACAGTTCAGTCAGCAACCATCGTTTGCGGCACAACCTCAGTTCCAGCAACCACAGTTTGATCAGCAACCCCAACTTGCACCACAACCAGTTTTAAATGAGCCTCCTGTTAAAAGATTTGATCCGATGACAGGACAGCCTTTAAATAATCCATTACCGGCAGAGGAGCCACGACCAGAAACTCCGATTGAGGAAGTGACGCCAGAAGCACCAGTAGAAGAAACAGCACCGGAAGTGCCGGCAGAGGAATCACAACCAGAAACTCCGATTGAGGAGGTGGCACAGGAAACACCAGTAGAAGAAACAGCACCGGAAGCCCCGACAGAGGAGCCGCAACCAGAAACTCCGATTGAGGAAGCGGCACCAGAGACAGCACCGGAACATCCGCAGGGACCGACGGGAATGCCTGGTTTCGATTTCCAGACAGGACCTTCGTTTGATGATCCTATTGGGGACGATATTCCAAGGTTTGAGGTTCCTTCTCAGGAAGAGATTTCAAGATATAACGATGGATTAGATAGCGGAACAGAAGAACCTGCTCCTGTTAAGAGGTTTGATCCTATGACGGGACAGCCGTTAGAGAATAACAATATTCCGATGGGCCAGCCGTTTAATCCTTTTACTGTGGAAAGTCCGTTTATTCCACAGAATCCAATCTATAATCCGTTTGGTGAACCGTCACCAATGGATAATCCATTCGCAGGTGAGCTGCCGGTAGCGAATCCTTTTGCAGGACAGCCACCGATGGATAATCCGTTTGTAGGACAGCCACCAATGGACAATCAATTCATAGGGAATCAGTCAGGACCGGTTCCTCCTGCAGAGATGCCTTCCGATGGGCAGCCAGAACAGGATCCGAACCTTCCGAGACCACATTTTGTCAGAGAAAAAACTGGCGAAAAGATATTTATTGACAAAGACGAATTCAGAATTGGAAAGTCGAAGATTCACGCCGACTATGCCATTGAGAATAATACCGCGATCAGTCGTGTTCACGTAGTTGTGACAAAAAGGAATGGAGTTAGCTATCTTAGGGATAATGAATCTACAAATGGAACATGGATAGAAGGCGAAAGATTAGAGCCGGGGAGAGAGGTACTTCTCAAGGCAAATATGAAGGTTAAGTTCGGTGACGAAGACTTCACATTCTACCTTAGAGAGGGAGTATAGAAGAATGGAATTCACAGCGACCTATAATACTGATATTGGTATCAGAAAAAGTACCAATCAGGATTCGCTTGCTATGCGAATTATAGACACGCCTGACGGGGAAGTGGCGTTTGCCATTGTGTGTGATGGAATGGGCGGTCTTGCAAAGGGTGAACTTGCTTCGAAAGAAGTTATAGATGCTTTTTGTAAATGGTTTGATGAAGATTTTTGTGCTCAGGTAGTTGATGGAACATTTACAGCACTGAGGTTGAGAGATGATTGGAACGGAATAATTCAAAACGAGAACCGTTTGTTGGGAATATATGGTTCTGATCACAATATTATGCTGGGGACCACGATATCCGCATTGCTTATTTACAGAGATGAATTCTACATAGTACATGTAGGTGACAGTAGAGTTTATGAGCTTGCAAATAATGTCAGGATACTTACAAAGGATCAGACATTTGTTGCAAGAGAAGTGGCGGCGGGGAGAATGACTCCTCAGGAAGCAAAGATAGATCCGAGACGAAGTGTTCTTTTGCAGTGCGTGGGGGCGTCTGCAACAGTAGTACCGGATTTTCTGAAAGGTAAAGCACAGAAGGGGGCAGTATATTTTGTTTGTTCTGATGGATTCAGACATCAGATATCAGACGAAGAAATAATGGAGAAGTTGGGGCCTGACAGCACACCAACAGTAGAAGAGTTAAAGTATGGTTGTGTATATCTAACAGAGCTCGTAAAAAATAGGAAAGAGACAGACAATATAACAGTAGCAGCAATAAAAACTATTTAATGGGGATTAAAGAATGTTAAAAGAAGGTACCGTACTGGACGGAAAATACGAAATATTGAGACGAATAGGCGAAGGTGGTATGTCTATCGTTTATCTTGCTCGTAATAACCGTATGAACATGCAGCTTGCCGTTAAGGAGATTAAGAATGACGGCTCCAAAAGCATGGAAATACTTCTGAAGGGGTTGGAACGTGAGGCAAATATCCTGAAGAACGTGGATCATCCTGTTATTCCACGAATCGTCGATATTGTTAAGCACGGCGGCACTATCTGCGTTGTTATGGATTTTATCGAAGGGGAAAACCTTGCAGATAAGCTCAAAGAAGTAGGAAGTTTCTCTCAGGAGCAAGTTATTGAATGGGGTCTTGAACTTGCATCTGCTCTAGATTATCTTCACTCGATGAACCCTCCTATCATTTACAGAGATATGAAACCTTCCAATGTCATGCTTAAGCCGGATGGAGGAGTTAAGCTGATCGACTTTGGAACGGCCAAAACATATGATATAGAGAATAATGCTGATACCACAGCTCTCGGAACTAGAGGTTATGCTGCTCCGGAGCAGTTTGGTGATGCATTTGGACGAGGAATATACAAAACGGATGCCCGTACAGATATATATAATCTGGGCGCCACTCTGTATCACATGGTTACAGGAAAGAATCCTCAGGAACCACCATATGAGATGGTTCCGATCAGACAGGTAAATATGTCGCTGTCTACCGGACTTGAGGAGATCATCCTTAAATGTACGAAACCTAATCCGAATGAGAGATATCAGTCCTGTTCGGAACTTATATATGCACTGGAACACTATACAGAGCTTGATGAGAGTTATATAAGACAAAACAGAAAGAAAGTTACTCTTTTTGCAGCTACAGCAGCACTTACTATGATATGTGCACTTCTTTCGGTCGGCGGCAAAGTTGGAATGAACAGAAAGGCTGCCGAGAATTACTCCGCGTATGTAGAAGCGGGAGATATGAAAAGAGTTGAAGGCGACTATACAGGTGCGGCTCTGGAGTATAAGAAAGCATTTGACTTGAATGAAAAAGAGACGGATGCCTATATAAAGTTTATAGATCTATATATAGATGCACATTCGGATGTTGAGTCAACTAGTGGAGTTGATCTTAATTCGGGATTGACTGTAATCGCCAATAAGATAAAGGACGGAGTTGGTGGAGTTGACGAGAACAACGAAGTACTCTACAGAATGGGTCTGGCTTACTTTGTTGAACTAAAGGATCCAAAAACTGCGGCAAAGTATTTTACCAAGGTCGATCCGGAAGATGAAGTATATGGTCAGCTGGCAGGATATTACGGACATATATCGACAATCCTCATGAGTGCCAATCCGAATCCGAATGAACTCATTCAGAACGTTGATGAGTTTGCAGAGTACAACAAGAATAATATTTCAAATGATAATGAACAGAAGTTTATAAATTATAAAACTATAGGTTCGCAGTATACGACTTATTTATCGGTTGAAGGTGTTCCTGAGAAATCCATCCAGAGGATGGAGGAGGCGCTTGAGGCGCTTGACAGTTACACGGGAGATGGTCAGGCGGACTATGCATATGAATTCAGTCGTAATCTGGCTGAAACTTATTTCCAATATGGACAGAGTAAGATAACTGAGGAAGGTGATGTTACTGAAGCAAAGGATGATCTCCTCAGTTCAGTGGATTACTATCAGGAAGTGGTTGATCTTATAAGTGGTAAAGTAAATGTAGGAGCTACTACTTCGAATGAAACTGTTAAAGGATATATCACCAGTTATGTTGTTGCTATGAATCGCATAGCGGAGATATATGGACTTATTGGTGACAAGGATAAAGCGGTTGAAGCATATAAGAAAGCAGAGGCTGACTTGGGAGAAGGAAATCCTGAAGCTAAAGCGGTATATGCTGCACATCTATATTTTCTGTATTCGATATTTAAGAATACCAATCAGGATCCGGCAAAGTGGACGGCAGATCAGAAGAGAGAGATCCTGGAGGTGTATCATAATGGTAACAAGATAGATGGAATACAGGATAATCAGACCTGGAGAAAACGTTCCAGCGATATGGAGAATCTGGAAAGTGGTATGGGTTCTTCTTCCAAGGATAAAGCTGATGATAAAAATTCATCAGAGGAAGGAGAGTGATGGACCATGGGAATATATAGTGTAATGTATTATGGCGGACTGGTTCTGTCGATACTCTTCCTTATCGCTTCGGTTATCATATTCTTCGTAATGAAGATTCCTCACGCTTTTGGAATAGTTACAGGTAGAACTCAGAAGAAGGCTATAGAGGAGATCAGGGCCGGGGGAACATTTAGAAAAGGTAAAAGGAAAGTAAAGCAAAGCGATATTCTCGTAAGAGATGTAGATGTTTCTGGAATGTCATCTGCACCACTAAAAAAAGATAAGTCAGGTGCGATGGAAGAGGCTAGAAAAAGAGCTGAAGCCGATGCAAAAGCGGCGGTTGAAAAACAAGCTGAAGAGATGGCTATTCAGGAAGCAGAGGCTGCTAAAAATGTTGAGGAACAAGATACTGAAGTCCTCACATATAATGATATGAAAAACAAGAACAGAGCGGTTCCATCTGGGGAGGAATCTACTTCCGTTCTTGGAGCGGAGCAGGATACAGATGTTTTAAGAATTTCAGAAACTGCTTCCAATACAGATGAAAATGACAATTCGGTCGATATAAAAGATTCCGATAGGACGGCAAGAGGTGCTTCGGTGGGGATGCCTCCGAAAGCAAATGCTTCAGTAGATGAAGAAACTCCAACAGATCTTCTCAGAAACAAACCTAGAGGTAATATAGTGCCTGATGCTGATGTGACGGATGTTCTGATAGCGCCGAATATAGGATTTGATTCAAACAGCAATGATATATACGGAACTGTAAGTCCGGAGACAACATCAGTGCTCAGAGCTGATATGGTTATGGGGGTTGATTCTGTCAAACCGGCAGGGAAAAGAGATTTTCCTGAAATAACTGTCATCTACAGTGAGACGGTGGTCCACACAGATGAGAGTTTATAACAAGGAGGGGAGAAATGAAAAGTATTAAGAAAGGCGGCGATAAGCTGAAAAGGCCAATGAGCATCAGAGTGCTTGCACTTGTGATGGCATTTATCATGGTCCTATCAGTAATTATCATTACCAATCGTGATGGTGAGGTTAGTGCCGTTAGTGAAATGGTTTCCGAGACTACATATCTTTCTGGTATGCAGATCAGTTATGGTGATACCTATACGGTGCATGTGCCGTGCGATAATATAAGATTTACGTTGCCTGCACTTCCAAGTACAGAACCAAGCTCAGAGAATGTTGATATATATACAAATGAAGGTAAGACAGCTTGGTCTTTGACGGAAACAGATGATTTAAAAATAAAATATTCTGCAAAGAAAACCAGTACAGTATCTTATGAATGGGCTGGTGATGTGAGTTCAGATGGAGAAAGTCATTTTATTACTTCTGCGGAAAGTGGAACTAAAACCGCAGTTATAAAAAAATCTGAAGAAGTTGAATATAAACGTCCAGAAGATAATACAGTTATAGGTGAACTAACTTCGAATTCATCATCTGATAGTAACTCATTTATAATTCAGACAGATGTTCCGGAGAAAGTTACTATCAATTATGAGACTTGCAGAGTTATTGATAAAGATGGTTTAAGAACTGATAGTGCAACTGAATTCTATTATGGAGAGCCTCAATATATTGTTGAAGTTAAAGAGGGTGATGAATATAAGCTGAAGGGGACTGAAAATTACGAAACTCTCGATAACCTTATTAGCAGTGGACCCGATGAGACGTATTATGTTACTAAGTACATGATTGGTGAATATAGTTCGAGTGGTATAGAACTATATAAGGCATCTACTGAAACACTGGTTAAGAATTCGGTAGTAATACTAAACAATTCAATTAAAGAGGTTGATGGTGCAGCTGAACTAAGTAAAGAATATGATGGTTCTTTAAGTCTTAAAGGAGTAAATCCTAATCATAAGGTAAAGGTTTCTTTTACAACAGATGACGATAGTTGTACCTTTGTGACGAATCCGTCAGTGCCTATTGAGGGAACAGGATATAATTATGAGTTTACTGTAGATGGTGATATAAGCAAGAATAATAAAACAGTTGATTATGTGGTTTCAGTCACAGATCATCATGGTTTAACAAAAGACCTTGCAGTGAGCATTGTATATGGTGACGGAACTCCGGTTATTACAGGAGATTCCTTATCAGGTGTAACTGAAGTAGAAGGTGAGAATTATGTGAATGGTGAGCTGGAGACACTCACTGTCAGTGCAAATGCTTCTGCTCCAAATTCTTCGATAACTTCAGGAAAAGTGGGAATCTCTACAAGCTATGATATGACAGGAGAGACACTTGGTGATGCTTCCGTAGATACAGACGGAAATATCACAAAAGAATATACATTAAGTGATCTTACAGAGGGAAATAATTATTTCCGAGTATGCGCTACAAGCGATTACGGAATAGAGAGTAAATCAAATACTAAACTTAACGTAGTACTGGATTCAAAGAAGCCGACGATTTCTAACGTTGCACTTAAACAGGATGGAAAATCAATAGCTGATGGTTCTCATATAACCTGTATTAATGATGCTGAGATCTCATTTGATATAGCTGATGAAACTCCTTCAAGTGGTATTGACAGTGTTGAAGTAAAAAGGGCAAAAACAGGAGGAGAATATCAGCCGGTTTCAGAAATTCCGGAGATATCAGGAGGAAAAGCAACATTAAAGATTCCTGCGGATAACGATAACTCAGGAAATACATATACCTATAAGTTTGTAGCATATGATAAAGCGGGAAATAAGTCTTCAGAGACTGAAAAGGAAGTTACTTTTGATAATGATATGTCTTTGAAGATCGCTCGAACAGTTACGCCTTCTGTGGTTAATGACTTTACAGTATGGACTGACAGCACAAAAGTAGCAGTAATAGAGTATGAAGTTACTTCTGATGTAGATATAGATGAATTTGCTACTATATCTCTTGACGGAGAAGACGTATCCGATTCATCTGCTTTTGAAAAAACAGATAAAAAACATTATAAGTATACACTTAATTATTCTCAAAGTAAGACTGTTAAGAACATAGTATTAACAGTAAAGAATAAAAATGGACATAGTGTTTCGGATACACTTGAAGTTCTTCACATTGATGTGGCAGATCCTCAGGATAATGGAATCTCAGGTGATTCAAAATGGCAGAAGAGTTTTGTTCTGACAGGAACTGTCAGCGATCCTCAGGATGGAGATTCAGATGCTGTATCCGGACTCGAATCAGCTAAGTATACTATTACTAATTCTACTAAAGATGCATCTCAGACTATAGATGTTTCGAGTGGAACCGGAAATGTCAGTATATCTGTACCAGAGTCTAAAACAAGTGCGGGTACTAGCATAACATTTGACTTAAAAGATAAAGCAAATAATAGTTATACAAAAACATATACTTACTACATAGATAATACTGCCCCTAAAGCAAATCTTAGTGTGTCTGGTAAAGATCTATCAAAACTTTCCGATTACTATCTTAAGAATGATCCTGTCATTAAGTATAGCGGAAGTGATGGATTAAGTGGTCTTGCGGATACTGATGGAATTGTATTTAAGATTAATGGAAATGAGTACAAAAATGTATCTGGAAAGAAACTTAGTGAAATAGTAGGCGGTACAAGCGATACTACAGAATATAATATTGAGCTTATAGTTACAGATAAAGCCGGAAACAGTTCGGTTGAAAAAGCTAGTTTCATGGTTGATATATCTGAACCGGATATTACTATCGATAAGTCGATTGATGGAAAGTATACCAATTCAAATGTAACAGTAAAGGTTGAAGTTAAGGAATCAAACCTTAAGGAATATACAATCAAGAGAAATGGTAAGGATGTTAATGTAAAACTTACTAAGAAGAATGATGTATATGTTGGTTCATTTACAGTAGATAAGAAAAACTATGGTACCAACAAGATTGTAGCGGAAGTTACTGATGAGAGTGGTAATAAAGCTGAATCTTCATTGTCATTTGTAATAGATACAAAGGCTCCATTAGTAACGACTCAGATTTCGAAGGATGGAAATACGTGGTATGACTTCAGTGTGGACGAACCACTTGATGAGTTCCTTAAGTTCTATCCATATGTAAGAGTTAAGGTTAAGGATGACTATGAAGATCCTGATAGTGAAGATGTCGAAATGACATTTACACCATTCGATGATTCGGATGGATATACAGATACTGTTTTAGGAAAGAAATATCGTCTGTCTGCAGCGAAAGGTAATGAAGAAGGTCAGTACGAATTTGACTTTACAGTAAAAGATAAAGCTGGTAATAAGGGTATAAATGTTACCGGTGATCATACTGAAGAAGAGGCTTCAACTGATCTAAGAATGTGCTTCTCGATCGATAAGACAGCACCAAAGCATAACTTGTATATTACAACGCCAAATCCTGCTAATTTTGACAAGTTCAACAATACCTATAAGAATGTTGTTCACAAGTTCAAGAACAAGAAGGATCAGGAGAATTATCAGTACGGACAGTATTATAACGGTAGGGTTACGATTGATCTCAGCGCATATGATAATTCGCTTAACTATGATGGAGAAGTAACTATAATGCACAGTTATAAGGCTCCGGGAGCTTCATCTGCTACGCTCTATGAGAATGATGAACATATAGTATATGTTAGCGATTATGAATGGTCCGGTGGTTCAAATGTACATTATAAGTACAATACGATATATGTTGATGAGCCAGGTGAACATGAGATATGGCTTAAGTCTAATGATCATGAAGATCCGGGTGATGAAATAGGCGGTTACAATACTACAAATGATAGTGTACATCTCTTCTTTACGATAGATAATGCAGCTCCTGCTATTGGACTTTATCTGAATAATAGTCCTTACAGTGCCGGAGCAGGCAATATGTATTCATCAAATGTATCTGCATATGCTTCAGTATCGGATTACAATCTGGATTATATTGTAAGAAATTACACTATTAATCCTCCACTTGGTAATTCGGTATCATCAACAAATGAGAATTACGAAAATGCAACAAGCGAATTATTTGATACAGAAGCTGATTATGTAATTGATTATACTGCTTATGATAAAGCGGGATATGCTTCAGCCGGAACGAACTCGATGACATTCCGTATCGATAAGACTGCACCGGAACTTAGTATTTCCGGACCTGGAGATTCCACAACTCAAAAGTCAACGGTGACATTTAGCATGAAGGAAGCCTTTTATGCAGATATGGAACCAGGAAAGATTACTATATATAGAAGAGTAGATGGAGCGGGTGAATCGGTTTATGAAACTATCGACTTTAAACCGAGCGGACCAAGTGATAGTATAAGCCGATCATTTGATCAGGACGGCGAATACAGGATGGAGTTCACCGCAACAGACAGAACAGGAAATACTTCAAAGACTGATTATACATTCTTCCAGGATGCGGATGCACCTCTTATCACACTTGGAGGTGTTAAGAATTACGATATGACTGATACCGATGTTGAATTCGGAGTAACAGTTAATGAGACATTTTATTCAACCAACAATGTAAAGCTTTCAGGAACAAGAACTGATATAGATGGAAATAAAGAAGCGCTAAAGTTTGACAGCTTCCCATCTAACAGCTCGATTTCAACACTGAAGCAGATGTTTACACTTGATGGTATCTACGATATCAACGTTACTTCAAGAGATAAGGTTGGAAATGAAAGCTCAGAAGATATTCATTTCACAATAGACAAGACAGATCCTCTCATTGGAATTATTCCTATAGAGGATGGAGCGGTTCTGAAGGAATTCGCTTGGGATGTCAAGGAAGACAAACTTATCAGAGACCTTACAGTTTGTGAAGTGAGTGTATATATCGATGGTGTACTTTACGACGGAGTTTCAACAGTTGAAGACGGAAGTCATGTTCTTAAAGTAGAAGCAATAGATGAGATGGGAAATAAGTCTTCTAAAGAGATTACATTCCTTATTGATTCTATAGCTCCAAATATCATGATCTCTGGAATTGAAGACGGACAGCGTGTTGAAGTAGCACCTACAGTAAGAGTTTCGGTTCAGCTGGATGATGATACCTTGAACACCGTTAAGCTGGATGGCAAGGTGGTCAATATCGAGAATAATGAAGCTGAATTTACAGTAAATGATAAAGGCAACCATAAGATTGAGGCTACTGCAGTTGATAAAGCCGGAAATGAATCTGAAGTTACTCTTAAGTTCTCGTATGGTGATAAAGTCAACTTGTTACCTATATTTATAATAGCAGGAGTTATCATTCTTCTCTTGATAGCGGCATTTATAATAATTAAAAGAAGGAATGCAAATAAATATTCCGCATTATGATCAATCATATTATGGCCAATATATAAACATGTGAGTAGGACAGAGGGGCAATCCTCTGTCCTGCTTTGTTGTATATCATTCATTTGCGCAACTCAAAAAACTGCTTTACTTAAGTTGACATGGTAGGGTATAATGTACTTTGGCTTATCGCAATTGTAAAAAATGGATCTTTATTATAGAGAGAGGGATTTATGAGAATAATAAAGAAAATAACCGCAATAATGTTAACAGCTGCATTGCTAGTTGGAGTACTACCGATGATGCAGCTTGGACATGGAAGTGGAGTGAAGGCAGCATCATCTGATGAGATAGTAAATGATGCAGCCAGTTGGGTCGGTGTTACTCCGTATTCATATGGAGGCACAAATCTAAAAACGGGTTGTGACTGTTCGGGTTTTGTATGTGCTATATTTCTAAGACATGGTCTTGATCTGATAAATGAGTATGGTGTCAGAGATGCAGAAGATATGTATGTTTATGCTTCGAGGTATGGAACCGTTGTTGGTAATGCTGTGAGCGCAATGCAGGATGGTTACATCATTGTATTAGATTATGAAGGCGAGTTTTGTGGGCATGCAGGAATCTGTACTCATGATAAGAATGGTAACAAACAAGTAATTCATGCAGCCAATTCAAGAGAAGGAACAAAGATAGATAATATATCAGATCTCTTGAGATGGGGATTCAGTATAAGGGGAATTATAAAACCGAATATAGTTACCGATAGTAATGATGATTATAATAAGGCGGTTACAACAAAGAATCCGGGTTATCCTTATGCTAATCAGAAGAAAGCAATCAATACAGGAAAAATAGATGCGGTTAAGTGGTTACAGACTGCTCTCAACAATGTAGCGTTTTCAAACCTGACTGTTGATGGAGTGTATGGTGAAGAAACAATTACTTCGGTAAAAAGAATCCAGAGAGTAAGTGGTTTAGAGATAACAGGAACGCCTGACCTTGAAACGGTAAAGGCCATAAAGAATATGTTTCTGGAGGCGCAGAAGATTACCAAACTTAATTTTAATCAGCCAAATGTGAAAACTTTAGAGGCTGGCACGGGAGTCAAACTTACAGCAAAGATAACACCGGAATCAGCTGAGAAAGTTATTCTTCAGTGGAAGACATCCGATCCGAAGATTGCAAAGGTTAATCAGGCTGGAAAGGTTAATGCTGTTAAGGCTGGAAAGGTTACTATCACTGCTACAGCTCCAAATGGAGTTGAAGTTAAGAAGAAGATTACGGTTACTCCTAAAGTTCGTAAGAATCAGTTCTTCAAAGGCTATTATTATGATGATAATGGAAGTAAAACAACATTTGCTAAGTGTAGATGGAGAAAAGATTCTATCGGAAGATGGTATGGTAATGATTCCTGGTATGCAAAGCATGAGTGGATGTATATAGATGACAACTGGTACTATTTTAATGCAAAAGGATATGCATTACAGAAGGGCTGGGCAAAAATCCGTGGAGTAAAATATTACTTCTATCCTGAGAATGGACGTATGGCATCTAATGAGTGGATTAAAGGTAAGTTTGTTTCTAAGGATGGTTCACAAACCTATAAGTATAAAGGTAAATGGGTTCAGACAGAAAACGGATCCTGGATGTTCAAAGATTCATCCGGTTGGTATGCTAAGAATTCAACCATAAAGATTGATGGTGTAAAGTATAAGTTCGATAAGAACGGAATATGTACGAATAGTAATTAGTCCGAAGGACTATAATGATAAACATTAACAGAGGAGACATTTAACAATGAAGAAGGCAAAGAGAAATGCGGCTATAGGACTTATAGTCTTCATACTGCTTGTTGCAGGAGGGGTATATGCAGTACTTCAGGGACTTGGTTCTGACGCAGTAGGACGTGCAAAGGACATTCCACTTGGACTTGATCTGCAGGGTGGCGTCAGTGTCACTTATGAGATTCAAGAGAAGGATGCAACAGATGAGCAGATAGATGCAACTATCGATAAGCTCCAGCGAAGAGTTGATACATACAGCCCTGATGCAGAAGTGTATAAGCAGGGGAACAGACGTATCACTGTTGAAATTCCTGTAGACACAAGTAAGTATGATCCAAATGCAATCCTTGATGCTCTTGGTCGTCCGGGAAAACTTGAGTTCCTTGATTCTGAGAATTACGAGAAGTTCGCCGGTGGAAATGGCGACTATAAAGCAGCACTTACAGGTTCAGATGTAAAGAACGCTGAAGGTGGACGTATTCAGGACAATACAGGAGCAGATGAGTATGTCGTATCTCTTCAGTTCTCTGATGAAGGAGGACAGAAGTTTGCAGATGTTACCGGAGCAAATGTCGGAAAGCCTATTTATATAGTATATGATGGAAAAGTAGTAAGTGCTCCAACAGTTCGTGAGCAGATATCTGGTGGCAGTGCTCAGATTGATGGTATGAAGGATTATGAAGAAGCTTCAAATCTTGCAAGTACTATCAAGATCGGTGCGCTTCCTCTTACACTTAAGGAACTTTCATCTCAGGTAGTTGGTGCAAAGCTTGGTTCAGATGCTCTTAGAACATCACTCATAGCAGGTGCGATAGGTCTTATGCTTATCTTCCTTCTTATGATCATTGTTTTCAGATTCCCTGGATTTATTGCAGCAGTAGCACTTTCAGTATATACAGTTCTTGAGCTGTTCTTCCTGAACTCACTTCATATTACACTTACACTTCCGGGTCTTGCAGGTATCATCCTGTCAATCGGTATGGCGGTAGATGCGAATGTTATCATCTTCACACGTATCAAGGAAGAGATTGGACAGGGAAAGACAGTTAAGACTGCAGTTAAAGCCGGATTTGAGAAGGCTATGTCAGCCATCATTGATGGAAATATAACAACAATCATTGCCGGTATCGTACTTCTTATCATGGGTACAGGTACAGTTAAGGGATTTGCAAGAACTCTTATCCTCGGTATTGTTTTATCAATGTTTACAGCTCTTGTTATTACAAGATTCCTTCTTAATGTATTTGTATCACTTGGGCTTACAAGCAAGAAGTTCTATGGTGCTGCAAAGACACCAAAGGTTTCAAAGTACTCAAAGGGATTCAGATACTCAGCTGTTTTCTCAGTTGCCGTTATCCTTATCGGTATCGCTTTCGTATTTGTTAACAAGGGAATCGGTACAAGAGGAAATGGACTTAACTACTCGCTTGAGTTCAGTGGTGGTACATCAACATCTGTAACATTTAATGAACCATATACACTTCAGAAAGTTGAAAGTGATGTTCTTCCTGTATTTGTTGAAGCAGGAATTGATTCAAGTAAGGTTCAGATCCAGATAGTAGATAATTCTAATCAGGTAGTATTCAAGACATCAAATCTTGACGAAGAAGCTCGTGCGACATTGGCTGGTAAACTTAAGGAGAAGTTCTCTATTACAGACGATAAGATTGATTCTCAGAACATTTCCAGTACGATCAGTCAGGAAACACAGAGAGATGCTATTCTTGCTGTAGTTATCGCTTCACTTCTGATGTTAATCTATATTGCTATCAGATTTAGTGATGCAAGATTCGGTGTTAGTGCCGTTCTCGCACTTATCCATGACGTACTTTTCGTGTTCTGTGCATATTCGGTTATGTACCTTTCGGTTGGTGGTACATTTATCGCATGTATGCTTACTATCGTAGGTTACTCAATCAACTCATCGATCATCATCTTCGATCGAATCAGAGAGAACCTAAAGGAGATGAATCCTTCAAAGTACAGCTATGCTGAGATAGTAGATACTAGTATTTCACAGACATTTACACGTAATATATATACAAACCTGACAACATTCCTTACAATCTTCATGCTCTTCATCCTTGGAGTTGCATCACTTAAGGAATTTACACTTACACTTATGGTTGGTGTAGTTGCAGGTACATATTCATCAATCTGTATCACAGGACCACTGTGGCTGTGGCTTAGAACTAAACTTAATTCTAAGGAAGATAACAGCGAGCCAAAGAAGGTTGCTAAGGCATAACAAAAAAATAGTTATAATCGTATGGTTATTATGAATTACGGGGGAATTATATTCCCCCGTTTGTGTTTAAAAAAATTATTTTTGAGACTGTAAATGTATTGATAAAAAAGGAGCTCGTAACAGATATGAAACAAGACTGGCGTATATATGCAAAAAAAGCGGATTTTAACGCGCTGGCTGCAAGGTTTGGGATTGACCCTGTTCTTGCAAGAATAATCCGTAACAGGGATGTTATAACAGAAAAAGAATATGAAGAATATCTGTTCGGGACACTTGACAGCGTTCATTCTCCGGAAACGATGATGGATATAGAACTCGGTGCAGATATCATTGCTTCTTCTATAGAAGCCGGTGAAAGTATCAGGATAGTAGGAGATTATGACGTGGATGGCGTGATGTCAACATGTATCCTGTTTGATGCACTGAATAGAGCGAATGCCAGGGTATCTTATACTATTCCGCATAGAGTTAATGACGGATATGGGATAAATGAACAGATAATACAGAAAGCATATGAAGATGGAATTGATACGATTCTGACATGCGATAATGGTATTGCGGCAGTAAGTGCAATAGAAAAAGCAGTGGAGCTTGGGCTCACAGTTGTAGTAACTGACCATCATGAAGTTCAGCCGGTCATACCAGAAGCGGATGCGATAATCGATCCTCATCAGGATGGGGACGAATATCCGTATTCTGATATCTGCGGAGCTCTTGTAGCTTATAAATTTGTACAGGTTTTGTATGACAGAATGGGTATGGCTCTGGGAAGATATGATTATCTAGAAGAGGTGGCGCTTGCAACTGTATGTGATGTTATGCCTCTTCTTGATGAGAATAGAATATATGTACGTGAAGGACTAAAAAGATTAGAAGTGACCGAAAAGGTTGGACTTAAAGCGTTGATCAAGGTTCAGAATCTTGAAGGTAAGAAGCTTACAGGTTATCATTTGGGATTTGTACTCGGACCAACGATAAATGCTGCAGGAAAACTTGGTGATGCAACTGATGCAGTGGAACTTCTTCTGTGTGAAAATGAATCAGAAGCTCTTAAGCGTGCGGAAGCTATGAAAGAACTGAACGATAGCAGGAAGGCAATGACTGAAGAGGGAGAGCAGAAAGCTATTGAGATCATAGAGAAACAGCTTGTTAGTGTAGACGGAGAGGAAGTTCCTAAAGACGATGTGCTTCTAATCTATATTCCGGATCTTCATGAGGGACTTGCCGGGATTGTGGCAGGAAGAATCCGTGAAAGATATTACAGACCGACTATAATATTTACAGATACAGATAAAGATCCATCGATTTTAAAGGGTTCGGGAAGATCCACGGATTCATATAATATGTTTGAGAAGATAAATGTACATAAAGACATGCTGGTAAAATTCGGAGGTCATCCTCTGGCAGCTGGGTTATCCATAGAAAGAGATAAGCTTGATGAATTCAGGAAAATCCTTAACGATGAATCGGGACTGACTGAGACAGATAAGATTCCAAAGCTTATGATAGATGTTCCAATGCCTATCAGTTATGCTAGTATGAAACTGGCTGAACAGATCAGTTCTCTGGAACCATTTGGAAAAGGAAACGAAAGTCCGCTTTTTGCTGAGAAAGCTCTGGAGATTCTTGGATATAAGATATTCGGCCAGCAAAATAATGCAATGAAGCTCAAGGTAAGAGGATCCAGAGGGATCGTTTCAGAGATTCTATATTTCAGACCACAGCAGTTTGAAAATGATATAAAGAGGTGGTTTGGAGATGACATTTGTGATAAAATAAAGAATGGTGTTTATACAGGTTGTAAGCTGGATATAGCTTATGAAGTAGGTATAAATGAATATAATGGCGGCAGATATCTGCAGCTTATAATGAAAACGTATGACAAGAGTTAAAAACGGATCCCATGCGAAGGATCTTAAATATATCACGGAGGATTTGTGAAATGAAAACTGTTGAGGATTTTATAATTACTATTCCGGATTTTCCGGAACCTGGTATCATGTTCAGAGATGTAACAGGAGTTCTGGACGATGCTGAAGGACTTAAGATTGCTATAGATGAACTGTATAAAAAGCTGGACGGAGTTGAGTATGATGTGATAGCAGGTGCAGAGGCAAGAGGATTTATCTTCGGTATGCCACTTGCATACAAGGCTGGTAAGCCATTTGTTCCTATCAGAAAGAAAGGAAAACTCCCTAGAGAAACTGTTGAAAAATCTTATGATCTTGAATATGGTACTGCGACCATTGAGATTCATAAGAATTCTATAAAGCCGGGACAGAGAGTTGTTGTAGTAGACGATCTCATAGCAACCGGAGGTACTATGAAGGCTTCAGCAGAGCTTATCGAAGAGCTGGGCGGAAAGGTCGTAAAGATGCTTTTCCTTCTTGAACTTGAAGGGCTCGAGGGAAGAAAGAAGCTTTCGGGATATGATGTTGATTCGGTTGTTAAATATCCTGGTAAATAAATGGAAAGTATATATTGCTTAAAAGTAAATGATTATGGGAAGGAGGAGTGAGTATGTCAGATATGATTACAGAAGATATGGGCTTGGAGGATAACGGTGTAGATAGAAGACCGGTCCAGGAGATAATAAATGACAGCGCAAAGACGGGTGTACTCGCAACTCCGGAAGATTTTACTTCGCCGGACGAGATATATAATGTGCTTATAGAGAAGATAAAATTATATCATCCATCAGACGACTTTTCATTGATCGAGAAGGCTTATCATATAGCTGATGATGCACACAAGAATCAAAAGCGTAAGTCAGGTGAGCCTTATATCATCCATCCATTGTGTGTGGCTATCATTCTTGCGGAACTGGAAATGGATAAGGAGACTATTGTTGCTGGTCTTCTTCATGATGTCATAGAAGATACTGAGTATACCAAGGAGGATCTTGCAAAAGAATTTTCTCCTGAGATAGCTCTTCTGGTTGATGGTGTTACAAAGCTGACTCAGCTGAATCTCTCTCAGGATAAGATTGAGATCCAGGCAGAGAATCTTCGTAAGATGTTCCTTGCAATGGCTAAGGATATCAGAGTTATCATCATCAAGCTGGCCGACAGACTTCACAATCTCAGAACTCTTCAGTACCAGACTGCTGCAAAGCAGATTGAGAAGGCTCGTGAGACCATGGATATCTATGCTCCTATAGCTAATCGTCTCGGTATTTCCCGTATTCAGGTTGAGATGGATGATCTCTGTATGCAGTACCTATACCCTGAGATATACAAAGAGCTTAGGGATAGTATAGGGGAGAGGCTAACAGAGAAAGAAGACTTCATCAATGACATGGTCAGGGAAGTCACACAATATATTCATGAGGCTGAGATAGATGCTGAGATAGAGGGACGCGTTAAGCATATCTTTAGTATCTATAAGAAGATGAAGACTCAGGGCAAAACCCTGGATCAGATATATGATATATTTGCTCTTCGTGTAAAGGTTTCTTCGGTGAGAGACTGTTATGCGGCATTGGGTATCATTCATGAAAAATATAAACCTATTCCGGGAAGATTCAAAGACTACATAGCTATGCCTAAGGCAAATATGTATCAGTCTCTTCATACTACCCTTATAGGTCATGGCGGAATTCCTTTTGAGATACAGATCAGAACTTACGATATGCACAGGACAGCAGAGTACGGAATCGCTGCTCATTGGAAATATAAGGAAGACGGAAGTAAGAGTGTATCAAGAGAAGAAGAGAAGCTGAACTGGCTTCAGGAGATTCTGGACTGGCAGAATGATACAAAAGATAATAAGGAATTCATGAATGCGGTAAAGACAGATCTGGATATGTTCCAGGATCAGGTTTACTGCTTTACTCCTGCGGGGGATGTTAAACCTCTTCCGAGAGGTTCGAATACCATCGATTTTGCTTATGCTATTCATACCGCAGTCGGTAACAGAATGGTTGGAGCAAGAATAAACGGACGTCAGGTTCCGATTGAAACAACTCTTCATTCAGGTGACAGAGTGGAGATCATAACTTCACAGAATACAAAAGGTCCAAGTATGGATTGGCTCAAGCTGGTCAAGAGTACTCAGGCCAAGACTAAGATAAATCAGTGGTTTAGACAGGAACTTAAGGAGGAAAACATCGTCAAAGGAAAAACGGCGATGGAAGAATATTGCAAAGCTAAAGGCATAGTTCTGTCTGAGCTTCTAAAGCCTGAATATATGGCAAAAACACTGAAGAGATACAATTTCCCTGATTGGGATTCGCTTGTTGCTGCTATAGGACATGGTGGTCTCAAGGAAGGTCAGATTATCAACAGACTTCAGGAAGAAGTACGCCGTGAGAATGAACAAAACACTACTGATGAAGATGTTATCAGAGAGATTAATAGTCAGGCGCGAGAGTTCCATATTCCTAAGGGAAGTATCAAAGTTCGTGGAATTCATGATGTAGCTGTTCGTTTTTCTAAATGCTGTACACCTGTTCCTGGTGATGAGATAGTTGGATTCGTCACAAGAGGAAGAGGAATTTCTATCCACAGAACTGACTGTGAAAATGTACTCTGCATGAGCGAAGCTGAGAGACAGAGACTTATTGAGGCAGAGTGGGTTTCTGAGGATAATCGCGGAGAAGCAGAGTTCACTACTGAAATCAATGTTTACGCAATGGATAGAAGTGCGCTGATATTTGATATAACAAAAGTCTTTATGGAAGCAGAGATTCCGATAAAGAGGATTGAAGGACGTATCAATAAGCAGGGTAAGTCTACTGTGAATGTACAGTTTGGAATTAAATCAAAGGACGAACTTAATACGCTTACTTCGAAGATCAGAAGTATAGAGGGTATTATTGATATTGAGAGGACACAGGGATAAAGAAATATGAGCGAGAGTATAGATGTTCGACATCGCTCTCGCTCATGGCGGGATCTCCCGAACGGCCGCTTCGCTCGCTAAGCTCTCACATTGCACAAGTGCTTGTGAATCGCTAAGCGCCGCGACCCTTATGGTCGAACATCTATACTCTCGCTCATGGTTTTAAAGAGAGACAGTAGGAATGATAGAAGATAAAGGAGAATTACGGATAGATGTATAAGATGACATGCAGGACGCAGGGGCCGGTTGCAACGAATTGTTATACGGTGATCAATGAGGATACGAATGAGGCTATCCTTGTGGATGCATCTGGAAGTACGGATTCTCTGCTGAGTGCGGTTAAGGATGCGGGAGCAAAGCTTGTTGCGGTTCTTCTTACACATGCGCATTTTGATCATGTTGATGCTGTGGAAAAGGTTAGGGATATTTTTCCTGAGGTACAGGTTTATATCGGTGTTAATGATGAGAAGCTTCTGAGTGATCCTGGTCTTAATCTTTCGCTTGCATTTATGGGTAATCCTGTATCGGTTAAATCTGATAATACGGTTTCGGATGGTGAGGAGATAGAGCTGATCGGTCTTAAGATTCGTTGTATCGAGGTTCCAGGGCATACGATAGGTGGTATGTGTTATTATATCGAGAGTCTGGGAACTCTGTTTGATGGAGATACACTTTTCCATGGAAGTATAGGACGTTCAGATTTTCCGACTGGAAATGGTGAGGATCTTATAAAGAATATTGAGGATAAACTTCTTGTTCTTCCGGAAGAGACGAAAGTTTTTCCGGGACATGATTCGGAAACGACTATCGGAAGAGAGAAGACGAGTAATTATTACTTTATTTAATCAGGAACTGCAGACTTTTAAGTGAGATTAATGAGGTATTTCTAAACGATGATTCTACTTGTTCAGAACAGTCTTGAATATGAAACGGATTTACGCGCTATGATTGGCGCGTTTTTTCCAGCAACAAAGATCGTATCTGCTTCACCGGATGAGGTGGCAGGTTTTGATAAGAACAGACATAATGAGTTTCAGTTTGTTTTTACGGCTCTTTATGAGGGAAATAACACTCGTCTTCGTATAGAGGAGAAGGGGCATGTTCTTTATTCTGCATATGCGTATGGTGACTTTACAGATAGAAAGAGATACAGAAATAAACTAAAACTTGCTTCTTACAGAATCCTTTCGGAATATACCGGACGTGTTCTTCCGTGGGGAAGTCTTACTGGAATGAGACCAACTAAGATTGCTACTTCAGCACTTGAAAAAGGTAAGAACCGTACGGATATAATCGATTATTATCAGAATACTTATGATACATCTCATGAAAAAGCTGGCCTGGCAACTACTGTTGCTATCAAGGAACAGTCTATACTCAGAACATTTAATCCGATAAGGGATTACTGTCTTTATATAGGAATTCCTTTCTGTCCAACTAGATGTCTCTATTGCTCATTTGCTGCATACCCGATATTTGAATATAAAACAAAGGTCAAAGATTATATTAATGCTCTAAAACAGGAGCTTCCATATATTTCATTTCTTAACAGACACAGGCATCTGGTTGCAATATATATCGGAGGGGGTACGCCGACCTCTCTTTCTGAGAAGGATCTGGAGGCGCTGCTAAAGTGTGTCGAAGATACATTTGATCTGACATATCTCAGAGAATATACTATCGAAGCTGGACGTCCTGACAGCGTGACAGTTGAGAAGCTTGAGATAATGAAGCGCTATGGTTGTACTCGTATCAGTATCAATCCGCAGACTATGAATGCTTCTACGCTCAGAACAATTGGTCGTGGTCATACACCTGCAGATATTAAGTGGGCATTCAATGAGGCAAGAAAAGCAGGATTTAAGAATATAAATATGGATCTTATTGCAGGTCTTCCAAATGAATCTCTTGAAGATATGGAATATACGCTTTCAGAGATAAGGAAGATGAATCCTGAATCGGTTACGGTTCATTCTCTTGCTATTAAGAGAGCGGCGGAACTGAATCAGCAGTATGATTCCTTCAGAGAAACGATAAATCACGATATGGATAAGATGATCTCCCTTGCGTCAGTGACACTTGCTGACATGAAACTGAAGCCATATTATCTGTATCGTCAGAAGAATATAGCAGGCAATCTTGAGAATACCGGATATGCTAAAGAAGGAAAAGAGTGTCTGTATAATGTCCTTATAATGGAAGAAAAACTGGATACATTTGCGGCAGGGGCCGGAGGTATAACAAGACTTATCAGCGTTAAACCGAGATCGGGAGACGAGATAGATGATATGTCATACGAGCTCAGGGTTGATAGTGATGATAACGTGGTTGAAAAAGAGCCGGTAAATGTTATGGATCTCACAGCTGCGGATTTTGATGTTACGAGAGTCGACCGCGTTGAGAATGTTAAGAACATCGATGATTATATCGACCGTGTTGATGAGATGCTTGAGCGAAAGAATGCGGGTGTCGAGGCCAGGAATTTCGACATATAATAAGGAAGAAAAGAAACTTCAGGAGTTAGTGGTTTTATAATGAATAGTGATAACGGCAGAAAGATATTCCTGTCCGATCTGGACGGAAGTCTTCTGACTAAGGATAAAAAAGTTTCCCCGAAGACCATGGATGTGCTTAAAAGATTCGTGGCTGAGGGGAATACATTTGCTATATGCACAGGAAGAGATATCAACAGTGCTCTTTCGGTGTACGAAGGATTGGGTGTGACATTTAAAGGCAGCTACGTTGTTGCTTATAATGGCGGACAGATATACGACGTTGATAACAAATGTACGGTATTTCGCCAGGGTATCGAACAGGGACTCGCAAGAGAACTTCTGGATATGGCCAAGGAATATGGAATATACGTTCATACATACAATGATCATTTCATCCTTTCTGAAGTTTATAATGAATGTACGGAATATTACAGGAGGGTTATAAAAACTCCGCTGATCATTGCGGATGATATCACTCCTTATATGGATGTTCCTCCATGCAAGATTATATGTATCGAGCTTCATGATCATGAAAAGCAGGAGCGGTTCCGCCTTGCGGTGCTGGATAAGTATTCGGACAAACTTGATCTTATGTACTCGAATGATTATTATCTCGAACTTATTCCTAAGGGCTCCGGTAAGGGAAATGCCCTCATACGTCTCAGCGAATATCTGAATATTTCTCGCGAGAATACGATAGCAGCCGGTGACGGGGAGAATGATATATCCATGATTGAGGCAGCCGGACTTGGAATTGCTATGATAAATGCACCGGATGTCGTAAAACAGGCAGCCGATGTTGTGACAAAAACTGACAATGATCATGACGGACTTGCAGACATTTTAGCAAGTCAGTAAGATATAAAAATTTAATGTGGAGGCTAGTATAATGACAGTTGCACAAATTGGTATCGTAGTTTCTATTGTTATCTATCTGACAGGTATGCTTGTGGTCGGATTTCTGGCATCAAGAAAAACAAATGATGTCGGCGACTTCTATCTGGGTGGACGTAAGCTTGGACCATTCGTTACAGCTATGAGTGCGGAAGCATCGGATATGAGTTCATACCTTCTGATGGGTGTTCCGGGAGTAGCATACTTTTCGGGAGTGGCGGATGCTGGATGGACTGCGATAGGACTTGCGGTGGGAACTTATCTCAACTGGCTTTTCGTGGCTAAAAAGCTCAGAAACTATACTGCAAAACTGGATGCTATTACATTACCTGAGTATTTTAAGAAGAGATACAGAGATGAGAAGAATATAACTCTCCTTCTTGGAGCTTTTACGATCATCGTCTTCTTTATTCCATATACAGCATCGGGATTTTCTGCGTGTGGAAAACTATTTGCAAATCTATTTGGTGTAAACTATCAGCTGGCAATGGTTGTTTCGGCCATCATTATTGTTGGATATACAACAACCGGTGGATTCCTGGCGGCTTCGCAGACAGACTTTATTCAGTCCATAGTTATGAGTATTGCTTTAGTGATAGTGCTTATCTATGGAGTTCATAATGCCGGAGGAATCGATGCGGTTATTTCAAATGCAAATAATCTTCGGGGATTCCTGGATTTTAATGCTACATATAATAACGTTACTTCTTCAGCGGATTCATACGGTCTCTTTAGTAAGATCACTACATTCTGCTGGGGACTGGGATACTTCGGTATGCCACATATCCTTCTCAGATTCATGGCTATCGAGAATCCAAATAAGCTTAAGCTTTCGAGAAGAGTCGCATCTGTTTGGGTTGTTGTTTCACTGGCGGTAGCAACATTCCTTGGAATCGTCGGACGTGCCATGACTCAGGCTGGTGCACTTGATTCTCTTATTGAAGATCCTACATCAGCTTCCAAGGCAGAAACACTTATAGTTGTTCTTTCAGATCATATATCACAGAATGGATTCGGATATGCACTTATTGCCGGACTTATAATCGCCGGAATTCTTGCATCAACGATGTCTACTGCGGATTCACAGCTTATTGCTGCTTCATCTGCAGTGTCTGAAAACATAGTACAGGATGTGTTCAAGATCAAGCTTTCGGAAACGGCGGCTATGCTGACTGCGCGTCTGACACTTGTGATTGTTGCGATACTTGGTGTATTCATCGCATGGAATCCTGATAGTTCTGTATTCAGCATTGTTTCATTTGCCTGGGCGGGCTTCGGCGCGGTGTTCGGACCGGCTATGATCATGTCGCTGTTCTGGAAGAGAACAAATAAGTATGGAACAGCAGCGGGAATGATAGCTGGAGCTGCTATGGTATTTATCTGGAAGTTCGGCGTCAGACCTATGGGTGGTGCATGGAATCTCTATGAGCTTGCACCTGCATTTGTCGTAGCGCTTATCTTTATCGTGTTAGTGAGCCTTATTACTCCTGCGCCTGGTGAAGAAATAGCAAATGAATTTGAAGAAGTAAAGGCTATGTAAAAGCTATGAAATAACAAAGAGGATGTCATGATCGACATCCTCTTATTTATATAGAAACAGTAAGAATGATTAATTAGTGAGCGAGGGCTCTTACTGATTCTTTCTTCTTAAATGCCATGTGGAGCTGGATAAGTCCACAGATAAGCATTGGTACAAAAATAAGTAGAAGAGTTGCACTCTGTCCGAGTGTCATATCAACTGCCTTTGTAGCTTCGATAGATTCTGCTCTTTCAACGATGAAAAGATGCCAGAATTTATTTGAGAAATCAAAGATTCCATGAAGTATGATACATGAGATGATATTTCCTGAAAGATAGTATATAGCACAGAATGCAATTCCGAAGACAAATGCATATGCCACCTGGGTAAGAGTTCCTACAACGTATTCAGGATGACCAGTCAGGTTTAAAAGATGGAATGCTCCGAATAAAGCAGATGAGATAAATGCAGCTTTAAATACGCCCTTCTTGTTGTCTCCGAAATATTCTTTGAATGAGTTGAAAAGGAAGCCTCTGCAGAGAATTTCTTCAAAAAGACCAGTGCACAGATTTGCAACCAGGTAAATAGCAACTATAGGAAGAACAGAAAGTAAAGATTTTTCTGGTTTGGTATATTCGCTGTAAAACTGAAGACCTGTATAAATTAATATAAGGAATCCATGAATGAAAAGCCCTTTTCCAAGGTTCTTATCAGTAAAGCCCATTTTTATATCGTATATCTTTTTAACAACCAGGAGAATAGAAACAGAGAGTGCGATACGCTTAAATGTGTCAAATAATTCTGAGAGAATATCATTTGATTTGATAGTTTCGCGAAGTCCTATTCCCTGAAGTAAAAATCTTGAACCTATGATTATCGCTAATGCTGCAACCAATGCTAATCCTAGTGATAAAAAGAGTTTCTTTTTGTTTTTGAGATTTGTTTCCATTTTCTTTAACTTCCTTTCATGATTTGACGATACTATTGTGGTTCGTATATTATTGCAATAAACATATTATTGCCACCGTCATACTATACGGTGTATAATATTATATGTTTTTGTGATTGTCAAGGATAAAATTAAAAAATTATGAAAATGGAAAAAAATAAGAGAACGTATCTGATCGATATCGTTCTCTTATGGTTAAATATTTTCAATCTGCCAGTCGATAGGAGTCTCTCCGTGTTCCTTCAGGAATTCATTTGCCTGACTGAAATGCTTGCATCCGAAGAATCCTCGATATGCTGAAAGTGGAGAAGGGTGCGGCGCTTCGAGTATGAGATGCTGAGGATTATTCAGCATGCTTTTCTTGCTTCTTGCAAAACTTCCCCAAAGCATAAAGACAATCGGGCGGTTTTCTTCATTTACTATCTTAATGGCGGCGTCTGTGAATTCTTCCCAGCCTTTTCCCTGATGGGAAGCAGCCTGATGGGCGCGTACTGTAAGAACTGCATTCAGAAGAAGAACTCCCTGCTCGGCCCATTTAACAAGATAACCATTATTTGGGATGGAACAACCGCAGTCGGATTCAAGTTCCTTATATATATTCTGAAGAGAAGGTGGTATATCTACTCCAGGTTTAACTGAAAATGAAAGTCCGTGAGCCTGTCCCGGTTCATGGTAAGGATCCTGTCCGATTATAACCACCTTAACGTCCTTGAGAGGAGTGAGGTGGAAGGCATTAAATATATCGTCTCCAGGTGGATAGACCGTGCAGGTGGAATACTCCCGACCAATATATTCAAAAAGTTTCTTATAATATTCTTTTCCGTATTCAGGTTTAAGGGCGGCTGCCCAGTCGTTAGTAATAGGTGGCATGTGTTGGCTCCTTTTTGTGGAATTTGTGCGAATCTTGTATGCTCAACAACGCTTCCGCTCATGGCGGGCTCTCCCGAAGGACGCTTATTGTTCAATCAATTTTTTCATATTTTGAGAAAATTCGCAACACATAATTGGGGGAAGAAAGAAAAAATGTGATATAATATGAATATATGGTATAATAATTTAATTACGAAGATAACGAATATTATAAAATATATTTTGCAGAGGGAGTTTTGTAATATGGATGTGAGTGTTCAGACACAGGCTGTTCAGGACAGTGTTAATTCGGTTATAAAGGGTAAGGAAAATGTAGTTAAGAAGGTTTTGGCTGCAGTTATAGCAGGTGGTCATATTCTGATGGAGGATATTCCGGGAGTAGGAAAGACAACGCTTGCAACTGCATTTGCCAAGAGCCTTTCTATGGAATATAAGAGAGTTCAGTTTACTCCAGACGTACTTCCGAGTGATATCCTGGGATTCTCTATGTACAACGCAGCTACGAAGGAATTTGAATACAGACCGGGTTCGGTATTCTGTAATCTGTTCCTTGCGGATGAGATCAATCGTACTTCTCCAAAGACTCAGTCTGCACTGCTTGAAGTTATGGAGGAGGGAACTGCTACGGTTGATGGGGTGACCAGAAAGCTTCCGGATCCTTTCGTTGTTATCGCAACAGAGAATCCGTATGGTTCTTCTGGAACACAGCTGCTTCCTGAATCTCAGTTGGACAGATTCATGGTCTGTCTTTCTATGGGATATCCGGAGCATGAGGATGCAGTGAAGATCCTTAAGGGAAATGCCTCTAATCCTATCTCAAAAGTACAGAAGGTTATAGGAATAGAAGAACTGGTTGAACTCAGACGTCAGTCGAATGACATGTTTGTTCGAGATGAGATATATGAATACATAGTAGATCTTGTTGAAGAAACAAGAGTAAATGACATTTTCTCGATGGGTGCAAGCCCAAGAGGAACCATTGCCATCCTTAAGATGGCTAAGGCTATGGCTGTAATCGATGGTCGTGATTTTGTAACGGCTGAAGATGTGCAGGATGTCGTTAAGGATACTCTGGGACACAGGGTTAAGTTGGGACAGCGTGCAAGAGCACAGGGAATGAATATGGATGGAGCGGTTAAGGCTCTTATTCAGACTGTAAAAGTTCCTAGACTGTAACACGGGAGAGATTAGATAATATGACTTTGTCTGCGCGACAGCAGCGAAAACTTCAGAAGGAACGTGAGAGGTTGAAGAAACCTCTGAGAACTGTTGTACATCCAATGGGGATTATTAATTATGCGGTTCAGCTGGCGATAGCCCTTTATATGTACGACTTCCTTCGGAACTTTTTCATGATGCTGGTTGTTTCTATTGTTATAGCTTCACCAATCTTCGACCTTCTTGGTCTTTTCTTTGCGTATAGAGGAATAAGTGTCCGTATAGTTGCTCCTGAGAAAAATGTCACCAGGAATTCCATAGGATATCTGAGGCTTGTTCTGGATAACAGATCTATAGTTGTTTCATATGATACCTGTGTAAAACTGGATACTGAGAATACATTTTATCAGGATAAGAGCGGCGCTATCCTGTCTCTTCCTGCCAGCGCACGTAAAAGCTTCGAACATCATATCCCGTTAAAATACTCTATGAATGGTATATATAAATTCTCTGTAGAAAATATAACCATACGTGATCTTATGGGATTTGTTTCTATAAGAAAGAAACAGGATTCGTCTGCTGAGGTTCATGTTTTTCCGGAAAGTATCTCAAATATCGAACTGGATATGCAGGATATATCCAGAGGTATGACTGAGAGTGAGGAAACGGTGAAGAAGGGACATGACTTTGCGGATGTATCGGATGTCAGGGAATATATTCCGGGAGATAAGCTTATGAGTATCCACTGGAAATTGTCGGCAAAGAGAGACATTCTGATGGTCAAAGACAGAGTATCTATGTCGGATCAACAGATGGTAATCCTGACTGAACTCTGTGGGTCTGATGAAGAAGTAGATGAGATCCTCGGACTGACATATGCAGTGATTGAGAAGATGGTTCGGGATCAGACCTATGTCAGACTTATGTGGTGGAGTGAAGGGAACTTTGCTTTTGAAGAGAGACACATAATGAATCTGGAAAATCTGAGAGATGCATTTTCGGATATCTATTATGAGAAGATATATAATGATAGTGAAAAGACTAAGGGTTATATGAGAAGCATACATCCTGAACTTAAGGCATATGTAAATATATGTATGAAGGATGGAAAGGCAGATGCGGTTGTGGTTGAGCAGGACTAGATGCTTTGTCAGATAAGCCATTAGGCGGGTTATGATGAGTATGAATGGAAATGGATTTAACACAGTTTCAAAAGAAAAGAAAAGAAGACGCAGATCTGCGTGGCAGAATGAGGATGTGCGTCCTTTTGAGATGTGTAAAGGTCTGGAAATCGACAGCTCTGTATATGAGATAAGTGAGAATAGATATTACTCGCTGATGTTGAAGGGTTTTGTCGTATATCTTATAACGGCGGGAGGACTTGGTTCGTATCTGACCGCTATGGATGTGGAGTTCAATCAGCTCATATTTAATCTTATAGTATTTGCCACCGCCATATTATGTGCGATGCTTTATCACAGCTGGAAATCTGAAAATCTGGGATATCTTGTTTTCTTCGCTTTTTATGCTTCGCTTATGATACTTTTTAAAGACTATATTAACTCGGGTTTCTACGGTGTTCTGAATGCAACTATAGACAGGGCGTCGATTTATTTCGATACAGAAGGTCTTCAGTTATATAATGAGCGTATCTCCAACAGATATGTGGCGGTAACGGTTTCCATGTCTATAATCGGTGTGGCTATGAATGTACTTTTGAATAACTACATTCTCAGGCGCGCAAGATATATGATAGCGATCGCGATGACGCTCACATTTAACGTTGCTGCATTTTACATGCATATGGAGCCGGATACTATCTATATAGTGATGCTTATGGCCGGAATAGTTATGACTTACGTTCTGAAGAGTGGTGTTCACTATGAACTTAGTCGTCGTGATCATATCTTTGGAAGAACGAAGAAGGGGCTGACTTATAAGCTGGATTATCGTTCGTTGTGGCAGGGGATTGTAACAGTGTCGCTATTTGTTCTTGCGATTATTGCCGCGATGAGTACGATATATAATAAAGTGACGTATGATGCTGAACAGATTCAGAGTGAGAATAAGGAAGCAACTAGGGAAATGTTCCAGAACTTTATCATGCTCGGTGTCTTCGGTTTTATAAACTATTATCCTAACAACGGTGGTCTTTCGACTGGTGAGCTGGGAGGCGTTTCGACTATCAATCTGGATTACCAGCCGGATCTGAATGTTATCTATACGCCGTACTCATATCAGATGTTGTATATTAAATGTTTTGAAGGGGATACCTATATTCCTCATGAGAATAAGTGGTACCGTGATGAAAGCTTTGAACAAAAGAAATCAAGTTATCCTTCGGAGGTAAAGGCTCTTAAGGAGGCTTATGAAGCTGGTGAAGAGGGAACGAGTCAGGCTCATATTACAGTTACAAATGTAGAAGCTTCGGCATTGTCATATCAGCCGTATTATTCTGAGGGAGATAGAAAACCCTTATTTACCAGACAGTCCATGACGTATACAGTTTATCCAAAACTGGATCAGAATAAAACGGAGGCGAAGGCTTCTCTCGAGGGACAGAAGTCTACATATCTTTATGTAGCGGATGAGAATAAAGAAGTTATAGATGATTTTATAAAAGAAGCAGGATTTACAAAGGGAACTCCTATGGAGGTGGTAAAGCAGATAAAAGATTACTACGAAGAAAATATACCATACACCATACGTCCTGGTGCAACCCCATGGAGAAAAGATTTTGTCAACTATTTCCTTACAAAAAACAAGAAGGGTTATTGTGCACATTTTGCATCAGCAGCTACGCTTATTCTGAGAAGGATGGGTATCCCTGCGAGGTATTGTGAAGGATATGCTATATCATTCAATCAGGTACTTAACAAAGGTGAAAGGGTTGAAAATGCAGAGTATAGCGATTATTATGATGGTTACAACGAGCTGGGCGAAACGGCAGTTGTCAGAGTGACGGCAACAGATGCAGATGCTCATGCCTGGGTTGAGGTGTATGATGATAACTTTGGATGGACGCAGGTTGAGGTGACCCCGCCTTCTGGTCTGGAAGAAGAGGATGATGGACAGTCATTCTGGGATACATTTAACAATCTCTTCGGTGATGGAAGTGAGAATGCCAACGAGAAGGTTGATACCGGAAATGGAGGTTTTACTCTTTCTGAGGCAGATGCATTTATGAAATATCTTGCGATAATATTCCTGGCAGTGATAGCTGGAGGAGCACTCTTCTACTTTGGACTGAGGATGTATCCGGATCTCAGATATGCGGTTGACTATCAGAGGGCCGGTTTAAATGATAAACTGATCCTCAAGTATTCCAGGTTTGTACGGCGCAAAAAGAAGAAGGATGAATCTTTTAGAACTAAGATGAATTATTCGGATCAGATGGATTATCTTATGCCGTATTCTGAATCTGCAAGAGATCGTATGAAAGATATACTCGAGAGAGCGGGTTTCTCTAAGCATGAGATATCAGAAGAAGAATTCAGTTTCGCGGATCAGACTGTGGAAGAACTGAAAAAGAAGAAGGAAAAATTATAAAAAGGAAGATTAGAAGTATATTATATGAAGGAAGTATTCAAGAAGATAATATCGGGACTTGGAGCCTTGTGTGTTATAGCGGCACTGGCTTTTATAATAGTTTCGAATTTTGGAAAAAGTGATAAGTCAGCAATCCCTCAAAATGTAGGGGAGGCTCAGGATGGAGAATCGGAAGGTGTGGATGATTCTTATAAAGAAAAGATAGCCAAGAGTTTTTCTTCCAAGAAGAATGACGATAATTCACAGGGATCAGGAGATACGGCTACAGCAACTAATGCGATAAAATCAAGCACCACTAATAAGGAAAGTTTATTTAATCGTGATCTTGGAGAAGGTGGCAGCAAACGTACTAAGAAAAAGGCTACTGTTACGCCATCTTCTAATACATCAAACAGCAGTAATTCTACAGAAGCGGATATTTCTGTTTCGGATGATCACGAAAAACCTAAATTTCTTACATTCAATAGAAGCCCCAAAGTTAATATTGGAAATGAATTCAACGTTCATGATTTTATGGGGTATGGTGATAATCTTGATAGAGATATTCAGATGACCATAACGGGAACTGTGGATACATCAAGTCTTGGTTCTTATCCTATAACCATCACGTTGAAGGATGATGCTGGGAATTCTATTGAATCTGATATGACCGTAAATGTTGTATCCTCCGGAGGTTATGAACCATCATCCAAGGACGACGGAACGCCGAGTGCAGCAAACCCTTCAGAGACATTTGCAGAATTCAAGGAAAAATATAAAGGTGATAAGAGAGGCTTTGGAATCGATGTATCCAGATGGCAGGGCGCTATAGATTTCCAGAAGGTTAAAGCGGCAGGGTGCGATTTTGCGATTCTCCGACTTGGCGGATTCGATGATGGTGATCATTATACCGACAGGCAATACAATACATATATTGCAGATGCCAAGGCTGCAGGCCTGAAGATTGGAATATACTGGCATGCAGAGGAGAGGAATCCGGATGAGGTAAAGAAAAGCGTTGAATATCTCGATAAGGTTCTGAATGATGAAAAATTGGATTTCCCTATTGCGTATGACTGGGAAGACTTTAATGGCTTTGAAGATTACGGAATGAACTTTAGTGATATAAACAAATGTTATGATACATTTTATGACGAGATAAAAGATCTCGGATATGAAGCGTGCTTATACAGCAGTCTAAACTTCCTTGAAAATGTATGGACAAATAATAGGGGTGGAAAGGTTTGGCTTGCGCATTATACGAGCCAGACTGATTACACTGGTCCATATTATATGTGGCAGCAGACCAGTTCTGGAGGAATTGACGGTGTATATACAAATGTAGACTTTAATGTATACTACGAATAAAAAACTTGACATATGGGGATAGGTTGTGTTAGTTTATCTCCATCAAACTAAATAATGTCAAATGCATTGACAGGGAATAGTAAGTAAGAGGAGGCCTGATGTTCAGATACCGTTTTTGATGGGTCTGCATCACAGAGAACTGCCGGTAGCTGCAAGGCAGAGGAATATTCCTACTGAACTCGCCCTTGAGCAGATTTGGTGAAAACATCGTGAAGCAAATGCAGATCGGAAAGTAGTCGAATCCGGAATCCCACCGTTATAAGGGAAAGGTATAAGAACTGTTTTAATCAGATCCGTACCGTAAAGTGCATATGGTGAGAAAATCCCATATGAAGTAGAGTGGTACCGCGTGAATTCACGTCTCTACAGACCGCAAGGTTTGTGGAGGCGTTTTCTTTTTAGTTTCTACTAAAACCTTGAATAAACTTATTAAACAATGTACAATAAGAATTTGGAGGTAACTCGAGATGAAGAATTATGAACACTACAGAAGAGGCTATTTTATGCCGCCAGTTGAATGTAACGACTGGGTTAAAAAAGAGTACATTGACAAAGCGCCTATATGGTGCAGCGTAGATCTTAGAGACGGAAATCAGGCTCTCGTAGTACCAATGAGTCTTGATGATAAGATCGAATTCTATAAGGAACTTATCAGAGTAGGATTTAAAGAGATTGAGATAGGTTTCCCGGCAGCAAGCGAGACAGAGTATGAATTCTGTCGCAGACTGATTGAGGATAATCTGATTCCTGACGATGTTACCATCCAGGTACTGACACAGGCGAGAGAGCATATTATAAAGAAGACATTTGACGCTGTAAGAGGCGCAAATCCAAAGAATGTAATTGTTCATGTTTACAATTCTACAAGTGTTGCACAGCGTGAGCAGGTATTCAAGAAGTCTAAGGAAGAGATAAAGCAGATTGCTATAGAGGGAGCAGCGCTTCTTAAAAAACTTGCTGACGAAGATGGTGCTGAATATAGATTCGAATACAGTCCTGAGAGCTTTACAGGTACAGAACCTGAATATGCGCTCGAGGTATGTAATGCAGTTCTTGATGTATGGAAACCGACACCTGACAGAAAGGCTATCATCAACCTTCCTGCTACAGTCGAGATGTCACTTCCACATGTATATGCTAGTCAGATTGAGTACATGAGCAAGAACATGAAGTATCGTGAAAATGTAATCCTTTCACTTCATCCTCACAATGACCGCGGATGCGGTGTGGCTGATGCTGAGCTCGGAATTCTTGCGGGCGCAGATCGTATTGAAGGAACTCTTTTCGGAAATGGAGAGAGAACAGGTAATGTTGATGTTATAACACTTGGTATGAATATGTATACACATGGAGTAGATCCATGTCTTGACTTTTCAGATATGCCAAGAATTCAGGAAACTTATGAAAGACTTACCGGAATGGAGATATATCCTAGAGAACCATATTGTGGTAAGCTTGTATTTGCTGCATTCTCAGGTTCACACCAGGATGCTATCGCAAAGGGAATGAAGTGGCGTGAGGAAGATCCTAACCAGATGTGGACTACACCATACCTTCCTCTTAATCCAGAGGATATCGGACGTACATATGATGGAGATGTTATACGTATCAATTCACAGTCCGGAAAAGGTGGGGTTGGATTTATTCTGGAAACTAAGTATGGTTTCAACTTACCAAAGAAGATGAAGGAAGATGTTGGATATACAGTTAAGAGTGTATCTGATCATGGACACAGAGAGCTTCAGCCTGATGAGGTTTATGAAGTATTTAAGGAAAGATATGTAAATGTCAAAAAGCCTATTGAATTTGTTGAGTGTCATTTCCAGCAGATAGATGGAATAACATGTGAACTTACGATAGAAAGAGATGGCGTACATAAGGTATATCATGGCAAGGGAAATGGCCGACTTGATGCTATAAGTAACGCTATTATGAGACATTTTGCAGTTACATTTGAGATAGTAAACTATGATGAGCATGCTCTTCAGCGTGGATCCAATTCTCAGGCATGTGCATATGTTGCCATATCTGTAGAGGGACATGATGATGACACATTCTACGGAGCAGGTATACATACTGATATCATAGAAGCTTCAGCATATGCTCTTATAAGTGCCGTTAATAAGGCGCTTCAGGCTGATCACCTGAAATAAATGGGATCATAAACCTATTATATATCAACTGCGAGGTCGCCATGACAGAAGATAGAGACGACAATATAATATACGTAGACAGCTCGGAGGAGCTTAGAGAAGAAAACTATAGACGTGCTGCGCATAAAATGCGACTTAGAAGCAATGTGATGCTGACGTTTTTGGTGTTGGTTGTTATAGCCGGAGTGACTTCATTTGTATATCTTAAGATGAGGTCATTTAACGGCTACAAAGTTATTCGTTCTTCGGAAACTAATTTTGAATCAAATGCAGAATACCTTGAATTTGGAGGCAATCTTCTCAAATATACTCCGGATGGAGTTTCATATATAAATGAAGCTGGTGATACTGTATGGACGGCTGGAGTGGATCTCAAGGTCCCTATAGCTGCGACAAATGGAGACTATGCTGTTGTGGCTGATAAAGGCGGGAATCTTGTCGCTGTATTTAATGTCGAAGGACAGGTGAGCTCCGTAAATATGCCATATTCTATCTGCGATATAGATGTTGCCAAGCAGGGTGCATTTACTGCTATCCTGGAATCTGATGATTCTAATTACATAAATATGTATGATAAGTCCGGAAATATCATTTATGAGATGAAGACCTCGATAGATAAGAGTGGATACCCTATGGATATATCTGTATCTGATGACGGGCAGAAACTATTCTCGAGTTACTTTAAACTTGATGGTGTTAATATCAAGAATAATCTTACTGCATACAATTTTGGTGAGGTTGGACAGAATGAGAATGCCGACCGTATGGTGGGAGGATACTCATTTGAAGAGGAAATGATTCCTAAGGTGGAATTTGTAAATAATGATGTAGTAGCTGCATTTTCTGATAAGGAGATCATTCTCTATAACATGAAGGAGAAGCCTTCTGAAAGATGCACTATTGAATACGGCGGAGAGGTTAGCAGCATATTCTATTCAACAGATTATCTGGGATTTATCATGCTTAACTCAAATGCCGGAAATAATGCGGATTATGTCCTGCACGTATATGATCTTACGGGAAAGAGTTTATTCGATTACACGTTCAGTATGGATTATGATAAGATTCATGCAACTTCTGATGAGATAATTATCACGGGAGGGAATAAGTGTCTTATAATCCAGAAATCCGGAAGAACTAAGTTTGCTTATACATTTGATGGAATGATAAAGGCTATGATTCCATCTTATAAGAAAAATGAATATGTAGTTACTCTTGAAAATAAAACAGAAACTATAAGACTCAAGACTGAAGATAAGTAGGATAGTAAGGTAGTTTTTATGTATTATGTAACAATAATCGCATTGGCGATAATTCTAATTTGTGGTTTGGTAGGACTTTGGCGAGGCCTCTTTAAGACGTTGTTTGGACTTCTTGCGCTGATACTCTCTTTGGGTGTTACCTATTATGCCAGCCCTCATGTATCACAGTATATAATCGAAAAGACCGAGATAGATGACTATATCGAGAGCAGGATATATGACAAACTTGAGGCAGCCATGGAGAAGAAGGTAAAGGAGTCCCTTGAGAATGCTGGCATAACCAAGGATGTGGATGCTCTGGCTAAGAAAGAGACCGGAAATCTGATGGGGACAGATCCTGATAAGGCTACCCAGGTTCAGATGATAGATGGACTCAATGTTTCAGATACTATAAAAAGCAGTTTTATTGAGAATAACAATGATGCTATATATAAGTCATTGGGTATAACAGGATTCTATAGTTATATAGCAAGATATGCAGCGGTTCTAATCACACGCATATTTTCGTTCGTGATGACATTTATAGTTCTTAGACTGTTCCTGCTTTTGGTATCTGTTATTGTAAATCATTTAACGGAAGAGGTTCCGGGACTTTCCGGGATTAATAGGTTCAGTGGATTTATTCTTGGACTGACGGGAGGCGTGTTGATAGTCTGGATAGTAATGACTATTGGAAGCCTTGCGTTCGGATCAGGATATTATGACTTGATAGCGAAAAGTGAAGTGCTTCAGAAGCTGGATGAATATAATATTCTTCTTGCGATGTTAAAGAGCAGATTTTAATAGCTATATGCATGGTAAAAATACAGTAAATAGTACAATATATTGAGGTCCCTTAGGGGACCTCATATTTTTTATATTATTCGCAGAAAATTTTTTTAAAAAAGGTGTTGACATTTCGGATTTATAGTAGTATTATAAACAAGCTGTCGCTGATACAGAGCAACTGAGAAACACTCACGAGCCTAGTAAATTAGCGGGTTTCAAGGGTTTTGAGTAATCCTAAAAACAGCACAGTTCTTTAATAACTTAATAATGATGACAACCCCGAAAATTCTTTTAAATAAGAATATTCGGAATTGAACGAATCCAAATAAGAACAGTAAGTTTTGGAATGGTAAACGTTAACGTTTAACTATGACAAGGATAGTTGAGAAATCAACAC
>JAFYHN010000046.1 GCA_017539165.1 Eubacterium sp.
CAAAGACGCTATGAAATGCAGAATAATCTATCCATCCGCACTAAGATAGACAGGGCAAGAGAGCGGGCAAAATCCTTGAACAAGGGGCAGAAGGTACAGAAGAAAGGTGATATAGCCTTATGAAGCTTACCAGAGAGGAGCAGGAAACCATCATCACCTTCAATGCCAAGGATAAGAACGCAACCATATATACCCGTGATCCGATGGTTATGAGAGAAGTTGACTCGTTAGTTATCGGATATCCGGATGTTTTCAAGTGCGTAGCTATGTCAGACATCGACAAGACCTATGAAATGCCTAAAACAGCCGTTAGTTATCGTAAGCCAAGGCGGTTATCCGAGGAGCAGAGAGAAATGGCGAGAAAAAGAATCGGAAAAATCAATAAAACAGTGGATAAATAAGTAGTAGTTTGTTATAATATCTCAAAAGACATATCGTTCCTGTGATTATTGGGATGATGGAGGCCCATAAGTATGAATGAGATTATCAAGTATGTAAGTACAGAAAATCTGATAAAGGATGTTTGTCACATTATAGATGAGGCACGCAGTTTTGCATACAAGACGGTTGATGCCACACTTGTTCTGAGAAACTGGTATATAGGGAAGCGCATAGATGAGGAAGAACTTAATGGGGCAGAACGTGCTAAGTATGGTGATGAGGTTGTTGCGAAACTATCTGAGGAACTTACGGAAATATATGGAAACGGATATTCAAAAAGACTTCTTTATCAATGCTTAAAAGTATATAGGATGTTTCCTGAGATTGTGAACGAGGTTCGTGCACAATTCAATCTGGCAGAAAATGTGAACGAAGCTCGTTCACAATTAGGACTGTTATCTTGGACACATTATCGGATACTGACACAGGTTGATGATAGTACAGCAAGGGAATGGTATGCCAAAGAAGCTTATGAGCAGGTTTGGAGTTCCAACACTTTACAGAGGAATATTTCGTCGCAGTATTATTATAGATTGCTGAAAACTCAGGATAAGCAGGGCGTCGAGAAGGAAATGAAGCAACTCACTTCAGAGTATCAGAATAAACTTGAATTTATTAAGAACCCTGTTATAGCCGAATTTCTTGGAATGCAAACAGATATATCTTATCTTGAGTCGGACTTCGAGCAATATATAACGGACAATTTACAGAAGTTTTTGATGGAGCTTGGGAAAGGATATGCTTTTGTTGCCAGACAGCAACGCATCCATACCGAGAAGGAAGATTATTATATCGACCTTGTATTTTATAATTATATCCTTAAATGCTTTGTTCTGATTGATTTAAAAACCAACAAGATAACACACCAGGATGTTGGACAGATGGATATGTATATCCGTATGTATGATGAGCTGAAAAAGCGGGAAGATGATAACCCGACGATTGGAATCATCTTATGTGCAGATACGGATGAAGATATAGCGAGATATTCAGTATTGCACGATAATGAGCAGCTGTTCGCTTCAAAGTATAAATTATACCTTCCATCTGAGGAAGAATTAAGGGCAGAGATAGAAACCCAGAAGAAGTTTTACTATCTGCAAAAGAAGGAAGCAGATAACTAATAAGCATAAAACTGTATAATGATTTGGGCAACGAAGCATAGGTTTAAGACCATATTAATCTTATCCCTATGCTTTTTTATTTTACAAAATCGAAAGGAGACATACAAAAATGGAACTTGAAGAAAAATCAGCACGCTTGATCAGGGCAGAAGAAAAAGTAAAGTTGGCAAATGATGAGCTTGAAAAAGTCAAGAAAGAAGAAAAGAAAAGAATGAGAAAGGTGCAGGACGCACACAAGTATATGATGGGTGGGACTGTGGCAAGGTTCTTTCCGAGATGCTATACTTTCAACAAGCTTGAGATATACAGAATCATAAGTTATGCCTTTAGCAATCCGAGCGTACAATCATTCATAGAAAAGGTTGTCAGTGAGCGTTCCAAAGAAGAAGGTAAATCCGAAAAAACAATATCGGAAAATGCCGGACCCGGCAAAAATGAAAAACATAACGGAACAGTATCAGAAAACGGACAGTAAGAAACAGCGGAAGTGCCAAAATTCTCTCACCGAGATTTTCTCGGTGCGCACAGATATACCACCAGAGGTGGTATGTGCGTCCTGCGGAGCTTTTTGGCACTTCTCTTTTGCCTACATCATATCCGTCGGTTTCGCCGAAAGTTCGTGTGCTGACGCAACGACATAACCATCCGTTTTTTACAAAGTTCGTGTGCTATCGCAACGACAGAAAGGAGAACTAAACTTGGCAACCAAACAACTGAGTACCAGAGCAAACATCGTTGGGCGGAGCGTGA
>JAFYHN010000047.1 GCA_017539165.1 Eubacterium sp.
TATACTTGTTATTCCGAGCCAGTCTTTTACTTCTGTAAGATGTCTCAGGGCATCATAAGAGAGCATGACTTCTCTTCCATCTGAATACTGAAGGTGATTCATATCACCTCTTGAAGTATAGCCATACTTTGTTATATATCCGTCTTTATCTATCTTTTCTATAAGTTCACCACGTTTGTTATACTTATAGTTTTCCTGCTGGCCGATTGCATCTATTACTGTTTCAACCTGACCAAGAAGATTTCTTTTATATTCTGTTATTCTTGGTGGTTCCTCTGGAGTCCCATTCTGTTTGATTGCTATTAATCTGTCATTCAAATCATAGGTATACTCTGCGAAGTTTCCGAGTGCATCTGTTACCTTTGTCAGTTTTCCTGAAAGTGAATACTCATACTTTGTTACATTACCAAGTACATCTGTCATAGATGTCATATTCCCAAGAACGTCGTATGTATACTTTTTACTTTCTCCATCTGTTCCTGTTATTTCAACAAGTCTGTTCAGACTATCATAAGTATACTTTTGAGTATTACCGTATATATCTGTTCTGCTCGCCATATATCCATTAGGATTATAAGCATATCTTTCCCTATTCCCATCATTATATATGACTTCTGTTACTTTATCAGTTACCGGAAGATATGAATACTTTGTAACAAGACCTGTCTCAGTTGTTACAGATGTAACATTGCCAAGAAGATCATAAGTATATCTTCTGTATATTTCTCTCAATTGCTCAGCTGTTTGATTCTTATTGTTTCCTTCTGAAATCTCATTCGCTGAAACCGGAACGATTCTCTCTTCAATAACCTGACCAGCTTCATCTACTATTCTTGTAAGAATGTTTCCCGCTTTATCTATTATCTTTATGAGATTACTTTCATTATCGTACTCATATTTTATCTCATAACCTTCAGCATCTATAACTTTAGTTAATCTACTAATTGGGTCATACTCATAATATGTCTTTATTCCTTCAGAATCCTCTTCAGAAAGTATGTTTCCTAAACCATCATAAATAAACCTGGTAGTATTACCAAGTGCATCTTTTATCCTTGTGAGTCGATTATTCTCATTATAAATATATGTGGTCTTTCCCCCATCCGGTGCTGTTACTCTGGCAAGATTCCACATAGAATCATACTGGAGCTTTGTCTGACGACCTTCTTTATCTGTTACAGTCTCAGGTTTATTGAGGACATTATAGGTTCTCTTTATCGTATGACCATCATAGTCTGTTATCTCTGTTACTTTCCCGCTCTCATTATACTTATAACTTCTTATCTGACCCTCAGCATTAGTTTCTTCTGTGATGTTATCCATAACATCATACCTGAAACTTCTCTTAGCTCCAGTAGGTTCTGTTATCTCTATTACTCTGTTTAGTTCATCATAGGAATACTTAGTTGTGTTTCCCTGAGCATCTTTGATTTCTGTTATATTTCCTTTTGTGTCATATGTAACGTCTGTAACACTTCCATCAGCTGCTGTTATCTGAACAGGCTTTCCTGATTCGTTATACCTTAATACGTTCTTTCTTCCAAGTCCGTCTTCTGTTTCAATAAGATTTCCCTTACTGTCATAGCTATTACGGAACTTAGTCTTTCCGTCAATACTTCCTGTCATCGGTTTATTCAGATTGTTGTATGTAACTGATAGTTTTGTTCCTAACGCATTGATTATACCTGTAAGGTTTCCTCTATTATCATATGACAGTTTTGTTTCATTACCATTTTTATCTATTATCTTAGTCTTCTGACTACGCGCATTATAAGAAAAGCTCTCTTCTCCATCAGGGTATACATTCTTGATGTTTCTCATATATTCATCATGATAATGCTTTGTAACAGCACCATTTCTTTCAGTCTGAGTTACGATCATGTTCTCATCATCATAATCATATGACATAGATGTTCCATCAGGGAAGTGCTGCTTTGTTACTCTGAAGTCATCGTCATAGTCATTCTCTACTGTTACTATATCTCTAGGATTGATCACACCTCTAAGCTTTCCACTTGCAGAGTATATATATTTAAAAGATGAGCCATCAGGCATTGTTACTGATGTAAGCTTTCTATCTTCTAACCTATACGTAACTATTCTTCCTTCTGAATCTGTTACAGTGTTAAGATAACCATCTTCAGAGTACGCAAAAACAAAGTACTCTCCACTATCTTTTATGACTTTGTGCAGAACACTTTTATTTACACTGTTTTCACAGTCTTCTTCAGTTTTATCTTGGGATTGTTCCTGATATTCCAGACTGTAACCCTGTCCGTTACTGTTCTCATATCTTTTCAGGATACCTTCTTTATCAAAAAAGGATCTGCTTCCATCCAGGGTTACATACTCATATCCATCTTCCAGGATATGAATCTCGGCAAGGCTGTTAAACTCCGGAACATAACGATGTTCATCGGCCGGAAGAAAGATTTCTTCCTTTCCATCCTCTTTTATTATTGTTATCTCAGAGCTGTCAAACACCTTGCTTTTTTTGAAGAATAGTCTGATCTCGAAGTTTGTGATCCAGTCCTTTCCAAGGATTCCTTCATACTCATTAACTGAGTTGTAGAATCTCTTGAAACAAAGACTTTCTATACCACTATACGCAAGATCTGTTTTATTATATATGAAGTTTCCTGTTGAGAGGTTAACAGGATCAGAACTGAATATAGAACTGAATAATTCGCCGCCCTTTGCCGCTTTTTTGATCGCATCTATATCAGAATCAGCGTCTTTAAGTATCTTTTCCCAGACAGCGATCTTCGCCGAAAGAAGTGCTCCATAATCCTTTGAAGGAGTATCTAATGGCGTATTTAAGATAAAGTTATTTAATCCATTTATTACTTTCTTAATCTTATTGGTACTCTTTGTGAGCTTAGATATTTCCTTGGCATAAAAGGAATCCATTTTCTCTATATGACCAAGATTTTTCTCGCAACAAGTAAGTTTCTTTTTCGCATCATCATAAGCAGTATTATCTATACTGCTCTGTACAGTACTCGCGGCACCTAAAACATCACCGCTTAACGCTTCCGCCGGAACCTCAGCTATATGTTGAGAAGCACTGGTTGCAACGGATTTAATGTCACCAATAACATCCAATACATCCTTGATAACTTTTTTGTCTTTTGTAATGATATCTTCTATCTCTGATACCTTAAAAATCCTATCCATAAGTAATTCCTTCTAACCCTTGTAATTTTATGTATGTCAGCCCCCATCTGACATACGAATTCTAACATTCAATTTACTTTAATTTAATTAGCATCATAATGATCAAATTATAATCAATAATTAAAGTATACCAGATCATCCTCAGCTGGTCCTGTCATCGATACGCTATCTGCATATATGACCGGTCCTTCTCCCTCGAATTCAGGGTAGAATTCTTTCTGGATAGTTCCTTCTACGATAACCCAGTCTCTATCATTCAGTACAGCAGCACCTTCATAATAAGTCTTAAAACCTATAAATGCGATGTCATTTGCACAGCATGTCATAGCGAATCTTCCTGGAACGAATTCCTTATCAGAATAATTCGATGGTCTGTGAGCCTGAGCCTTGAATTTGATTTTCTTACCAAGATACTTATCTGGATTATCAGCTGCATCCACGTAGAAGATTCCGAAATCTTCCTCTTCGAGGACTATGCTGTCCTGTTCGATATCATATGGAAGATCAGCCTCATCATTCGTACGAATAGGATTACCTGATTTATCTTCAAAGATAACCTGAGCACGTCTGTTGACCGCTCTGATACTTCTTCTGTATTCACTCGTCTTTGTATTCTCATCGCAGCGGTTGAAGATTATCATATCTGCATTTCTGAGCTGGTCCATAATTATCTTCTTCATGTTATTCACATAGAGATCAAATGTTGAGGCATCGACAAATGAAATAACCTGAACTACTGTCCATCCCTTTGGGACACGAATCTGGAATATCTTATCCAGTTCCCACATTCCGTTATATTCTATCATGACATTTTCAGGGTTGTACTTCTCACCGAGCTCAAGAAGATGCTCAGCAGTGAGATTCTCATCATTTATATATTCAAGATATATATTCTCGTCATTAAGAGCTTTCTCATCGTACTCAACCTCTCCGTCCTCGCAAGCAAGAAGAAGTGTCGGAGCACTCTCAGTAAATCCCTGTTTTATAAGTGTGTCTGAGGCAAATGTAGTCTTACCGCTTCCAAGAAATCCCATGAATACATATACCGGGATCTCTTTTTGTTCTTTATTAAACATATTCGCACCTTATATCCTTTTATCATTATCTTTGCTCGACTGATCTTATAATCCAAAGAGTTCTGCTATCTTAGACTCTTCAAGGTTACTTCCGATAACACAGAGCTTTCCTGTGTAATCAGGATTACCCTGACGAACTTCATACTCTCCCGGAACAAGATCGAACTCCTGCCAGTTTCCATCCTTATCAGGCACTATTCCCTTAGCACGAAGGATGAATCCGAATTCATTATCTTCTTCAACTGCAAGCTTATCAAGGATAGTCTTAAGCTCATCTGCAGAATACTTTCTTGCAGTCTCCTTACCCCAGCTTGTGAATATCTCATCTGCATCATGGTGATGATGTCCACAGCTGCATACACCGTTCTCATCGTAGTGATGATGGTGATGATGGTCGTGATGACAACAGCATTCATGTTCTTCGTCATCGTCGTGATCATGGTGATGATGGTGGCAACACTCATGCTCCTCATCTTCGTCATGATCGTGGTGATGATGGTGGCAGCACTCATGCTCCTCGTCTTCGTCATGATCGTGGTGATGATGGTGGCAGCACTCATGCTCCTCATCTTCGTCATGATCGTGGTGATGATGGTGGCAGCACTCATGCTCCTCGTCTTCATCATCATCGTCATGATGGTGATGACAGCAGCATTCAGGCTCTTCATCTTCTTCCTCTTCGAAGAAGAAGTTATCGAGTATATCCTCTATACTTGATGAATGTTCCATAGCATCCAGTATTATCTCTCCTGAGATCTCATCCCAAGGAGTAGTGATTATTCTTGCTTCACTGTTATGCTCTTTTATCATATTTACAGCTGTAAGAAGCTTATCTTCATCAGCATTCTGAGTACGGCTCAGTACTACTGTTCCACATGCCTCGATCTGATTGAGGAAGAACTCACCGAAGTTCTTTATGTACATCTTAGCCTTAGTAACATCAACTACAGTTGTCGCACTGTTCAGAGTTATGTCAACCTGTTCTCCAGCATTCTGAATAGCCTTTATAACGTCAGAAAGCTTACCAACTCCTGAAGGCTCGATTATGATTCTATCTGGCTTATACTCTTCTACAACCTTCTGAAGAGCCTCTCCAAAGTCACCCACCAGCGAACAACAGATACATCCTGAGTTCATCTCAGTAATATTTACACCAGCCTCCTTAAGAAAGCCTCCATCTATTCCAATCTCACCGAACTCATTCTCGATAAGGCAGATAAGTTCATCTTTGAATGCTTCTCCTATGAGCTTCTTGATCAGGGTTGTTTTTCCCGCACCAAGAAATCCCGAAATAATATCTATCTTTGTCATTTTCACATTTTCCTCCTATCCTTTTCCGATTAAACTCCTAACTTACATTGTATCAAACGTGTCAAGAGGTGCGACCGAAAAATATACCCGCGAATCTCTTCGCGGGCATTCATTATTTTTTCTTAAATACTGATATCGAAAGCGCAGGAACTGTTATCTGAATATAATCAGTTCTGTCGTCGACCTTTCCTTCTTTTGACTGTTTTACAGTCTTATTGTTATGGCCTTCTCCACCAAACTTCGGAAGATCACTTGAGAAAATCTCTTTCCACTTGCCTGCACTTGGTACAGCCAGTTTATAGTTCTTTACATCGGCAGTTGTGAAGTTGCAGATAATGACCAGAGTATCTTTCTCATTCTTTCCTCTTCTTTCAAATGAAAGCAGTGAACGATTAGCATCATTTGCTGATATCCATGCAAACCCTTCCGGATCAGTATCTTTCTCATATAAAGCCGGTTCATTTTTATACAGTGAGTTAAGCTCTCTGACATAATCTCTAATACAATTATGAGCATCAAACTCAAACAGTGACCAGTCAAGCTCAGATGATTCACTAAACTCTTTCATCTGGGCAAATTCCTGTCCCATAAAAAGAAGTTTCTTTCCAGGGTGTGTAGTCATAAAGCCATATGCCGTTCTGAGATTCGAAAACTTGTCTTCATATCCTCCCGGCATCTTCTCTATCATAGAACGTTTTTCATGAACTACTTCATCATGCGAGAGAACCAGAATGAAGTTCTCGCTATATGCATAAACCATACTGAAAGTAAGGTCATTATGATGATACTTTCTGTAAAGCGGATCAAGCTGGATATATCCAAGAAAATCATTCATCCATCCCATATTCCACTTGAAATCAAATCCAAGTCCACCTGCTTCAACAGGATGAGTCATCATCGGCCATGCTGTAGACTCTTCTGCAATAAGGAAGACTTCTGGGAAAAGCTCATTCATCTTGATACTGAGTTCCTTTATGAAGTCAACTGCATCAAGGTTTTCATTTCCACCAAACTTGTTCGGTCTCCACTCACCACCCTGTCTTCCGTAATCAAGGTAGAGCATCGATGCAACCGCATCCATTCGGATACCATCAACATGGTACTTGTCTGCCCAGTAAAGAGCATTTGCTACAAGAAAGTTACGAACTTCATTACGTCCATAATCAAATATATATGTTCCCCAATGAGGATGCTCGCCACGAAGCGGATCTGCATTCTCATAGATTGGAGTTCCGTCAAATCTTCCAAGACCATGATCATCCTTAGGAAAATGTGCCGGCACCCAGTCGATTATAACGCCAAGTCCCTGCTCATGCATGTAATCAACAAAATACATGAAATCAGTTGGCGTACCATATCTGGAAGTCGGTGCATAGTATCCAGTAACCTGATAACCCCACGACGGATCATACGGATGCTCCATGATAGGCATAAGCTCAACATGAGTGTATCCCATATCCTTCATATACTTAGATAATTCTCTCGCTATCTCACGATAGTTCAGGAATTCTCTTCCATCATCAGGTCTCTTCCAAGATCCAAGATGAACTTCATAGATATTCATCGGAGAATTCACAAGTGTTTTCTTATCTCTTGATGACATCCACTTATCATCTTTCCATTCATAATCAAGTTTTGTTACTCTGGAGGCATTTGCAGGTCTGACTTCTGAAGTATATCCATACGGATCGCTCTTCATAAAAACATCTCCCGCCTTCGACCTGATCTCATACTTATAGATCTCATCCACAAATTCACCAGGAATAAAGAGTTCAAAGATTCCAGAATAATCAAGCTTTCTCATCTGATACCTTCGTCCATCCCAGTTATTGAAGTTTCCAACAACTGAAACACGCTCAGCATTTGGAGCCCATACAGCAAAAAGTGTTCCATAAACTCCATCCACTTCCATAGGGTGAGCTCCAAGACAGTTATATATATTATAATGAACCCCTTCATTGAACTCACTGATATCGATAGGATCGATAACCGGTTCAAATGTATAAGGATCTACAAAACTCTCTTCATGTCCATCAAGGAATTTAGCCTTTACTATATAGTCAAAAACTTTCTTATCCTTAAGTCTGATCGAATAAAACCCCTCATACCTATCAGAAACCAGAGAATAATTCTTTCCTTCGGAAATATCCGTAATCTTTACAACCTTTGCGTCAGGTAGAAAAACATTAACATATACATCATCAATACACTCGTGTATTCCGAGTATATGATGAGGATTATCGTGTTTTGCCTTTGTAAGGGCTTCTACCTCCATCCAGTTAATCGCAAATACTGCTTTTCTTCTAGTCATCTGTGTCTCCTTACTCATCACTCCTGACAAAATAACATACCTTGCTACAGTATAACCCGAATGAACCTGTCACGCAAGAAAAAAAGTGGCACTGAACAGTACCACTTTTAGTCTATATATCATCTGTTTTTTTAAGATAAAATGTTAGATTTCATGGATGAAAATACCGCTTCTGAGCTTTGGCTCAAACCATGTTGATTTAGGCGGCATAAGGAGTCCTGCATCTGCAACACCGAACAGTTCCTCGATGGACGTCGGATACATTGAAAATGCAACTGTCATATCCGAATTAACTCTTCTCTCCAATTCTCCAAGTCCTCTGATTCCACCAACAAACTCTATCCTCTTATCTGTTCTCGGATCATCGATTCCAAGGATAGGTTTAAGGATATAATTCTGAAGAAGTGAAACATCGAGACCTTCAACCGGATCGTCAGTCTTGATATCATCATGTATCTTCAGTTCATACCATGTATTACCGAGATACATTCCAACTAAACCTTTTTCTTCCGGCTGATATGCAGCATCAACCGCCTTAACATCACAAACTTTTGAGATAGCGGCGATGAACTCATCTTCTGACATACCTTTCAGGTCTTTTACAACTCTGTTGTATGGTAGAATCTTAAGCTCACTCTCAGGGAAAAGAACAGAGAGGAAGAAGTTGAATTCTTCATCACCGGTATATCCCGGATTCTCTTCTCTCTTCTTAAGTCCCACCTTTACGGCAGAAGCTGCTCTATGATGTCCGTCAGCGATATATATCTTATCTTCTGCATTAAACTCTGCTCTGATAACTTCTATATCCTGAGCATCTTCGATAACCCATACATTATGAGTAATACCATCATCAGCAACGAAACCATATGTCTTAGGTAATGCCTTAACTTTATCTACGATAGCATTTATCTTATCTCTATCTCTGTAGGCAAGGAATATAGGTCCTGTCTGAGCGCTGCAGTTATAGATATGATTGATTCTGTCCTGCTCCTTGGCTGCAAGAGTATTCTCATGTTTCATAATAGTTCCGCTAATATAATCATCAACAGAAACTGTCGCAACAATACCTGTCTGAGAACGCCCATCCATTATAAGCTCATATATGTAGTATACAGGCTTACTCTCCTGAATATATGTACCATCAGACATAGCAGTATGAAGAAGCTCCGAAGCTTTGTCATATGCTTCCTGAGAATACATATTGAAATCATCATCGAAATTCGTTTCAGGTCTGTCTATTCTGAGAAATGTATGCGGTTTATCTTTTACGAATTCTTTAGCTTCAGCCCTGTTATAAACATCATAGGGAAGTGCTGCCACTTCCCTAACGATATCATTATTTGGTCTGAAGGCTGAAAATGGATTAATTGTAGCCATTTCTACCCCCTACAGATTTATATATTTATTACTATTTCTGATCACCAGTGTAATGACCCCTGATGTGATTTACTGCCTTTCCGATAGATACATCAAATTCATATTCATTTGAGTTATCGAATACGAACATCTCCGGAATACCCTCAGGTGCTGAATAGTCCTGAGTAGCAACATACTCATCCCAATGTTCAATCTTCCATGTATCTCTTTCTGAGTTACGTCTTACCATTCTCTGATGTACTACTTCGATGTCTGTATTTACCCAGATAAGGCAAAGCTCAGCTCCAAGTTTTGCAAGTCTCTGTCTTAGATTGTTCATCCACTCGATACTTCTTATCTCTTTCTTGAATGGCGCATTTAACATTACAGTGTCATTATACTCAAGTGCATCAAATGCAACCTCCATGATTGCATCATACTCTGCATCTCTTATATGGTCATGGAAGAAATCAGAAGAACGATCTATTGGCTCTCCGGCAACTTCGAATATCTTCTTTGAAAGTGGAATAAGATCATCCTTATCGAGATATACGCAGTTGTTAAGTGCTCTAGCGAGATTCTTAGCAATATATGTCTTGCCGCATGCCGGTGGCGATGTAACCAGTATCAGTTTCTTCTTATCCATTTTACCCTCCTATAAATAGTTAAATAATTATTTCTTTGTTATATATCCCTTAGCTGTAAGAAGCTCTGCACAAAGTACAGCTCCACCTGCAGCACCACGGATAGTATTGTGTGAAAGTCCTACGAACTTGTAGTCGAACAGAGTATCTTCACGAAGTCTTCCCATTGATACTCCCATTCCATTTTCGTAGTTAACATCTTCCTGAACCTGAGGGCGATTATCTTCTGTCATGTAGCGGATGAACTGCTTTGGTGCAGACGGAAGATTTAACTCCTGAGGCTCTCCTCTGAAACTTTCCCACTTCTCAATGATCTGTTCCTTAGTAGGCTTCTTACCGAAGTTTACAAATACAGTTGCTGTATGTCCGTAAAGAACAGGAACTCTGATACACTGTGATGTGATCTTTGGTCCATCTTCGCAGATCTTAATCTCACCATCTTCTACCTTACCCCAGATACGAAGAGGCTCTTTCTCAGACTTCTCTTCTTCTCCACCGATGTAAGGGATGATGTTCTCAACCATCTCTGGCCAGTCCTTGAAGTTCTTTCCGGCACCTGAGATAGCCTGATATGTTGAAACAACAACTTCCTTCGGCTCGAACTCTTTTAATGCGAAAAGAGCCGGTGCGTATGACTGAATTGAACAGTTAGGCTTAACAGCGATGAAACCTCTTGTAGTTCCAAGTCTCTTCTTCTGAGACTCGATAACTTCAAAATGCTCTGGGTTGATCTCTGGAACAACCATAGGAACATCAGGTGTCCATCTATGAGCACTGTTGTTAGAAACTACAGGAGTCTCTGTCTTAGCATAAGCCTCCTCGATAGCTTTGATCTCGTCCTTAGACATATCTACAGCACTGAATACAAAGTCAACACCGCTAGCTATCTCTTCAACTTCATTTACATTTTTAAGTACAAGATCAGCAACGCCTGCAGGAATAGGATTCTCCATCTTCCATCTTCCTTCAACTGCTTCACTGTATTTCTTTCCGGCACTACGTGGGGATGCAGCTACCGTTACAACCTCGAACCAAGGATGGTTCTCAAGAAGAGATATAAATCTCTGTCCAACCATACCTGTAGCACCAAGTATTCCGACTCTTAATTTTTCCATATCTTTTTCCTCTTACATATTTTTCTATATACGCGATAATACGGTTTATAAAGCATGAAAGCTTCCCCTGCAAGCAGGGCGCTTTCATACTTTCAAACCTTTATCGCTTATTTGACTACTCTTACTCTGATAACGCCTTCGATTGCCTCAAGTTCCTTAACCATAGCAGTAGTGTCAGCTGTATCAACATCAAGAATTGTGTATGCATAGTCTCCTCTTGACTTGCTTACCATATCAGGAACATTTACGTTAGTCTTAGCAAAAAGTCCTGTGAACTGTGTAAGCATGTTAGGAATATTCTTGTGGCATACAGTAATACGTCCTGCTGATGAAGGAACTCCTGCATCGCAACGTGGATAATTAACTGAGTTAATGATATTTCCGTTCTCGATGAAGTCTCTGATCTCATTTACAGCCATAACTGCACAGTTATCTTCTGACTCTGCTGTTGAAGCTCCAAGATGAGGTGTACAGATAACTCCTTCGTGACCTACTACTGTAGGATTAGCGAAGTCTGTTACATAGCGATGTACCTTACCTGACTCAATAGCTTTGATAACTGCAGCCTCATCTACAAGAATATCTCTTGCATAGTTGAGGATAACAACTCCGTCCTTCATCTGTGAGATAGCTTCAGCACTGATCATGCCCTTTGTACTATCCATAAGTGGAACGTGAATTGTGATGTAATCACAGTTTGCATATATATCATTTACATTTGTGATGTGCTTAACTGACTTTGAAAGATTCCATGCTGCATCAACTGATACAAATGGATCATATCCGTAAACTTCCATTCCGAGATGTATAGCTGCATTTGCAACTCTGCATCCGATAGCACCAAGACCGATAACACCAAGCTTCTTGCCCTGGATTTCATTTCCGGCATAAAGCTTCTTCTGCTTCTCAGCGGTCTTAGCGATGTCAGCATCGTCCTTATCTTCGATAACCCAATTTGCTCCGGCAACGATATCTCTTGATCCAAGAAGAAGACCTGCGATAACAAGTTCCTTAACACCGTTTGCATTTGCACCAGGAGTGTTGAATACTACGATACCCTTCTCAGCATAGTCATCAAGTGGGATGTTGTTAACACCAGCACCTGCACGAGCTACTGCAAGAAGTGATTCAGGAACATCAAGGTCATGCATAGATGCACTACGTACAAGAACTGCATCTGCTTCATTTAAGTTATCTGTCATCTCATAGCTGCTATTGAAAAGTTCTGTACCGCACTTAGCTATTGGGTTTAAGCAATGTATTTTAGCCATGTTTAATCTCCTTATACCATCTTATATATGTCTGTCGTTAATATCTCCGAAAATCGTTATCTGATTTATGAATTCTTAGCTTCGAAGTCCTTCATGAACTCAACAAGTTTCTCTACACCTTCGATTGGCATAGCGTTGTAGATAGAAGCACGCATACCACCAACTGATCTGTGACCCTTGAGGTTAACAAATCCAGCTGCTGTAGCTTCCTTAACGAACTTAGCGTCGAGCTCATCATTTCCTGTTACGAAAGGAACGTTCATAAGAGATCTGTCTTCCTTAACAACTGTTCCCTTGAACATCTTTGACTGATCAAGGAAATCATAAAGGATCTTAGCCTTCTTCTCATTGTGAGCCTGCATAGCCTTAAGACCACCCATTGACTTAACCCACTTAAATACAAGTCCGCAAATGTAAATACCATAGCATGGAGGTGTGTTGTAAAGTGAATCAGCATCTGCCTGTGTCTTATACTTGAGCATTGTAGGAACATACTCAGGAAGATCATCACGGATAAGATCCTCACGAACGATAACTACTACAACACCTGCAGGTCCAACGTTCTTCTGGACTCCGAAGAAGATAAGACCGTAATCTTCTACATTAACAGGCTGTGAAAGAATGTCTGATGACATATCTGCTACAAGAATCTTACCCTTTGTATTAGGAAGCTTCTTGTATGTTGTTCCATATATTGTATTGTTATGACAAATGTATACATAGTCAGCATCTTCGCTTATTGGAAGGTCTGAGCAATCAGGAATGTATGAATATGTCTTGTCCTCTGATGATGCGAGAACATTTGCCTTACCATACTTTTTAGCTTCCTGGTATGCTTTCTTAGCCCACTGTCCTGTAACGATGAAATCTGCTACACCGTTCTTCATGAGGTTCATAGGGATTGCTGCAAACTGCTGTGAAGCTCCACCCTGAAGGAAAAGTACTTTGTAGTTATCCGGAATATCCATAAGATCTCTAAGATCCTTCTCTGCTTCCTTGATGATCTCATCGTAAACCTTTGAACGATGACTCATCTCCATAACTGACTGACCGCTTCCCTTGTAGTCAAGCATTTCTTCTGCTGCCTGCTTAAGCACTACCTCAGGTAGAATTGATGGACCTGCTGAAAAGTTGTAAACTCTTGCCATGTTTAGTTTCCTCCATGTAAATATATATAATAATAATTTAGTTTACATAATATTTTTGACACTATACGCATCATAATTTACTATGATAATACATTTTTGATTTTTATCAAGGCAAAATTATTGTAAAAACTTTGCACTATTTTGTTCAATATGACTATCGGAAATCAAAAATATCAAATATATTTTATAATTTTCGAAATTCTGCACTCACATTTTCTTTTATTTCTTAAGTGCATCTTCTGAATCGAAGCATGTTTCGATTGAAGCTCCCGGAGCTACCATCGGCCAAACCTTATCATCTTCTGCTATCTGGCAGTCGATCAGATAAGCACCCTTGCCTTTGATTGCATCTTTAAGTGCTTTCTCGAATTCCGCAACAGTTTTTACTGTATATCCCTTTGCTCCCATTGCATCTGCAAGTTTAGCAAAATCAGTTTTATCTTCAAGAACTGTATTGGAATATCTCTTTCCGTAGAAAAGAGTCTGCCACTGACGAACCATTCCGAGCACATGGTTATTGATAACTACTTCGATAACATGAACATTCTCTCTGGCTGCCGTTGCCATCTCGTTCATGTTCATTCGGAAGCATCCGTCACCTGCTACGTTAATAACTATTTTATCAGGGCATCCTACCTTGGCACCAATCGCTGCACCAAGTCCGTATCCCATAGTTCCAAGACCGCCTGAACTAAGGAAATGTCTTGGAGCCTTGTAGTTATAATACTGAGCAGCCCACATCTGATGCTGACCAACATCTGTTGAGATGATAGCGTCACCCTTTGTGATCTCATATATCTTGTTTATGATCGCTGGACCTGTGAGATTCTTCATGTCGTATGTCATAGGATTATCAGCCATGAGCTTCTTGATCTCATCCATCCACTCCTTCTTCTTAGAAGCCTTGATAGATGCGTTGAGCTTCTTAAGAACTTCATTTGCATCACCTACGATCTTAGCATCAACATCGATATTCTTGTTGATCTCAGCTGCATCAACATCAATGTGAAGTATCTTTGCTTTCTTTGCAAATGTAGAAGCATCTCCGATAACTCGATCTGAGAATCTTGCACCGATAACTATGAGAAGATCAGCCTTATTCACTCCAAGGTTTGAAACCTTTGTTCCGTGCATACCGATCATACCTGTGTAGTTAGGCTTTGTTCCATCATAAGCACCCTTACCCATGAGAGTATCACATACTGGTGCGTCGATCTTTTTAACAAATTTTGCAAGCTCATCTGAAGCGCCTGAAAGTGTTACACCACCACCTACAAGTACATAAGGTTTCTTAGCATCATTGATCATCTCGATTGCTTTCTCGATATCCTTATCCTTTATGGTTTTTGTAACCTTTTCAATCTTCTCAGGCTTCTTAAATGTATAATCAGCCTTGCTTGCTGTTACATCCTTAGTTATATCAATAAGTACAGGACCTGGGCGACCTGACTGAGCGATTTTAAATGCACGTCTGATCGTATCAGCAAGTTCATGTACGTTCTTAACGATGAAGCTGTACTTTGTAATAGGCATAACAACGCCTGCGATGTCTATCTCCTGGAAGCTGTCCTTACCAAGAAGAGCAACACCAACGTTAGCAGTGATAGCTACAAGTGGAATTGAATCCATATATGCTGTAGCAATTCCGGTTACAAGGTTAGTTGCACCAGGACCTGATGTAGCCATACATACACCAACTTTTCCTGTAGCACGTGCATATCCGTCAGCAGCATGGCTTGCGCCCTGCTCATGAGATGTAAGCACGTGTCTTATCTCTTTACTGTGTTTATATAATTCATCATAGATATTAAGGATAGAGCCACCCGGATAACCGAATACAGTATCAACGCCCTGTTCCTTAAGACATTCTATTACTATCTGTGATCCTGTAAGTTGCATATCATTTTCTCCCTATTTATTTATTGATTTCAAGGATTGCTCCACGGTTTCCACTAGTTACCATTGATGCATAACGAGCAAGGTATCCTGTTGTTACCTTTGGCTCACGTGGTGTCCAAGCTGCTTTACGCTTTGCGAGTTCTTCATCACTTACCTTAAGTGTGATTGAGTAGTTGTTGATATCGATTTCGATCATGTCACCCTCTTCAACAAGTGCGATAGGTCCGCCAACTGCTGCTTCTGGAGAAACATGTCCGATAGAAGCTCCACGGCTTGCGCCTGAGAATCGTCCGTCTGTTATAAGAGCAACTGTGCTTCCGAGTCCCATACCAGCGATAGCTGAAGTAGGGTTAAGCATTTCTCTCATTCCAGGGCCTCCCTTAGGTCCTTCGTAACGGATAACTACTACGTCTCCTTCTACGATCTTTCCACCAAGGATTGCTGCGATAGCATCTTCCTCTGAATCAAAGACTCTTGCTGGACCTTCATGCTTGAGCATCTCTGGAACAACTGCTGATCTCTTAACAACTGATCCGTCTGGTGCAAGGTTTCCTTTAAGAACTGCAAGTCCACCTGTCTTAGAATATGGATTATCTGTAGGTCTGATGACCTCAGGATTTCTGTTAACACTGTTCTTTACAGCTTCGCCGATCGTCTTACCGGTTACTGTCATACAATCTTCATTGATAAGTCCGAGATCACAGAGTTCCTTAACTACTGCGTATACACCGCCTGCTTCGTTGAGGTCTTCCATGTATGTAGGACCTGCAGGTGCAAGGTGGCAGAGGTTAGGTGTCTTCTCGCTTATAGGATTAGCAAATGCTATATCGAAGTCGAATCCTATCTCATGTGCGATCGCAGGAAGATGAAGCATTGAGTTTGTTGAGCATCCCAGTGCCATATCTACTGTAAGAGCGTTAAGGATAGCATCCTTTGTGATGATATCACGTGGACGAATGTTCTTCTTAAGCATGTCCATTACAGCGTATCCTGCCTTCTTAGCAAGACGAAGTCTCTCTGAGTAAACTGCAGGGATAGTTCCATTTCCAGGAAGTCCCATGCCGAGAACCTCTGTAAGACAGTTCATTGAGTTAGCTGTGTACATACCTGAACATGAACCGCATGTAGGACATACATTCTCTTCAAATGCAGTCACGTCATCTTCAGTGATCTTACCGGCTGTGTACTCTCCTACGGCTTCGAACATTGATGAAAGACTTCTCTTTCTTCCCTTTACATGTCCTGCGAGCATAGGACCACCTGATACGAATACAGTTGGTACATTTACTCTTGCTGCAGCCATAAGAAGTCCCGGAACGTTCTTGTCACAGTTAGGGATCATAACGAGGGCGTCAAACTGATGAGCTATAGCCATAGCCTCAGTTGAATCTGCTATAAGATCTCTTGTTACAAGACTGTACTTCATTCCTATATGACCCATGGCGATACCATCGCATACTGCGATAGCCGGAAACATAACCGGTGTTCCGCCTGCTTCAGCGACGCCAAGCTTAACTGCCTGTGCTATCTTATCAAGGTTCATATGTCCCGGTACGATCTCATTGTAGGAACATACGATTCCGACCATAGGTTTTCTGATCTCTTCAGCTGTATATCCAAGTGCGTTCAGAAGTGAACGTGCCGGTGCCTGCTGAAGACCGCATTTCATGTTATCACTCTGCATAATAGTCAACTCCTTTTTCCAATATATAAATGAATTAATTAAACTCTCTCTGCTATAAGGCTTCCCATCTCGTCACATTTAACCTGAGGCTCGCCCGGCTTAGCTATGTCGATTGTTCTATATCCTTCTGCAAGAACCTTCTTTACAGCATTTTCAATCGCATCAGCCTCTTTGTCGAGGTCAAATGTATATCTAAGCATCATTGCTGCTGAAAGTATCGTAGCGATAGGATTACATATATTCTTACCTGCAATATCAGGTGCTGAACCACCTGATGGCTCGTACATACCAAACTTTGTCTCATTAAGAGATGCTGAAGGAAGCATTCCAATAGAACCTGTAATCTGTGAAGCTTCATCTGAAAGGATATCTCCAAACATATTCTCTGTAAGAACTACATCAAACTGAGCAGGATCCTTAACAAGCTGCATAGCTGCGTTATCAACAAGCATTACGTCATATTCCACTTCAGGATAATCCTTTGATACTTCCTCAGTTACCTTTCTCCAGAGTCTGGAGCTATCGAGGACATTTGCCTTATCAATAAGTGTAACTTTCTTACGACGTTTCATCGCTATGTCAAAACCTTTGATAGCGATACGTCTGATTTCATTTTCATTGTATGTGAGGGTATCGACTGCTGTCATAACACCGTCGATCTCTTTTGTATATCTCTCGCCGAAATAAAGGCCGCCTGTAAGTTCACGCATCATCATCATATCGAATCCACGCTCCGCAACCTCTGCCTTAAGTGGACATGCGTCCTTAAGCTCTGGATAGAGGTAAGCAGGTCTGAGATTAGCAAAAAGTCCGAGTTCTTTACGGATCTTCAAAAGTCCTGCCTCAGGTCTCTTTGCAGGTGGAAGCTTGTACCATGGAGATGTCTGTGTGTTGCCTCCGATTGATCCAAGAAGAACTGCATCCTTAGACTTGGCAACTGCAACTGCCTCATCAGTAAGTGGCTCTCCTGTAGCATCGATGGAACATCCTCCCATAAGGATCTGCTCGTAATTAAATGTATGTCCGTATTTCTCACCGACAGCATCAAGAACCTTCATAGCTTCTGTCACTATCTCAGGACCGATTCCGTCTCCTTTAATAACTGCAAGATTACAAATCATATTTTTCCCTTTCCGGATTTACATCCTCTTTAACTCTTTATTTACTACCTTGTCTGTAAGATAGCTGTCTATAACAACCGCAATGAGCGGAATATATGTGCAGGCTAAACCTGTAAATTTAAGTGACCTGGTGTTATTGAAAAACTTTCCAAGCGACTTAAGTAATATACTCTTATTACCAAACAGACTACCAAGTTTGTAGGTTATCTGATATACGTAATAAGAATAAGCCAGAAATACTACTGACACTATGATGAATACCGTAATAACCCAGTTCGATGGATGGTACTTGGAATAGATGTTAAACATCGCACCAATAGATATCAGCTGAATGATAAATATAACCATCTTTACGATCAGGTACTTATTGACATCCGGATATTCACCTGCCCATGTAAGCAATACGGCATCAATCACGAGTATTCCTATCGGAATCAGTGAGCCAGCTATCAGACTGCTTTTTTCATTATATCCATTCTTTATTGCAAGTATTATCCCGAGGATAATAGCTGCAACATAAAGAATCAGAAAGCTTGGTGTTTTAACAACTCCAAACAGTATTGTAAAAAAGTTATTCATAATTCTTCGTCCTTAATCCAATTTGAACCAATAATAATTTTGGGTGTTCATGTTAGCTATATCAAGACCTTCCTCTGTCTCACCTACCATATAAAATCCGAAATACGGAGTATCAACAGGTGATTCCATAGTATTCTCTCCATCCTCATAACACTCTTCATTATGAAGAATCAATACGACAAAATTCTTGAGATCATAATAGTCATTTCTCTCAAAGACACCCATCATCTCTTCTTCAGTAACTCCGTACTTTATCATATCCGGATCCTGTGTTATATAATCCAGAGCCTTCTGACCGGTATAGAGATCATAATGTCCATTGACAAAATTGTTGTCTGTATCGTATTTATCCTTATAGTAAACAAATGAACCATCAAGATTTGGAACTAGGTATGAACCATCATGCTTCTCAAGCCAGCTGTTAAGCTTGAAAGTATCATCTGTGAATTCCTTTATGACCACTTCTCCTGTACCGTTCAGGATGTCATCCGGCATTACAAAAGGATCTTCAGAAGACGTCTGTTCTGTAGTCAACTCTTCCGTCGTATATTCCTCGGTAGTAAATTCTTCTGTTGTATACTCATCCGTGTATGGTTCCTCAGTGATTTCATACGTATATGGCTCTTCTGTATATGGATCAATTTGATGACGTCCATCATAATATCTTTGGCCGATTATCTTAATAGCAAACACAGCTGCTACCACAACCACAAGTCCGACCGCAACTCCGATGATAATAAGATTCGTTTTCTTCGGAGGAGGTGTAGGCTGTCCCTGTGTTCCATATGGTGACTGCTGTTGCTGCGGTGTGCCATATGGCGGCATCTGCTGCTGTGGTTGCTGAACATTTCCATATGGCGACTGTTGCTGCTGAGCATTTCCATACGGTGACTGTTGCTGAGTACCATAAGGCGATTGCTGTGGCGCACCGTACCCCTGCTGCTGATAATTATTTACATTTCCTGTCTGTCCCTCCTGCTGTCCCTGGTTTTCCCAATTATTAAAATTGTTATCCATATAAATACCTTCCTTTTAAATATTTTTCTTATTTATTTAATTTCTATCATTGATAGAATTAATTAAGCCCCCACTAGTAATTATATTCTGCATAAACGGAGGAAATGCCTGTCCCTGATACTTCTTTCCTGTCGTTATATCTGTGATCTCTCCTGTATCAAAGTTTACTTCAACTTCATCTTCTGCCTTTATCTCTTCACTAGCTTCCTTGCACTCAAGGATTGGAAGACCGATATTGATTGAATTTCTGTAGAAGATTCTGGCAAATGACTCTGCGATAACACATGAGATTCCTGAAGCCTTAATAGCTATAGGAGCGTGCTCTCTCGAAGAACCACATCCAAAATTCTTTCCGGCAACCATGATGTCACCGGCCTTGACTCTATTAACAAAATCCTTATCGATATCTTCCATACAGTTCTTTGCAAGTTCTGCAGGATCTGCAGTGTTAAGATATCTTGCTGGGATGATTACATCTGTATCTACGTTGTCACCGTATCTATGTACTGTTCCTTTTGCTTTCATATTCGTATCCTTTCTGTTTATCTCATTCTTCTATTTATCTCCGCGTTAAGATGGACTAGCAAAGTATCGGAGTTTGCCCGCTCAACTCAGCTCGCGCACGGTGCGGGATACCCCTAGCGGACGCTAAGTTCTCACTTCGTGCCAAGCACTCGTGAATCACTAAGCGCCGAGACCCGCAACGGTCTCGCAGGCAAACTCCGAACTTTACGCTTTTAGCCCATCTTATTCGCGATGATACTTTTTCTATTGCAAGAATTCGAGGTGAAGCTACATGTTTGAGTATGTATGAGAGACCATAAGGGGCGCGGTGCTTAGCGATTCACGAGCCAACGGCGAAGTGAGAGCTTAGCAAGCGAAGCGGCCGTTCGGGAGAGCCCGCCATGAGCGAAAGCGATGTCGAACATACATACTCTAACATGTGCGAACCTAATATACTCTAATTAAGGTCCTCCGGACTACTAATCTGTCCTGTAATGGCTGATGCCGCTGCAACTGCAGGGCTTGCAAGATAAATCTCTGAATCTATCGCACCCATACGTCCGATGAAGTTACGGTTTGTTGTAGATACCGCTTTTTCACCATGTGCAAGTATTCCCATATGTCCACCAAGACATGGTCCACATGTAGGTGTACTTACGATTGCACCAGCTTCAATAAAGATTTCTGTAAGTCCTTCTCTAAGCATCTGAAGATATATCTCCTGAGTTCCAGGAATGATGATAACTCTGAGCCAGTCTGCAACCTTACGTCCATTCATAATGTCAGCTGCGATTCTCATATCATCGATACGTCCATTTGTACAAGAACCGATTACTACCTGATCAATCTTTATATCTCCTGTTGCATGGATCTCATCGATAGTCTTTGTATTCTCAGGAAGATGCGGAAATGCAATCGTAGGACGAAGGCTTCCAAGATCTATCTCGATAACCTCATCATATTCAGCATCCTCATCTGCCTCATAAACCTGATATTCTTTATTAGCAAACTTCTCTGGAGCATGCTCCTTCATATATTCAAGTGTCAGATCATCTACAGGGAAGATTCCATTTTTCGCACCTGCTTCAATAGCCATATTAGCGATTGTGAAACGGTCATCCATAGAAAGTGACTTAACACCTTCTCCAACGAATTCCATAGACTTATATCTTGCACCATCAACACCGATCATTCCAATGATGTGAAGTATAAGATCTTTACCACTTGTCCACTCAGCCTTCTCGCCCTTAAGAACGAACTTGATAGCTGAAGGAACCTTGAACCATGCCTTACCTGTAACCATACCAGCAGCCATGTCAGTTGAACCAACACCTGTTGAGAATGCACCAAGTGCTCCATATGTACATGTATGTGAATCAGCACCGATACATGTGTTACCAGCTACGATAAGTCCTTTTTCTGGAAGAAGAGCATGTTCTATACCCATCTGTCCAACATCGAAATAGTTAACGATGTTGTTAGCCTTTGAAAAATCTCTTACCTGCTTTACGTGCTCAGCACTCTTGATATCCTTGTTAGGTGTAAAGTGATCCATAACAAGTGCAATCTTTGTATTATCAAATACAGTTTTCTTCTTGAATTTATCCAGCTCATTGATAGCCACTGGGGTTGTGACATCATTTCCAAGAACAAGATCAAGATTTGCCTCGATAAGTTCACCCGCCTTTACACTCTCCAGACCGGCATGAGCTGCAAGAATCTTCTGTGTCATAGTCATACCCATATTGATTTCCTCCTTTTTAATATGTTCAGATAAATCGCAATAATAGACAGCTATAGCTGGCTATAAATACTTCTGTGTAGTTTAACACACTTGAAATCTATAATAAAAATATATATAATGAATACCTAACATAACTTGAAGTTATATCACTATAATATGAGCATAGATTAGATTCATTATATTTGTCTTTTATCTGAATTATTATTTATAGGGAGTGTAGGGAATGATTGATAATCTGAATTATTACAGGGTGTTTTATACAGTTGCGCATACTGAAAGTATCAGTAAAGCGGCAGAAAGGCTTTTTATCAGCCAGCCTGCTGTAAGCAAGTCTATCTCTAATCTTGAAGAAACTCTGGGAACAAAGCTTTTCAGCAGAGGCAGCAGAGGTGTTACATTAACAGAAGAAGGTCAGATCCTTTATGACCATCTGAGAAATGCCTTCGATATGATATCAAAAGCTGAGGATGAGCTTCATCATATAAATGAACTTGGAATCGGCGAGCTGCGTCTGGGTATCAGCACTTCGCTCTGTCGTTATATTCTCATGCCATATCTTAAGAGTTTCATCGCCGAGAATCCTCACGTTAAACTTACCATCGACTGCCATTCGACCTACAACACTATCCGTCAGCTTCAGGATGGTAACATCGACGTCGGTTTCATCTGTGAGACCAATCTTCCACCCGACTATATATATGAACCATTTCGAGAGGTGCATGATATATTCGTTGCATCAGACAGCTATCTACACAATCTTTCGGTTCGTGAAAGTTCAACCGGATTTGAATCACAGGCCACAAACAACCCTTGGCTTATGGCAGGAAATGTCACAAGCCTTGTAGATGATCACGCTGCAAATGATATCTTTAAGGACGACTTCGATCCGGACTTCTCTAACGGCGAAACTATGAGCAGTCGTAACATCCTTGAGCGCTCAAACCTCATGCTTCTCGAAAAATCAAATATCACAAGAAAACATATCGACCGATATTTTTATGATAATGAGATTAACCCAGGTCAGATTCTTGAGATCAACAATATGGATCTCCTGATTGATTTCGCATCTATCGGTATGGGGGTTTCTGCTATCGTGAAAGAATTCGCTGAAGAGCAATTAAATAACGGTACTGTAGTAGAACTGGAGCTTGCTTCTCCTATCCCACCTCGTACCGTTGGATTCGTATATAAACGTGGACTCGATAAACTCTCGCCTACGAGCAGATTGATTGATATGTGTTTTTAGAGTATTATGTAAACCATTTATGCATATTATGTTAACTATTCATTAATTTTTATAGCGTTATGTCAACTATACACATGCTATTTTGTAATTATGTTAACCATGTTTATGTTATATTCCAACTTATGTTAACTAATTCCCAGGCTATCATTCAGATTATGTAAACTTATTATCAGGCATTCAGTCAATTATGTAAACCAAACACCGCGTTTTATTCACTTATGTAAACTAGTGCATAGAATTATGTAAACAGTGGTTCCACAAACTCAACACCAGACTTAATCATCTCACCTACAATCTTTTTGAAGTAATCCTTTTCCATCGCTTCTGTTTTATCATGACTATGGATAAGAACCAGGTTCGTACTTTCATCGGTGAGGACATTTGACTCCATCTCAGGATGTCCGGTATGAAGTCTCTCCATAATCTCCGAGAATTTCTTCTTGCCTGGGCGAACCAGGTATTCAATACAGTCAAATGAAAATGTGAGATCCACGTCCTTATTCCAGCCGTTCCTGTAATATCCCGGAGCTTTTATCTCGCTGTCATTCAGTTTTCCGAAACCATGAGTCCTGAGATATTCCTGAATACGCTTTTTATGCTCTTCACTTCTACTCTCCCCCTTATCTATATACGGGAATCTGAAAAGCTTGACCGGTCTTTCGATTCCGGCTTCTTCATAAAGAGACTCAATCACAGTCTCTGTCTTCTCTATCTCTTGAACACACTCTTCAAAAGTCAGCTCGCTGAACCTTGGATGCGAGTAAGAATGATTTCCTATTATGAATCCCTTTCTGATAGCGTATAATACGGACTCTCTATCTTTTTCCGCATCCTCTCCTACTATAAAAAGAACTGCAGGGATTTTATTTTCTACCAGATAATCTACCACACTTCTAGTTATCTTCTGCGGGTTATCATCAACTGTTAGTATTACCTTTGACACTAGTCTATCCTCATATTTTTGTTTTTTTCATGCTGGCTATGTAGTCTTTATCGACCTTGACCTTGCCATAGCGGACCGCATTGTACAGCTCTGTTATGCGATTCCCATCTTTCTTGCTGAATTCTTCTGTCAGCTCTTCCTCGCTCATCACAATACCATGTGCAACATCTCTCGAATCAGCTTCTGACTGATTCTTCACCTTATCCAGAAGCGTTCTGAACATTGCCTCTTCTATATCTCCGGTCGTATCATTTGCTCCCGGCTTGAAATATTTCTTATAAGAAAGTACTCGCTTCTTATATATTCGTCTCGCTCTCTGCTCTGGTGAGAGATATCCACCTTCATCTATCTTCTCGACACGAGTTCTTTCAACTCGTTTCTTAGTCTTCGTATCAAGATCTTCTGTCGTATCATACCTTCTATCCTGTCTCGCAAGCAGCCATCTGATCACAAAACGACAGAGACGTATCAAAACATATGCAGTACAAGCAATAAAGAGTACGGAAAGGACAAAATATATAATCTTTCCGAATATACTCTCACCAATCACAATCTTCTCAATCTCCTGAAAGCCCCGCTGTGGAGATACAAAAGTCGTTCCGAAAAGCCCAGAAATAAAACTCAGGAAAATGCCTATCAATATGATAAGTACTCTCAGAAGTCCAATCATCGCCATACAGAATCCCGCTACAACCTTTGGAAGTCCGAGCACGTCCGCCAGGATGATCGTTGTGATAATGATGCACAGGACTGTAGTCACGATAAATGTATTCACAGACACCATACGTCCGATCGGCACACCCTTCACTCTTCTGTTCAGTGATATATAATCTTCCAGTCCCTCAAGATATATACTGAACAGATTGATACTCAGCATTATGATAACAGATACGTAACCGATGCTCTGAAGGGTATTATCATGTTTATACGCAGCCAGAAGTGAGATAGCTACGCCCAAAAAGAAGATATCCCATGGAGCTTCGAATGCTCTCTTCAGGTAGTACCCTCTCTTCATATATGCAACCGCATCAATAAAAATACCTATCACGGTCAGTATCATAACGATGCCAAGATAATTTTGCCCCAGAAGAAAATATGAGCCCACAGCCATCAGCCCATGAATAATCAAGAGCGATATAGCATATGCCATAATATCCCTGAAAATGTATGACACCACCAGAATACCTGCAAGAAGCAGGAGTGTCTTACTATCCAACAGATCTTTATCTGATGCACACAGGAAGAAGTCCACAACGAGTGTTACAAAGAGGAACTCATATATATACCTGAGCCATTTTCTGATTCGAATAACCCATTTATACATTCAGCGGCACCTCCCATCCATCAGCGTAGGAGCGATTCTTCACATACGGATATGCATCATAATACGGAACAAACAGGTGAATTGCCCCACCAACACTCTCAAGTCTGTCAATGAATCCAAGAAGATCTTCTTTAACATACGGACTTATGATCAGATACAGAGTATCCTTCTTAACCGCCTTTATCTCTTCTTTAACAAGCTGAATAAATGAATCCTTACCACGAGATCCGCTGATCTCTGTCAGCATCTTGTCGATAGTCACCGCATGTTTTAGTTCTGCTCCCTGACCGATCTCCGGCAGTGGTTCATCTTTGGCATCAACTCCGTTAGTCGCTATGGATACATTTATCCCCTGCTTTATAAGCTGGCGACAGAAACTGCTAGCAAGCGATATGGCCTCTTCGAGCAGCTTCGAAGCCTCGATCATATTGTCATTATCAAGGTTCAGCATGATATGAATGCGGCAGTCTGTCGTGTAACCGTACATATTTACCATCAGTTCTCTGGCTTTCGCACTCTGCTTCCAGTTTATAGCCCTGAAAGGATCAAATGGCTGATACGGTCTGATACCTCTGAAGGATAGGCTGTCCTCGAGAATATTCTTCTTCGTCTCAAGCTCGCCCATAACTCCCTTATAAATATGCTCAAACCTCTCGGTCTGAAGCTTCTTCGGGAAGATGTATATATAATCGGTATCTGTCGTACTTCCGGCATACTGCTTGGTCATGAAATAGTCATGTACGATAATATTCGCATTATGTACTCCGAAAACACCTCGCTTACTTCCTACAAATGAAAGCCGCCTGGTTATCCTCTGATGCCCCAGTATCGAGAACACTTCATTCTTATGATACAGGTCTGTTATAGCACTGTTATCCTTGTCATCAAAGATAAGACTCTTGTCTACGGAGAACTTTAAATGAAAAGAAGGAAGAGGCAGAAACTTGTCGTTGGTAACAACCTCGACAAGATCAGCTCTCTCCCCGCACTCTATGTAATCCCGACTGAAGCCCATGTTCAACTCGAGATTCTTCTTCCAGTTTTTTTGAAATACAACTCTCTGGATTGTATATATGATTGTAAGCATAATGATAGCTGCAATAACCTTCATTTTACTTCCACTCTTCTACAGGCACTGAAATGGTTGACATAATCTCTTTGATTATAGATCTCGTCTCCTGGAGACTTGATATTCCTGAACCTGTCACAACCCTATGCGCAAAAACATAAGGTGCTAAAAATCTTACATCATCCGGAGTTACATAATCGCGACCTGATATAGCCGCAAAACTCTGAGAAAGCCTCATAAGATTGAGAGAAGCTCTCGGACTAACACCCGAAAAAAGCTTCGATGAGTTTCGCGTAGCGTCTGCCAGATCTACGATATAATTCATTACTACTTTCTTGACCGTCACATTCTTGACAGCCTGTGAAGCTTCAACTATATCTTCAGCCGAAACAACAGGAGTCACATTCATCTGCGGCGTATCAACTATAAACCTGTCGAGGATTGCAACCTCGTCCTCCTTTGTGAGGTCTCCCATAGTAAGCTTGACCATGAATCTGTCAAGCTGAGCTTCCGGCAAAGGAAATGTACCCGTAGTTTCTATCGGGTTCTCAGTAGCTATTACTATGAAAGGTGCATTTAGCTTTCTTCCCACACCATCTACGGTAACCTCGCGCTCTTCCATCGCTTCAAGGAGGGCGCTCTGTGTTCTCGGAGTTGCACGGTTTATCTCATCCGCCAGAAGTATATTCGTAAATACAGGACCTGCTATAAATTCGAATTCCTCTGATTTCTGACTGTAGATATTCAGACCTGTTATGTCCTGAGGCATAAGGTCCGGCGTAAACTGAACACGCTTAAAATCAACAGCGATACTGTCGGCTATACACTTAGCCATAGTTGTCTTACCTGTACCGGGCATATCCTCCAGGAGGACGTGTCCTCCTGAAAGCATCGAAGCGAATATCAGTGAAAACACTTCGTCACTACCCACCATTACAGTACGTATATTTGCCAGCATCCTGCTGTATAGATCACGTATGTTGTTTATTTCCATATTTTATTCCCACACCGTATCCTACGGATCATATCCGATGGACCTTTATATAATTATGACTACACTAACCTCTTCCCAAAATCAATTTATATCTTGCAATGTAAAATCTTACTTGAAGTATTCAACACCTGACTCGAATATCTTCTGATCCTTGTCACCGGCAATGTTGAGGTATGTATTCTTGTCACGACGCTCTGAGTGACCCATCTTTCCGAGTACTCTTCCGTCAGGACTTGTTATACCTTCGATTGCCATGTATGAACCATTGATGTTGTAATCTTCATCCATTGAAGGATTTCCATCTGGATCAACATACTGAGTAGCAACCTGTCCATTCTCAAAGAGACGTCTGAGCCATTCATCCTTAGCAACGAAACGACCTTCACCGTGTGAAATAGGAATTGAATAGACCCCACCCAGAACAGCCTTACGGAGCCATGGGCTCTTATTTGATACAACCTTTGTATAAGCCATTCTTGACTGATGACGACCGATTGAGTTACGTGCAAGTGTAGGACTGAGCTCTGTCTGCTCTACTATCTCGCCCATTGGTACAAGACCAAGCTTGATAAGTGCCTGGAATCCGTTACAGATACCAAGTACAAGTCCGTCACGCTCATTAAGAAGCTTCATCATCTCTTCTTTGATCTTCTCATTTCTGAATGTAGTAGCTATGAACTTACCTGATCCATCAGGCTCATCACCACCAGAGAATCCACCTGGGAACATAACGATCTGAGACTGGCTGATAGCCTTAGTAAATGCATCAACTGAATCTCTGATTCCCTGCTCATCCATATTATTAAGAACGATAACCTCTGCCTCAGCGCCTGCTCTCTCAAATGCTCTCGCACTATCATACTCGCAGTTTGTTCCTGGGAATACAGGAATAAATACATGAGGTTTAGCAATCTTATTCTTAGCTACCATTATATTCTTAGCCTGATATATTCCACCTTCATATCCTGTAAGTGATGGATTATATCTGAACTTAAGCTCTGTTTCAGGTGTTCCGGCCTTAACTGCCTTCTTGTAATCTGCAACGTGGCCTTCAAATCTTTCTTCTACTCCTGTATCAACAGGGAATACCTTCTTAAGCTTTCCAGTCCAAGCCTCGAGAGCCTCATCCATAGTTACTCTTGTTGAACCATATGCGAATCTTGGCTTATCAGAAACCATACCGATAACCTTTGCAGGAATTCCAAGAGTCTTAAGATCCTCAGGACGAACTTCCATGATGATTGAACCATAGTCCTTACGTCCAAGTTCTTCCTTAGATACTGCCTTGTTATCCAGATCAACACCGAATTTATTACCAAATGCCATCTTGCTGACAGCTTCGATGATACCACCGAATCCTACTGCAAATGCACTCTGAATCTTTCCTTCTGTAACTGCCTTTCTTACAAGCGCATACTTATCAAGTACGTCACTGAATACAGGAAGGTCCATATCATCCTTCTGGATATCCATCTTAAGGAGGACATTTCCCGGTTCCTTGATATCAGATGTAACAACGTTAGCAACTGTGTTCATACATACCGCAAATGAACAAAGTGTTGGAGGTACATCGATCTCGTTGAATGATCCTGACATACTGTCCTTACCACCGATTGATGGAAGTCCAAGTCCAATCTGTGCTGAGTAAGCACCGAGAAGAGCTGCAAGAGGCTTACCCCAACGTGTTGGATCCTCTGTCATTCTCTCAAAGTATTCCTGGAATGTAAGTCTGATCTTAGTTACATCACCACCGGCTGCAGCAATCTTAGCTACAGAATCAAGAACTGAATAAACAGCTCCATGATATGGGCTCCATGACATAAGATATGGATCAAGACCATAACTCATCATGCTGACAGAATTAGTTCTTCTGGTTCCAAGCATAGGAACTGTAGCTACCATTGTCTGCATAGGTGAAAGCTGATACTTTCCTCCGTAAGGCATTGTTACTGTATTTGCACCGATTGTTGAGTCGAACATCTCAACAAGTCCACGCTCAGAAGCAACGTTAAGGTCTGAAAGGATATCCAGCCACTTTGTCTTTGTATCTGCTTCTGCGTTGCTGTAATCTTCTGTACTATCCTTAGCGTCGATACCTGCAAATGGATTAACCTTCTCACAAGGCATCTGAACTTCAGCTGTTGTCTCCTGATGAGCACCATTTGTGTTCAGGAAAGCACGGCTGATATTAACTATCTCCTTACCTCTCCACTTCATAACAAGACGAGGAGACTCTGTAACTGTAGCGACCTTAACTGCTTCAAGGTTTTCCTCTCTTGCATAGTCAAGGATCTTATCAGCATCTTTAGCATCTACAACGAGTGCCATTCTCTCCTGTGACTCGGAGATTGACAGCTCTGTACCGTCAAGACCGGCATACTTCTTAGGAACAAGGTCAAGGTTGATATCAAGACCATCAGCAAGCTCACCGATAGCAACTGATACACCACCTGCTCCGAAGTCATTACATTTCTTTATAAGTGTTGTAACTTCAGGTCTTCTGAAAAGTCTCTGAAGCTTACGCTCTGTAGGAGGATTACCCTTCTGAACCTCTGCTCCACAGCTTTCAAGTGACTCAGAGTTATGAGCCTTTGATGAACCTGTAGCTCCACCACATCCATCACGTCCTGTACGTCCACCGAGAAGTACGATAACGTCTCCAGGATCAGATGTCATTCTCTTTACATTATCCTTTGGAGCTGCACCGATAACGGCACCGATCTCCATACGCTTAGCAACATAGTTTGGATGATAAACTTCCTGAACCAGACCTGTAGCAAGACCTATCTGGTTACCGTATGAAGAATATCCCTTAGCTGCTGTTGTAACAATCTTACGCTGAGGAAGCTTGTTAGCAAGTGTTTCCTTAAGTGACTTAGTAGGATCTGCCGCTCCTGTTACACGCATAGCCTGGTATACATATGTACGACCTGACAGCGGATCACGGATAGCACCACCAAGACATGTAGCAGCACCACCAAAAGGCTCAATCTCTGTAGGATGGTTATGTGTCTCATTCTTGAATGAGATAAGCCAATCCTCAGTAACGATCTCTCCATCCTCATTTCTGATCTCAAGAGGAACAACGATAGTACAAGCGTTGATCTCATCTGACTCATCGAGGTCTTCAAGCTTTCCATCCTTACGAAGCTTCTTCATTCCCATAAGGGCGATATCCATAAGACATGTAAACTTATCATCTCTACCCTTGTTTATCTCAGCAGCATCTTCGAGATACTTCTTAAATGTACCCTCGATCGCTGCTTTATACTTACCTTCATCGAACTTAACATCTGTAAGCTCTGTTGCAAATGTAGTATGACGGCAGTGATCTGACCAGTATGTATCAAGAACTCTGATCTCCGTCATAGATGGATCTCTCTTCTCTTCATTTCCAAAGTAATTTCTGATGTGAAGGAAATCTTTATATGTCATAGCGAGTCCGAGGCTGTCATAAAGTTCCTTGAACTTGTCCTCAGGCATGCTGCAGAAACCGTCGAAGATTGAAACATCAGCAGGCTCTGGATAATCCATAACAAGTGTGCTTGGCTTATCTCCTGTACTGAGTCTTGCTTCAACAGGGTTGATTACGTATGCTTCAATAGTCTTCTTATCTTCTTCTGAAAGGGTTCCCTTAACAGCATAGGTTATACCTGATCTGATTATAGGTTCAGAAGATGCATCCAGAAGACGAACACACTGCTCAGCAGAATCGGCTCTCTGGTCAAACTGTCCCGGAAGGTACTCCATTGAGAATATGAATTCATCATCCGTATGAGGAAACTCCTCTCTGTATACAATGTCTACCGGAGGCTCTGAGAAAACTGTAACTATAGCCTCTTCAAAAACCTCATCTGACAGATTTTCAACATCATATCTGACAAGTTCTCTCACTGACACATCTTTGAGACTCAGATATGCTCTGAACTCATTTGTCAGCTCATCAGCTCTGACTGCATAGTCAGGTCTTTTTTCTACGTAGATTCGTCTTACACTCATGATTTTTTCTCCCTTTTTATGACAATTCGCCACTTTAACCGGTTCTTTTTACGGAGCCGATTGCGGCTTATAAATGAACTTTTTTGATCATCCTGGCCAGTATGACATTCTGGTAGATGAGTGGTGCATCCTGCATATAGAATATAATGCCATCCACTGGTGAATGCACCTGACTGAGTATATGTCCGTCCATAGGGTCGATGACTTCTGCAAGTACATCTCCTCTTCTTACTTCACGATTGACATTTGTCAGTCTCTTGAAGAAGCCGGCAGCTTCAGACTTGATAGTTACCATTTCTTCTTCGTCCATCATGGTGGATATATTTCCGCCCATGCTATTATACCTTATTATTCCCATTCTGGACAAGAACCTTAGAACAGCACTGGCAGCTACCTCGGCATACTCCTCGTTGATACGTTCCGTACCGCCTGAATAGAGTGAAAATGCCTCCGTACCCGATATCTGCCAGTTATAGTTGAGTGTACCCTTATCAAATGCTCTGGGTTCATTCAGCATAACAAATGGCAGTCCGAAAAGATTTGCCAGATTTGTACTTTCATATCCCGTCTTCATCATTCTTACATGAGGGATAAATCTTCCTCTCATGTAGTATGAAGGGAACTGTATTCCATACGAATACTGCTTCAGCTCTTCCATCAGAGCATATGCAAGCCTGCTTGTTGCAGGGCCGTCAGGATTCCCCGGAAACATTCTGTTTATATCCGATTCATCTGAAAGCCAGTATTTGTGATCTGCATTTATAGAATTATAATTTACCGATGGTATGATCGTTATCGACTTACCATGAACTATATCACCATTTTCTTCAAGTTCAGCAAGTCTCGCCGAGAGCTTTGAACATATGTAAAGCTGCTGATGTTCATTTCCTCTCATGGCTCCAACTATTGCTGCGGAACGTTCAGCCTGAAGAGGTTCCGAGTATGTGCCCGCTCCGTAAGTGAAGCCGTATATATTATGTTCTCCGCTGAAAGGTGTTTCATAGGAGAATATGATATTCTGTCTCATTTCTACCCCCTGTCACGCTTTAAACATCCGCATTTGCACCGACTATTCTGCAGAGAAGTGAACCAACTTCGATAGCTGGATACTCTCTCATAGCCGAAACTATTCCCTTACGTGGTGCCACGATCACTTCCTGTACTGAACCGGTAAGTATATCGACCACCGATCCGATACGCATTCCTGCCTGAACCTTATCGTGTATCTTGACATTTGGAATAAATATTCCACTGGACTCTGAATTAATATAAGACACTTGGTTGTCATATGCAACAAGAGGACGCTTTTTTTTCTCTTTTAATTCGCCCTGCCATATATCCATATACTTCATCAGATTGAATATTCCATCCACAAGCTGATTACCATAATTCTGATCTATCCTATATGCACAGCCTGATTCTGTAACACACGACATGACTCCACGTTTATTCAGTTCGTAAACGAGACTTCCATCTTTAACCTGAGTAGAAGGATGAATCCATATCATATCAGGTCCAAGCTTAGTTGCATAGGGCATAACCTCATCAACAACATCATCATTAAGTCTTATCTGAGGAATCTCTGTAAGATACATATTACTTCCATGTACGTCAAAACAGAACTCTGCCTTAGGTCCGTCTTCCTCGGATATAATGTCATCAATGATACAGCTTGCGGCATATTCACCCATAGCTCCACTCTTTGCACCCGGAAACAGCTCATTCATATCAAGCTCTACTCCGGGAATCTCTCTGGAATGAGCTTCGAGTGCCATAGGATTTACCGCAGGATATATATCAACTATTCCTGTAAGACTGTTATAGTCCTCTTTGATTCTTCTTGTAACCTCATAACAGATGAACTGTCCCTGCAGCTCATCACCATATATTCCAGAAACTATGCATAGGCGTCTTTCTTTACCGGTAAGTCTATCCGGCATAAGACGATTCTTTTTTATCTTGAGAACCTCATTCACCATGAGATTCACTCTGGCGACTGTTTCAATCATTTTGCAACCCCTATTATTCTCTTCAACTAATTATGAGCAAGCATTTCTTTAGCTGTAGCGATAACGCTGTCAGTAACCTTGGCACCGCCCAGCAGTCTTGCCAGCTCTTTGATACGTCCATCCATATCCAGACTTCTTATGGATGTGTTAGTCTTCTCCCCGACTACCTTCTTCTCTATAACATATGCTGAATCTGCAGCAGCTGCAATCTGAGGCAGATGTGTTATAGAAATGATCTGTCTGGATTCTGAAAGCTTATGCATCATATTTCCAACTTTCTCAGCCGTAATACCGCTTATTCCCACATCTATCTCATCGAATATAAGTGTCGGTGTATCATCCGACTCTGATAAAACTGACTTAATAGCCAGCATAACTCTTGAGAGCTCACCACCTGATGCAGTATCTACAAGAGGTTTCATATCTTCACCGACATTGGTTGATATGATAAACTGTGCACTGTCGATTCCATTTGAAGTATAGTCAGAAAGACGTCCGAATTCCATATCGAAACTTACTCTCTCAAAGTTAAGTTCCTTCATGGCATCAGCAATCGTCTTGCAAAGCGCCTTTGCAGACTTCTTTCTTTCCGCAGTAAGCTTATCACATTCCTTTTCCAGTTCAGCGTGAAGCTTTATCTTTTCATTTTCAAGAGAAGCAATCGTTTCCTCATATGAAGTAAGCTCCTCTTCTTCGTTCTTCAGTTTTTCCAGAGTACTGTTTATATCCTCTATGGAAGAACCGTATCTCGCCTTCAGCGTATTGATCAGATTGAGTCTCTCCTCCGTTGAGCGAAGAGTCTCCTCATCATATTCCATATCGGATGCATAGTCCGAAAGCTGCCCGGCAAAATCACTCATCAGAGCATCAATGTCCGTAAGCATCTTAACAAGCTCCTCAGCACCTGGATCAAGCTTTGTAAGTCCATTCAGAGTTCTGACTGCTCTGGAAAGCTGGCTTCCTGCAGATCTGTCACTGTCGTAGCCTACAAGTTCCATCGTCTCACCGGTTATCTCGGCTATCTCCTGAGCATTGCTTGCCTTCTTGTAAATGTCCTCAAGCTCTGTATCTTCTCCCGAAGTAAGTCTGGCGCTTTCGATATCATTTATCTCATACCTGATATAGTCCAGTTTCTTGGCTCTCTCCGTTTCATCCAGAGACATTGTCTCCAACTTGTCAGATACTGACTTAAATTCTTTATATATACCTGAAACCTTGTCTTTTAAGACAGGTATCTTATCTGAATACTTATCCACCAGCTCAAGATGCTTGGAAGCTTTAAGCAGTGTTCTCTGCTCATGCTGAGCATGAAGGCTGATAAGACATTCTGAAACCTGGCGAAGCTTTGCGATCGTAACGGTCTTGTCGTTGATACGATTGATGCTTCGACCTCCGGTAAGCCTTCTGGATATCAGAACCTCACCATCTTCTACATCTATCTCTTCTTCTCTGAGAAGATCTGCTACTGTTTCATCAACTGAAAACAGCAGCTCAACAAGTCCATCTTTTTCCTCATCTCTCAGAAGACTGGTATCATATCTTCCGCCAAGACCGATTCCTATGGAACCGATGATGATGGACTTTCCTGCTCCTGTCTCACCTGTAAGGATATTGAGACCGGGTCTGAAATCTATATCAAGCTCATCTATAAGAGCAAGATTAACTATATGCAAATTAACTAACATATCTTTTTCACCCTCCGTGTGGTTTACATAAGATTTATAAGTTATAGTTTTCCACGGAGTTCTGACATAACTTTTTCAACATAGCTTTCATCCTGAACAGCCACAAATATGGTGTCATCACCAGCTATACAGCCAACGACCCCTTGCAGTCTCATACTGTCTATCGCAGCGGCTACAGCCATGGCCATTCCCGAATATGTTTTCACTACCACGAGACCACCGGCAGGATGAACCTCTGTGATCCCACTCGCCAGTATCTGAATATATGACTGACTTCCTTCCACGTCAAGATGCATTCTCTTCGCTTCCGGTGCAACATATTTCTGGACTCCTGTATCTACGTGTTTTTTTCTGAGTCCCAGTTCTCGAATATCTCGCGATATGGTAGCCTGCGTGGTTATCACGCCTTCTTCCTGAAGGGCTGCCTGCAGCTCTTCCTGTGTAGAAATATTTCTCTCTGATATAAGCTTAAGTATTGTCTTTTGTCTATCAATCTTCATAATGATACCTTACAATCCGTTTTAATTAAGTTTTTTTCTCAGCTTATCATACATACTGATTTCTTCCATCTTTATCAGAAGAAGTCTTCTTTCAGATAATCCAACTTCAACCTTATCCCCTACCATAAGGCTGATGTTATCTGCTCCGTCAAATGAAACCAGTGCCGTATTCGGTCCCTCTTTTCTCTTCTCAAGAAGTTCCAATGTGATCTTATCATTCTTTCCAAATATAACGCTTCGTCTGGAAAGTGAATACGGTGATATCGGAGTCATAACGATCATCCTCGCATCCGACATAACTATCGGACCACCTGCTGACAGGTTATATCCTGTTGAACCAGTCGGTGTAGACAGAATGATTCCATCCGCTTCACACGTATCGAAATACTTATCGTTCACAAGTATCCTGACACCTATTAACTTAAGAGCATTTTCTCTTGCGAGAACGATCTCATTTAACGCATGTAATGCTTCCCCGCCTGTCTCAGCAGACGAACTGATAACCCGTCCGGCCAGCATCATTCTGTATTCCGTCTCATAATCTCCGGCTATCAGTCTTTCAATCATGGTCTCTATCTCAGATACGATCACTTCTGTCAGGAATCCCACTGTTCCGAGATTAACTCCCACAACCGGAATCTCTCTTCCACTCAGTACATGAGCCACGCCAAGCATGGTCCCATCACCACCCATGACTATTATCACATCCGCATCATCAAAGCTTTCGCTCAGACTCGGATCACCAACGCCGATACACAGCTTGGATTCACCGCCTTTTTCAGAAATGACTTTCTCGGTGTAATGCGACCACTTAAGATTCACATCCTTTGTTTCATTTGCAATTATCAAAAATCTTTTTAATGAGTCCATCGCATCCAAATATACAGATTACTTGTCCAGAGTATCATGACTGTCTGATACAAGTTTCTCTATATCTTCCTCTCCATATACTCTTAAATCCTCATCCGACTCTGCTTCTGTTTTTCTGATATGCATCAGATACTCTATATTTCCTTCAGGTCCTTTTACAGGAGAATAATCAAGTCCCAGAACCTTGAATCCATTTGTCTCGGCAAATCCGAGAACCTCTCTTATTACTTCCTCGTGTACCTTCCGATCCCTGACAACGCCCTTCTTTCCGACCTTTTCACGACCAGCTTCAAACTGCGGTTTTATCAGGCACACAACTTCTCCATCTTCTACCAGCAGATCTCTGAGCGGCGGAAGAACCTTTGAAAGTGAGATAAATGAAACATCTACGGAAGCGAAACTGACAAGTTCTTCAATATCCTCCGGTTTCACATATCTGATATTCGTCTTCTCCATGCAGACAACTCTTTCATCCTGTCTCAGTTTCCAGGCAAGCTGTCCATGTCCAACATCTACAGAATAGACCTTTACAGCTCCGTTCTGAAGCATACAATCTGTAAAACCACCTGTAGATGCTCCGACATCCATACAGACCTTTCCTTCCAATTCTATAGGGAAAACCTGCATAGCCTTTTCAAGCTTAAGACCGCCTCTGCTGACGTAGCCAAGTGTCTTGCCTCTTACTTCAATCTGTACTTCCTCGGCAAATGTACTACCAGCCTTGTCTTCTTTCTCATTATCTACATAAACTATTCCTGACATAATGATGGCTTTCGCCTTCTCTCTGGACTCTGCCAGTCCGCGTTCAACCATCATAACATCCAATCTTTTCTTTGCCATTAAACCAGTTCCTTCATGATAGCTTCGTATATACTATCCTCGTCCAGTCCGAGAACTTCGCGAAGTTTCTTCACACTTCCGTGCTGCACTGTCTCCTCTTTTATACAGAAATGTAAAAGCTTGGATGTAGCACCGCACATAGCCATCTGATATCCGACAGCCTCTCCAACACTTCCTCTCTGGACAGCCTCTTCTATAACTGCAACAACATCAAAGTCTTTTACAGTTTCCTGAATTCTCTCAACATCCAGCGGATTAATAAATCTTATGTTAACCACTTGTGGCTCATAATTCGTTGCATTTCTGATACGTCCCCTTACTTCCATTGCAGTCTGGAACATTCCTCCTACTGCGATGATTGCAAGCTTTTTAGAGCTCGATTCACCAACCAGAGAACTGAAATTCACAACCTCAGAACGTCCTTCAACGAATCTCGTTATCTTGTCTTCATACTTAGTACAAGCAAGTCCCTTCGGATACTTGATCGCAACAGGGCCGTCATAACCAAGTGCATATTCAAATGCATTTTCCAGATCCTTAGCACCTCTCGGAGCTATTACCGTAAGATTCGGTATACTTCTAAGATATGCCGTATCATAGATTCCATTATGTGTCTCTCCATCTTCACCGACAAGTCCCGATCTGTCGATCATGACTATAACGTGGAGATTCTGCAGACAAACATCGTGAAGCAGCTGATCATATCCTCTCTGAAGGAATGAACTGTATATCGCTACAACCGGTATCATCCCGCCCTTAGCGAGTCCGGCCGCAAATGTAAGTGCATGCTGCTCTGCGATACCAACATCAAATGTCCTCTCCGGATGAGCCTTCTGGAAAGCCCTGACTCCAGTTCCTCTGGACATAGCCGCTGTAATAGCTACTATCTTATGATTCTTCTCTCCAAACTTAAGCAGAGTCTTAGAGAACACATCAGTATAAGAGCTTCCACTCTTAGACCTCTTAGCCCTGCCTGTTTCTATATCAAAAGGACCAATGCCGTGGAAATATTCAGGATATCTCTCAGCTATTCTATAGCCCTTGCCCTTTACTGTTTTAACATGAACTATAACTGGTCTGTTGAGTTTGAATGCATCTTCAAATATCTCAACCATTCCTTCTATATCATGTCCGTCTATAGGTCCAATATATGTCAGTCCCATCTCACCGAATATAGTTCCCGGAATCATGAGGTTCTTGATGGAATCCTTAGACTTCTTGATACCCTTTGCCATCTTGCGACCGACGCTAGGAATATCGAGGAGTGCATTTTCAACATGTGACTTAAGTTCATTGTATGACTGTCCTACACGGAAACGGCTGAGACTGTCCGAAAGTCCACCAACGTTAGGCGATATAGACATCTCATTATCGTTCAGGATGATAAGACAGTTCGACCTAAGATCAGCAAGCTGATCCAATGCCTCATAAGCCATACCACCTGTGAGTGAACCGTCACCGATCACTGCAGCAATTCTCTCATTTCCTCCGGACAGATCTCTGGCCTTTGCAAGACCGAGTGCTGCGGAGATTGACGTTGAACTGTGGCCTGTGTTAAATGCATCACAAGGCGATTCACAGCTCTTCGGAAAACCGCTCATCCCACCATACTGACGAAGCTTATAGAAATCATCTTTTCTTCCGGTCAGTATCTTATGTGTATATGACTGATGTCCTACATCAAATACAATCTTATCTTCTGGTAGATTCATGGCAATGTGAAGCGCCATCGTGAGTTCTACCGTTCCGAGATTAGAGGCCAGATGACCTCCTGTTCTGCTGACATTTGCAAGCATATAAGCACGGATATCCGACGCAAGCTCAGGCATGTCAGACATACTTATCTTTTTAATATCATTTTCTTTATTAATTCTATCTAAAATACTCATAACGAGTTCCACCTGTTTTCATATAAATGTTACTTATCTCTGTCGATCATTTCCTCCACTAGAGATATAAGTTCAGCCCTGTATTCATTTTCAGGAATCACTTCTCTTATTATTCCGACAGCTTTCTCAGACTGTTCCTTGACATAGCTTCTAGCAGCATCGAGACCGTAGCTGGCAACGTATGTATTCTTCTCGTTTCTAGCATCCTGGCTGACTTCCTTGCCCAGCTTTTCAGCATTACCGATAACATCAAGAATATCATCCTGAACCTGAAATGCCATACCCACAGCTTCTCCCGCCTCTTCAAGCTTATCGTAAGGAATCGACTCATAGCCCGATAGTGTTGCTCCGATCATTATAGGAGCTTCGATAAGCGCACAGGTCTTGTTCTTGTAAATGTAATCACGAACTATATCTGATACCATCTTACCTGACAGCTCCACATCGAGAGACTGTCCCCCCAGCATACCATCTATACCCGTTTTATTAAGCAGTATGTCCTGCGCCTTAAAAAGGCTTCCGGCATCAAGAGATGCCTCCATATTAGCATGACTTACTGTTTCATAAGCGTAATTAAGAAGAGCATCCCCGGCCAGAATAGCCGTAGCTTCGTCGTACTGAACATGAACTGTAGGACGTCCTCTTCTAAGAGTATCGTTATCAAGTGCTGGAAGATCATCATGGATAAGAGAATGTGTATGTATCATCTCTATAGCGGCCATGTAAGCCTCTATCACATCGGACGAACTCCCATTATATGCGCTGTATGTAAGATACATTAGAGTAGGTCTGATTCTTTTGCCTCCCGCCTCCATAGCATAATTCATAGCTTCTGCAACCTTAGCAGGATACTTCTTAGAATCTGGCAGAAACTTCAGTACAGCGCTGTTTACATATTGTCTCAAATCTTCTTTCATCTAATAAAACCTCTCACTCTTCGGACAGAATCTGAATCTCTTTCTCTACCCCCTCGAGATTCTCCTTACATTTCTCAGCAAGCTCAACCCCCTCTTTATAGAGAGCGAGACTGTCCTTCAGAGATGTACCGGACTTGCTGAGCTCAGTGTTGATCTCATCCAGCCGCGCAAGGGCCTTCTCTATATCAAAGCTCTTTTTTGTTTTTGCAGAGCTCTTCTTCGCTCCTGTTGCTTCACTCATATCTTCATTCCTCTTCTTTACATATATCCGCGGCAAGCATTATTACTTTGCCGCGGAATTTGTCTCAAGATACAACGGCTTCTATGGTTCCGTCATGCACGGTAACTGCGATCGAGTCCCCGCTCTGCACCTGAGTGGCAGAAGTGACTGGCTCGCCGCGACTCTCAATATATCCAAATCCACCTCTGAGCTTCGCAGTAGGCGAAAGCCCATCGAGTCTTGCGATGCTGACTTCCAGTCTTCTCGCATAGGATTCATACTTCTGATTCATTGTAAAGTGCAATCTATCTGTAAGCTGAGACAGATACTGCTGATGATCGTTCAACTTTTTTTCTGGGCTAAGAGATTCGAGCTTCAGCTTACTATTGGTAAGCATCATTTTTACCTCGCCGAGTCTTGCCTTTATACCTCTATCGAGCTGAACTCTGTAATTTCTCACTTGGTTTATGGTTGACATAACATCCGGAATCGCAAGTTCCGCAGCTGCAGATGGTGTCGGAGCTCTTAGATCAGCAACATAGTCCGCAATGGTATTATCAACTTCATGTCCGGTTCCGGATATGATCGGTGTTTTAGCTGCATAGATTGCTCTGGCTACTATCTCTTCGTTGAAGGCCCACAGATCTTCTATGGAGCCACCACCTCGACCAACTATTATCGTATCAAGATTCATACTATCGAGAACTTCTATTCCTCTTGCGATGGTTTCAGCCGAGCCCTCACCCTGAACCTTAGCCGGATACAGAACCAGCTGAACATATGGATTTCTTCTTCTCGCAATATTCATTATATCCTGAATAGCCGCCCCTGTTCTGGCAGTGACTATTCCAACTTTCTTAGGGAATGCAGGAATAGCTTTCTTTACTTCGAAGTCAAACAGTCCCTCATCATAAAGTTTCTGTTTCAGCTTTTCATATTCAGCAAAAAGCTTTCCCTTGGTATCTTCGTCCTGTATTATCTTCCTTGCATAAAACTGATATCTGCCGTCTCTTTCATATACACTGATACCACCCTGCATATATACAGACTGACCATCCTCAAGTCTGAAATTTAGACCTGTAGGGATATTTCCCTTAAACATAACACAAGGCATGGAACCGGTCTCATCTTTTATAGAAAAATAGATGTGCCCCATGCTGTGATATTTGCAGTTTGAAACCTCACCCTTTATGGTAAGGCTCTTGAGAAGATAATCATTTCCTATTAAGTTTTTGATATATGTATTGATCTGTCCGACAGTATAGTATTTCACAAACTATTCCTCTATAAAGCCTGAAAGAACTCCATTAATAAATGAAGCAGACTTGTCATCTGAGTATTCTTTTGCAAGTTCTATAGCTTCATTTACAGCAACCTTTCCCGGGATATCATCATCAAATAATATCTCGTATACGGCTACTCTCAGTATCGCCAGCTCGGTCTTACCGATTCGGTTGACCTTCCAGCCGCTTGCATGTTTCTCAATAGCCTCATCAAGCTCGTCCAGTTTTTCTTCTATATTTCTGACCTTTTTATTAATATAGGTCTCGTCTTTTTCTGTACCACCGTATTCTTCAAAAAGCTCAAGTCTTGGAACTTCTCCATCATGAAATGGAATCTGAAATGCTGCCTGAAAAATACATACTCTTTGTTCGTGTCTTGTCATACTGTTTATCCTTAATTGTTCTTTTATTTTTTTACTTCTCTGAAAAATCGATACTTGAAACGCGAACATTTACAGTATCGCATTTAAGACCAGTCATCGTTAAGAGTGACTGCTTCACTTTCTCCTGAATCGCCTTTGAAACATCAACGATATTGAAACCGAACTTAACTTCAACAGAAACATCAACTTTTAGATCGTTGTTTTCCTGATATACAACTCTGATCCCGTTAGATAAGTTGTTCTTTCCAAGTTTTGAAATGATATCACGCGTAATACCTCCTGTAAGCTTGGACACTCCGTCAACCTCAGTACAGGCAAGGCCTACGATGCTTGAAACAACATCATCCGCTATCTGTATGATACCGGTATCATTTTCATCGTTAACTACAAACTCTGCGTCTTTGATCACTTCTGACATGTTTTCTTCCTCCTGCTGTTCTTTTTTCTGAGGCTGTTTATCTTCTCCTCAACTTCGTCTTCTTCAGTATCTTCTTCTATATCATCATCGAATTCTTCTTCGTTGATATCTTCTTCTGATCCGAATCCATCCTCTTCTGCCACCTGAGTAAAGAGTCTTGCTCCGTCCAGAATTCCAAGTACTGTTGGAATACCCGTCCAGAAAAAAAGAAGGTAAAGTAACCCTTTTTTGTATCTTCCCATATAGAAACAATGTAAGCCTATAGTACCTGCAAATACCGCAAGAACTCCGGCTATAGTTTTATTTCTTCTGAGCACCTTTAACATATACTTCCCCCATCCAAAAGTTCTATCAGTTTATCATAACAGAAATCCACACTTGATCTTCTAACATTATTTCTGCCGAGATCACCAAACTGCATTGTATAAGTTGTAATCTGGCCATCTATATAAAAACCGAAACATACCATACCTACGGGCTTTGTTTCCGTACCACCTGTTGGACCAGCTACTCCTGTTATTCCGACACCAACTTCAGCTTCCATGGCATATGCAGCACCGGCTGCCATCTCTCCAGCAACCTCCTCACTGACAACACCATTCTCGGCTATGGTTTCTTCTTTAACTCCGACGTACTTTTGCTTTGCTTCATCTGCGTAAGTAACGAAGCTCACATCCAGAACCTTTGATGCATCCGGGACATTTACAAGTCTCGCTGCTGCAAGCCCTGCAGTACACGATTCAGCAAAGGTTATATGATAACCTTTTTCTATCAATTTTTCTACAACTTTATACTCAGTATCCATAATTCAATCTTTGACATATTTCATCTAAGCCTACAGAGTTTATTATAGCAAATCTGGACAACATTAACAACTGTAGTTATTGTTGTTTCTTAATGTAGGATATTGCATCTACAGGACAGTGATGAATGCACTCTCCGCAGTGAATACACTCCCTGTCTCCGACTTTCTTGATATCCATAAGACAATTCTTGGTACACAGATCGCAATGAGTACATTTATCATTATCTACTTTTATACCTACGACTGAGACCGGAGCAAAAAATGAATATATCGCTCCCAGAGGACAGATAAATCTACAGAATGTCCTGTAACAGAACGAACAAAAAAGAAGTATTACCACCATCACGAACACTTTCCAGGTAAAGAGAGCGCCTACCAGACTACGAAGTGAAATGTTCGCTATCGTTAGCGGAAAGCCCGCTTCAAGTGTTCCTGCGGGACATATATATTTACAAAATCCCGGAACGAGTTTCACCAGAGGTATCAGGATTGCAAAAACTACCAATATGATGTACTTAAGATATGACAACGCTCTCGTAACTTTATTCTTCTTGATCTTCGGAACCGGAATCTTATATATGATATCCTGGAGCAGTCCGAAAGGACATAGGAACCCGCATATAAAACGTCCCAGGAAGAGACCCATAAGAATGATCGTCCCGAGAATAAAATACGGAATCTTATACTTTGATGACAGAAGCCCTGTCTGAAGGCTGCCAAGAGGGCACGCCGTCACTGCACCGGGACATGAATAGCAATTGATCCCGGGAGCACATATTCCTTTAAGATTGCCCTTATATATGCTTCCAGTCATAAAGCCTTTTATATTACAATTGTATAATACTGCAGCTATCAGCTGAGTATATCTTCTCTTACTGATCTTCATCCTATCCCTATACACTCTAAACAGATCTTAATCGCTTTATTCTTTACGTCGTTATAGTCTCCATTCATAAGTCCTATACTCATTAACAGGACTGCCACAACAGCTATAACTGTTCTTATTATCCTTTTCCTCATACAGAACTCCTCTCATCATTAAACCCCGGATGCAGGTCATATCTGCTCCGGGATTTATTAGATCATTTTTATTTTTTAATCGAAGTACCTGATTGCATACCCTATTATAATAAATATAATAAAGATCAGAAATGCAACGCCTCCGTTACCATTTTTCTTCTCTGTTATAGATTTATTCAGCTGTGTTTTATGATTTGGGGAATAATACTGTGATGCATTTTTTGACATAGCCGCCTTCTGCTGAATAGCTGCCTGACGCTGTGAAAAAGTACCTGCAGCAGAACTCGAAGCTGTCGCTCTAGAAGCAGCCTGATTTGCAGCAGCTCCCGGAACACTTACCGGTCTATAATGTCTCTCTTCGAAGTCCTCATCGAAACCGTTCTTCTTGTTTTTGTCAGCAACAGAACCCGGCTGATTATATACGACTCCGTCTATACCCCTGTTGAGTCCCCCATCTTCTGCATGAAGATGGAAATCACCAACCATATCTTTTTCAACTTCTGAATACATTCCTTTTTCACGTCTGTACACTCTTCCACATTTAGGACAGAGCCCCATGTACATATCGTAATCAAAAGGTCTAAAACAGCATTTACATATAACCCTCATACCCAATACCTCTCATTATATATTCTATTCAGTTGTATCCGTTCCGATAGCATCACCGGCACTTGAAGCTGCATCTGCTTCAAATTCTATCTCAGATATACAATCCTCAACAGCTTTTTTATATACCTTATACTGTGCATCAGCTTCATCTGCACCAAGGAATATATTCTTAATGCGACCATTAGCTATTATCAAGGTATATGGTATCCCATCAGTCGGATAATATTTTTCTATCTTACCATCCACATCACATGCAATGTTGAATGTATATTTCATTTCCTTTACAAATTCATCAACTGTGCTCTTATCTTCCGCACAGTTAATACAAACAATCTCGAGCTTATCATAACCATCATTCTTGAGTTTCTCGAATGCAGGCATTTCCCCAACACATGGTCCACACCAGGTAGCCCAGAAATTAACTATGACAACTTTGTTATCATAATCTGAAAGTTTAAAAGTCTTTCCTCCACTTAACTCGGCTGTAAAATCCGGAGCAAGTTCACCCTCTACTAACGGATGAGGTTCCGCTTCACTCTTATCAACATCTACTCTTTCAGTTGAATCGACCTTTTTATTCGTATCTTCCTCAATATCTTTTATATAATCATAACATATGAAATTATCTGTTTTATAAACAAACAGATTGTCTCTAAGTGAATCACTACCAGTAATAATCACTTCTCCAAGTAAAGTGTCATCAGTCTTAAGAGATACCTTTAAGCCTTCCGCAGATGATCCAACACCAAGTTTACTTCTGTACGCTTTTATCCCCTTAAGATTATCTACAATAAACTGAATATTATCCGCCTGGTTTATGTTGAATTCCTTACCTGTCTCACCATCATAGACTATAACATTAGTTACATCATAAGAATCAACATTACCAAAGAACTTCTTCGGCGAAAAAATGATCACCAATAAAGTCGCAATAATAACTAGCACTATAGATATAGTGATCAATATAATCTTGTTTTTCATAAATACTAATCCTCCACTCCGACTGGTCAATACCAATCGATACAATTATAACACCTTTAGTTTCTTCACGCCATCGAATATCAACCTTCTAACCCAGTCTATGGACCAGCAGACAACATATGTGATCAGAATTATTGCAAATATCTTGATCAGATAAAACTTCTGTGAATAGAAGTTTATATTATCTATTGTAAATATCTCATTCCAGATCAGTCTTCTGACAAGCGGATGCTCATGAATCATATATATACCAAGATTACCTGCACTGATAAAGTTTATAACTGTGCATAATCTTTCATATCTACTTATATCAAGTTTTTCGAAAAACCTGAACAGACAGGTACATTGAAGAACCACAAGCGGATTATCGTTATATGCCACAACAGAAACAATTCCATTATCCGGGTACTCGTAAACGATGAAAACATTTACAAGACCAAGCAGCAGAAAGCCGGTAAGATACGTAATCGGGTTATTCCACAGATCATACTTATCATCATCTTCATGACTCTTAAAGATATGGAACCTTCGCATATAAGCGCCCAGGATATACATATAGATAAAGTCATATAAGCTCTTACCACCCTGAGTCGACAGTATCTTCTGTAGTCCGATAACTTCATCAAAAGGACTGATCAGACTGAGCGGCTGCCATATCGAAAACATAAAGAAACATAATCCTATAAGATATAGGAATTCTTTTCTATCCAGATGCCTCAGCATCTTGTTAAGGAACGGTGATATAAGAAGCACCAGCAGATACAAAGTCATAAAATACCATGTTCTCGAAAGAAACGGCAGAAATGCTTTGTATATAGTCACCTTGTCAAGTTCCCCAGGACGAAAGATTGCCCATAATATCGGTATAGCAAGTGAATAGAAATACATCGGCAGATAACACTTAAGCAATCTGCTCCTGTTAAAATCAGTCTTAGTTTCACTTAGGTAGTAACCCATTATGATAACAAATATATAAACCGGACATCTGCACATAAGCCATACGACCCAATAGGTCAGCTCAATTCTCCCCCTTAACTGAGTGGCGATATCCGAGTAATCTCCATAGGCTGAAACGTGCAGAAATATAATCTGCAACATCATAATAATCCTAAGAAGTTCAATACTTGAATTGCGTTTTTTCTTCGTTATTTTATCATTTTTTTCCATCATTTCTTCTTCATCCAAAATATCTTAATTCGTGAAATTTTATAATATATTCTCTATACTTGCAAGTAAAAAAATAAAAACCCGGCCGCAATGATAAACCGAGTTTCTATTTCAAATAAATCAGTCGACTATCGTACCATCTTTCAACCTTATTATTCTGTCACATTTATTTGCGATATCTATATTATGAGTTACTATCACAATGGTACGGTTTTCATTATTAATTTTTCTAAGTATTTCTATTATATTTTCACCATTAACTGAATCTAATGCCCCTGTCGGTTCATCAGCTAAAATAACTTTTCTATCTGCTGCTAAAGCTCTAGCAATAGCACATCGCTGTTTTTCCCCTCCTGAAATAAATTTAGGAAACTTTTCACTTTGTTCTTTTATATTCAAATCCACCATTAACTTTTCACTAATTATTTTCCTTTTTTTTCTAGAAATCCCCTGTATCTGAAGAGGCAATTCTATATTTTCTCTCACGGTATAATCATCCATTAGATTAAAATTCTGAAAAACAAAAGCAATATTTTCTTTTCGATAATTATTCAAACATATTTTATTATGATAATCAATTATCTTATCATTAAAAAGCATTTCCCCCCGAGAAGGCGAATCAATCCCTCCTAAAATATTAAGAAGCGTAGTTTTTCCAGATCCAGATGGCCCCATAATAGCAACCATCTCTCCATCTTCTATTGTTAAAGATAAATTTGATAATACAAGTTGACTAATGTCTTTATGTGTAAATACTTTTGAAATATTCTTTAATAATATCATGTAAACTCACCTATTTAATTTCTTCTCTTAATAAATCTGCAGGTATAAGCCTTGAAATAATAATTGCCGGACAAAGACTACTAACAATCATAACAAGGCCATTTACTATAGATGCCTTCCATAAAACTGATTTAAATAAAATATATTTTATCGAATTTTGAGTATTCACCCCTCTCCCATACCCAAAAAACAAATATATTATACAAAATGAAATAGTCAAACCAAATAATGTTGAAAAAATAAGTTTAATTATTACTTCAATCATTTCTATTTCAACTAATTCTTTTATATCTACACCATTTGTTATCAAAATACCATAATTCTTTTTGTTATTTACAATTTTTATGGTCTGCATACACATAATAAAACAAATTGATGTAATAACCAACACATAAAACAGCTTATATAACATTCGTATATATACATGCATCTTTTCTTTGGAATGATCAAATTCATTCATAAGGTTCCTGCATGTTATTTTCGCATTATATTTTTTTTCCAGATTATATAAAGAATCTTTGAAACTTAAATAATTCGTTTGTGGGTTAAGAATAACAAGTCCCTCCAATGCTATAAGAGAATCTTTTAAATTTATATCATTGGTTGAATTAGCAAATTCAGCCCCATAATCAACAATACTAACTATAAGATTATCTGTATTTACCAAAGGTGACTCATTAAGATCAGTATTACCACAACATGCATCAAACGAAACAAATTCAGTCCCTTTTTCTAATACCCCTTCAACAACATGTGGATATTCATGTTTTATATCATCTTGCATATAGTATACCGTACCGATAGGAATATCTTCACAAACAAAGGCATTCCCCAAATATAAAGCAACATAACCATATCCATATTTTTTCATTCTATCTTTTACATCTTTTTCAGACAGAATACTACCTTTTGATAAGATAACATTATTTGCAATAAAATTGTCTATAGAAGTAGTATAGCCCATATATGCATTAGAAATCATGTTATTTCGATTAGGCACATATTTATCCTGCAAACTCATTAATTCTGATATATTAGAGCCGCTTACTCCATTATCCACTGAAAAGAAATATTTTATCTCGGACATATCTGATATATCATTGTATAATTCTAGTTTTTTTCTATTAAATTCATTTTCTTTACAATCAATGTTTTCTAAAGAGATAAAAGCCATAGAATCAATATTACAGTTCAAAGATGATTCCATATCATATTTATATCTGTATGATGATTCCTTGATAAAAAATGAAACGGAAATAACTATAAAAGCGATAATAAGCAAAAATGATTCCATTATAAAAGAGCATTTTCCTCTAAGCAAAAAATCTAAAGAAAAAATAATTCTAGTCCTTATACTCATTTAATCAGCTCCCTTAAAATGTTTTTTTACACTTATATATATCATAAAATATAAGAACAAAATAAACGACAAACATAATAATCCTAATCCAGAAAACATAACGCATAATAAAATATATTTGAATCCATATATTGACTCTTCACTTAGTAGTTTCCCAAATATAATAAAAATAAATGCAATAGGTATTGATAAAAGTAAAATCTTCAAGATATATAAAACCATATTTCCAAGAATATTGAGGTTACTCGCCCCCCATATTTTTCTGATACTAATCTCTTTACTAATTCTTTTAATCCATAACGAAAAAACAGATACACCACAAAGTAGTGAAAAGATTACAATCACATATGCACCTATAACTTGAATATCTCCTAATCCATAAAAATCATCAATTTCCTCTATCGCAGTCAGATCTATTTCCAAATTCTCATTTTTTTCATAATCTGATAAAAAATCCCGAATTTCATTTTCTATATTATTATTTGTTGCTATATAATATGATACTGATTGATTTTTTAAAGATGAAACAAACGCTCCATCTTTAATTATCTTAGAAGCAGTCGGAGAAAATAGTTCCATAGGAAAAACTATTTGTTTATTTCTACCAGAATCTATTAATTGTTTATAGATTCCCTTTACTAAATATGAATTCTGATTGAATATAATATATTTTTTTCCATTAGAATTTATTGTTCCAGATACATCAGCACCAATATAAACTCCCGGAATATTTTTCCTATTTTCATATAATATATCCATATCATCCATATAATTTGAAGAATAATCTAGAACAAGTCCAGTATTCTCAGATATATCATTAACAGAATCATAAACAACAACTTCTTTTATATCCGAATCTATTTTTTCAACTCTTGATAATAATGTATCAAAAAATTCTTTTGACCAAACATTTTCAAAGGGCGTTATCTGATATATAACGCCCTTTGAATAACAGGAATATCGATACAAAACATCTTTTGATTCTTTATATCGAGTATATAAAATTGATAGATTAGCCACAGAGAAAATAATCAAAGAATAACAAACTATAAGTAGGAAAAATGATAATTTGTCTCTGAAAAATTTTTTATTATCAAATTTAAACATATAATCTACCTTGTCTGTGTTGCGCTAACCTTTCTTGTACCATTTACAGCAATTGCAACAAGAACCTTTTTGCATTTTTTTCCAACACTTTTCTTAAAACCAATAGTTTTTTTAGTTCCAGTATATGTTTGAGATTTTACATCTGTAGTAAAACTATTTTTATAACCAACTAACTTTACGATTCCACTCGGTTTATCGGTAATAGTTCCAGCATAACAACCATAATTCGAAGAAAAATCTACACTAACAGAACCTGTAATAGCTGCATTTATTTTTCCTGTAGCTGAACCAGCAAGGGCTGTAATACTAGTTCCCATAATTATAATGAAAGATAAAACTAAAGCAATTCTCTTCTTGTACATAATAATATATCCTCCAAAAAATTTCATCCCCCCTCAAAAAATTTTTTTTTGGGGGGGGATAAAAAATAATTATATTTTATTTAACTATAATGATTACTCAACGATAGATACAACTCTACCAGAACCTACTGTTCTACCACCCTCACGGATAGCGAATGTAAGTCCCTGCTCCATAGCTACTGGATGGATGAGCTCGATTGTCATCTCTACGTTATCTCCAGGCATGCACATCTCTGTACCTGCAGGAAGGTTGCAGACACCAGTAACGTCTGTTGTTCTGAAGTAGAACTGTGGACGATAGTTGTTGAAGAATGGAGTATGACGTCCACCCTCGTCCTTTGTAAGAACATAAACCTGAGCTGTAAACTTCTTATGGCATGTTACAGAACCTGGCTTAGCAAGAACCTGTCCTTTTTCGATCTGATCTCTGTTAACACCACGGAGAAGAGCACCGATGTTATCACCAGCCTGAGCTTCGTCAAGAATCTTTCTGAACATCTCGATACCAGTAACAACTGTATTCTGAACTTCTTCCTTGATACCAAGGATCTCAAGTGGATCGTTGAGGTGAAGTGTACCTCTCTCTACTCTACCTGTAGCAACTGTTCCACGTCCTGTGATTGTAAATACGTCCTCAACAGGCATAAGGAAAGGCTTATCTGTATCACGCTCTGGTGTAGGGATGTACTCATCAACTGTGTTCATGAGTTCCATAATCTTGTCTCCCCACTCTCCGTTAGGATCTTCAAGAGCCTTAAGAGCTGAACCCTTGATGATTGGGCATCCTTCGAATCCATACTCTTCAAGAGCTTCTGAAACTTCCATCTCAACGAGCTCGATAAGCTCATCATCAAGATCGTCCATATCGCACTTGTTAAGGAATACGATGATGTAAGGAACGTTTACCTGACGAGCAAGAAGGATATGCTCTCTTGTCTGAGCCATAACTCCGTCAGAAGCAGCAACAACAAGGATAGCACCGTCCATCTGAGCAGCACCAGTGATCATGTTCTTAACGTAGTCAGCATGTCCTGGGCAGTCAACGTGTGCATAATGTCTCTTGTCTGTCTCATACTCAACGTGAGCTGTAGAGATAGTGATACCTCTTTCTCTCTCTTCTGGAGCCTTATCGATATTAGCGAAATCTACTGCAGCGTTACCAGCTACTCTCTCAGAAAGTACCTTTGTGATAGCTGCTGTAAGAGTTGTCTTACCGTGGTCAACGTGACCGATTGTACCAATGTTAACATGTGGTTTTGTTCTTTCAAACTTAGCCTTTGCCATTTTAAAATCCTCCTGATTTTTTTCCTTTAGGTTCCCCCTACTTTCGAAATGTCGTCCGATTAAATGGGGTATATACCTTCTAAAATATTGACCGGGTAGGGGTAGTATCCTACCCGACCACAGCACTAAACTAGATTTTACTAAATATTAAAAAATATTTCAAGCTATTTTATAGTTTAATGTTATAGAATATTCATAAAATTAAGCCTTAGCGCTAAGAACTTTTTCCTGAACGTTCTTTGGACACTGCTCATACTTCTCGAAGAACATTGAGTAGTTACCACGTCCCTGAGTTCTTGAACGAAGGTCAGTAGAGTAACCGAACATCTCAGCAAGTGGCACATAAGCTGTAACCTTCTTACCGTTACCAACATCCTCCATGCTCTCGATACGACCACGGCGGCTGTTAAGATCTCCGATAACATCACCCATGTACTGCTCTGGCATAACAACCTCAACCTTCATGATAGGCTCAAGAAGTACTGGGTTACCCTTCTTCATAGCATCCTTAAATGCCATAGAACCGGCAATGTGGAATGCCATCTCAGATGAGTCGACTTCATGGTATGATCCATCGTAAACTTCTGCATCAACACCAAGCACCTGGAATCCACCAAGGATACCAGCCTGAGCAGCTTCTTCGATACCTTCTCCGATAGCTGGGATGTATTCCTTAGGAATGTTACCACCAACTACAGTTGAAGTGAACTTGAACTGTTCTTCACCGTTAGGATCCATAGGTGTGAACTTAACTTTACAATGTCCGTACTGTCCACGACCACCAGACTGCTTAGCATACTTAGAATCAACATCAACAGCTGATGTAAATGTCTCTTTGTAAGCAACCTGAGGAGCACCAACGTTAGCCTCTACCTTAAACTCACGAAGGAGACGATCAACGATAATCTCAAGGTGAAGCTCGCCCATTCCGGCGATGATTGTCTGTCCTGTTTCCTGATCAGTATGAGTTCTGAATGTAGGATCTTCTTCAGCAAGCTTCTGAAGTGCTGTAGCAAGCTTATCCTGACCATCCTTTGTCTTAGGCTCGATAGCGAGCTCGATAACTGGCTCAGGGAACTCCATAGACTCAAGGATAACTGGATGCTGCTCATCACAGATTGTATCACCTGTTGTAGTATTCTTAAGGCCTACTACTGCAGCAATATCTCCAGAATATACCTTATCTATATCTGTTCTATCGTTAGCGTGCATCTGAACGATACGTCCAACACGCTCCTTGTAATCCTTTGTTGCATTAAGTACATAAGAACCCTTGTTAAGTGTTCCTGAATATACTCTGATGAAAGCAAGCTTTCCTACGAATGGGTCAGCTACGATCTTGAATGCGAGAGCTGAGAAAGGCTCATCATCTGATGACTTCTTAGTGATCTCATTTCCATCCATATCTGTACCCTTGATATCAGGGATATCTGTAGGAGCTGGCATGAACTCGAGTACAGCATCAATAAGCTTCTGGATACCCTTATTCTGGTGTGCAGATCCGCAAAGTACAGGTACTACTCTTGTCTTCTCTCCTTCTGGAGTGTCGATAGCAGCACATGTTCCTCTACGAAGAGCAGCTTTAAGCTCATCGATTGAAGGCTCTTCACCCTCAAGGTAAGCCATCATAAGGTCATCATCAAGCTCACAGCAGTTCTCAACGAGCTGATCATGCCATTCAGCAGCCTGATCCTTATAATCATCACGAATATCCTGGATAGTGATATCCTTACCTTCATGATCATTATAGATGTATTCTTTCATCTCAAAAAGGTCGATAATTCCTTCGAAATAATCTTCCTTACCAATAGGGATATTTACAACTATTGGCTTTTTACCAAGACGAGTCTTGATTTCCTCTACAGTGTTGTAGAAGTTAGCACCAAGTATGTCCATCTTATTAACGAATGCCATACGTGGTACGTGATATGTATCAGCCTGACGCCATACGTTCTCTGACTGTGGCTCAACACCACCCTTTGCATCAAATACTCCGACAGCTCCGTCAAGTACACGGAGTGAACGCTCAACCTCAACAGTGAAGTCAACGTGTCCAGGAGTATCAATAATATTTATACGATGTTCAAGAGCACCCGGCTTTGGCTTATTGTTTTCCTGCAGTGTCCAGTGACATGTTGTAGCAGCAGATGTGATAGTGATACCACGTTCCTGCTCCTGCTCCATCCAGTCCATGGTTGCTGTACCTTCGTAAGTCTCACCAATCTTGTGATTAACTCCAGTATAGTACAGGATTCTTTCTGTAAGAGTAGTCTTACCAGCATCGATGTGAGCCATGATACCGATATTTCTTGTTCTCTCTAATGGATATTCTCTTCCAGCCAAGACTGTTTCCTCCTTAATTTATTGATTAGAAACGATAATGAGCAAATGCCTTGTTAGCCTCTGCCATTCTGTGCATTTCTTCTTTACGCTTTACAGATGCTCCTGTGTTGTTTGCAGCATCCATAAGCTCAAGAGCAAGTCTTTCCTTCATTGTCTTCTCAGTTCTCTGACGTGAGAAATTAGTAATCCAACGAAGACCAAGAGCCTGTCTTCTATCAGGTCTAACTTCGATAGGTACCTGATATGTTGCACCACCGATACGTCTAGCTTTAACCTCGAGCTGAGGCATAACATTGTTCATAGCTGCCTCAAATACTTCAACAGGATCCTTTCCTGTCTGCTCTTTGATCTGGTCGAAGGCGCCATATACGATCTTCTCAGCAACACCCTTCTTACCATCAAGCATAATATTGTTGATAAGACGAGTTACAACCTTGCTGTTGTAGATAGGATCGGCAAGCACATCTCTTTTTGCTATATGTCCTTTACGTGGCACGGTTCTTCCCTCCTTAATAATAGTATTAAATCATAGGTACTCACATACATATGATATGTGTTCGCGCTGATGAAAACATTACCTGTTCTTAACCAGCACAAATTTCTGTTAATCATCCTACTAAAAATATGTCTTACATATTATTTAGCATCCTTAGGACGCTTAGCACCATACTTTGAACGTGCCTGACGTCTCTTAGCAACACCTGCTGTATCAAGAGTTCCACGGATAATGTGGTATCTTGTACCAGGAAGGTCCTTTACTCTTCCTCCACGGATAAGTACAACGCTGTGCTCCTGAAGGTTGTGACCTTCACCTGGGATGTAGCTTGTTACTTCCATTCCGTTTGAAAGGCGAACTCTGGCGATCTTTCTCAGAGCTGAGTTAGGCTTCTTAGGAGTTGCTGTCTTAACAGCAGTACATACACCTCTCTTCTGTGGTGAAGAAGTATTAGTAGGCTTCTTCTTAAGAGAGTTGTAGCTTCTCTGAAGTGCAGGAGCTGTAGACTTTTTAACTACATCCTGTCTTCCCTTTCTAACTAACTGGTTAAATGTTGGCATGTTTTCACCTCCGTTCTTTGTTAAATTAAAATTGGACGTGCATTTTTCACGCACGCCCAATTATTATACATATCCATTTATCCAATGTCAATAAAATTTTCATTTAACTGACAAAGCAGATATATTTATTCTTCGATATCTCCAGACTCGTCAGCGATAACCTGTTCAGAAGCAGCTCCTTCACTTGCATCAAATGCTGTATCATCGATGATCTCATCTGCTGCATCTACGAAGCTCTCTTCTTCCTCATCCACATCGACATCCATCTTGTAATCAGAATCAAGTCTTACTGAACGATATCTCTTCATTCCTGTACCAGCAGGGATGAGCTTACCGATAAGTACGTTCTCCTTAAGACCGATAAGTGGATCGATCTTACCCTTGATAGCTGCATCAGTAAGGACTCTTGTTGTCTCCTGGAATGATGCTGCTGAAAGGAATGAGTTAGTTGCAAGTGAAGCCTTAGTGATACCAAGAAGGATTCTGTTAGCAACTACCGGACGAAGACCGTCTTCAGCAAGTATTTCATTTACTTCATCTATATCAAGCACGTCTGCAAGTGTTCCTGGAAGATATTCTGAATCTCCAGCATCCTCGATACGTGTCTTCTTGAGCATCTGACGAACGATAATCTCGATATGCTTATCGTTAATCTCAACACCCTGTGAACGGTAAACCTTCTGAACTTCACGAAGCATGTAGTTCTGAACTGCCTCAACACCCTTGATCTTAAGGATATCATGAGGATTTACCGAACCTTCTGTCAGTTCATCGCCGGCTAAGATCTCTTCGCCGTCCTGAACCTTGATACGTGATCCGTAAGGGATAAGGTAAGCCTTTGTATCTCCTGTCTCAGCATTTGATACTACAACTTCTCTCTTCTTCTTTGTATCTCTGATCTCAACTTTACCAGCGAAATCTGAGATGATAGCAAGTCCCTTAGGTTTACGTGCCTCGAAGATCTCCTCTACTCTAGGAAGACCCTGTGTGATATCACCACCGGCAACACCACCCGAGTGGAATGTTCTCATCGTAAGCTGTGTACCAGGCTCACCGATTGACTGAGCGGCGATAATTCCGACAGCCTCACCAACCTGAACTGCCTGACCTGTTGCAAGGTTAGCTCCGTAACACTTAGCACAGATTCCAAGGTGGCACTTACATGTAAGAACTGATCTAATCTTGAGCTTAGCATCCTTTCTAGGAGCTCCTGTCTCAGGATCTGTAAATGGACGTCCATCATTAGGCTGAACACCATACTTCATGATCTTCTCTGCTCTTGCAGGAGTGATCATATGATTTATCTTAACAAGCATTTCGCCATTTGCATCGAAGATGCTCTCTGCAGCATAACGACCTGTTATTCTTTCCTGGAAGCTCTCTGTGAGCTCGTCGCCATCCATGAATGCCTTTACGAAGATACCTGGCTTTACATCAGGTGAATCTGCTGAACAATCTGTCTCTCTGATGATAAGATCCTGAGAAACGTCAACAAGTCTTCTTGTAAGGTAACCTGAATCGGCTGTACGAAGAGCTGTATCTGACAGACCCTTACGAGCACCGTGGGCTGACATGAAGTACTCGAGTACGTCAAGACCCTCACGGAAGTTTGACTTGATAGGAAGTTCGATAGTGTTACCTGTTGTATCGGCCATAAGTCCACGCATACCAGCCAGCTGTTTGATCTGCTGATCAGAACCACGGGCACCGGAATCGGCCATCATGTAAATGTTATTGTACTTGTCAAGTCCATCAAGCAGAGCCTTTGTCAGCTTCTTATCAGCTGCTTCCCACTGTCTGATGACCGTTCTCTTACGCTCTTCTTCTGTAAGGAATCCGATATCGAAGTAATGGTTAACTTCATCAACCTTACTCTGAGCATAGTTAAGAAGTTCCTTCTTATCTCCTGGCACTGTCATATCTGCGATAGAAACCGAGATACCACTAAGTGTTGAATGCTTATATCCAAGAGCCTTGATATCATCAAGAACCTCAGCTGTCTTTGTAGCACCGTGAATATTGATACATTTGTTAAGTATCTTCTTCAGGTCACCCTTCTTAACCAGTTTATTAACTTCAGGCTGAAGAACTGTTTCAGGATTGCTTCTGTCAACAAATCCAAGATCCTGAGGGATCATCTCATTGAAGATAAGCTTTCCGAGTGAAGTTGCAACAAAACCTGTTACCTCTTCTCCCTCTGTTGTTACAGCTGCTCTCTTAACATATATCTTCTGCTGAAGTGTTATCTCCTTGTTTTCAAATGCAAGAAGTGCTCTATTAATATCAAGGAACTTTCTACCCATAAGATCTTCAGGTGTTGTAACGATCTGCTTGAAGAATGTTACATCTCCTGATTTAGAAGCCTTCTTGATAACTGTAAGTCTGATCTTATCAAATGCTCCGATCACACCTGCCTCAGCATCAGCCTTAACAGCAGCTATATTTGCAGCTTCATTCTCTTCAAGGTATTCCTTCTTAATCTCGTCTTCTGTATACTCTACTTCCTTGAACTTATCCATTGTAAGATAGTAGATACCAAGTACCATATCCTGTGAAGGAACTGATACAACTCCACCGTCTGAAGGCTTAAGCAGGTTGTTAGGTGAAAGCAGAAGGAAACGGCACTCTGCCTGAGCTTCTACTGAAAGTGGAAGGTGAACAGCCATCTGGTCTCCGTCGAAGTCGGCGTTGAACGCCATACATACGAGCGGATGAAGCTTAATAGCTTTACCTTCTACAAGGATTGGCTCAAATGCCTGGATACCAAGTCTATGAAGTGTAGGGGCACGGTTAAGCATAACTGGATGCTCCTTGATAACATCCTCAAGGATGTCCCATACTCCTGTCTCAAGTCTCTCCACCTTCTTCTTGGCAGCCTTAATGTTATCAGCCTTACCACGAGATACAAGTTCTTTCATAACGAAAGGCTTGAAAAGCTCAATAGCCATCTCTTTAGGAAGACCGCACTGGAATATCTTAAGTTCAGGTCCAACGACGATAACTGAACGTCCTGAGTAGTCAACACGCTTACCAAGGAGGTTCTGACGGAAACGTCCCTGCTTACCTTTAAGCATCTCTGAAAGAGACTTAAGAGCTCTGGAACCAGGTCCTGTTACCGCACGTCCGTGACGACCGTTATCTATAAGTGAATCAACTGCCTCCTGAAGCATTCTCTTCTCGTTACGAACGATGATATCAGGTGCTGATATCTCGAGAAGTCTCTTAAGACGGTTATTTCTGTTAATAATTCTTCTATACAGATCATTAAGATCTGATGTAGCGAATCTACCACCATCAAGCTGAACCATAGGTCTGAGATCTGGTGGGATTACTGGAACTGCATCAAGCACCATCCACTCAGGCTTGTTGCCTGAATTTCTAAACGCCTCAACAACATCCAGTTTCTTGATTATCTTAGTCTTCTTCTGTCCTGAAGCAGTTTCAAGTTCCTCACGAAGAGTAACAACTTCCTGCTCAAGATCAATCTTCTTAAGAAGCTCTTTTACAGCCTCAGCACCCATTCCTACCTTGAATGCTTCCTCGCCGTATTCATTAAGCTTAGCTCTGTATTCCTGTTCCGAGAGAATATCCTTCTCATGAAGGTCTGTGCTTCCCGGATCAGTTACTATATATGCTGAAAAGTACAGTACCCTTTCAAGTTCACGTGGTGAAAGGTCAAGAAGAAGTCCCATACGGCTAGGTATTCCCTTGAAATACCAGATATGAGATACAGGACATCCAAGTTCGATGTGACCCATACGCTCACGACGTACACTTGACTTAGTAACCTCAACGCCACATCTATCACAGATGATACCCTTGAAACGTATCTTCTTATACTTACCACAGTGACATTCCCAGTCTTTTGTTGGTCCAAATATCTTCTCACAGAAAAGTCCGTCTCTTTCAGGCTTCCATGTTCTGTAATTGATAGTCTCCGGCTTTGTAACCTCACCGAACGACCACTGTCTTATCTTCTCAGGAGATGCAAGACCAATCTTGATAGCATCAAAGTAAATAGGCTGTTCCTGCTCTGTTTCTGTACGCATTGCCATCCGTTATATCTCCTTCCTTAATTACATATCTGAATCTTCATAATCATCATAGCTGTCATCAAAGTTGTCTTCTTCGTAGCTGTCGCCATAGAATGATTCTTCAGATTCAACGTATTCACCACTCTCATCAACTTCGCCATATCCGCCTTCAGCAAGATCACCTTCATAACGCATATCGCCTTCGAGCATTTCTCTTGTCTGTCTGTCGTAATCACCTGACTCACCAAGTTCAACTTCTTCGCCATCTTCCTTAAGAACACGAACATCAAGTCCAAGTGACTGGAACTCTTTAAGAAGTACCTTGAATGATTCTGGTGTACCAGGATCAGGGATATTCTCACCCTTGATGATGGCTTCGTATGTCTTAACACGTCCTACAACGTCATCAGACTTAACTGTAAGGATCTCCTGAAGTGTAGATGAAGCACCATATGCCTCAAGAGCCCAAACCTCCATCTCTCCGAATCTCTGTCCACCGAACTGAGCTTTACCACCAAGTGGCTGCTGTGTTACAAGTGAGTAAGGACCGGTTGAACGAGCATGGATCTTATCATCAACAAGGTGATGCAGTTTCAGATAGTGCATGAAACCGATTGATACAGGTGCAGGAATAGCTTCACCTGTACGTCCATCACGAAGCTGTACCTTACCAGACTTATCGATAGGCACACCCTTCCACTCTTCTCTATGATCACGATTCTCGTAGAGGTATTTCATAACACCTTCATCTACGTAATCCTTATACTTAGCTTCGAATTCTTCCCACTCAGTATTGACATAGTCATTTGCCATCTCAAGTTCCTTAGTGATATCTCCCTCCTTAGCTCCATCGAAGATAGGAGTAGATACTTTGAATCCGAGAACTTCTGAAGCAAGTCCGAGATGAAGCTCAAGGACCTGTCCGATGTTCATACGGGAAGGAACGCCGAGAGGGTTAAGTACGATATCAAGCGGACGTCCGTTAGGAAGGAATGGCATATCTTCAGCAGGGAGTACTCTTGAAACGACACCCTTGTTACCGTGACGACCGGCCATCTTATCTCCGACTGATATCTTTCTCTTCTGAGCGATGTATACACGAACCGACTTTGTAACTCCTGGTGGAAGCTCATCGCCGTTCTCTCTTGTAAATATCTTTATATCCATTACAACACCGTAAGCACCGTGAGGAACTCTAAGTGATGTATCTCTTACTTCTCTTGCCTTCTCACCGAAGATAGCGCGAAGAAGCTTCTCTTCAGCAGTAAGCTCTGTCTCACCCTTAGGTGTAACCTTTCCTACCAGGATATCCCCGGCACGAACCTCAGCACCAATACGGATGATACCATTTTCATCAAGATCTTTAAGGGCATCCTGTGAAAGTCCTGCAAGATCTCTTGTTATCTCTTCAGGTCCCAGCTTTGTATCTCTGGCATCTGATTCATACTCTTCTATATGTACTGATGTATAAACATCATCTTTAACAAGTCTTTCTGAAAGAAGAACAGCATCCTCGTAGTTGTAACCTTCCCAAGTCATGAATCCGATAAGAGGGTTCTTACCAAGGGCAAGCTCACCATTTGATGTAGAAGCACCGTCTGCGATAACCTCTCCCTTCTTAACCTTGTCGCCCTTAAAGACGATAGGTCTCTGGTTCATACAGTTACCCTGGTTACTTCTTGCAAACTTGATTACGTGATACTCATCTGTTGTTCCGTCTTCAGCGCGAACAACGATCTTCTCACTTGAAGAAAGTTCAACAACACCGTCTCTCTTTGCAACGATTGTTACACCCGAGTCAACGGCAGCCTTAGCTTCCATACCAGTTCCTACAACAGGTGCATCTGTCTTAAGAAGTGGAACGGCCTGACGCTGCATGTTTGATCCCATGAGGGCACGGTTAGCATCGTCGTTCTGAAGGAATGGCACCATCGATGTAGCAACTGAGAATACCATGCGTGGAGACACATCCATGAAATCAATAGTATTCTTAGGGAATACAGATGTCTCTTCTCTACGACGTCCGGCAACATTCTTGTTGATGAAATGACTCTGCTCATCAAGTGGCTCAGAAGCCTGAGCTACGATGTAGTTATCCTCTTCATCAGCTGTCATGTAAACAACTTCGTCTGTTACAACCGGATTAGCTGGATCTGTCTTATCTACTCTTCTGTATGGAGCCTCAATGAAACCATACTGGTTGATACGTGCAAATGTAGCAAGTGAGTTAATAAGACCGATGTTAGGTCCTTCAGGTGTCTCGATAGGACACATACGACCATAATGTGTATAGTGAACGTCTCGAACCTCGAATCCGGCTCTTTCTCTTGAAAGACCACCAGGTCCAAGTGCTGAAAGACGTCTCTTATGTGTAAGCTCTGACAGTGGGTTGTTCTGATCCATGAACTGTGACAGCTGCGATGAACCAAAGAACTCCTTAACTGCTGCAGTAACAGGTTTGATATTGATAAGTGACTGTGGAGTCAGTGTATCGATATCCTGTGTCTGCATACGCTCTCTTACAACTCTCTCAAGTCTTGAGAGACCGATACGGTACTGATTCTGAAGAAGCTCACCAACTGACTTAATACGTCTGTTTCCAAGGTGGTCGATATCATCATCAGAACCAACCTCATACTCAAGATGCATATTGTAGTTGATTGAAGCAAGAATGTCTTCTTTAGTTATATGTTTAGGAATAAGCTCAACTACACTATTCTTGATAGCCTCTTTAAGCTCTTCCTCATCATCATACTCTGCAAGAAGTTCAGCAAGTACTGGATAGTATACACTCTCATAGATTCCGAGTTCTTCCGGATCAACTCCCGGAAGTCTGTCAGCTATCCATGGACGAATATCAACCATCATATTAGAAAGAACTTTTACGTTCGCATCTTCAGTCTGAACAACAACGTGATCAACTGCACTATCCTGAATAATCTTTGCCGCTTCTTTAGTTACAATCTCACCCTGCGCAAAAAGAACTTCCCCTGTAAGAGGATCAATAACATCCTCAGCAAGGATAAAGTTTACTATACGGCTAGTAAGATTGAGTTTCTTATTGAACTTAAAACGTCCAACCTTAGCCAGATCATATCTTCTCTGATCAAAGAACATTGCGTTGATAAGGCTTTCTGCACTTTCAACAGCAAGAGGCTCACCTGGTCTAAGCTTCTTATAAAGCTCAAGAATACCCTCTTCATAGTTCTTTGAAGGATCCTTCTCGAATGACGCACGAAGCTTAGGCTCGTCACCAAAAAGCTCGAGAATCTCCTCATCTGTTCCTATACCCATAGCTCTTACAAGAACTGTTACAGGAACCTTTCTATTTCTATCTACCTTAACATAGAATACGTCATTTGCATCTGTCTCATACTCAAGCCACGCACCTCTGTTAGGTATAACCTGACATGAAAAGAGCTTCTTACCGGTCTTATCACGGCCGATAGTATAATATATACCAGGGGAACGAACAAGCTGACTGACGATAACACGTTCAGCACCATTGATGACAAATGTACCGGTCTCGGTCATGAGCGGCATATCTCCCATAAATACCTCATGCTGGTTAATCTCCCCTGTCTCATTATTAATAAGACGAACATTAACCTTAAGAGGAGCTGAATATGTAGCATCTCGTTCTTTACACTCTTCAATAGTGTATTTTTTATCCTCTTCAAAAAGCCGGTAATCCACAAACTCAAGACTAAGCTTTCCAGTGAAATCTGTAATAGGACTGATATCCTTAAATGCCTCTTCGAGACCCTCCTCGAGGAACCACTTATAAGAGTCAACCTGAACTCCAATAAGGTTAGGCATTTCCAGAACTTCCTGCTTGTTAGCATAGCTCATACGTGTGTTCTTACCGGACTTGATAGGACGCATTCTGTACTTTTCCATGTGACGCACTTCACCTCTCGTATTTTTTATCAATATATACTATTTCCCGACTCTCACGCGGCTAAAATCAGCCTTTTAAACGCATCAAAAAATATGCCTGCGATGCAATAAGCGCAAGAATCCACGTTAGCCTATAATGACAAGTTACAATTCTAACATTTCCATAAAAAAAATGCAAGTGGTTTTTTTACCACTTGCATTTTAAATCTACATAGAAGTTTAATTACTTAAGTGTAACCTTAGCTCCAACTTCCTCAAGCTTAGCCTTGATTGACTCAGCCTCTGCCTTTGAAGCACCTTCCTTAAGTACCTTTGGAGCACCCTCAACTGCTTCCTTAGCTTCCTTAAGTCCAAGACCTGTTACTTCACGAACAGCCTTGATAACCTTGATCTTCTCAGCTCCAACATCTGTAAGCTCTACGTCGAACTCATCTTTCTCTTCTGCTGAACCACCTTCAGCTCCGCCTGCTGCTGCAACTACAACACCAGCTGCTGCTGATACACCATACTTCTCTTCTACTGCCTTTACAAGGTCATTGAGCTCAAGAACTGTGAGCTCGTCGATAGCAGCTACTAACTCTTCTACTGTCATTTTAATATCCTCCATTATAATTTGATTTAATAATTCGAACAATTTTCAACTGTTCATACATTTAAATGATTCCGGTTATGCGACGCTTGACTTAAGCCTCTGCACCCTTCTGCTCTGCAACCTGATTAATAACTCTTGCGAAGTTAGTAATAGGTGACTGAATGCTTCCAAGGAACTTGGAAAGAAGTTCTTCTCTTGATGGGATTGTTGCGATCTTCTTGATACCATCTGCATCATAGTAAGCACCTTCAACAACACCACTCTTAAGCTCGAGCTTGTCAGCCTTCTTTGCAAAACCTGCGATAACTCTTGCAGGAGCTGTTGCATCATCCTTTGAGATAGCAACTGCTGTAGGTCCTTCAAGATCTTTTGAAAGCTCAGCGAACTCTGTACCCTCGATAGCAAGATTAACCATTGTGTTCTTATATACCTTGTATATAAGTCCTGCTTCTCTAGTGGCACGTCTGAGAGCTGTATCCTGCTCTACTGTAAGTCCAAGATAATCAACAAGAACTACTGCCTTAGCACCATCAAGGTTTTCCTTGATTTCCTGAACTATAGGCTTCTTCTCTTCAATCTTTGCCAACTTATTGCACCTCCTTATAGATTAACGGCTGCGCATTGATAATAAAGAAAACCTCTGCTTATGCTTACGCATAGACAGAGGTGTGAATTCGTGATAAATGTTTCTGAGTGAATCACTCTGAAAACTACGATTCTTCCTCGGCAGGTAACCATCCGGCGTTACGTTCATATGAACACCTGCTGTCTACGGCAGCTCATCGATTTCGTACTTTACCACATTCCCGACAGAAATGTCAAGCTTTTCTTTTCTAATTTTTTTCTTTTTTATCCTTCGATCCAGTCCTGTTTCTTTAGATTTTCTTTTCTATATAGCAACCATGTTATCACAAAACAAATTGACAGCAATGCCATATGATATATTCCCCCCCTCACTCTGTACATTCCATACGAGCCATGAGTCCAAAACCAATCTATTCTAAATTTAAACACTTCAGTTATATCGTAAATAAAATCATTAATATCTGGATGCATCGCAAAGCACATTATCCACGATATAATAACATGCATAAACACGATTTTTTCTGCACTTCTCTTTACTGCCTTATGTGTTTTAGTCAGCCCTTCTTCTCTGATTAACCTTATCTTCTCTGATACATATATAGAATCAAGAACATCTTTACTCATTGCAATGATCATATATATCATATATCCAGATAATGGCAGATAAACAATTAAGTCCAAGTAATCATCAAAGAAACCTCGATAATCCAGAAACTGACATATCAAAAACAGGTACATCATTCTAACAACCGCAAAGATACAGGCTTTAATACTATTTTCCTTCATGGTCAGTTTATAATAGGCTCTTTTATTCATGCCAAATGTCATATACAGATTTTTCTTCTTTCCCTTTCCTTCCAGAAGACATTTGACAAATATCCCAATTATAACAGCCCAATCCAAAAGTAAACCATCCAATGTAGTTTCATTTAAAGAATCCCATAATGACATTCCATGAGACACATCAGATATAGATAAAAATATCGGTGGAAAAATCATAAAGAATAGTACCAGGAACAGCACGAATATAGCCACATCTCTCAGATTCATTTTTTTTCTTCCACGCATAACATCACCTCACATCCTCTTTCTTCCAATAATGAAGAAACATTCGGAGCACCATAACAGCTATAATTCCGTATCCCAGTGCAAATATCCACATATATCTATTCATCATCCATCCTCTGATCATGCCTATAAGCATTAATACCGGAGCTGAAGCAAATACACTGATAAGCATAACTCTATATTTCAACTTATCTGTCATTCCACTGTTCAGCATATATATTGCCGCAAGTAAAAACGCCAGCGCAACATAACCAATCGGATTAACTTCACTTCCGATTCCAGGTCTTAGTTTTTCCGTACCGTCAGTTAGTACCTGAACAACACCTTCATTGACTACCGCACGCACAGGTCTATCTACACCATCATATAGCAACTGTATAGCACCTTCACAAAATATCACATACACAAAGAATGTCATAACTATTGCAAAAAGATGCTTCACCGCATTCTCCTTGATATTCTTCACCCTTCTGTGGTCAAACACTCTTCTGACATCAAAGTCCTTGTCAATTAATGGATCAACAAAAACATATACGCACTCGAACACAACCAGAAGGATGAATGATATGTTGTTGTAAATATAATTCGTCATATCAATTACCTCCGTCCTATTCTGATCATTTCGTTGTCATAGCCGCAAAGAGTTCCTGAAGATTCAGTGAAGATATCTGATACTCTCTATCTCTTAGCTCCGACAATTCTTTCTCAGAAATGTCATCATATACATAAATTTCTGTCATAGGTCCAACCTGAGTTTTTCCAAGAATATTCTTTTCTGACAGTATATCATCAACATCCTTTCGACCTGTCAGCTTTCTCGCCTTGACCTGAACTGTATCTAATGTATCATTCAGGATTATCTTTCCATCATCCAAGATCAATACATCAGTGAACAGATTTGTCATCTCATCTATCAGATGACTCGACAAGACAAGTGTTCTCGGAAATCTTTCCTGCTCCTGCATGATTATTGTATACAGCTCTTTTCTGGCAACTGCATCCAGGCCGGAATATATCTCATCCAGAAGTAGTACTCTGGTGTTGCTGCACAGGCCGACTATTAGTCCCACTGCCGTCTGCTGTCCCTTAGACAAGAGGCCGTATATCTTTTCTTTCTTCAGATTAAACTGTTTCAACAACTGCTGAGCCAGTTCCTTATTCCAGTTTGAATAAAATTTCTCAGCATATTTAAATATCGCAGATAATCTCATATCCTCAAATGCAGGGATGTAATCCTTCATAAAGCATATGTACGAAAGCGCCTTTTCATTCTCATACGCTTCTTCGTCCATAATTTTTATAACTCCACTGTCCGGAATATACTTAGTACACATCAGATTCATAAGGGTCGTCTTACCTGATCCGTTTCTTCCAAGTAATGCATAAGTCTTTCCGTCTTCCAGATCAAGACTTAAATCCTCAAATAATTTTGTATTTCCGAAACTTTTTGAAACTCCATCTATCTCAACTGTGATCATACTTCATCCTCCCAGTTTCTATCTTTTCCAATAATATCTATCAGTTCATTTTTTGTTATACCGAGCTTCTTAGCATTCTCTATAAGCATCGATACACTTTCTTCTATAAGTTTGTTCCTTGCTTTACTTTTGAGCTTCTCTCTCGCTCCATCAGATACAAACATTCCGATACCTCGTTTCTTGTAAATGATTCCTTCATCCGTCAGAAGATCAAATCCTTTTCTTGCAGTCGCAGGATTTATCCCATAAATAGATGCAAACTGATTTGTTGACGGAATACTTTCACCTTCTTCAATATTTCCGGATAGTATCTCACTCTCTATCCATTCAGCTATCTGTATAAAAAGTGGGGTAAGGGATTTCTCATCTATTTCCAAATTGTTTTCCTCCTTTCCTGTGCAAAAATCACATAAATCATCTTTAAGTCCCCTTTTTCTCATAAAAAGTTTTATCAAATTGCGGGAAGCCGATCGTGCGCACCTCTTTGGTTAGTTACTCATGTAGCTAACTCATTAACAAAGTATCACATATCTACATGATTGTCAACCCCTCAAAAAAAGAATGCATTCCATTTTGAAATGCATTCCATAAAACTCATTATATAAAATCAATCTAAACAGCGAGACTTAATGATACTAATACGTCCTCTTAAAGTTCGCTATATCTTCCTTGAATTCTTTCAGCAGTTTTTCATAAGATTCAATATCAGACAGTTTACAGTTCGCCTTCTTCGTCTCAAGAGTCTGTTCAAGTAAAGCAACGTTCTCTTTAGCATTGTCCTTATAGTTGTTACTCAGATCAACGCGTATCTGGTTAATTATCGATTCCAGTTGTTTATCTTTATGCCTGCCAAAAAGTCCCATACCTTACATCTCCCACTTTACTTCATAGAAAGCTTTACCTTAAGTATCCTTCTGACACTTTCATTTATCCTCTCTTCGGATACTTTTCCACTATTAACGGCTTCTTCAAGTCCCGAAAGACAAGATTTGAAATCTGTCGGCATAAGTATTATGTCAACTCCCGCTTCAATACATTTGACACCAATCTCAGAGCTGGTGTATTCATTTGAAACCGCCCCCATATTGAGCGCATCAGTTATAACTATACCATTATACCCGAGTTTACCTCTCAGTTCCCCTGTTATAACTTCCTTCGAAACCGAAGCGGGTTCTGACGATATAGCCTTAGCCGTTATATGACCGATCATAACCATATCAGCACCAGCATCTATACCGCTCTTAAAAGCCAGATACTCTTCGTTCATCAGCTGAGACTCTGTTTTTTCTGTGAAAGCCGCGGAATCATGAGAATCCGTCACAGTATCTCCATGTCCCGGGAAATGCTTTAATGAACAAACAATTCCCGTATCTTTAAATCCACTTACAGCTGAAGAAACAAGCGCTGCCGTCTCTGAAAAATTATCACTATAAGCTCTTTTACCTATTACGGTATTCTCCGAATTAGACCATGTATCCGCTACCGGAGCAAAATCAGTATTAAATCCAAGGTCTTTAAGATATGTTGCTATAGTTTTAGCATTACTGTACGCAGTACTTGTTCCCTGTGACTTATACTCGTACATATCCTTAAGTTGCGGAACATCAAGCTTGTCAGCGCATCTTGCTACATTTCCTCCCTCTTCATCTACACCAAGGAACATCGGGAAACCTGAAATCTCCGTAGCATACTTTGAAGTATTCTCCAGAAGCGCCTTTACCTGATTAGTTGTGTCGATATTATTGGAAAAGTAGATTAAGCCTCCAACCGGGTAATCCTGCATGCTGCTTTTTGTAACATTTCCTGCTTCTGTAACTCGAGAATAACCTGTTAGAGCTTCTGGTGTAACCATAAAGAGCTGACAACATTTTTCATGTATACTCATTCCTGACAAGATTTTCTCAACATCAGGATCACGCTCATCAGATCGAGTTGTCTCTTCTGTAGTAATTTCCTCTGTAGTAGCCTCTTCTGTTACTGCTTCAGAAATACCTTCTGTAACTCCTTCAGTAACTGCCTCTGCAACATCTTCCGCTACACTTTCTGGGACAGTTTCAACAGTTTGAGCAACTTCATCTCCAGAAGAATTCGGTATCTCCTGACCATCAGATACTCCAGAATCATTTCCGTTATAGGTCGTGAACTCGGTTTTATCTTCTCCTTTATCACGCCCGACCACCATATACAAAACCAAAAGGGCGGCCGCAAAACCCAATAACATGAAGATAACCACCTTGATAAAAGTTACAACTTTATTATTTGCCCTCATCATTTTTTCCTTTTTTACCCATAAATAAGATGCTTCTAATTATAATATCTTGACCACTCTATCGCAAGCAAAAAGATGACAGATGAAATCTGATTTCATCTGTCATCTTTTAAGTATCTTAGGTATGGAATAACTTCTTATTCTGATATCTTGGTTCGCATGTAAGATTCATTCCGAGTTTTTTGAATACTCCCACGTCCACCTGTGAAAGAATAACTGATGAATGAACTTCAAGTCCTGCAAGATTTGGAAGCTGGTCATATGCCGCCTTTGCTTCCGGATTCTGAATAGCTTCAATAGCAAGGGCTATGAGAATCTCATCAATGTGAAGTAATGGATTATGATTTCCAAGGTAGGAAACCTTAAGATCCATTATAGGCTCAATTACCTGAGGGGATATCAGCTTAGCGCTGTCATCTATTCCAGCAAGTACTTTTAGTGCATTAAGTATAAGAGCTGAAGATGCTCCAAGGAGTGTCGATGTCTTCCCAGTGATGATACTTCCATCAGGCATTTCCATAGCAGCTGCAGGATTGCCTGTCTCCTCAGCACGGATATTAGCAGCAGCTACAACCGGTCTGTCAGATACTGATATTCCAGCTTTCTTCATCAGAAGCTCAATCTTCTGAACCGCGCCGTCTCCAGCATCTCCTTTTCTCTTATCACACATCGCCTGATAGTAACGTCTGATTATCTCCTGGTTAGATGCTTTTCTTGTAGCCTCATCATCCACAATACAGTACCCCGCCATATTAACACCCATGTCAGTCGGTGACTTATAAGGACTCTCTCCCTGAATCTTCTCAAACATAGCTTTTAGAACAGGAAATACTTCTACATCTCTGTTATAGTTTACAACCGTCTCACCATACGCCTCAAGGTGGAACGGATCTATCATATTCACATCGTTAAGATCTGCTGTTGCAGCTTCATATGCAAGATTGACAGGATGATTAAGTGTAATGTTCCAGATAGGAAATGTCTCAAACTTCGCATATCCTGCTTTCACGCCTCTCTTCTGCTCATGATAAAGCTGTGAAAGACATGTTGCCATCTTACCACTCCCTGGTCCTGGAGCTGTTACTACAACAAGCGGTCTGGTCGTCTCAATATAATCATTTCTTCCGAATCCCTCATCACTTACGATCATCGGGATATTTGATGGGTATCCTGCTATAGGATAATGTCTGTACACTCTAAGTCCCAGAGCCTTAAGTTTCTTCTCATAAGCAACAGCAGCCGGCTGCTCAGCAAACTGAGTAAGAACAACAGAACCTACAAAAAGTCCGTTATTTGTAAATGCATCTATAAGTCTGAGTACATCCATATCATATGTGATTCCGATATCGCCTCTGACCTTATTCTTCTCTATATCACCGGCCTTGATAGCTATTACTATTTCAGTCTGGTCTTTAAGCTGTTTAAGCATTGTAATCTTGGAATCAGGTTTAAATCCCGGAAGAACTCTTGATGCATGATAATCATCAAAAAGCTTTCCACCAAATTCAAGATACAGCTTACCTCCGAATTCACCTATTCTCTCTCTGATATGTTTTGACTGCATATCAAGGTATTTGTCATTGTCAAATCCTATGCTACTCATTATCTAACTCCTATCATATTAAGTTCCTTTATCAATATCTTATGATTATAACCGCCTTAATATTTCGATGCAAGATAAAATTATTTTGATTATTCCTGGACAATGAGCATAGCAGCCTTATCGGAGCGTTTTCTGTTTCGTACCATTCTCACAATCATCACAACGATCAGAAACATTATTATGCATCCGGAAATCATGATATGAATACATCTGGTTTCTTCATATCTGGCCAGATTTTCCCAATACGGATATGCTACTGCATTGGTCCGCATATCAGAGTACTTTCTCTCTCTCATCCTTTCTATAAGAGACATGATTTTATAACGTGACGAATTGTCAACAATCTCTTTTCCTTCAAAGTTCAGCGTAGATCTTTGTTTCTCTTTCTCTTCATCAGAAAGAAGGGCTATACCATTTGTCTCATTAAGCATATTGAAGCCGTAATTCTTTATAGGATTAGGAAGCACAGCTTCATAACAGGTTATTCTTAGCTTTTCCGAATCATCTTCCGAAGCTCCATCATTTCCTGTAAATGTACCTTCTAATTCAGCCCCTTCCTCTTCCATAGCCGCTCCCCCTGGCTGATTCTTTTCATCAATCTTCTTGAGAGCTGCATATGTCTCATATGGTATGTATACCGTATCACGATTTCCAATAGCCATGTAATTAAGTCCCGTGTCTTCATAAGCCACGACTCCTGAAACAGTAAATACCGCATCATCTATCCATACCTTCAGGCCTTCTATATCACTGCTTCCAAAAAGATTCCATGCAGCATTCTCATCCAGAAGAATCTGAAGATCTTCCGTATCAGGATAATTTCCACTTTTAAGCTTTATAGGATGAATCTGAAAGAAATCACCTCCTACAAGATATGCTTTAACCTGAATTGAATCTGTGTCTTTACGGATACTTATATCCTTAACTGCCGAATAAGCATCGGTCCACACTTTACCCTGTCCATCAGAATCCAGAAGTGCATCTTCTCTCAGTTTTTGATTGATCTCATTTCTCATCTTCTTAATCTCATCTAAACCCGGGCTATCTTTTTCATCATAAAAAACACTCACCTGGCTATAACCACTTCCATCTCCATTACCGGCCCATCTAACATACGCCAGTTGCGAATATGATTTATCCAGTCGCTGCTTTTCCATAAATAAAACAGATGCAAATGCGATCACTGAGATGATTATTATTCCAATTGTAATCTTTTCTCTCTTTTCCATATCTACCTTTTTAGTTAGCTAATCTAACCTGCTGTTTATCATCCAGTGGTTTCGAAGAATTAACCACTACGTTTTCATATTCACTCACGTCACCAGCCACTGCAGAATTCTTGGTATCAGTAGCCTTAACATCTACATCAACCTGCTTTACTATATATCTGTTTCCAAGAGGAGTTGGTTTTGACTTTACTACATAAATGAACTTTCCTTTGGATCCTTCTTTAACTGCACTCTTCGGAACGACGGTTTCATATTTATCAGATTTATGACCTACCGACAACTGAACAGTTTCTCCTGCTTTTATATCTCCTTTTACTGCGAACTTAACTATACTCTTCTGATTAGGATCACTTGGATCAGCTTTTACACTTTTAACTGAAGCGCTGATGTCTTTATCATATATGTTATCTACAGAAGCCTCTTCTCCGGCTTTGATAAGCTCCGCTTCTTTCTTAGAGATTGAGCAGCTGACCTCATATCCACTATCTGCCAGCTGGATGCACGCCACTGATGCATTTGCAGCAAGCTTATCACCACTCTTTGCTGTCAATCCGGTTATAATTCCTGATTCTTTTGCTTTTATCTCTTTAAAATCAGATACTGATTTAAGCTTCTTAATCTTTTTCTTCTGCTTTTCTATATCCTTTAAGTTCTTTTCATCATCCAGCTGATGTTTCTGTTCCTCCAGACTATCATCAGCTTTCTTATGCTCATAACTTTTTTCTAAAGAATTAAGAGATCTCTGTTTTTCTGAAAGTGCAGATTCTGCAGCCGCCACAGATGGTTTTTCAGATAGAGCAACAACAGTTTCTTTAGCAGCATTAAGTTCCAATTCTAACGCAGTAAGCTCTTCCTGTGCTTTTGAGAGATCAGATTTCATCTTCTCATATTCTTTACTTTTCTTTTTATCATCCTTCTCAGCATATCCATCAACCTGTGACTGAAGCCCCGATACTTCTATATATTTATCGTCATATTTTTTCTGAGCATCATCCTGAGCTATCTTCGCAGTTTTCAGATCAGCCGCATCAGTTCTCGCCTGATTAAGTGCTGCCTCTGCATCACTAAGTTCAGTCTGAGCATTTCCAATCTGTTCTTCATCAGAAGAATAATCACTCCCCTGACGAAGCTGTGACTTGTTATACTCAAGTTCCATGTTATCCAATTCTTTTTCTGCCTGCTCAAGATTTGCGTCCTCTGTCTCTTCAAAAGACATTATCACATCACCCTTCTGAACAGTATCACCATCCTCAAAAAACACCTCTTTTACAACTCTATCACCAGAAACAACCATCTGAACATCCTTACTGAGTTCAGCAGTCCCCTGACAGAAAACCTTCTGTGAAACACTTCCCTTGCCTACAGTTACCGTAGAAACCTCCGGCAATGAATAGTTCATGATAGTATTTGAGAAAAATGTAAGCAGTGCCAGAATTACGAGCAATATCGCAGTTACCTTTCTGACAACCTTTTTTCTGACAGTCAGCCCCTCTCCGGATTTCTTAACATATTCTCTAAAACCGGTCATCAGTTCATGGCTTCGTTCCACAACTGTAAGTTCCGTAGATTTTTCTTCTTCATTCTCATCATCCATTTTAAGTGTTTTTATCTTTTTAACAGGTATCTCATCAATTTCTATATCGTTTACTTCCATTGGGTCCATAGAATCCATCCTTTCACTCATTATCCCTTCACTCCTGACATAGACGTTATTCCATCTACCAGATACTCTTCTCCATAGAGGAATAAAAGTATCGGAGGAATCATATATATAGTTGCCACCGAGAATGCCACTCCTATCTCACCTCCATTAATCTGTGATAGAAATACAGAAAGGGGATGATAGAAATTGTTACTCATCATGATAATCGGTTGCTCAACCATGTTCCAAAAATCTATAAAAACAAGTATGGCAACCGACATGATTGGCCCCTTACAGAGAGGTATTGCCACCTTGGTAAATATCTGCCATTCATTTGCTCCATCCAGCTGAGCCGCTTCAATGATCGACGTCGGAATACGTCTCATATACTTCGTAAGCAGATATACACTGAACGTTGAAAAAACGCCCGGTAGTATTATGCTCCACCTTGTATTCAGAAGCCCCAGCGTATCAGCCACAAGATAATTCGGTACAAGCGTGACCTGATAAGGCATGAGCATAAGTATTATATAAACAAAGAAGATGATTTCCTTAATCCGCCCTCGGAATCGCATAAAACTATAAGCCGCTCCGAGCGCTACCAAAACCTGACCAATCAAGATTGGTATTACCAAAAAAACTGAATTCCAGAACTTCATCAGATAATCAGGACTTTTAAATAATACCGTCTCATACTGCGTTCCAACCACCATATCAGGGATTAGTTTCAGATTAACCAGCTCACTGTGATAGGAACTGCTTCTTTGAACTCCCGAACTATCATCTGAATTTGAATCTTCTTTTCCAAAGATAACTCCATAATTCGAGCTTATCTCCTGTTCAGACATAAATGAATTGGTAAATGTCAAAATAGTGGGAAGCAGAAATGATATCGCAAAAACCGCAGCTATTATTGTAATTGTTATTTTTCTTATTGCTTGTTTCATCACTTCTATCCCTCTAAATCTTCACCAAGTTTTTTCTCAATCACAAATAAAAATCCAATTATAACGATCATAAATAGACACATGATTATAGCAGCTGTAGATAGCTTCTGATAATCCAGACTCCGGAATGTATTGTTCATAAAATGCTGTAACATGTACAGCTTGTCATATGGGTAATCACCTGAAAGAAGATATACCTCTCTAAATACTTTAAATGAATTGATCAAAGACATGATACCCACGAAAAATATAGTAGGTGTAATATATCTGAACTTTATATACCAGAACTGCTTCCATGCAGAAGCACCATCAAGCCACGAGACTTCCAGTAAATCCTTCGGAATAGCCGCAAGTGCAGCCATAAAAAGCACCATGTTATATCCAAGATTTTTCCATAAAAACAGAATAACTACAACTATCTGACTATAATCTGATTTCAACCAGTCAACAGGTGTCTGACCAAAGAACTTAGCCGCCTCATTTACAACACCATGATAGTCAAACAAAACCTGCCATATAAGTACTACCGATGCCGTCGGAACCATAAGCGGACTTAAGAAAAATGTCCTGAACATACTTTTCATAGGGATATTCTGTTCCAGAATAATAGACATGACCAGTGACAACACGATTGCCAATGGAACTGCTACTAAAGAGAATACAGCCGTATTCTTTGATGCATCCAGAAATGCTGAATTTCCAAATACTTTAATATAGTTATCTAATCCAACCGGTTGTCTGTTGATCACGCTGTCTATCAGCGAATAATATATTACAACCATAAATGGAGCTATAAAAAAAACAATCACACCGATTATACTTGGACCTAAAAAAACAATAGATCTTATCTTCTTTTTTATATTATTCTTATTTTTCTTCGGTTCCTTCTTTTTAGACATTTCCATATATCTTTCCCGCTTAAAAATCTATATTATTTATCTAAAATATATATCAGGTGTCAGAAGAAACCTTCTGACACCCGATTCCAAAATAGAGAAATTATTTATTTTCGTTAATATAAGTATTAACTCTATTCTCGATAAGTTTCACAGTTTCATCCACTGACTTATCACCAGCGAAGTAAGCCCCTGCTTCCTCACTTATAATTTCTATAACTTTATGGTCGCTTGACCAGAGACCAGCCGCTTTTTCAACCGCTGCCGTATACGTTTTAACTTCTTCCTCTTTTAATGGTCTTAATGTAACAGTATAACCATCCATTACATATGAATCATTCCTAGGAGTTACTTTATTACCATACTTGTCTGTTGTTTCTTTAGTTGCTGTTGCTGTTTCACAAGCTACATCATACACATCTTTTCGAGTAGGATCTCCCCAAAAGCCCTGATAATGTTTACCCTGAAACTCCTCAGTCGCATAACGTCTAACGAATTCCCATGCAGCATCCTTATTTTCACTCTTTGATGAAATAGCTGCCATTCTTTTAAGTGATATGAATGATCCACTGTTATCCGCAGATGGATAACCTTTTATAACAATGTCACCTTTATAAGTATCGGTATGTTCTGACATATTCTCGAGCGCCAGCGATCCATTCATAAACATTATTTTTCCATCTGCAAACTTTTGCATCTCGCTCATTCCATCATCATAATTCATTTCTTCGTTACTGCCCTGATTAGCTATCTCAAGAATATCCTTAAAATTCTGATTGTCGAAACTACATTCTCCCTTTTCCCAGTCAATAAATTCATTACAGCATCCATCAAGCAGACTTTCCAGAGTATCTTTTTTATTATCAGAATAGAACGGATGTGAATCTTTTTTGTCTGCACAATACTTCTTCATCTCAGCATAAGACCATCCTGATTCTTCACCCAGATCAGCCTTTTTACCAGCGAGTGTATAAAGCGAAAATGATGCCGGCAGGAAATAACACTTTCCATCTTTATCAATTGCATTTTTAACACTCGGAATCAGATCGTCAAGATTTACTGCATCATCTTTCTCAATATATGGCGAAAGATCTTCAAATAAACCTTTCTCTATTGCCTGATTAAGCGATATATCTCCCAGTCCATCATTCAGATCATATATATCAGGATAATTACCAGCTGCTATATCTGCACTCATCTTTGTATATGGATCTTCTTCCTCACTATAATCAACCAGCTTAATCTTATATTTATCCTGAGACTTATTAAAATCTATGATATCATTCTTAAGATCTCCATCAGCGTATAATACCGCATAAGTAAGTAACGTCTTGTCAGATGCATCAACTACATCCTTGTTAGAATACTTTTTAAATGCAAAGGTACAGTCTTCACCACTATCTCCTTCATATTTATTTTCACCAATTACAAATGTATTCGAATCAATCATGTATATATCAGAACAATTATCCGAATTTATATCCGAATTATCAAAATCCACTAATTTTGTAGATTTATCACTTGCTATATCATATCCAAACAAATCAGATCTAGTTCTATATAAAAAGTCATAATCGCCACTACTTTCTATGAGTGGGGTAGAGTATGAAAGCATGCCTTCCCAAGGTAATTCTTTCTTTACCTCATACGGCTCAGTACCAAGTATGATAACCTTGTTATTATACTTATCACTATCACTATCATATGCTTCCAAATATATTGCTATATCACCATCTTTAGTATTAACAGTCCCAAAGATATAGCCATCCTGTATCTGTTTTGAGAAAAGTTCTTTTGAATCTTTGTCGTATACTTTTATACCATTATCTGAATTAATAACATAATTACCATTCTTATCGACTACCTCAATCGATGATGGAATATCAGAATTTGAATCATCTCCAAAGTTAGCCATATCAATAACGTCAACAAGCTTATCATCTTCTATCTTGCAAAGCTTACCCGCTTCACTTTCTAAAGCGAAGACCATAGCATATATGCTTCCATCCGCTCCTTTGATCAGATTTCTAATAAAGTTTCCATCCTTAGGCGTTAACTGTACAATATCCTTCGCTTCTCCACTATTTACGTCAAACTTACTTATCGTACTGGTTACTTCATAATTCTCCATAGAATCTGGACTATCAGAACTAACGCCTTCTTTTAACTTATACTGATTATTTACATAATAGATACTATCACCTACTCCAGCGCTTGATACTATTCCACCTTCACCTGATGGACCATTAAACTCTGTTTCAGCGAATGTAGTACCTTCCGAAATATTCTTAGCTTCTGCTACTTTGCTATCGGCTGCCTCACTATTCTTTTCATTTACATTTAAACCTCTTTTTCCACAGCCACATGCTCCAAGCATCATCATTCCGGCAAAAGCGATACATAACGCACGCTTTAATTGTCTGTTTTTAAATTCCTTATTGACCATATAAAATCCTTCCTTCCATATAAATCGACAGTTTATATAACTATCACACCAAGCTTCGCCACGTGGAAACATTGTACAAATACAATTAACGTTTGTCAATTACTTTTTTACGTTTATCGTTAATTATTTAACATTTAAGCGTAATTTTCTGTAATGCAGCTTAGTCATATGTTTCATTTCAAACGAATGATACGATAGAATAATTAAAATAAATAAACGGCAATCTTAACAAATTATTAAGATTGCCGTTAGATATTATTATTTTAGCTGATTATTCTATTTCAGCCGATGATTCAACATCATTTATTGCCATCTAAGCTCTTATTAACCTCTTCCTCGATGTTTGTCGCCACTTCATCCACAGACTTTTTGCCTTCAAAGTAAGCTTCTGCCTCTTCATCGACAATTTTCTGAATCTTGTAATCACTAATCCAGATTCCAACAGAATTATCAAGAGCTGTAGTATATCTTTTTATATCTTCATCTGTATAGGTCGCCTATTGATCTCATACTCTCCCCATTTATAAGAAAGTTCCAAAGGAAATACCGTATTACCATATTTATCTTTTGTATCTTTAGTTGCTTTTAAAGCCTTACACTTAACATTAAATACATCGGTTCTAGTCGGATCTCCATTAAAATACTGATAATGTTTTCCCTGATAATCCTCTGATATATAACGTTTAATGAATTCCCATGCCGCTTCTTTATTCTTACTATGCGAAGAAATAGCTACCATTCCAGGAAGTTCAACAAATGTTCCGCTATTATCAGTTGAAGGAAATCCTTTTATAAAATAATCGCCTTTATAGATCTCATCGAGAGTTACCATATCATCTAAGGAAATACTGCCTTCTTTAAACAGTCGTTTATTCTCAGCAAGATCCTGTGCTTCCATAAGAGTAGCTTCTTCAAGATCACTTTTTTCATCTTTACCAGAATCAGCCATCTCCAGAATATCTTTAAACGCTCGATTATCGAAATAGCTAGTCCCCCTTCTTACATCTATAAAATCATAGCTACATCCCTGGAGCAGCACATTCAGTATATCTGTTTTATTTTCGGACGTGAAAAGATGTGCGTCAGGAGAAGAAAAATAGTAATCTTTCATCTCTGAATAGGACCATCCAGGTTCCATACCGATTTCAGACCCTCTTCCTACAAGTGTATAAAGTCTAAATGATGATGGCAGGAAAAAGTACTGACCCTTTATATCTATCGCTGTTCTAACAGCAGGAATAAGGTCTTCGAGATTTACATCTTCATCTTCTTCTATATATGGAGTAAGATTTTCAAAGAGACCTGCTTCTATTCCCTGACCTAAAGATACATCTCCAAGTCCCTCATAAATCTCATATATATCAGGATAATTTCCTGCAGCTATGTCCGCATTTAGTTTTGCATCCGGATCACTTTCTTCACTATAGTCCACTATCTTTATCCTATACTCGGACTGAGAGCTATTGTATTCCATGATATCTTGCTTAATCTTCGCATCCTGATATCTGGCAGCATAAGTGATAATCTTAGCTGCTGAATTATCCGATACATCCAGATTGGTGTACTTAGTAAGAGTAAATCCGTTTCCAAATGGATTTTCACCTTCTTCGTCTCTTCCATATATGAAAGTATTTTCATCAATCATATAAGGTCCATAACCATTAACTATATCGATACCCGTACTATCATAATCAATAATTTTGGTTGAACTACCACTTGCTATATCATATCCAAACAACTCACTACTTGTACCATATAAAAAATCATAATTACCCACGCCAGTAAATAATGCACTCGATGCAAGAGTCTTTTCAACTTCTATCTCTTTAATCTTTTTATATGAATCAGGATCATATATAATTATTGTATTTTGTTGACTATTTTCCACATCACTTTTCAAACAGACAACAATATTTCCATTTTTTGTATTTGCAGACGCCCTTATAGTTGATCCCGGAAACTCTTCTGAAAACACCTCATTCATATCTTTATCATATATCTTTATTCCACTCTGATTTTTTGTATAAAGATTTCCATTTTTATCTATAAGCCATAAATAATATGGATCTTCAGAATTATAATCTAAGACTTCCAGATCAAACTGTTCAACAAGAGTTCCATCTTCTATCTTACATAGTTTCTGAGTTTCATTTATATTGTCATACTTTATTACATATATTTCTCCATCTGGATTACTACATAATGAATACAGATCTATTGAATCTTCCGGTTTATAATCAGTTATTTTTTTACAAACTCCAGTATTAACATTGAAAGTATATATATTATCTACTAGTCTCTCTAATTCAGGTTCTATATCTTTCTGCTGTTTAGAACAATCTTCCTGTATCAATGTAAAAAGTATCTCACCTTGTACTATTGCATCAACAAACATATCGGAATCTTTTTTGTATTTGATTTCGGTTTCTGCAAATGTAGTACCTTCCTGAACGGCTTTTGCTTCAATCATCTTGCTTTCTGTAGATTCCGCGTTATTGTCCGAAGCACTTGAGCTCGGCCTGCTTGTCTCCTCTTTTTTTCCACATCCGCTTGTACCTAACATCATAACCCCGGCACATGCAATACATAAGTCTCTTTTAAGTCTTTCCCCTTTAAATATTTTGAATTTCTTGTTCAGCATAAACTTCATCCTTTCGCAATAAATTCATGAATTATTTTTCGCACTTATAATGATATCATAAAAAAAACAAACAGCAATCTTAAAATATATCATGATTGCTGTTTGTGACTTCATATGATTAGTTAAGCTTCATATCTCCGTCTTTAACCCATCCGATTTTTCTGAATATACGATCGAATATTAGAGATAAGATAGCTGGTAATACTAGTGAGATTAGAATAAGTCCAACCCAATCCATAGTTGTTATGGCTGACTTTGTTCCTGCCGCGATGTCATTTACCCATCCGGTATAAACACCAATCTGGCCAACAAGTCCGCAAGTTCCCATACCTGATGAGATAGGCGCACCGTTCATCTTAAGTTGGAACACACAAGTCGCTATAGGTCCAGTGATAGCAGATGCTAATGTTGGAGCAAGCCATATTCGAGGGTTCTTAACAATGTTACCCATCTGTAGCATTGATGTTCCGATTCCCTGTGATACAAGTCCGCCCCATTTATTTTCTTTAAATGATGCGATGGCGAATCCAACCATCTGAGCACTACATCCTGCTACTGCAGCTCCTCCAGCGAGTCCTGTGAGCTGAAGCGCGGCACATATTGCCGCTGAAGATATCGGAAGCGTAAGCGCTATACCTACGAGAACCGATACAAGAATACCCATGATAAATGGCTGCTGTTCAGTTGCCCACATGATAACATTTCCAACATACATGGCTGCTGTTCCTAGTAATGGTGCTATAAGCCATGAAAGAAATACTCCGATTCCTATAGTAACAAGTGGTGTGACCAGTATATCCACCTTTGTTTCTTTCGAAATTGCTTTTCCGAATTCAGAAGCTATGATAGCAATAAAGAGTACTGCTAGAGGGCCGCCTGCACCACCTAGGGCATTTGCAGAAAAACCAACTGTTATCATAGAAAAAAGGACAAGCGGTGGACATTTAAGTGCCGATGCAATCGCTACTGCCATTGCTGGACCACTCATAAGAGATGCAAGTCCACCCACTGTATAAGGAATGGGATTTTCCTTACCGAGTGTTACAATCGGTTCATTAAGGAATCCAATGTTGAACTGTGTACCGATAGTGTTAATGATAGTTCCAATAAGAAGTGAACAGAACAGACCCTGTGCCATCGCACCTAGTGCATCTATTCCGTATCTTGAAAGAGATATCTCTATATCCTTTCTTTTAAGAAAGGCTTTAAAACCCTTCTCTTTCTTTTTAGTTGTTTCGCTCATAACTTTTCTCCTAAATAAAACACCTTGTGTCTTGACACCTGTCAAAACACAAAAGACGTGACACATTATATTATCACGTCTTCGAAATGTCAATATGTATAATCTACAATAACACTCCTAGCTTTTTTAGCTTTTCCACAGCTCTGTCTATCTGTTCTTCAGAATTTGCACTTACTGTATGAAGGTGAATTCCTTCAGTAAGAGCAGAAAGCGGTGTCGCATTTTCCTCCTCCGACTTCCTTATGAATTCATCCACATCATACCGGCTGGATAGCCTGAGACCGCCTATCAGCTGTCCGTATATCGGGTGTTCGACTATAACATCTTCAACAGTACACCCTTCATCCACAAGGGTATATAGCTCAGTCCGTGTTTCTTCTGCGGTATGATTAACCGCTATCCTTCTGGTAACACTTTTCTGCTTGGCACCAGACACATATCCTCTTGGGGTTGATATGATGTCATTTCCCTCTGCACGAAGAAGCGCCACATCACCGACTATCACCTGTCTGCTAACGCCCATCTGTCTGGAAAGCTGCGATGCACTGACAGGTACACTACTGTTTTTTATTGATTCTAGAATCTTATCACGCCTTATAATATTATCCATCAATATTATTCCTGTTATACTCTAACTCCCGATCTGTTACTTATTCATCTAATATCGTATGTTCTGTTTTAATTATAGCTCTCTGGATGCTGTCCTTGGAATTCTTCCAGTCAGCTTCTTTATTTCTGTAATCATGTTTATCTATAAACCAAGAAACGTCAGAATTAACCCTTTCCATACCGTCAAAATATACCTTATTAAGAACTTTAAGGAATTCTGCATACTGAGTCTGGTTCAGATATTCAGCCCCTTTGTCATATAAGATTCCATAGTGGTAAGTGCAGAAGCCTTTGCAATTCTCCATCTTTGTTCTGAATTCACCGTCTTTCTTCCACATATGAAATATGGTATGAACATATCTATCAAATATAGGATCTATTCTCTGACATACAAAGCAGTTTGATTCAAGTTCTTCGATATACTTAACTACCGGCGACTTCTCCTTCTTTCTGCCGAAAAGTCCCTTAGATGCCGGACTGTCCTTATCCGCTAATTCCTTTAGTTCTCTATTAGTTTTATTCATATGAGTATTCAGCATCAAAGCAACACCAAGTTTATTCTTATCCGCATACATCATTTTAATGTGCTTAGGACAAAATCCGAGCTTATCAGTCTTCTCTCTGTTATCGTCCTCCATATAACTCGGCCCCATAGTGAATTCTATAGCTGCTTTCTCCAGATCACGAGTCATTAGACACAGTGGACATTCGCACTCTGAATCAAATGCATCATTAACTGGAATTGTATATAACTGTTCTGCCATTTTATCTCCTAAAAATGTTGATCAGATAACATAAAACCATTCATTATCATCCTCAACTAAGTCTTTTATTCCTTTTCCATCGAATTTAAGTTCCTGGTTTGCAACGTGTACTTTAGTTCCTGGTGGAACTGATTTTGTAAGGAACACGTTACCGCCGATAACCGAACCTTCACCGATCACTGTATCTCCTCCAAGGATTGAAGCTCCTGAGTAGATAGTTACATTATCCTCGATGGTTGGATGTCTCTTTTTATCAATAAGTCCACGACCACCACGGGTGGAAAGTGCACCTAGAGTAACACCCTGATATATCTTTACATTTTCACCGATAACGGTTGTCTCACCAACTACGACACCAGTTCCGTGATCAATAAAGAAATACTTTCCGATAGTTGCCCCCGGGTTTATATCTATTCCTGTCTTTGAGTGAGCATGTTCTGTCATAACTCTAGGCAGGATAGGAACTCCGAGCTGATAAAGTACATGAGCGTATCTCTGAACCGATATAGCAAAAAGTCCCGGATAAGCGATAACTATCGCATCCTTTGATTCTGCTGCAGGATCACCCACAAAAAGAGCCTCAATATCTGTATCAAGGTATTCTCTGATCTCCGGAATTTTCTTCATAAACTTTACTGTATAGTCTTCAGATATTACCCTGATTTCTTCATCAGGAAGCTTACTTATCTCCGGATCAAAATGAAGTGCAAGTGCAATCTGCTTATTGAGTGTGTATGCTACATCCTCAGTAAGTGAAGCAACACTTGTGTTGAGATTATATATCTTATAGGTTCTATCAACATAGTAACCTGCATAAACTATTCTGTTAAGTTTATCAATGATAGATCTTACCTCATATCTGTCCGGCAGACGAAACATATCCTGTTTATCTATCGGTCTCCCCTTCTCATAATCCGACGTGATATCGAAAATGATCTCAGATATGTTATCACATATTAGTCTTCCCATTCTCGTCCTTCCTTCTAATACAATATATTTATCGTTATTATTCTAAACTACGAATCAGTTTCCTACTATAAAGTGAAAAAATGAAACACGGGAAAATCCCGCATTTCATTTTAACATTAAAATGTAATTAGTGCTATCTTTTTTAATTGAGCCTGAAGAATACATTTTACTTATAGGTTTTTAAAGTATCAACCAGCTTCGGAATGGTAGTCTCAAAATCAACTCCATACCAAGGCTGTTTAGGATTTTCAATGGTTACTTTTATAGTTTCTGCAGTATAATCCGCTGCGATCTTGAATGCATCATTAAGTGGTATCCCCTGAACGATCGCTCCAACTGCTACACTTGCAAAGATATCACCTGTTCCATGATACGAAGCTTCAACCTTGTCATTCTGATATATGATCTTCTCACCTGTTACAGTATCTATTCCGTATACTCCGGTCTTGCCTTCTGCCAGACTGATTCCTGTGAGAACTACTTTCTTTGCCCCAAGCTTTGATAGCTTATCGAGAAGCCCAAGCACATATGCTTCATCGTATTCTTCCCTGTACTCAGTATCCGTCATAAAACATGCTTCGGTTACATTCGGAACGATTATATCTGCCTTTCCACAGAGTCCTGCATTCAGCTTAGCATATTTCATATCAAATGCAGGATAGAGTTTTCCGTTATCTGCCATGACTGGATCAATAAATATCAGTGTATCATCTCCACCAAACTCTTCAAATATCTTCTTCGCTATCTCTATCTCTTCTTCCGAACCGAGATAACCTGTATAGATAGCATCGAACTTTACTCCCTGACTCTTCCAGTGTTCAGTAATAGGGACCAGCTGATCTGTCAGATCCTTCACCGTAAAGTTGTCAAACATTGTATGTGTGGAAAGAACCGCTGTAGGTAAGATAACTGTTTCAACTCCCATTGCTGATATTATCGGAAGTGCTATCGTAATCGAGCACTTTCCAAGACATGATATATCTTGAATTGTTAGTATTCTTTTCAAAGTTATGTAAACCTCCTGTGATTACTTGACTTATAATATGCTGTTTATTATAATCAAATCTGACATTTTTAAAATAATCAGTTCTGTTATTTTTAACAATGTCAGTCATTATTCAAACGAGGTATATTATGTTAACCTATACTCTTTCTGAAAGCTCTAAGCTTTCACTTTATGAACAGTTATACAACTGCATAAAACAGGATATCCTATCTGGAACTATATCAGCTAATGAAAAACTTCCTTCCAAGAGAAATCTTGCCAAGCAGCTTTCCATCAGCGTAATGACTATTGAGAATTCATACAATCAGCTCTTGTCCGAAGGTTTCATCTACTCCCTTCCAAGAAAAGGGTTCTACGCAAGCGATATAGGAGAAATGTTTTCCGGATACGAAGCGCCGGCTGGATTCACCAGAGATATAAATCTGGAAAGAGATAATATCGGCAATAGAGATAATAAGGATTTTATAGACTTTGCGAGTAATGCAACGGATCCAGCTACATTTCCATTTGCTACTTGGGCTAAGCTGACAAGAAGGATTCTGTCCGATGACCAGGAACTTCTTATGAAGAATCCACCTTCAAACGGACTCGCAGAGCTGAGAATTGCCATCGCAAATTATCTTCGGGAATTCCGCGGTATCAACGTAAGTCCCGACAACATCATCATCGGCGCAGGAACTGAAAATATATATAGTATCCTGATTCAGTTACTAGGACACGACCGCATATATGGAGTTGAAAATCCCGGATACGAGAAAATCGGGCTCACTCTCGATTCAAATGCAGTCAAATGTATTCGTATAGATATGGATGAATCGGGTATCAAACCAGAACTTCTCGAGCAGAATCAGGTTGACATAATACATATAACCCCATCTCATCATTTCCCTACGGGCATTACAATGCCTGTAAAAAGAAGATACGAACTAATGAACTGGGCAGTAAGATCTGATACTCGATATATCATTGAAGATGACTATGACAGTGAATTCAGACTTAGCGGGCGGCCAATACCTTCACTCTATAGTATAGATACTCATGAAAAAGTTATATATATGAATACATTTACCAAAAGTCTGGCTTCTACTATACGTATCAGCTATATGATTCTTCCTGATCACCTGATGAATGAATATAACCAAAAGCTTTCTTTCTATGCAAGTAATGTTCCAAACTTCGAGCAGCTTGTACTGGCGAAGTTTATATCGGAAGGTTACTACGAGAAACACATAAACAGAATGAGAAATATATCAAGAAAAAAGCGCGACCTTATTCTTGAATGCATAAAAAATGGACCTCTCGCCGCTATCTCTGAGATTAGCGAAGAAAAGTCCGGTTTACATTTCATACTTCGGGTTAAACATAATATGTCAGAGGAATCACTTAGAAAGTCCTGTGCAGAACACTTGATCCACATCAATTCAGTTGGTAAAGATTCATATATGATAAACTACTCTTCCATCCCTCTGGATAAGATTGAAGTAGCAATAAAAAGACTCGAAAAAGCAATGGCAGCTGACGTCATATGACTTCAACTGCCATCTTTCTTTTTATGTGATTATTATTTCTTCTTTTTACGAATAATAATTGTCACGATAAGTACAAGCGAGAGAATCATTGTTATGATAATAGGTATAACGCTTGTATCATCACCAGTTCTTACCGATGAAGTACCGGTATTTGGTCTCTGATCAGAACTCTGTCCTGAATTTGGATCAGGTGACTGAGTAGTGATAAGAGTAGTAATCAGTGCAGTATGACTGGTTGTCTTTCCTTTCTCTACCTTTACTGTCTCAGTCTTTCCAGTAGTTACATCATAACCTTCAGGTACCTTTATTACAGTGATCTGATAATCACCTGTTGGTATATTCTTAAGAATGATCTGTCCATTCTCATCTGTAGTATATGTTCCAGTTGTACCATCAGGTCTCTTAACTGTAACTGTAGCATTTGGAACTGGCTTCTTAGTCTTTTCATCAAGAACAGTTATGATAAGATTTCCTTTGTCGACTTTATCGTCTGGCTCTTCTGTAGTAGGTTCTGTAGTATCATTTGTTGTCTTTTCAGTTGTATTATCTGTAGTGTCCTCAGTAGTAACTGTTGTAGCTTCGGTTGTTTTGTCATTATCTTCAGTTGTCTCAGTCGTTGACTCTGTCGTAGCCTCAGTAGGCTTCTGAGCAGTTTCAATCTTCTCGATCTTCTCTGTAACTTCCTTAGCCTTAATAACTACATTTTTCTCCTCGCCAACAGATGTGAGCTTAAATCCATCAGGAATCTTAGTTACCTTATACGAATACTCATCACCAACAGGAAGATTAGGAATATAAATCTGCCCATTAGTATCTGTTGTGTAATCTTTTGTTTCTGTAGTTCCATCAGTCTTCTTAGTAGTTACTGAAACTATAGCATTTGGAATTCTACGTCCTGTTCCTTCTTCTTCAACAGTAATCCTAAGAGCTCCGGCAACATCATCTATCATAACGATAGAGTTGTTATCTGCTGCAGTTGAATCTACTGTTACTGTTCCATCATCATTAACAGTGAATGTGATGCTTTCAGCAGGAAGGTGGAAGTCATCCGGTACAAGTGTCTCAGTAAGAACATATGTTCCAGAAGAAAGTTTAATCTTATGTGGTCCTGTTTCGCCAGCAACCTTTCCAGATATCCAGCTTTCAACAACCTCTCCGTCCTTTGTATTCTTAGTTACAACAAGTGTTGCGCCTTCGATTTCAGGACCATTTGAGATCTCAACCTTAGTAATATAAACATCGGTTGTCTTTTCAGTAGTATCCTCAGTATAGATATCTCTGAATGCAACAGTTGTAGTTTCATCCTTTGTAAGCGAGATACCTGATACAGATGATTCTGAAGTTTCAGCTCCACCATTTATCGAATACTTAACAGTTACTGTAGTTCCATCGACATCAAAGAGTGACTCTGTTACTGAATAAGTCTTAGTAGTATCCAGGTCGCTGAATGTCTTAACATACTTACCGTCTTCTAAGGTGAACTGACCAAGTGTTCCTTCGAATACTACAGTTCCATCAGAAGCTTTTACCTTGAATGTAAGATTTGTTAAGTCGTTCTCGTTAACGTCACCTTCAATAGTCTTTGTAAGTTTGAGACTACCTAATGAAGGTTCTTCCTGTTTCTTCTTATCTTTAAGGATAAGCTTTCCGTCCTTGTATTCGCATACATCACTTGTCACTCCAGTAACTGTGATCTTTCCATCCTCAGCTACTGTGAACTTGATCTCTGTCTCTACCTTTTCGTATCCCTCTGGTGCTGAA
>JAFYHN010000048.1 GCA_017539165.1 Eubacterium sp.
GACCAGAGATTTGCTTACAGCTTCCTTCAGATTCCACCTCACGATGGACACCCTTGCTGTTCGGCTATACACTTCCCACTATCTGGGCGTGTTCGGGACTTACACCCATTAGAGCGCGCCCATGGCGCGCAAACTAAAAATCGACCCGGTTGTTTATAAACCGAGTCGATACTGAATATTCAAAATATTTAATACTTATGCATTTGGAATAAGCTTCTCTGTTCCACCCATATATGGTCTCAGCACTTCAGGAATGTTGATTGATCCATCTGCATTCAGATTGTTCTCAAGGAATGCAATAAGCATTCTTGGAGGAGCAACAACTGTATTATTAAGTGTGTGGGCAAGATACTTGTTACCATCTTCATCCTTAACACGTATCTTAAGACGTCTTGCCTGAGCATCGCCAAGATTTGAACAGCTTCCTACCTCGAAGTACTTCTGCTGTCTTGGTGACCAAGCCTCGACATCCACTGACTTAACCTTAAGATCGGCAAGATCTCCTGAACAACACTCAAGAGTTCTGACAGGAATATCCAGAGTTCTGAATAATTCAACTGTATAACTCCACATCTTATTATACCAATCCATTGATTCTTCAGGCTTACATATTACGATCATTTCCTGCTTCTCAAACTGATGGATACGATATATACCTCTTTCTTCGATACCGTGTGCACCCTTCTCTTTTCTGAAACATGGTGAATAACTTGTAAATGTAAGAGGAAGTGACTTCTCATCAACCATCTTGTTGATGAATCTTCCAATCATTGAATGCTCGCTAGTTCCAATAAGATAGAGATCTTCACCTTCTATCTTATACATCATAGCTTCCATCTCATCGAAGCTCATAACTCCAGTTACAACATCACTTCGTATCATATAAGGAGGAATTACATATGTAAAGCCTTTGTTTATCATAAAATCTCTTGCATATGCAAGTACAGCTGAATGAAGTCTTGCAATATCTCCTACAAGATAGTAGAATCCATTTCCAGCAACTTCTCTTGCAGAATCAAGATCGATACCTGAAAATCTGCTAATAATATCTGTATGATATGGAATCTCAAAATCTGGAACTACTGGCTCACCAAATCTTTCAACTTCAACATTCTCACTATCATCTTTTCCAACTGGAACAGAAGCATCAATGATATTAGGGATTCTCATCATGATAGTCTTGATCTTCTCTTCTATTTCCGGAGCCTCGTCTTCAAGAGCCTTAAGTCTTGCAGCTGATTCAGCAACCTTCTTCTTTACTTCTTCAGCTTCTTCCTTCTTACCCTGTGCCATAAGTGCACCGATTTCCTTAGAAATCTTATTCTTATTAGCACGGATCTCATCAGCCTCAGCCTGATTCTCACGACGTTTTTTATCAAGTTCTATTACTTCATCTACAAGAGGAAGCTTGCTGTCCTGAAACTTCTTTTTAATGTTCTCTTTAACTATATCAGGATTCTCTCTTAAAAACTTAATGTCTATCATAATTATTCTTCTCCTTCATCTACCATTTGTTTTATTTCTTCATCTATCGTTTTAGCTTTCTTAATTGCTTCCTTTTCCTCATTTGAGAGAGCTATATAAGAATCTCCTTTGATAACTTCCTTTGCGTAGGAAAAACAACCTTGTTTAGAATGCATTGATGTAAGTACAAAACCTGAATTATCTGAATTGAGTAGAGCTAGTGAGAAGCTAAGCTCACCTGCCATATTATCAAATGCATCATATTTAACCAAACCAAACTTGTTATAGCAAGTATTTAGATGACCACTGAATGTTCTATGATCTCTTGAGAATCTCTTCATTCTAGCTTTCATCTTATCCATCTCACCGAATTTGGTTAACATAATATCTTCGAGATCTTTTGCTTTTTTTCCACTCGTAAGCGCATAATACTTACGACTTATATTCTGTAATTGTTTAACCGTCATCGCAAGGCAAACACCTATTGCAATAATTAAAACCAACAGAATAATAATAATGAACTCCAGACTAAGTCCAAATGCTCCTGTTGTCAAAATCATCTGTCAACTCCTGTTTTTAATATATGTATAATTCTTTCAAGGTCATCTGAAGAAGTATATTCTATCTCAATCTTTCCTTTTTTACCTTTTGACTTAATGGAAACCTTTGTTCCAAGAAGAGTTTTAAGATCTTCAGTAATCTGAGAAAGAATAGCTTCGAGTGCAACATCTGATGCAGCATTCTGATCTTTTACATGACCTTCATCATCAATATCCTTACCATTAAGAATATTAATAACACCTTTAACTAATTGCTCTGTTTCCCTGACACTTAAGCCCTCATCAAACACTGAAAGTGCTGTTTCATACTGAACATCCGGATCTTCAATAGTAAGAAGTGCTCTAGCATGTCCTGTACTAAGCATATCATCAATAACCATCTGTTTAACTTTATCTGAAAGTTTTAGCAGACGAAGTGCATTTGTAATAGTAGATCTGCTCTTTGATACTCTTTCAGCTACTTCATCCTGCTTAAGATTATATTCATCAATAAGACTCTGGAAAGCGAGAGCTTCTTCAATAGGATTCAGATCTTCTCTCTGAAGGTTTTCAATAAGAGCAACCTCCATACGCTCTTTATCCGTAAATTCCCTGATGATTACCGGAACTTCTTTCAGACCCGCAAGACGTGCAGCTCTCCATCTTCTTTCTCCGGCAATAATCTCATACATCTTACCTTTCTGCGTAACTACGATTGGTTCGATAATACCGTATTTTTTTATAGAATCAGATAACTCAGCAAGAGCATCTTCATTAAAGTCTTTTCTTGGCTGTGAAAGATTAGGTTCGATATCTGAAAGTTTAACAAATCTCTCTGCCGGTACTTCCTTGATTACTTCTTTTACTACTTCCTTCTTCTCACTCTTTAATTCTTTTGACGAATCATTATTGGATTTAGATGTCGAAGAACTCTTCTTTGATTTAGTACCTGTTTTCTTCTCTACAGACTTACCATCTGTTAGAATCATTTTTTGTAATCCATTACCAAGAGCCATAATATCCTCCAGTAAATATTTTTATTTATTGAAACAATCTATTCTTTATAACTTCATCTGCTAGTTTTCTATATGCATATGTTCCAGGACATCTACTGTCATAAATATTGATTGGTTTTCCAAAACTTGGAGCTTCAGCCAATCTAACATTTCTTGGAACTACTGTGTCATATATCAGTTCATCAAGATTATCTCTTACATTCTCAACTACTTCCTGAGATAGATTATTTCTGGAATCATACATTGTAAATACAATTCCTTCAATTTCAAGTTCTTTATTCAGTTTCTGTTTAATAAGATCAATAGTATATAAAAGCTGAGTTAATCCTTCCAATGCATAAAATTCACACTGTATTGGAACAATTATCGTATCAGCTGCAGTCATGGAATTGATAGTTAACATTCCAAGTGCTGGAGGACAGTCTATTATTATAAAATCAAAATTTTTTCTTATACTACGTATGATATTCTTTAATATAAACTGAGGATTTTCTATATCCATAAATTCAACCTCAGCTCCTGCAAGATTCTGACTGGATGGTATAAGATTCAGATTAGGAAATACATCCACTATCATACTTTCTCCGATATTACATTCACCAATCAGGGTTTCATATATAGTAAAATTAAGAGAATCTTTATCGACTCCCAGTCCACTTGTCATGTTACCCTGAGAATCCATATCTACAGCAAGAACTTTCTTTCCTTTTTCAGCCAGACATGATGCCAGATTAATTGCAGTAGTAGTTTTACCAACTCCACCTTTTTGATTTGCAATAGCTATGATTCTACCCATAACATAACTCCTTTTATCAATCTTTAAGCTAAATAATTATAGACTTGTATTATATCACTTATTGATGAATACTTCTATAGTTTTTTGGCAAACTTTCTACTCGATTTCATGTTTCACGTGAAACATTTTGATGATATCATAACTAATCATCATAATAATTTCCAGAATGTTTCACGTGAAACATTCTTAATCTAAAATATATAATTATACAAAATATATAAAATAATATTCACGAGGAAAAGTAAAACAGAAAAAAATGAAGATATTAGATTTAATGAAGATATAATCCTAACGATATTCTAGTAAACCACAGAATAAATAATAAATAAAAAAGAACAAATCATAATATTTTAAATTTTTATCGATTTATTTTCATATTCAATAAAATCATCACATTAGAATATTAAAGAAATATAAATATATTAAAAACAATTATATAAAATGGAATATAACTTGGAACACTCTCCACGCGAGGCGCGTGTTGCCAAAGGAACAATTTACCTATCTCTCATAGACACATCCTAAACGGAGCGTTTATTTTGTAATAGAAACACAGCTCCCTATTACATTAGAAAAGGGAATGTTTCACGTGAAACATTCCCTTTATGATAAAGCAGAACAAATATATTATTTACATTCTTTCAACACATCCGATTCCGAGAAGATCAAGTGAATCTTTCAAAACTCTACGTGTTATATATGTTACAGCACATCTTGCATTACGAACATTCTCTTCATCAACAGCAATTCTGTTATCTGTATAGAATCTATTGAAAGCCTGGGCAAGATCAACAGCATATCTGGCAACAACAGATGGTTCAAATTTTTCAGAAGCATCCGTAATTACTGCTCCAAATCTAGATATTTCTTTAAGAAGGTCAACTGAAGCAGCATCTGTAAGAACTGAATAATCCAAATCAGAAGAATTAATGGCATTCTCATAATCAGGAATGTTTCTAAGAATACTGGAACATCTTGCATATGTATACTGAACATATGGTCCTGTTTCACCTTCAAAACTTGTGATATGTTCCCATTTAAAAGAAACATCCTTGATTCTCTGATTATAGAGATCATTAAATATAACAGCGCCAACGCCGACTATTCTAGCAGCTTCATCTTTTTCCTGAGCACTAAGATCTGGATTTTTCTCTTCAATAATCTCTCTTATCTTATTAATAGCTTCCTTAAGAATATCTTCTGCATATATAACATTTCCACCACGAGTAGAAAGTTTCTCACCACCAAGACTTACAAGACCATAAGGAATATGTACTAATCCGTCTTTAGCCCAATCATTTCCAAGGAGTTCTATTACTTTAAATACCTGAGCAAAGTGAAGTTTTTGTTCCTGACCAGTGACATATAAACATTTAGTAAAATTATAAGTCTTCTTTCTATACATAATAGCTGCAAGATCTCTTGTAGCATAGATTGAACTACCATCATTCTTTACTACAAGACATGGTGCCATATCATATTCAGAAAGATCTACAATCTTAGCACCCTCACTATCTGTAAGAAGATTATGATCTGTAAGAGTCTTAACAACATCATCAGTCATATTACGATAGAAACTCTCGCCTGTGAAATGATCGAAGTCCATACCCATAAGCTTGTAGATTCTCTTAAACTCTTCAAGACTTATATCGATAAACCACTCCCAGATCTTAAGAGCTTCCTCATCACCAGTCTCCATCTTGTGGAACCAAGCTCTTGCCTCATCTTCTAATTCTGGATTCTTTTCAGCTTCTTCGTGGAAAAGAACATAGATTCTCATTAGTTCCTCTATACCTTTTTCTTTTACAGCTTCTTCAGATCCCCAGTTTTTATATGCAACTATAAGTTTACCAAACTGAGTACCCCAATCTCCTAAATGATTTATTCTTTCTACATTATATCCCAGTTTTGAAAAAATCTTGTATAAAGAATTACCTATAACAGTTGTTCTAAGATGTCCAACATGAAAGTTCTTGGCAACATTAGGAGAGGAGTAGTCTATACATATAGTCTGTCCTTTTCCCTCATCTGAAGAACCAAAATTATCATCAAGGGCACTAGTAATGACATCTTTAGCAAAAAAAGTCTTATTAGTAAAAAAATTAACATATGCACCTTCAGTAACTATTTTTTCAAGATAATCCGGCTTTTCAATACTATCGCATATTTCCTGAGCGATCATCTGAGGTGCTTTTCTCATAACCTTTGCAAGACGAAAACAAGGAAAAGCAAAATCTCCAAGTTCTGGCTTAGGTGGCTGCTCAATAAGATTTATAATATCTTCTAATTCCATATCTGTAACTTTATCTTTAAGTAATCCGGCTATCTTCTCTTTCATAAAATCTCCTTAAATGTGTTTCTACTATTATATATAATTTATTTTATAGTTCTTCTTCTGACTCTATTTCTTGAAGTAGTCGTTTTCTTTAACTGTTCAATACCATCATCAAGAGTTTCAAGTCTCGTTAATCCTTCATCAGAATCTTTATCGATATCCATAAGATCAGCAAAATCCATAATATCTACATTACTTCTCATAAGATTAACATTATTATCTATTAAAACATCTGTACTTCTTTTTTCAGATGTTTCAGATTCTAAAAATGTCTTTTCATTGTCAGACTTATCAGGTATATCATCTATATCAATTTCTTTAATTCTTCCTTCTTCGTACATAAGAAGAAGATCATTAATAGCATTTTTAGCTTTAACAATTTTATGTATTCGTTTATCTATAGATTTAAGATATATAGTTTCTTCATTTACACTATATTCCAAAGACTCCCTTAGCTTAGTGAGTTCTTTTGTTTCTTTTCTTATTTCCTCTTCACGTTCATTCTCTGGAGTTTTTACGTGAATAGGACTGAAAACATTTTTTCTAAGATCATTGTTCAGAGAATATACACTTTCAGTACGACTTAACTCATCGAGTTTGACATTAATCTCAAAAAGCTTATCTTTACTTTCCTGAAGCTGTCTTTCATGTTCTGAATAGAGCTTTTTGAAATAAGTAAGCATTTCATCATTTGATTCAGATATACTTTTAAGTTTTTCCTGCATATCTATTCCTTTCTTTTATCCTTACTTATTGGAAAATACTTAATATTCTTCTTAGTTTCTTTTATTTGAAGTATCTTTCTTATCTTTAACACAACAAGTGTTGTTAATACAAGTATTATAAGGATAAGTAATACAACAATTATTCTTTTTGTATACAGAAGTATTTTCGATTCTTTCTCTGGAGATTTCTGTTTGGTTTTAATAGAATCTGTTGATGAAGCATTTACATATGGCATATCAATATTTATATCTGCTTCACCTAAAATCTGTCCTTCATATATAAACTGAATCTTACCGACTTTGTTATCAACAGCTTTATCAAATAACTCAACTTTTTTCTCTATATCATTATCAGATATAAATGACCTAATATAAAATGAATATGATTGGTTTACATAATATTTAGGTAAGCTATGATTCAGATCATTATAATAATCTGCTAACATTGTTGAATTATCAGCATTTATCTGATTTATTTCGAATTCAATAAGTGGTTTACATAATTTATATTTGGTATAACAAAAATTATACAGTTTAATAGTATCCAGATAAGTATCAGTAGAAGGATCACATTTCATAACAACACAACATAACCTTCTTCCATCTCTCTCAGCAAATGAAATAAGAGTACCTTCTGCTTCATCAGTATAACCAGCTTTTCCACCGGTACTAAATTCATAATAAAACTTACCATTTTCTACATATATAAGTCTATTGTCCTGCCACAAACCACGTTCTTTACTCTTATTTGTTTTTGGAATACAATAATACTGTGAAGAAATGATCTTTTTAAATTCAGGAAACTGATAAGCAGCTTTTCCAATCAAAGCCATATCATAACAACTGCTATAATGATCAGAATAATGATTTCCATTAGGATCAATAAAGTTTGAATCCATACATCCAAGCTGAGAAGCCTTTTTGTTCATAAGACTGGCAAAATCCTCGGTAGAACCACCAAGGTATTCTGCTATCGAAAGAGCGCACTCATCCCCAGAACTAAGAATCATTCCGTATATTAAATCATTAAGACTTACTGTTTCACCAGCTTCAAGTCCAACAAAAGAAGTATTCGGATCAAACTGTGACATAACACTATCTGAGATAGTAATAGAATCATTGACATTTCCTTTTTCTAAAGCTAAAAGACATGTCAAAATCTTCGTAATCTGAGCCGGATATAACTGCTGATGAGCATTCTTCTCATATAGTACATCTCCAGTATCTATATCCATAACAATAGCAGCAGATGACTTAATAGAAGGAGCATCAGAAGGCAGATAATCCGCATCAGTTGCAGAAGCATTTCCAGCTATCTCAGTAGCATTCTTTTTTGATTCTGCAAAACACGGTATGTCAAAAATAAACATAAAGATAAAGAATATAGAAATAGCAGCCTGTATTCTATATTTTTTACTATATATAAACATTAATTAATCCTCGTAATAAAACCATTTGTACAGGGGTGTATTATAACACATCTTTACAAGATGTGAAAGTCATCCGTTTACAATATTACAAATTTACGCTATACTATTGAAAGTTTTGATATAAATCCAGTTATTTAGGAGATTAAAAATGAGATTAAGAAATGTTCCCGGTTCAAGAGAGACTATAGCCGATAGTGAATTCGTCACACATAATGAAGAAAGTTACAAAGGACATTGGAAAGATATATTCCAAAATGATAATCCAATACATATAGAAATAGGAATGGGAAAAGGTACATTTATAATGGAAATGGCCCGTACATACCCTAATATAAACTTTATTGGAATTGAAAAGTATTCAAGTGTTCTTGTAAGAGCTCTAGAGAAAAGAGAAGAAGAACCTGAACTTAAAAATCTTACATTTATAAGAATGGATGCTGAATATATAGAAAATGTATTCGATGAAGAAGAAGTATCTGAAATATATCTCAACTTCTCAGATCCATGGCCTAAGGACAGAAATGCAAAGAGAAGGCTTACTTCTTCACGATTTCTTGGAAGATATACACACATTCTCAAAAAGGACGGACATATAACTTTTAAAACAGATAATGTTGATCTTTTTGAGTTTTCTGTTGATACTGCTAATGAATGTGGATGGAAAATAGACTGTATTACAAGAGATCTTCATAATTCCGAATACAATAAAGGTAATATAATGACAGAATATGAAAAGAAGTTCTCCGGACTTGGTCATAAGATTAATATGATGAAGATACATCAATAATATATTTCTTAACTATAATTTACTGCAAAATTATTATAAAAAAGGATAACCAAAAAAAGCCGACATTCGCTGTCGGCTTTTTGAATGATTAAACTTACTGATAATCTCTCTTATTATTTCTCTTAGGATATACAACAACCTTTCTATAAGGTTCTTCACCTTCAGACTTAGTAGTTACATATCTGTCATTCTGAAGTGTTGAGTGAATGATTCTTCTCTCATAAGGATTCATTGGCTCAAGTGAGAATGGTCTTCTTGATCTCTTAACTTTGAAAGAGATATTCTTTGCAAGATTCTCAAGTGTCTCTCTACGTCTTTCACGATAATTCTCAGTATCAAGTTTAACTCTAATATATGTTTCAGACTTCTTATTAACAAAGAGACTGATGAGATATTGAAGTGAATCAAGTGTCTGACCACGTTTTCCAATAATTATTCCCATCTCAGGACCTTCAACATCGATGCTCATTGTTCTTGTTACTTTATCAAGAGCTATATCAATAGTAACTTCCATTTCCATAGCTGCAAAGAGTTTCTCAAGATAACTCTTTGTTTCATCAATGATAGAATCATCAATAACTGCAGGCTCAAGATTTTCATTATCTTCAGATTTATTATCATCAAAATCAGGATATTCATAATCCTCTGCAGGATTAGATTTCTTAGTTTCTGATGCCTTCTTAACATTCTCTTTCTTAGGAGCTTCTGTTTTTTCTTCCTGCTTCTTAGGAGCAGCAGCTTTCTTTGGAGTCTTACCAGGCTTCTTTGCCTTTGCAAGCATATCCTCAAGATCATCTTTAACTTCCTGCTTAGCTCTAGCCTTTATTACAGCAGGTTTAGCACCAAGTCCAAGAAATCCGTTAGATCCCTTACTAACAACTTCTATATCAAGTTCTGAACTAGCAATACCAAGAGTTGTAGCTGCCTCAATTATGGCATCGTCAACTGTCTTTCCAGTAAATTCTCTAAATTCCATTAATATTATACCCCCGACTCATTGAAGCGTTTCACTGCATTTGCTTTATCTGCGAGTGAACCCTTCTTCCTAGGACTATTACTTTGTGTAGAACTTTCTGAATCAGAACTATTACCTTCATCTTCACTTGAAGAATTATCATAGTTCTTAAGATTCATATTACTATACTTTGAAAGTCTCTGATTAACCTGCTTTGCCTCTTCCTGTGGATTCTGACCCATAGCAGCTTCAGTAAACTTTTCCATTAATGACTTCTTACCGCTTGCTTTACGCTTAGCGTTCTGTATCTCTGCCTTAGCCAACTGCTTCTCAACAAGTTTTTCCATATCCACATGACTGTAGTAGAAATTAGTAAATACAGTAATGAGGAAACCGATAAATGCTGATGCTGCCCAATAAAGACCGAGACCTGCAGGAGCATTTACTGTAACGAGAAATGAAAAAATAGGCATAATGTACATTGTTCTCTTCATAGTCTTCATCTGAGCATCCTGCTGAGGATCACCTGTTTCATTACTTGGCATAACCATCATAGAAAGCAGCTGAGCTACAAATGAAGCTACTGGAATAATCATAGCCCATGAAAGTTTAAACCCGGGATTCTCAGAAAGATTAATCCCAAAAAAGAAATGATTTATTCCTTCTATGGCAGACTTACTTTGTGCATATGCTTTTCCAACTTCAGGAAAACTTCCAAAAACTTGTGTTATTTTTACAAACAAATCATTATTACATTTAAATAATACATCTATAACCGAATCAAGATCAGCAGACTTAAAAATAACTCTTGTCAACTTCTCATCTTTAATAAATGTATCAAGTAAATTGAATGCATTATCTGATTTTAATATAGCACTTGCTATAGGCTCATAAATCTTATGAATTCTAGGAACATAAGAAGGAACATTTGATATAACATTGTAGAGTCCTATGAAAATAGGAAACTGAAGAAGACCTGTTATACAACCTGTACTCATCTTAATTCCATATTTTTGCTGCAGCTCACGAGTTTCCCTCTGTTGAGCCAGGATAGATTCATTATCCTTCTTTCCTTTATATTTCTTATTAATCTTGTTGAACTCAGGCTGAAGAAATTGCTGAATCTTTGAAGACCTTGTGGTCTTAAGATTGAACGGGAAAAGAATTAATCTCATAAGTATTGTAAAAACAATAATACTGAGAGCTATTGATTCAACACCCATTCCATAAAACAAATTATAGAGAGCATTAAAAATAGTACCTAGTAACCAAGTTACAGGTCCCATTATAATGCCTGTAGTTCGTGTTAATATCATTATGTGACTCCTTTATGGAACCGGATCATATCCTCCTTTATTAAATGGATTACACCTGAGGATTCTCCATACTGATAATAAAAATCCCTTAAAAAATCCATGTTTTTCAAATGCCTGAATAGCATACTCTGAACAGGTAGGATAAAATATACAAGTTCCATGACCTTTTAGGTGTGACAAATATTTTCTGTAGAATTTGATAATAGCAATACAAATATTACTCATAACTTTTCACGAATTGCTTATAGGAGTTTCTACTATCATATGGTGTTTTCGGCATAAATGCAGGAAAGCACTTTCTATAGTCTGAAAGTTCTTTCCCTTAGCCGTATTTCTAGCTACGACAACAATATCATAGCCTGTTTTCAAATTATCTTTATTTAATCTGTAGCTTTCTCTTATAAGCCTGGTTATTCTATGTCTTATAACACTATTACCGACCTTCTTACTCACAGAGATTCCGATTCTACTGTACATTCGGTCTTGAGGTAAAATGTACATCACTAAATATTTATTCGCCAACGATTTTCTGTGGTTATACACCTGGCTAAACTCTCTGGAGTTTTTAAGTGATACAATATTCTTCATATCTTCACTTTCATAATAAAACTACGCTGTGAGGGACTTTCTACCCTTTGCACGTCTTGCTGAGAGAACCTTACGTCCGTTTGAAGTACTCATTCTCTTTCTGAAACCATGAACCTTAGCTCTTGATCTCTTCTTTGGCTGAAATGTCATCTTCATAATGCTTTTTTCCTTTCTATTTAAAATATTAATATGCTCCTAGTTAGGGCAAATCTACAATATTATATTTTTTAGGGGTATAAAAGTCAAGAAAAATAAATAAATTAAGGATTTATAAGTTAAAAACATTCTTTCACTTATTTTTATTGTGTTAACATAATTTATCAACATTTTGTGAATAAATTGTTGATAACTTATCCATTATGTGTGTTTTTTTATGCCATTTCTCAACAATTTTTAATTTTATCTGCTTAATTAGTGGATTTCTTAACAATTTATGATATTAACAAAACAAAAAAAGTAGTTTACATAACTTAATAAATCTGTAGTTAACTATATACTGTTTAAACTTGTTAAAGAATCTATTTTGTAGTACAATATATGAGCACGATTTTGCCCAAATATTACCTTTTACAGAAGATAATAAACATTTTTATATCTAAATCTGTGAATTACAAAAGGTAATTATTAATACTAATATAGAAGGTTTTTAAATGAAAGAACAGATTACAAACAACTGGGATAAGATTCTAAATATTCTTGAAACACACTATGATGTTTCTCATATCATTATAGAAACATGGATCAGACCACTTAGTATATATGATATCCACGATGATACTATATATTTCTGCGTTGATGAGAAAAGAGGTAAGCATGGAGTAGATTATCTTAGAAATAAAGGATATGACATGTTCCTTCTTTCATCTATCAGAGAATTCTTCAATAATCCTAATATTGAACTTATAATAGATGAAAAATACAAGTTTGTTGTTACTGACGATTCAGAAGACAGTAATGCACAGGCTGTTAATATTGATAATCCATATAGTGCAGAATACTATGCAGCAGTAAGAAGAAGTAATCTGGATCCTAATTATACATTTGAAAACTTCGTTATAGGTGACAGTAACCGTCATGCTTATGCTACATGTACGGCAGTTGCTGATCTTCCAAGCCAGGATAGTCTCAATCCGCTTTTCTTATATGGTAAGTCAGGACTTGGAAAAACTCACCTTGTTCAGTCAATAGCTCATTATATTCTTCAGCATAATCCTTCAATGAAGGTTCTTTATGTTTCTTCTGAAAGATTTACTAATGATATCATTACAGCTATTCAGAAAAATAAGACAGAAGAATTCAGAGAAAAATACAGACAAGTTGATGTTCTTATAGTAGATGATATTCAGGATATCATTGGTAAGGAACGTACACAGCAGGAATTCTTCAATACATTTAACTTCCTATATGAAAATAAAAAACAGATTATCATATCATCGGATAGACCTCCAAAAGAGATAAAAGAACTTGATGAAAGACTTAGATCAAGATTTGAGTGGGGAGTTCCGATAGATATCCACGCTCCTGATTATGAAACAAGAATGGCTATTCTTAAAAACAAAGCTGAAAAGAGTGGTCTTCTTAATCTGATCGGTGACGATATAAGTGAAAAAGATAAAGAAAAATATAGGGAAACTATCCTTAATTATATAGCAGAAAATATATTCACAAATGTTAGAGAGCTCGAAAGTGCGCTTAACAAGCTGTGGGTTTATGCAAAACTCAACAATGAAATAATTACTTTAGAACTTACAAAAGAAGTTCTAAAAGATATTATTTCGAATGATTCCGATGTTAAAATAACACCTGAACTCATTTTATCAACAGTTTCTGAACATATGGAAGTACCAGTTGCTGACATCTTATCAACAAAAAGAAGTAAGGATATAGCAACTGCAAGACAGACAGTTATGTATCTAAGCCGCAATCTTACTGACAAAAGCCTGCAGGCAATAGGAGAAACAGTTGGTGGAAAAGATCATGCAACAGTTTATAACGGAATAAAACGAATTGAAGAGAAAGTTAAGAACGATCCTCAGTTCGAAACAACCATAAATGTGATAATCAACAAGATTAATCCACAATAATATAACCTTAATTACAAGTTATCTTAACTTTTTTCGTAAAGTTTTGAACAGTAAAAATCCTTATAAATAGAGGGTTTGATGGTATTATAAACATACTGAACACCCCTTACTATTATTAATACTAATAATTACTATATATATAAATGATAAAAAAGCGCGATACTCGAAAGGAGCTACTATGAGAATCAAATGTAAGAAAAGCACTCTTCAGGCTGGAATAAGTATTGTTTCCAAGGCTGTTGCTGCAAAAACACCTAAGCCAATACTTGAGTGTATACTTCTTGAAACAAAAGGTGGAGAACTTAAACTTACTGCTAACAATCTTAACCTTGGAATAGAAACATATATAGAATGTACAATACTTGAAGAAGGAGTTATAGCACTAAATGCTAAGCTTTTCTCAGATATCATCAGAAAGCTTCAGGACAGTGAGATAGATATTGAATCAAGTTCGGATTATAAAACAACTATAACATGTGAAAAATCAAGATTTAACATTCCTTGCTGGTCAGGTGATGAATTCCCTGAGATAATTCCGGTAAGTAAGGATAAGAGTATAACAATATCCCAGATGGGACTTAGAGATATAATCAGACAGACAATATTCTCAGTATCAGATAATGAGAATTCAAAGCTTATGAGTGGTGAGCTTTTTGAAGTAAAGAACAATCAGCTTTCTGTTGTATCACTTGATGGTCACAGAATATCTATGAGAAAGATTGACCTTAAGGGAGATAATTCAGATGTATCAGCTGTAGTTCCAGGAAAGACCCTTCAGGAAGTAAGCAAAATCATTAACGGAGATTCTGAAGAAGATGTAGATCTTTACTTCGGAGATAACAGCCTTAGTTTTGAGTTTGGAAAGACGAAGGTTGTTTCAAGACTTATAGAAGGAGAATATTTCAAGATAGCTCATATGCTTTCAATGGATACTGATCTCTGTGTAAAAGCTAACAGAAATGAACTCATAGGATGTATAGACAGAGCAACACTTCTTATTCAGGAAACAGACAGAAAACCTATCATCGTAAGTGTAAAGAATGATAATAATCTGTATATAAGACTTGATACAAATATCGGATCTCTTAACGAAGAGATGGAGATAGATAAAGAGGGTGGAGAGATAATAATCGGATTCAACCCTAACTTTATCATGGATGCACTCAGAGTAATAGATGATGAGAAAGTAAATATATACATGAAGGATTCAAAGAGTCCTTGTCTTATAAAAGATGTTGATGAGACATTTACATACATCATACTTCCTATCAACATAAATCCTGATGCATATTAAGATTAATTTGTGAATAAAGAAAAGAGACAATAATGGAAAAAGTAAGTATTCGTCAAGGTGAGGAATTTATAAAACTTGGACAGGCTTTAAAAAAAGCAGGTCTTGTTGAATCAGGTGTTGAGGCAAAGATAGTTGTACAGGATGGACTTGTAAAAGTAAATGGTGAGATAGATACTCGTCGTGGAAAAAAACTTGTTGCAGGCGATGAAGTAGAATACGATGGTAATTCATTTAAAATAGTGCAAGAAGGATAATTCATGTACATAGATTCACTTGCTTTGAAAAACTTCAGAAATTATGCGAGTCTTGATATAAGATTCAGTGAACATATCAACATTCTTTATGGGGATAATGCTCAGGGCAAGACTAATATTCTGGAAGCAATATATCTTTCGGCTACTACCAAGTCACATAGGAATGCCAAAGATAAAGATATAATAAAGATTAACGAAGATGATAGTCATATCAGGGTTAATCTTAAAAAAAGGGAAGTTGGGCACAGAATAGATATGCATCTTAGAAGATCGAAACCAAAAGGGGTTGCGATCGATGGGATTCCAATAAGACGTTCAACTGAACTATTCGGACTGATCAATATTATAATGTTTTCTCCCGAAGATCTTTCAGTGGTAAAAAATGGACCGGGAGAGAGAAGAAGATTCATGGATATGGAAATCTGTCAGCTAAGCAGAATCTATTACAGTAATCTTTTAAAGTTTAATAAAATTCTTGATCAGAGAAATAGTATTCTAAAACAGTTATCTTTCAAACCTGAAATGGTTGATATATTAGATACATGGGATGACCAGTTAGTGGATGTGGGATGTTCTATCATAAAAGAAAGAGAAAACTTTTTGATGATGATGAATGATATTATCAAAGATATCCACAATAATCTCACATCAAGTAAGGAAAATATAGAACTTAAATACGAACCGAATGTTGATTCGGAAAGATTTAAGGAAGTATTGAAAGAAAAAAGACAGCTGGATATCAGAAATTCAGTAACCATGACAGGACCTCAGAGAGATGATTTTGGAATATTTATAAATGGGAATGATGTAAGAATATATGGTTCCCAGGGACAACAGAGAACAGCAGCTCTTTCACTTAAGCTAGCTGAGATTGAATTAGTTAAAAAAATCATTAATGATAGTCCGGTTCTTTTACTAGATGATGTTATGTCTGAACTGGATTCAAAAAGAAGAGAAACACTACTTGAAAGTATAAAAGATATACAGACCATAGTTACTTGTACAGGTTATGATGATTTTATAAAAAAAAGAGTAGAAGTTGATAAGGTTTATAAGATAAGTGAAGGAAATATAGTTTAGGAGGACGTTATGTCAGAAGAAAAACAGCATGTAGATGAATATGGTGCTGATCAGATTCAGATACTTGAAGGTCTTGAAGCTGTAAGAAAAAGACCAGGAATGTATATAGGTAGTACTTCTGTAAGAGGTCTTCATCACCTTGTATACGAGATAGTTGATAACTCTGTTGATGAAGCGCTTGCCGGATATTGTACAGAGATACAGGTATTTATCAACGAAGACAATTCAATAACCGTAATAGATAACGGACGTGGTATTCCTGTAGGTATTCAGGAGAAGGCCGGACGTCCTGCGGTTGAAGTTGTATTTACCGTTCTCCATGCCGGAGGAAAATTCGGAGGTGGAGGATATAAGGTATCAGGTGGACTTCATGGTGTTGGTTCTTCTGTAGTAAATGCTCTGTCAGACTGGCTTGAAGTTGAAGTTTCCCGTGAAGGAAAAATCTTTAAGCAGAGATATGAGAGAGGAAATATCTGCTATGATCTTAAGGTTATAGGAGATACTGATAAAACAGGAACTAAGGTTACATTTAAACCTGATGGAACTATATTTGATGAAACAATATATGATTATGACACTCTCAGAATAAGACTTCGTGAGACTGCATTTCTTACAAAAGGACTTAAGATTATTCTTACTGATTTAAGAAAGCCTGAAAAGACTGAAGAAGAGAGTGATGAAGAATTTGCGGAAAAATTAAGTAATTGGGAGCCAAAAACAGATACTTTCCATTATGAGGGAGGTATCAAAGAATTCGTTCAGTATCTGAACAGACATAAAACTCCAATATACGATAAGATAATATACTGTGAAGGTGAGAGAGAAGGAATATATGTTGAGGTTGCTCTTCAGCATAATAATTCCTATAACGAGATGGTTAACAGTTTTGTTAATAACATCATCACACCTGAAGGTGGTATGCATCTGACTGGTTTCAGATCTGCTATGACTAAAGTTTTCAATGATTATGCCAGATCGAATAAACTTCTGAAAGAGAAGGATGATAATCTGTCCGGTGATGATCTGAGAGAAGGACTTACAGCCATCATCAGTATAAAGATTGAGGATCCTCAGTTTGAAGGTCAGACTAAGCAGAAGCTTGGAAATGCACCAGCAAGAACAGCAGTTGAATCTCTCCTTAATGAGCAGCTTGTTATATTCCTTGAGCAGAATCCATCTGTTGCAAAGTCTATAATTGAAAAAGCTGTAAATGCACAGAGAGCAAGAATTGCTGCACGAAAAGCAAGAGATGCATCCCGTAAGAGTTATCTATCTGATGGAATGTCACTTCCAGGAAAGCTTGCGGATTGTTCAGATAAGAATCCTAAGAATTGTGAGATATATATAGTCGAGGGAGATTCCGCCGGTGGTTCAGCAAAGACTGCTCGAAACAGAGCAACTCAGGCTATCCTGCCACTTAGAGGAAAAATCCTTAATGTTGAGAAAGCTAGAATTGATCATATTATGGAGAATAAAGAAATCCAGGCTATGATAACTGCTTTCGGAACAGGAATACATGAGAATTTTGATATAGAAAAACTTCGTTATGATAAGATAATCATCATGACGGATGCCGACGTAGATGGTGCTCATATAGCAACACTTCTACTTACATTCTTCTATAGATTCATGCCTGATCTTATTCGTCAGGGACATGTATATCTGGCTCAGCCACCTCTTTACAGGTTGGAGAAGAATAAGAAAATCTGGTATGCATACAGTGATGAAGAGTTATCATCTATAATCGATGAAGTCGGACGTGATCAGAATAATAAAGTTCAGCGTTACAAAGGACTTGGTGAGATGGATGCAGATCAGCTCTGGGATACAACTATGGATCCGGAGAAGAGAGTACTTCTAAAGGTTTCAATGGATGGAGAAGACGAATCAGAAGTCGATCTTACATTCAACGTACTCATGGGAGATAACGTAGAACCGCGTAAGAAGTTTATTGAAGAAAATGCTAAATTTGTTAAGAACCTTGATATATAAGCGTTAGATTACGGAGTAATCTGACGTGCGCCATGAGGCGCAAAAAAAGGAGATAAATATGGACGACGATAAGATCTTTGATAAACCTCATGATGACATAAAAGAGGTTGATCTTAAAAAAACAATGGAGAATTCCTATATAGACTATGCTATGTCGGTTATTGCGTCACGTGCTCTTCCGGATGTAAGAGACGGACTTAAACCAGTTCAGAGAAGAATTCTCTATTCAATGATTGAACTTAATAACGGTCCTGATAAGCCACATCGTAAATGTGCACGTATAGTCGGTGATACAATGGGTAAATATCATCCACATGGTGATAGTTCTATCTATGATGCACTTGTTAAGCTGGCTCAGGAGTGGAATACAAGATATCCTCTTGTAGATGGTCACGGAAACTTTGGTTCTATGGATGGTGATGGCGCTGCTGCTATGCGATATACAGAGGCACGTCTTACTAAGATTTCCATGGAAATGCTTGCAGATATCAACAAAGATACTGTTGATTTCATACCAAACTTTGATGAAACAGAGAAAGAACCTGTAGTTCTTCCTTCACGTTATCCTAATCTTCTGGTAAACGGAACATCAGGTATTGCTGTAGGTATGGCTACAAATATACCTCCTCACAATCTTCGTGAGGTTACTGCTGCCGCAGTAAAGATCATAGATAACAGAATTGAAGAAGACAGAGATACAGATATCGAAGAAGTTATGGATATAGTTAAAGGTCCTGACTTCCCAACAGGTGCTGAGATCCTTGGAAGAAAGGGAATCGAAGAAGCTTACAGAACTGGTCGTGGTAAGATAAGAGTCAGAGCAGTATCTGATATTGAGCCTATGGCTAAAGGTAAGCAGAGAATAGTTATTACCGAACTTCCATATATGGTCAACAAGGCACTTCTTATCCAGAAGATAGCTGATCTTGTAAAGAATAAAAAGGTTGATGGTATAACAGATCTTCGTGATGAGTCATCCCGTGAAGGAATGAGAATAGTTATCGAACTTCGTCACGATGTAAATGCAAACCTTCTTCTTAACAATCTATATAAACATACACAGCTTGAGGATACATTTGGCGTAAACATGCTTGCACTTGTTAATAATCAGCCAAAGGTTCTTCCTCTTATTGATATGCTTAAGTATTACATCCGTCATCAGGAGGATGTAGTAACAAGAAGAACTAAGTTTGAGCTTAATGCTGCAGAGAAGAGAGCACATATTGTTGAAGGATTACTTATAGCTATCGACAATATCGATGAAGTTATCAAGATAATTCGTGCTGCAGCAAATGTAAATGAAGCAAAAACAAAGTTAATTGAGAGATTTAATCTCACAGATGCTCAGGCACAGGCTATCGTTGATATGCGTCTTCGTGCTCTGACAGGTCTGGAAAGAGATAAACTTGAAGCAGAATATAAAGAACTTCAGGAAAGAATAGCATATCTCAATTCTATTCTTGCAGATGAGAAGATGCTTCTTTCAGTAATAAAAGACGAAATGCAGCTTATTGCTGACAAATACGGAGATGACAGAAGAACAGTTATTGGACAGGCTGTTGATGGATTTACAGATGAAGATCTCATCGATGATGAGCCTGCAGTTCTTACAATGACTCATTTCGGATATATAAAGAGAATGTCTGTGGATAACTTCCATGCACAGAACAGAGGTGGAAAGGGAATCAAGGGAATTCAGACTATCGAAGATGACTTCATAGAAGATCTTCTGATGACGACAGCTCTGAATTACATTCTGTTCTTTACGAATAAAGGACGAGTATTCAAGCTCCGTACATATCAGATTCCTGAGGCCGGAAGAACTGCAAGAGGTGTTGCTATGGTCAACCTTCTTCAGCTTGAAGGAGGAGAGAAAGTATCTGCAGTAGTACCAATCAGAGAATTTACTGAGAATAAGTACTTCATAATGGTTACTAAGTCAGGTATGATCAAGAAATCACCTCAGTATGATTACAAGAATATTAACAAGAAGGGAATCATCGGAATAAACCTTAAGGAAGATGATGAACTGATCGAAGTTAAGACAACTGACGATACAAGAGATATATTCATGGTTACTAAGAATGGTATGTGTATAAGATTCAGAGATACTGATATCAGAAGCACAGGTCGTGTATCTATGGGTGTAATCGGAATGAACCTTGAGCAGGGTGACGAGATAGTCGGAATGCAGATGAATACCCAGGGTAAGAAACTACTTATCGTTACTGAAAAGGGTATGGGTAAGAAGACTGATATATCTGAGTTCCATGTTCAGAGAAGAGGTGGAAAGGGTCTTAAATGTTATAAGATAACAGAGAAGACTGGAAATATCGTTGGTGTTAAGGCTGTAAATGAAGAACACGAGATTATGATGATAACTACAGAGGGAATCATCATTCAGTTAAGATGTGATGAGATCTCAACTTACAGTCGAATAACTTCCGGAGTAAAACTTATCAACCTGAAGAAGGGTGAGACTGTTGCTAAGATTGCAAAAGTCAGAGATGAGGCTATGACTTCAAATGATGAAGCTGAATCAGAAGAAGATACAAAAGAGGCTGAAGAAACCAAAGAATAATTAACTTTTAATTTAGTTTTAATCTTTCTTAAAAGACCTACTAATCTTGGAAGTGTATATTTATACATGTCAAAAGAAATACAGCAGAAATGCTGAGGGTATATAAATATTTAAGAAAGAGGTAAAAAACTATGGAAGAATTATTCGAGAAAGTTGAACAGTTAAGAGCTAAGGCAAATGTATCATACGAGGAAGCAAGAGAAGCTCTGAATCAATCAAACGGTGATGTGCTTGAAGCTATGATCTACCTTGAAAAAGAAGGTAAAGTAAAAACTCGTGAGCAGGTTCAGGCTGAGAAGAGCATATATCAGCAGCAGCCTCAGCAGGATGGTTTTGGTAAGAAAGTAGAAAGAGAATTCAAGAAAGGCTGTGATTACACAGCTGAGAATTATATCCTTGTAACACATAAGGGAGAAACAATTCTCAGAATTCCACTTTGGGTAGGAATCATATTACTGCTTTGTTCATGGTATTTCCTTCCACTACTGATAGTAATCTCACTTTGCTGTGGATGTAAGTATCAGGTAGTAAAAAAGGGATATGAAAACGAAGCTACGAACCAGAACACAGAATCAAATACAACAATCTAGTTTTTAATAATTTAAATATTTAACGCAGTCAGACTTAAAGTTTGGCTGCGTTATTTTTTTGAATTATGTTAAATATAGAGAAGCATTGGGGGAATTCTTGATAAATTCTTGATAAATTCTTGATATTATTTCGATACATTAGAAGTAATACCGAAAGGAGACGAGAAAGATGGCAAGGAAACTATATAGTGCAAATAATGAATTCATGTTTAGAATTCCGACATCAGAATATATAGAAATAGATAAGGAAGAAGATTACTCAAAAATATGTAGAAATAAAGAGTTTAGAGAAAAGATACGAGTTGCCAGTCCGGCTCTGATAGAGGCAGCAGACAGGTATTTTATAGATGGAGAAAAACTATCAGAAAAAAAAGAAAAGAATCTATATTCTTCACTGAAGAAGTATTATATGCGTTCAATAGAAAGAACAACACCGTTTGGTCTTTTTGCCGGTATTGGAGTAGGAAGATTCGGCAAAGAGACTATTATTTCAGATGAAAACATGTCTTATGTTAAAAGCGTTAATATAGATATGGGATGGTTATGGGAATATATAGTTGAATTAGAAAAAAAATACAGTAAGGAATTATCATTTAAATGGAATGATGCATGTATAGATGATGGAAATCGTAATACTCTGTTATATACAACGACTCAGGACATAGAAGAAATAAGTGTTCGAAGAACTCAAGTTTTGGAAATAATAGAAAAAAAATGTCAAAGCTTTGTTGAATACAAAAAAATAGTTGCGGCAGTTCAGGAGGTATATACCGATACAAGTTTAGAGGTTATTGAAGAATATGTTGATAACTTGATTGATAATCAGATTCTGAAATCTGAACTCAGACCACCAATACTTCATAAGAATCAACTGGGATGGATTATTGAGAAAATAAAAAAAGTAGATACGAATATAGCAGAAGCACTTATTGATTTAGATAATAAGTGCAGGGAATATGAAGGATCGAAGATTGGTGATGGTGAGGAATTATATTCTGAAATAATAGAATATATGAAAGGAATTCATCATAGTAAGTATTATATTCAGGTTGATACCAATGTTAACGGAGCTGACATTCAGCTGGAATATGATGTAAAAAGAAATATAGAAAAACTTGCCGAAAATCTTGTTAAACTTAGCAGTGTCAGTCAGAAACAAAGAGAGTATATAGATACAGAGATAAGTTTATAGAAAAGTATGGCTTTGAAAGAAAGGTTCCATTAACGGAAATGATTGATACAGTAACCGGCATAGGTGCTCCTGTAGGATATACATGTCCGTCGAATGATTTCTTTGAAAATAACAGTAGTTCTTTAGAGATTGATAATGATATAAGAAATTATTTTATAAATAAATACGAAGAAGCAATAAGAAATAATACAAACATTCAGATTAAAATGGATGACTTGATTGATAAAATCGATGAATCGGATAAAAAGGATATGCCAGCTTCATTTGAGATGTATTTCAAATTAAAGATGGTGGACGATAAGATTAAAGTTATTATGTCTGAGAATGGAGGATCGTTATATGCAGGAAAAACATTCGGAAGATTTGCTTTAAATAATCCGGATATATCAGAAACTTTATTCCAAATAAACAAGAAGGAAAAGGAACTTCAAAACGGACGAAAAAGTTGTGAGATTAGCTTTCTTCCTAACAGAATGAGAAATGGAAATGTTATGAGATGTCCAACTGCAAGGGATATGGTTCTATCAGCATATGTTGGAGAGGAAAAAGATAAGGAATCCATTGGTCTAAAAGATATCCTGATAGGTGCGACTGAAAAACGTTTTTACGCAATAGATGCGCGAACGGGGGAAGAGATAACCTTCGGAATGAATAACATGCGAAGAACTTAATAGTGCTATTTTATATGATATTAATGGAAAAGTAACAGAAATATTGCCGGAATAATTTAAGGAAATAAAAATGAAAAAATACAAGTAAAAAAATGGTATAAAATTATTTCAAAATATTTGGTTTATTAACTCTGATCTCTGTAGTTGGAGAAATATTATTAATTATGGGAATGGGATTACTGATAAGAAATATTCTGAGTAAGAAAAGAAAGATATAATTGGATTAATTTCGTTATAAAATATCTTGAATTATCTTTTTTTTAATGTTATTATTCAGCTATTAGCTGGGGGGCTAATAGATTAGTATTGTGAAGGTAAATGGTGTTATAATGGACAGAATATTTACGGCATCAGAGATAGAAGATATAATTACAAAAGATAAAAAAGTCATCAAGGACGTTTTGGATGTTATTGGTGACATTAAATCAGTTGCGTCAAATGCTTCTCAGCATATCTCCGAAGTTCCCGCTGAAGCAGTAAGCGGAGATGTTTCCGGTGCTGCAGGAACTATTCAGAGAAGTATAGATAATGATGCATACGATAGTGCTAAAAAGAAACTTGATTGCTGTAAAAAAAATCTTGATGGAATAAAAAAGATGGATTCTTTCTATGCAAAGGAACTGTCTAAGCTCACAAAGAGTACCAACAGGATAAAGAAAGTAATAGACGGATTAAGTTCTTTCATCTTAAATACTCCACTCGATACTCCTGCAAAGGATTATGGAGCACTTCTTTCAGCTAAGACCGCTGTATGGGAAAAGATACTTAAAAGTGTCGATTCGGATATAGATGCGATCAAAAAAGCTGCAAAAGGCGCAGAAATTATCAGCGCAATATTCAGTTCAGATCCTGTCAATCTCTCAACCGGAAATTTCATATATGATAAAACAGATCTTGAGTATGGTGATACAGAAGGTCTTTGTTTCAAGAGATTTTATAACTCAGTCAATGAGTATGAGGGAATCCTTGGAAAGGACTGGATTACAAACTTCGAGATCAGACTTTTCTTCAAAAAAAGCAAGGTATTTGAAAGTCCCGAGATAACGATAATAAAAGAAGATGGAAAGGAAGAAAACTTTCTTCCTGCAAATGAACATCGTTATGTTCCGGAGTTTAACAGCCTTGCAGAGATTCATGTCCTGGAAGATGGATATGAGTATGTAACCTTGGATGGAAGTAGATCCTTCTTTGATAAAGAAGGTATGTTTATAAGATATGAGAATAGTAACGGACAGGGTTACAGTCTGGAATATCAGAAACTATCCCAAGAAAAAACTGAAGAAGACTGTGAAAACAGAGTAAATGAAAGTGGTCTGCACAAAGTCATAAAAGACAGCGGAGAGTACTTTGTTTTTGCGTACTCTGAAGAAGGTTATCTAAGCACAGTAACAGATTCGGAAGGAAGAACTGTTACATATAAAGTAGAAGATGGAAAGCTTACATCAGTAACAAGACCTGATGGTACAGCTTTTAAATATATATACTCTGCAAGCGGAAAGCTAAGAGGAGTGATAAATCCTCGAGATATAGTAACAGTA
>JAFYHN010000049.1 GCA_017539165.1 Eubacterium sp.
AGATCTTCATCATAAGCTTTTTGTAATGCCTCATTTCTTGACATTACTCCCAGTTGGCTTCCATCTGGGCCGATGACCATTACTTCTTTAAAACGGATATTCTCGTTTACCAGATCATCATTTCCACGTTTTCTTGTAATAGTTTTATACCCCCATTTAAATAAAAAGTGAGACAAAGCCCACTTTAAATATCGTTACAGTTCCGTAGCAATATACCCAGGTTCATTGAACGTCAGGTGAGAAGTGGCCTTCTTCTTTCTACATACTTTTTATTACTCCATTATTTAAGCATATATGCCCTTTTAAGTCAAATAAAATCTGCTTAAATTATGTAAGTGCTTTCAGAAAAAAGTTAAACTTTTTTTCAAATTTGTGTTGACATATCTTGGAAATGTTATAAAATCATGAGTGAAAAATCTGTGTATAGAGGTAGCGGTGCAGATGAGTAGTACATGGAGTCGGCAGACAATGAAATGTACGAAAGGCAATCACCGCAGAATGTCAGATCAGGCATGATCTAGATATGGGGCTACAGGAAAGACCTGTAACACTCCTACCCGATGGTAGAGGCGCTATTACTTTCGATAAACTCGTATGTGATAGTGCATACGATTTTTTATTGAAAAGGAGACCAGCTATGAATTGTCAAGCCATTAACGATAAATGGTCTGGCTAATACTAAAACTCGGTTTCATTCATTTGTTTTTGAAAAGATGCAGAATGAAATGATTCTCATCTGAATTGTCTATATATAAGAATTGTTAGTTCTTTGAAATCTGTCGTTTGTATTAAAGCTGCTGTCTAGTTGATGAACTCTGCTTCAGGATGCTTGAGTATGAAGAAGATATATCTGCACAGCTTGCCTGCACAATGCCCCAAGGCGTTGTAGTGAGACTTGCCTTCTGCTCTTTTCTTCTCATAATAGATCTTCATCTTTGAGTCGCATCTGGTCATATTGTAGGCCGTCCAGATTAAAGCGTATCTTAAAAGCCTGTTGCCTCTTTTGGACATTCTGGTCTTAGAAGCGCTCCATGTACCGGATTGTCTGATCTTTGGATCGAGACCCGCCAAAGCTACTATCTTATCAGGAGAGTCAAATCGGTCTATACTGATGATGGCAGACATGATGTAACCGATCTCTGTGGCGTTGATTCCCTTGAGCTTATATAACGGGGAATTAGAAACAATTGGGTGTTGTTTGATCATAGCTTCGATTTCATCTATCTGCTTTTCTTCTGACTCCTGTGACTCTATGCTGTGTCTGATCTTGAGACCTATGGCTTGAGAATAATATCCCACCGAGATCTTGGCTGCTTCCTTGAGTTTCCTGATCTTGGCAGAAGGATATTTGCCCTTGGATGCCTTATCGGAGAGACTTATCAAATGATTGATCCTGACTGCAGAGATATCTCTGGCACTCGGATATTCCCTTAATATGGCTTTTATGGCCCTGGAATATATCCCTGCTTTGGTTACGACGGCTTCCAGTTCTGGAAAGACCTTGTCCAGATAGGATAGGAGTTTGATCTTGTCTTTGCTTAACTGCTTTATGAGATAGTCTCTTTGAACACACAGTTCCTTGAGTTCATTGGCCAGAAATTCCTCTTCCTTTAGTTTCTTATATTCAAACGACAGAAAAGTTGCGATCGCTCTTGAATCGATATCATCGTTCTTGGCGTCGCGAAGTGAAACAGATCTGAACCGGGAAGTCATATAAGGGTTGATGAGATAACACTTATATTTCTTTTCCGTCAGATAGTTAAACAGATTCTGATGATAGTGGGCTGTTGATTCAAAGCCGATCACCGTTTCATCTCTGTTTAACTTTGATAGATGCGCCATAAGACTCTTATAGCCTTTTGAGTCATTGGCGAAATGGAGTGAGTCAAGTGTATACTCTCCTGTAAAGGAGTCATATATACTGACCACATGTTCATACTTGGCAATATCTATGCCGATGAAGTAATGGGCCATATTAAAAAAGACCGCCTTTCTAGAAACCTCGTCTGTTCTATGGCGATCTTATCGTGTAAACTTGCGAGACATGAAGATACTTACTTGACCTATCCAGCTATGAACAGAAGTGGTAAGACACCATAGATTCACTCTCCATTAAGCAGATGGACCGCAACGATTTATAAGAACACATCAAGGTTTCATCTACATTCTATCCAACACAAAGGCTGGAAAGGAAAAGTGGTAAATCATGTACAGACAAGGTACGGATTTATCATACAAG
>JAFYHN010000050.1 GCA_017539165.1 Eubacterium sp.
AAGATACTTATTATTATACATCTCTAACTCGAGTTAGTTTTATCTAACCGAAGTTAGACACCTCTAACTCCCATCCGGACCTCTGCACCAGATCAGGGCCGGTGTAGAATGCCGTTGACATAATTCGTTAGATGTGTTATATATGAGTTAGATACTGTTAACTTCAGTAAATCTTATATTAAGGAGGTTCTATAATATGAACATTAAGCAGGTTAATACCTTGGTTAACTCAATGGCCTCTCAGATGGAGGGTATCACCGGTATATCATCCAATGATCTGAGAAATGTTGTGCAGCTTGGTAAAACAGTGCTCTCAACAGATAATTATAAGGATAAATTCTTATCAGTTCTTGCAGATAGAATTGGTACAACTATCCTTAGGAATCTTGATCTTGAGCTTGAGTTCCCTCAGCTCCTCCGCAACTCTTTCGAGTGGGGAGCTATAATTCAGAAGATCAATATCCAGCCATTCACAGCAGAGGCTCAGAATGCTTGGAACGTAGGAGCAAATGATTTTTCACCTAATCAGTTTGCAGTAACAAAACCCACAGTAGTACAGACATTCTTTACAGATGCTACAGCATGGGAGTTTCATGTAACTATTCCGGATACAATGCTTAAAACAGCATTCACCAATGAGGCATCATTTGGTGCATTCATTGATGGAATTATGGGAGCTCTCACGGATTCAATGACAATGGCCCTCAATAACCTTTCATATGCTGCTATTGGTAACTTTGTAGCTGAGAAGATTAAGAATGGTAATGCTGTTATTGATGTGCTCTCAATGTATAATGATCAGGTAGGATCAAGTGGAAATCAGCATACAACTCTTGCAGATGCCATGGATGATAAGGAATTCTTCAGATATGCCGGTATGGTTATGAGAAATATCATCAAGTATCTTGAGAAACCATCAGCTCTCTATAATCTTGGTGATGGATCTGGTAATGCTATGGTGAGAGCTACTCAGAGAGATAATCTCAATGTATTCTTATCAAGCGACTTTATGGCCGGTTATGTATCATATCTTCAGAGTGATACATTCCATAATGAGCTTGTAGCTATGCCCGGATATAAAGAGTATGTAACTCTTCAGGCAACAGGTGTTAATATTCCGGATATCACAGATAACACATCTATCAATATCATTCCGGCAAGTAATAACAGCACCACCAATACAGCTATTCAGGCATCCGGTATCATTGGTATATTCGTAGATCGTGAAGCTATCGGTATCGGTTATGATGATAGATTTACAGCTACAGATCGTAATAACAGAAACAGATACACCAACTATACAAGTGGTGCTACTCTTCAGTATTATAACGATCTTTCTGAGAATGGTGTTATCATCTGCGCAGCAGGTGGTTCTTTATCACTTGATAAATATACTCTCACATTTGCCAACTCAAGTGCAGCAGATCAGACGGTTACAGCAACAACTAACCCATCCGGTGGTGATGTGACATGGGCTTCTGATAAAGAAACAGTTGCTACAGTTGCTGCAGGTGTTGTATCAGCTGCAGGAGCAGGTACTTGCAACATTACAGCCACTTACACATATCAGGGTGTAACCTATAAAAAGGTTGTAGCTGTTACTGTAGGTAGTGAGGCTAAATCAAGATCTAAGTAGTTAATTTTTTTCATAGAGGCACTCCTTTCTCAAAGCTCAGAGGGATACTATACTACCAATATAGTATCCCTCAAAAACTATATGGAGGTGATAATTTGGTTGCTAATTTTTTCTATAATAGAGCAGATAAAAAGCAGGTGGGTAAAGATGCAAAATCCGGAGGTAATTATATATATCTAACTCCAAAAGCAATAAACGGTGCTACAGATATAACTATCAATTATAAGGATGATACGGATCTGATCAATCCTGTGTTTACATTTGCTGCTAATAAAAGGATTCAAAATAATATAAATTATCTTTTTGTACAGGAAATGCATCGGTGGTATTATGTTGATGATATAACCTATTCACAGCATATGATAGAGCTGCATTGTACGGTTGATGTTTTAACCTCATTTGCAGCAGAGATTAAAGAGCAGTATGCTATTGTTATCAGACAGCAGGAAAATTATAATATGTACTTAACAGATGATAAGATAAGAACAGACGCACAAAGTAGAATATTAACATATCCATTTAGAGGTGGATTTGGTACAACTTTACAAAGTGGCACTGTCAAAAATTGCTCTTACATTTTTGCAATAAACGGAGGAGGTGATTCTACATGATTCAGGTTGTAGATAATTTTGGACAGGTACTTAGATTAGGTGATCTTAATATATTCGGATCAGGTAGAGTTTATCTATATAATGATCAATCTACAGGAATAGGGTTAAATGCTCAATGGTTAAGGTTGGTATCCGGTAACTATCCTGTACCCACCATATCATTAACAGAAATGTTTAATGATGATGTTACTACCGCAACTCTTGATCTGATAGATCAGCAATATTTATGGTTGGTAGGTGATGCATATCATGGTGGTATCGCTTTTTATAAATTAAGTGGTTCATCTATGGGATGCACTCTTGTATCTACTACAGATAAATCATACTTTGATGTACCTGTATCAACATCCGGTGTATTATATCTATATGATTCAATATATGTTGCAGGTGCAGAGCAACATAGATCGTCATTTATACTTACAGCAGGTAATAATGGACATTTAGAGGGAGAAAGATATACAATAATCCCACCAATACCTCCTGAGGTTATTCCTACAATAGAGTATCATTATTCAAGTACAGGCATAGGTGCAACAATACCTGTACAGCGTGATTGGAATTATTTAGGTGGTGATACACCTGTACCTACAGGAATAGGTATTAACAACACTGATAGTGATGAGGTCACTGTGGGCGGTTCAATTGGTGTAGGTATCCATAAATCACCTTGGTATGCCGGTGATTATGGAAATATTGAGAAAATTTCATGGAATGCACTACTTGAGATGGTAGTACCTGATCCATATGATCCTACAAAAGAAGATCCTGATACTGATCCAGGGGGGAATGGTGATATACATGATTCTATTGATATAGATTTTCCTGAGCTGCCTCCCGATATGATACTCGGTTCGGGTATGATAAAGGTTTATGTACCATCTGAACAGAATCTTAAGGATTTAACTACATGGCTTTACTCAAGGCCTGATCAGATTATTACTAACCTTAAAAAAATATGGGCAAACCCCATGGAATCTATTATATCTCTCCATATTGTTCCGGTTGTTGCTCCAATAGGTACTACTGAAGAGGTAAAATTCTGTGGTATAGGTACAGGTATAAGTATGCCTAAATTATCAACACAATATGGTACAATAGATTGTGGTACGCTTAGACTTGATAAGGGTGATGATGTTGTTCCTGAAGAGTATAAATCATTTATTGATTATGGTGCGTTTACAAGAGTAAAATTATATTTACCGTTTATAGGTATAGTTGATATGAGTACAGGTGATGTTGTAGGAGCTCAATTACATATCAAGTATAATATTGATTACTTTACAGGTGCGGTTGTTGCTTTTGTAAAATCAACAAAAACCAATGCGGGTAAAAAAATAAGATATGATTCAGTTATATATACTTTTAATGGTAACTTCTTGTTATCAGCTCCAATAACTGCTAATAATTGGGGAGCTTTATACCAAAGTTTGGTAGGATCAGTAACTCATATAGCTCAGGCAACAATAGATCCTATTGGTGGAGCTTCCGGAATGGCATCAGATCTGATCTCTCCAAAAGTAAATGCACAGAGATCCGGTAACATCGTAGGCGGTCAGGGATTGCTTGGAGAATGGACACCATATATTATAATCGAAAGGCCACCTGTACAAGTTCCGTTAAATAATCCTGCATATAATGGATATATGTGTAATAAATATTTGTTATTAGGTTCTTGTGTAGGATTTACACAGGTAACAGATGGTACAATGAGGGTTAGTAATACTCTTGCAACAGATAAAGAGCTGCAGATGATCAAAGAGCATCTTGAAGCCGGTGTAGTATTTTAGGAGGTGGTTAAATTGAAGATAAAAGATATACAAACCATGTTAAAAACTATGTATGATGTTAAGGATGTAGAGGTTGGATATTGGTTTTGGTTTTGGAAACTCTACAATATCATCATAGATATGTTTGATTATGAGGGACTTCCTGAGGGATTAACAAAAGAAGAGATTGAAAATAATCTTATATTGTTAGGTCACGCATCATTTATCAGGAAAAAAGATAAAATCTTTTGCCCATTCTCACGCATATTTGATTTTGATGAGTATTATCAGCCTACCAAAATGGTATATGCTAATCCTCGTATAGTGGATTATAAGACATATACAATAGGTAAGGATTGTGAGGTTGTTTATAATACCTCGATGAAATATAGAGTGTGGAATCTTAAAGTTGATTCCGGCCTCTTTTCATTCATTGGAAGATATGCACGTTTACTTGCGGATGTAGAATCTACTATTGATATATATGTTGTCAATAACAGATATACATCTTATCCCACAGCAGACGGAGAGCCAACAGCAAACTCAATAAAAGCATTTTTTGATAAGATTGCTATAGGTGAGAGAGCTGTTATATCTGATAATTCCGTACTTAATAAGTTTAGGAATGTAGATATACATAACCCTAATGTTAAGGATGGTTTAAATGATCTTTTGATAGGTCGTGATAAGATACTTGAGGGATTCTATAGGGATATAGGTGTTAAGATGTATAATCCGAAAAAAGCTCAGGTAAATGAAGAGGAGCTGCAGGTTAATGATCAGCTGCTCCTGATCTCTCTTGATGATATGCTTAAGGCACGTAGGACCGGCCTCGATAAAGTCAATAAAATGTTTGGTACTTCTATAAATGTATCTCTCAATGAGAGATTTGATGTTGAAAATTATGGAGGTGATACAAATGTATAAAAATTGTGTAGGTTATTATCTTGATACATATGAATCCCTGTTACCTACAGATGCAGCACTCGGAGAGGTTGCAGAGCATTTATGGTATCTCTATATCAAGGGTAAATTTAATGATATGGTGTGGGCCGACTTTTATGATAGAGAGGTTTTTAATAATCATAAATTTCCAACATCTGATCCTGAGGGAGCATGGGAGAACATGGTTAAAACTATCAAGATCAGGATGATAAATAAGGATAGGATATATAGCAGAATGTTTACAGCATTTCTTGCAGATTATAACCCTCTCTGGAATGTTGACGGAGTAACCGGCAGAATAACAGAGTCAACTCATACAGGTACGGATACGGATGCACATACCGGCAAGGATACGTTAAAGGATACCGGAGGACATTCCAATACTAAAACCGGAAATCAGACACTCGGTTATACCGGTACTGAGCAGACGGATTATATAGGCAGAGAGGCCACTACTCAAACAGGATCAGAAACAGATACACATGGTGGTACAGTAACTGAAACAGAATCCAATACACCTTATGATTCAAACTCATGGCTTGATACTCATAAGAAGATCACCACACCAACAGATACCAACACCAAATCCTTTACCAATAGAAAAGAGGAGCTTGAATATACTGGCAGACATGATGATAAATCATTCACTAACAGAGTTGATACAACAACATATAATAATGTAAAGGATCAATTTTCTTATGATTCCGGCGGTGAGCAGCATGAGCAAACATTCGCATCTACTCTGACAAAAACATTAAATCTTTCTGATCAGGATCTTGAGCTTATCATCAGGCAGGGTAATATTGGTGTAACAAAATCATCTGAGCTTTTACTTGATACATTAGCTCTATATGATAATTACTTGATGGATTTTGTGAGATATGTGGTAAATGATTGTATCAACCAGGTATCATATGCGGTATGGTAGGAGGTGTAAAAGTATGAATGATATTGTTAATCTGATCATTAACTCATCTACAAGTGTAGTAATAATTGCATATTTCATTTTCAGAGATTATAAATGGAATCAGCAACTTATATCTACACTCACAAAGATCGAGAAGATCCTCGATGATATAAAGGATAGAGGTGATGTAAATGATAAGGGATAAGATCATAAACACAGCAAGAGCGATAACAACTCATAAAGAGGTTATTGATCTGTATAATTCAAATCCTAATCTCCCTCGTGGTTATAAACTTAAGGAATCTGATGCGTGGTGTGCTGCTTTTGTTTCTGCGGTATTTATTAAAAATGGTTATTATGATATTGCAGAGTGCAGCTGCCCTCAGATGATAGAGAGAGCCAAAAAGTTAGGTATATGGGTAGAATCAGATAAATATCATCCTGTAGTTGGTGATGTGATCATGTATGATTGGCAGGATACCGGCTCAGGTGATAATACAGGTATAGCAGATCATACCGGTATTGTTATCAATACAGCAGAAAAATATTTTATTGTACGTGAGGGTAACAAGGCCGGCGGTATTGGTAACAGAACACTTATATATGATGGTAAATTCATAAGAGGTTTTATAACTCCAAAATATGAAAAGGTTGCCAAAAATTATAAAACGGTTGATGATGTTGTTGATGCTATAATAGCAGGAGAATTTGGGAATGGTGATAACAGAAAACAGCTGCTATATAACTATTTTCAAAATCTTGTAAATAAAAAGTTAGGAGGTAAATGATATGGGATTACAGGGTGGTTTACAGGCCATGGTAAATATGTCAGGTGCTATATCAGAAACCGGAGGTGGAGGATCTGAGGTTGAATATACTGCAGTTGTGCAGAGTGGTACTAAGATAGGTATCCTCACTATTGATGATGTAAATTATAATATCTTCACTCCTCAAGCCGGTGATTCTGTAGAGTTTACAGCTATTCAGGAATCAGGTACTAAGATAGGTACTATCACAATAAATGATACACCATATGATATATATGCTCCTACAGGTGGAGGTGGTGGAGGATCTGAGGTATCATTTACACAGGTTCTTGGCAGCGGTACAAAGATAGGTACCATCACTATAGACGATACTCCTACTGATATTTATGCTCCTACTCCTCCGGATGTGGTATCATATACAGAGGTGCAGCAATCAGGTACAAAGATAGGTACTATAACCATAGGCAGCACTTCAACAGATATATATGCTCCTACTCCTGTTACAACATTAAGAGGTTTATCTGACGTAGAATTAAACCCATATATTACAACAGGTAACGTGTTAATGTTTAATGGAAGTAAATGGGGGGATAGTGTTTTACCTATTAGAACTTTTCCCATAGGATCTCTTACAGATGTGGATATAACAAGTGTATCAAACGGTCAGATTTTAAAGTATAATTCTACATCTGAAAAATGGGAAAATGCAAATGAATCCGGAGGTGGTGGAGGTGGTATTGATTATTCTACTACTGAACAGGATACAGGACTTGATTGGATTGATGGCAGGTCTATATATCAGAAAACATATAGCTTAACAAATGTAGGTCAAGGAGTAGTATTATTAGACAGCAGCTTTACCACAAGTTTATATGATATAGTTTGGCATGAATCTATAAGTTGGAATTATTCCGGTAATATAGATCTTGGCAATCATGGTGGTACAGGTGGCCCTATTTATCTTGAATGTATTACAACAGGCTTATATGCTGTTAATAGTTCAGGTGTTGATATATCTAATCTGTACTTTACAATAAGATATACAAAAACTGCAGATTTAACTCCATAATATACTTAATTATAGAGGTGTACCTATTACGATACACCTCTATTTTTATCTGAGCATATTATAACATTGTTTGAATTCTGTACCGGTTAGATTATCAGAGTAGCATATCTTATCATTCTTAAGATAATTAAATGCTATCTTTTCACCATCTGATAAAGGTATAAACCCTTGTGTAGCATAATTATCAAGTATAAACTTATTACATATTATTCTTGTATTCTCCTGAGGCTTAGTGTTCTTAGGTGATACCATCCATGTAACAGCTCCTGAATCTTTATGCTGCAGCAGCTCCATCAGAAACATTGTCCTATCATATATAAATACCATCGTATATAATATATCATAATCTGCTTTTCTACCTTTTAAATGAGGTTGCTCATCCGTATCCCATACAGAACCGGTTATAGCTTTTGCAGAATTTCCGAAAAACATACCACTATTTACATTTGTGGAATGTGTCAGATATACTGCTATTTTAGTTTGTTTCTCTTCCTCATTCTCATCTATATATTTATGGTAATAAAAATCTACAGAGTTTATTTTTTGTTTAGGGATATTAACAAGCTCCCATTCTGAGAAAAAAGGATTGATCCTTGATAATGTGTTACCAACAAGGTAAACCCTTGCTGGTGATTCCCTGAAGATGGTAGATATCAGGTGCATAAATCTCTTACATTCAGAATCGAGAAAAGCCTCATCAGTTACAAACTCCTCATATACTGCACTTGTGATATTAGGGAATGATAACGATTTATAATGTGTTGCCCATGATAAACCAAACATTCTGCCCAATCTCTGACCTCTTGTTACTTTTCCGTTATCATCCATATTAGCAAAATATATACCTTGTTGATATACGGTTATGGTATTATATAATCCTTTACTCCATTCATAGAGGTGACGTGTTCCGTGCTTATCACATATGATATCTGAAAAATACTCCTCTACCATATACTGCCGGCAATCTTCCTTATATCTCCTGATATAAGCAAACTCCTCACCATTATCAAGGGCATTCTTGATCAGATCCTCTTTTACCGCAAATGATTTACCATTTGTACGCTGCCCTAACAGAATGATATAATTAGCATCTATCTTATGTATAAAATCACGTTGTACATATCTTTTCTTATCAGGCCTCATCTTCAACATACTCCTCCTTATACTTTAATATCAGCTTTAAAAACTCCTCAGTTAAACCTATAGTAAATGTAGTAGGTTGCAATATTATAGAATGCTTTTGTTTACAGGTGTATATATTTCCCTCTATATCTCTATAGGTAAATGGCATCTGATGATTATTATAAAAGTGTATCAGTTTTCCGCACTCATGGTATCCAAATCTAAAACCATTCTCAAACTGATCAATGCTGCAATATTTTACTGCAGCTTTTCTAACTCCGGCCATTGTAAGATGATCTTTACCTGTATGATCAGTATAATAATATTTTTTAGCACCTAATACTTTAAGCTCTTTATATAACCCTTTTTCTGTTTCACATTCAAAATATCCGAGTGGGTGAGATTCTCCGGATGGATCTACCGGCTTAAACATTTCAAGAGGTATATCAAGATCCTGAGATGTTTTTTCAAGTATCTGATCTACTTTATTATTATATTCTTCTATGTACGTATATACGTAAGTACCAATACCTTTAATAGAATCAGTATCATAATATGCTACATCCATGTCTAAACTTATAACAGCATTCCATAGATTCCTACGTGCGTATGCGGTACACCAACAGCCAATAGCCATTGGAAAGAATAAAGTTGAGTAGGATTTTTTCATATCTTTTAATTTTTCTTTTACAAAATCAAAATCATCTGATCTATGAGCATCCCACTCATCTCCGTTATCTCCGGTCAGAAATATACCGGATTTTAATGGTGATGTTGCTGACATTCCAAAAATGCTATTGATTTGCTGTTTCATTTTCATATAGTAGGCCTCTTCACCCTCTACACCCTTAAGAGTGGTTTTTGCCTCATATCTTCTCAGGATAAACTCAACTACCTCTTTTCTAAGCCTCTTTTTCTTGGAAGCCCATATCCGGATATATTCAACCTCACATTCATAACATTTAAGTATCATATCAAGATCTATATCAGTTATAACCATCTCACATGAACCATTAAGATATACTAACCTACCGTTATCAATACATTTATTATCAGTATCTACATTTATAAGTTTAGAATAAGGTATATAGTGATTATAATATCTGCTTCTGAGGTTTTTAAGCCTCACATGGTACAATATACAATGAGTATCTTTATACCGGTTTAAAGCCTTTTTATGGATCAGATGAAAAGCTCCATCCGGATATTCATAGCAGCATAGACAATATGGGTATGAGCTGCAAAAGTCATAACTCCATACATCCTTTAACTTTTTTCCTATATGTAAAACGTTACCGTGAGATATACCACCCATAAAGGCCACAGATAATGCAAGATAAACCTGCAGAGGTGGTACTTTTTTCTGCTGCTCTTTAATGTACCAAAAACCTAACTCTTCACGCATGGCAGCTCTAACCTCTCCTGTCTGGGTGAGAGGTATCTTTTTAATATGTTGGTACTCATTCCTAAAATATCGGATAATTTTATAAAGTGTCCTGATATCCATCTCACAATAATGGAGTGCCTGATCAGGGAGTTTTGATAAGGGTGAGTAGGGTATATTGTAATCTAATTCCCCAACAGCTTTCTTTAGATCTGTATATTTCTTGGCAGCATTATCAAGAGATAGGTTTGTTAGCATATATGAGCATCTGAAAAATATATTTAATTCCTCTATCTTAAATTGAATAGGTTGCCTCAGGTTTCGAGCACATAACTCTGAGATATGCCATCCATTATCTATAATGATATCGAATAACCACTGCATCTCATATGATAGGTTATGTACATATATGTATCTTGTACAATATGGATTAGATATCTTTTTAAGAACATCACCAAACTCAGATAGCTCTCTGCCATAATATACCTGATCATTGATACCAAACTGCCATATATAACATGATGCAGCTTTATCACACTCCTCATAAAACTCCGGAGGCCTCTCATAATCGAAAGGCCTCCACTCACCGTTGATATAGTAGAGGGAGATAGTTTCTATATCAAAAGTGAATATATTATCATCAGATGGTTTACCTCTGTTAGTAAGGTAAGGCTCAGGATCAGGATTATTCATATTAGAATAATGAATCATATATTAACCCTCCATCTGATCATAATACTTATTTATCCTTGCTATAGTTCTATCATATCTCTGCTCCTCAGACACTTTTTTACCATACCTGATCTGCTTTTTCATTATCTTTTGTATATCATTTGTTGACATTCCTATCGAGTAACCATAATCATAGATCTGCAACATTTCCTTGCTATCATAATATGCACTAAATGATTTACCCTCATTCTGCAGCTTATCAATTATACCCACATAATCACCATAGTTTGATATGATATTAGGATATGATGCTTTCATTGTTTCATAAGATTTACGCTGCTGCTCAGATACATTTATACCTGTACCCTTATAATATCCCACGTTGGAGCTCTTGGCTCTATCCATAACATCTGCTATCTTAAAAAGCTCTTTTTCCTCTTCAGCAGATAAACCTTGCCTTGTGGTAAATGATCCTGTGGGAGGAGCTTGTATATCATACTTGAGATAGAAATTCAGGAGCATATTTTTTACCTCATCCACAATTGGAGATTTTAAACCGGCTTTTCTGAATCGCTCCATCCTCTTATTTAGCTTTTTCAATAATAATTTGCCCTTTTTGTTCATACGTTTTTACCTCCATATTTTTAAGTAGAGATTTAGGTATCAGACACACCTCATATCCTAATGTATTAGAGCATGATATCAGGTTATCAAAACTTGGTGCTCTTTTACCAACATAGTAGGATCTGCCGGTAGTATATTCCATATGTAGTTTTTTATCAATGAATGTTTTAAGAGTTATGCCATCACATCTGCCACGCATGATCTTCAAGAATATAGAATAGGCCATGTGATTATCTAATATGTAGATATTATCAGGTCCTTTTTTATTTATCAGTTTTCTCATCTATATCCCTCCTGATTCTTAACTTATTATCTTTTAATATCTTTTCGATATATCCATAATTGATTATGATATTATCATCCAATTCTTTATTTATATCGAATATACATCTTGTAAACCTGTTCCATGTATCCATATCAATTGTTATAAATTGCATCTTATTTTCTTTTTTCTTTCCCATCTTTATCCTCCTATTATAAAGGCCGGTATATTTCAACCGGCCATATATGGAATGCTGCAATAGATATCCTACTTCTATTTAATTATTTCTTGGATCTGCGTGATGCTTTCTGATCGCTCTTGGCATCCTCTTTCTCATAAGCCTCTATGATTGTTTCTGAGATATAATCTCTTGTATCCTTATTAAGAGGATAAACCTGATCATAATATTCTCCATCATTTCCTTTTTCTGCAGGATATGATACAAAGAGGCCTTTTTTGCCCTCAACTACTTTGAGGTTCTTGATCACAAGCTCATCATCAATGTTAATTGATGCAAATGCTTTTAAGTTATCTTTTCCTGAAATCTTATAAATATTAACCTTGGTTATCTCCATCTTCCTGATCTCCTTTCTGATCTATGGTATTATTTATATCATCTTTTGCAGCATTATCATTTTCAGGTGCAGGATCATCCGGCTTTTCAAAACGGGCCTCTATCTCTGAGATCCTTTTTTCTATCTTCTCCATAATATGAGATTCTATCTCTTCAATCTTAGCCTGATCAGCATCTACCTTATTATCAGGCTCTATCTCTTTAAACTCTTCCAGCAGAGCATCAAACATCTTTTCCTTATTCCTCATATCCTAAATCCTCCGCACTTAAATAATCATCAATATCTACAGGCCACTGTATATCAACATCATCGAGCTCATTCAGGGCCTCTTCTACATCATCCGGTATATCCTTACCGGCTAACATATTACGGATCACATCGGTTGCACTCAGGCCTCTTAAGTATGAATTGTAGGCCATGTGCATTCCACCTAATTCTCTGGTAATATCATCAAGCTGCTCAGGTGTCAGATCTATATCTGTATCCATCTTGGTATAATCGGATCTAACTCTATCGAGTACCTTTACATATGCAGCAAATACAAATTTGATCTTATCATTAGTATCCAATTCCTCAGTGATCAGATCACAAATCCTATAATCCAACTCACCTGTGATCATATTCTTATACTTTTCATATAACTTAGCATTCATGGTTAAACCTCCTTTTTCATTCTGATAATAGTTTCAATGTACTTTACTGCATACTCTATGTTGTTAAATGAGCAGTTATTCTTACTATCCTTAAAATCCCTGATATGGAATCTCTTGATATCTCCACCATCCTCATATTCCGGATTATAGTATAGTACCATGTTTACATTAGCATCACTCCAATGCTGCAGCTCCATCAATTCGTACTTCATAGCATGGGCCTCCTTTCATCAAATATTTATTTGGAATTACATCATACCATATATGTTGCACTTTGTCAACTTTTTAGATCAGCATCCGGCATCTGATTGATCACCGGCCCTGATCTGGTGCAGAGGTCCGGATGGGAGTTAGAGGTGTCTAACTTCGGTTAGATAAAACTAACTCGAGTTAGAG
>JAFYHN010000051.1 GCA_017539165.1 Eubacterium sp.
CGGACTAATCTCTATGTTAGATTACTACACCGAAAGGTGTGTTACTTGTTAAGTTGATTGAACCGCCGTGTACCGAACGGTACGCACGGTGGTGTGAGAGGTCGGAATTTCTCAATTAAGAGAAATTCCTCCTACTCGATTCCTTCCGTATGAACACCTGTCAAGATTTCAGAATGATCTGATATAGTTGAATCATTTATTGTTATTCTAATACTCATCCAGGAAGTGATGCTTCACGCCATCCTTCTTATAGGCGATGACTGTGGCAAGATTTACATTTTCAACACTGCGGAAGATATTCTTCTCGATGATGGTATCTTCTTTGGCCAGTTCGCTTATGAGCTTTTTGATATCGGCTCTCTTGGAACCTTTTCCAGTACCGCCGCAAGATGCGCAGTTTTCGGTAAATCGGCATGCACACTGGATGAAGTAGAGATTGTTGTAATCTCTCCATTTTTTGATGGCTTCTTCACGGATAAGATACATCGGTCTTATAAGCTGCATGCCTTCGAAGTTAGTGCTGTGAAGCTTAGGCATCATAGTCTGGATCTGACCGCCCCAAAGCATTCCCATAAGGATTGTTTCAATAACGTCGTCATAGTGATGTCCAAGCGCAATCTTATTACATCCCAGCTCTTTTGCCTGACTGTAAAGATATCCTCTTCTCATACGTGCACAGAGATAACATGGATTGTCACCGACTTCTGCTACGGAATCGAAGATATCTGTTTTGAAAACTTCTATTGGAATATCAAGCTTCTTTGCATTATCCAGGATAACCTGATAATTCATATCGTTATAACCGGGATTCATTACTAGGAAGACTGTCTCAAAATTCTTTTTGCCATGACGATAAAGTTCCTGGAAAAGCTTCGCCATAAGCATGGAATCTTTACCTCCGGAGATGCATACTGCTATGCGGTCTCCATCCTGAATAAGCTCATATTCATTTATAGCCTTAGTAAATTTACACCATATGTCTTTGCGGAACTTTTTGACGAGACTTCTTTCCACATCTTTAACATATTGTGAACGGTTTTCGCTTTCATTAACTTCTTCAGACTTCTTGAGGTAATTCTGTACATTTCTTCTCATGATACATCTGTATCCTTCAGCCAGGCTGTAGCATTCATAACCGAGAGCCTGCATCTTATCAGCGATGATATCACTTTTGAGACCAGAGTAGCAGATGAGATAGATTGGGAGTTTTGTAACTGCGTTATGTAAACTGAGATCGGAAGTGCCATCGATTGATCCGGATATTATAGCTACTAGTTTATTGCAGTATTCCTCTACAACAGAACTTTCCATTCCAAAATCATCGAGACTTATCTCTTCGATATATATATTTCGAGAACCCGGATATGATTCGACGGAATATTCCTCAGGATCTCTTACGTCTACTATTATCTTTTCGCGGGAGTCAGACTCCATCTCCTCAAGAGTTTTCTTCAGCATCTGAATACCTCATCTTCATTAGTCATTTGAACCAATATCTTACCCTATACATCTATAGTTAGCAAGAGGTTTTTACACAAAGCCCTTTTATAAAATGTCCCATCATGATAAAATAAATTAAGTGTTGATAACACTTTGAAACATGAAGAAAAGGTTGAAAATGAACTCAAATGATTAAGGTTGATCTGGTGACGGGCTTTCTGGGTTCCGGAAAGACTACATTCATAAAAGAATATGCTGAGAGGCTTTATAATAAAGGACAGAAGGTTGCAATCATAGTAAATGATTATGGAGCAATTAATGTAGATAGACTATTATTAGAAGAAAAACTTGGAGACAAATGCCGTCTGGAGATGGTTATCGGCGGTGATGTAGACTGTGCAAGAAGGAGACTCAAAACCAAGCTCATAGCTATGGCAATGGAGAAGTTCGATAGAGTTATAGTTGAACCGTCTGGAATATTCGATGTAGATGAATTCTTCGATATGCTCTATGAGGAACCGCTCGAAAGAATGTATGAGATAGGAAATGTATTCTCAATCGTTGAGGCGGGATTGGATAGAGATATGTCACATGAGTCGAGATATTTCCTGGCATCGCAGATTACAAAGGCTGGATGTGTTGTAATTAGTAAGACAGATACAGTTGATGGTCCAGACACATTAAATTCAAATAAGGATTTTATAACAGAAGTTCTTTCTGAATTTAATCATAGAGGAAAGCTTCCGGGCTTTTATCTTAAGTCGGAAGGAGGCATAACAGACGAAGATTTCGAAAAGCTGCTCCGAGTAGGATATGGCCACGGAGATATAATGAAACTTCCGCTTTCAGAAGAGAATGGATTTAAGTCGCTGTTTTTCTTCCATGTGAAGACGCCTATAGATTCGCTTAAGGAGATGGTGGAAGGCATTTTCTCCGATAAAGAGGCAGGAAATGTCATCAGACTCAAGGGCTTTATTCAGAACTCTGATGGAACATGGCTTGAAGTGAATGCCACGAAGTCGGAGATAACTATAAAATCAACATCAGTCGGACAAGAGCTGTTTATCGTGATAGGTGAAGGCCTGGATGAAGAAAAGGTAGGCAGTCATTTCGAAGAATACAGAAACAGCTTATAAGGTTAGCGGTAAAAGATGGATAAAGATATACTTAAAATATTAAAACTCACAGCATTAATAATCGTCATCCTATCGACACTGATATTTATCGGTGCTTATCTCTATATACATCGTTCAGAAATAAAGAAGAAATGGAACTCACTGTTTCAGGTAAGTGATGAAGAGGAAGCTGCAGATACGGCACAAGGGCTTCTGGAAAGAAAGCTTAATGATGAAGAAATCTCGAGAGAAGAACTTATATCAGATTATAAGAGGACAGTAAGTGAGAATAAATTCATTATTCATGCTCTAGGCGGTATGGAGGGCAGGTACTCATATGTGAATTCTATTGACTGTCTACAAACAGCTTATGAAGCCGGGTACAGACTTTTTGAAGCAGATATATCATTTACAAGTGACAATGTTCTTGTACTTGCTCATAGTGCAGAGAATAATATATGGACCAAGAATGATTGGGATAAGAGACTTGGTCAGCCATTTCCGAAGGCGGGATCCGGAGCGAATCCTGAAAAGCATCTGTGTGACTATGCCACATTTATGACATTTAAGATTCAGGGAAGATTTAAGGCGACAGACCTTGCGGAAATCTTTGACTTTATGGAAGAACATACTGATATGTACCTAATGGTAGATGCAGGGAAACGGTCTTATGAGGATACACTTGCATATTATCAGGAACTGGTCAAAGTGGCAGAGGGAAGAACGAGTGTCTTGAATCATCTTATAGCGGGTGGCCAGACGACAGATATGGTAAAGGCTGCCAGGGAAGTGTATGACTTTTTGATAATCAATCTGTATTATGACAGTGATGATAAGAGAGAAGAGATTCTTAAGACTCCCGAAGATTTTCTGAATTACTGCAAAGAGTATGGAATAGTAAGTTACAGTACTTCAAAGGATAATTATACAGAGAAAGTAGCAGGAATACTTAGTTCACAGGATTCAGGACTCACCGGATATGTTTTTACTGTTAATGACGGCGTCGAAGAAGGTATGATTCTTCAAAAAGGAGATGTTGTTATAGGAACAGATTATCTGTGGAGTAAATAGAAAGATATAATCACATTGACTTAACTTTTGCTGGAGAATATAATCAGCAGAGCAATAATATACATCCTGAGTTTAGACGAGGGAACATAATGAAAAGGAGATAAAATGGACAGAATAGCAAGTTTTTCAGTTAATCATCTGAATCTTTTTCCGGGACTTTATGTTTCAAGAAGAGACGAGAAGAACGGAGTGGTTGTAACTACATTTGATATGAGAATGACAGCACCTAACAGAGAACCTGTTATGGATATGCCTGCAATACATACTATCGAGCATCTTGGAGCTACATTTCTCAGAAACAGCAGTAGAAAAGATGAGGTAGTTTATTTCGGACCTATGGGATGTAGAACTGGATGCTATATTCTTATGTTTGGAGAACTTACATCTGAAGATATATATGACCTTATAATCGAGATGTGTGATTTCATCATCGGTTTTGAAGGTGAGATTCCGGGAGCTAAGCCTGAGGAGTGTGGAAACTATTCAGAGCAGAATCTGAATATTGCTAAGTTCTATATAAAGAGATATAGAGATGATCTTGCGAATAACAAGAGGTTCGTTTATCCTGAATAATCTATTCTGTATAAGAGTATAATTGGGAGCGATGATAATATGTCGTATATTGAGCTGAAAAATGTTGAAAAGGAATATCGTGGAGAAGTCAAGGTTCTGGCTGTCCATGATATGAGTTTTACGATAGAAGAAGGAGAGCTGGTTGCTATTCTCGGACAAAGTGGAGCGGGAAAGACAACCCTCCTTAATATGCTCGGAGGCATGGATAGTCCTACAGGTGGTTCGATCGTTGTTGACGGTAAAGAAATATCAGGTATGAAGAACAGAGAACTGGTCAGATACAGAAGAAATGATATTGGTTTTATCTTTCAGTTCTATAACCTGGTTGCAAATCTCACTGCGGTTGAGAACGTTGAACTGGCATGCCAGCTCTGTAAGGATGCTTTTAATCCGGAAGATGTTATGTATGAGGTGGGACTTGGCGAGAGAATGAGGAATTTCCCTAGTCAGCTTTCGGGTGGAGAACAGCAGCGAGTTGCTATAGCCAGAGCTATCGCAAAGAATCCCAAGATACTGCTTTGTGATGAACCTACCGGAGCACTTGATTCTGAGACAGGAAAGAAGATCATAGAGCTTCTATTGCTGACGTGTAGAAATCGAAATGTTACCACTATAATAGTTACTCACAACTCAGACATTGCAAAGGTATGCGACAAGATTATAAGAGTTAAAAATGGAACTGTTGATAAGATTACTGTAAATGAATCTCCGCTTAGCGTGGATGATATCGACTGGTAGCTTATGATAGTAAAAAATACACTGAAGAAAATAGGAAAATCATTCGGAAGATTTATATCACTTGTTGCTATAATTCTTATCGGAGTTGGATTCTATGCAGGCATAAGACAGTCAATGCCTGCTATTCGTGATGTCCAGAATCGCTTTACAGAAGAAACAAATATGATGGATCTTCACGTTGTAAGTACACTGGGACTTACTGATTCTGACGTGGAAGAACTATCGAAGTTGCCGAATGTAAATGCTGTTACTGGTGGATACTCGAAGTACGTTTACAGTGACGAAGATGTTATACGTGTTATGTCCATTGATCTGGATATAGACGTATTTCAGATGAAAGAAGGCAAATATCCGACGGACGATAATGAGTGTCTGGCGGATTACAGGAATTATAAAGTTGGAGATATAGTCAGGATTACCGAACCTCTGAAAACGTCTGATGACGAGGATGACGAGGATGAAGACGATGATGAGGATGATACCAAGGATGATCTGAGGTGTCATACTTATGTTGTTTCGGGAACTGTCGTATCTCCTATTTATATGGGAAATGACCTCGGAACGGCAAATATCGGAGATGGAGAGCTTAAGTCATACATTCTTGTAAGAGATGAATGTTTTGACTATGACGTGTATACAGATGTTTATATAACCATGGATAAGACGGAAGATGATGTTCCATATTCCGATTCATATGAGGAAAAACTGAAAGATCTCAAATCTTCAGTTGAATCTATCAAGTCAAAAAGACAGAAAGCAAGAGAGGACGAACTCTTCGAAGAAGCTAAGAAGAAAGCTTATGATAAGGTTGAAGAGAAGAGGTCTGAGATAGAAGAGGATGTTCGTAAGGAAGTTGAAGCGGAAGTCCGCAAGAAGATCAAAGAAGAGCAGGATGCTCAGAAGAGCAAACTGAGAGAACAGGCAAGTAAGCTTGGAACTACATTTGAAAAGCTGATAGGAACCCTGTCGGATAAAGTTCAGAGCGCTCTTTCTCCTGTTACGGATGAGCAGGTTAAGAAGCTAGTCGATGAACAGATGGATGATGCCATGGATGAGGCTATGGATACAGCTAGAAAAGAAGCTGTAGAGAAGATAGATATTCCTGAGTGCAAGTGGATAATCCAGACAAGAAATGAAGTTGTAACTTCATATAAGATCCTTGTGGATCAGTACCGTGAAGTAGAGAGTATAGCCGATATCATTCCTATATTCTTTATCGTGATAGTTATTCTGATGACTTCAAATACGATGTCGAGAATGATAGCTGAAGAACGTCTCGAGATGGGGACATTTACTTCACTTGGATATTCAAATATGGCTATCATCGGCGGATATATGATATATGTACTAGTTGCAACTATTTTGGGGGCGGCTGGCGGATATTTCCTGGGAGTCCGTTTCCTGCCAGGATTTGTCTATGCATGTTTTCCGGTTTCACTTCCAGATATATCATTTACTTTTAGGCCGGTTATGTTTTGGAGCTGCATGGGTGTATCGTTCGTTGTTATGACACTGGTAACGGTTGTCTCATGCCTGAAGGAACTTAAGTCTAAACCAGCTTATCTGATGAGACCAGTTCCACCAAAGAGCGGCAGAACACTTCTTTTGGAGCGGGTTGACTTCATATGGAAGAAGATTACATTCTCATGGAAAACAACTATCAGAAATATAGCCAGATATAGAGGGCGTGGTCTGATGACTGTTATCGGAGTTGGTGGATGTACGTTCCTCATGTTTATCGGTTTTGCTATAAGGGATTGCACCGGAACTGTTGGTGATAAGCAGTTTGATCAGGTGCTTCACTATGATGTCATGGCCGTTCTTGGCGAGGATGTGAAGTCATTTGACGATATATCACTTAAGAAGAATGAAATGTCTCGTGACGAACTCAGTGATCTGCTTCAGGATCCGCTTATGTTCAGACAGGAGGTTATGAAGGTCGAGAATACAGAGAATTATAGCCTGGATGTTTATCTTATTGTGGTAGATCCTGAGAATCCGCTTTTCGACAGATACATGACACTTCGTGAGGCTAATCCAAGAGATGTAAAAGCAGAGGCGGTTGATGGTGCTGATATAGACGAGGGAACTCCGCTTGAACTGAGTGAAGACAAGGTTATCGTTACTCCAAGAATAGCATATAAGATGGATGCCGGAATCGGATCAAAACTTAAGATGACTGATCCTGATAATGAAGAATATGAAGTGGTTGTGGGTGGAGTAGCCGAAAACTATGTTTCAAATTATATTTATATGTCCGAGAGATTATATAAGAAGATATTCGGACAGAATGTAAAGTACAATGCGCTGGTTTCTTCTGATGGTACAGGAAGAGTTCAGAAAGCGAAGGATTCGATTGAAGAATTAGGATTCTTTGAGAGTATCATCAATATGTATAAAGCTGAGAAAGGCGAATCCACTGAAGATGATAAAGCTAAGACAGCAAGTGTCGAAGCAAGTGAACTTGCTAAAAAACTGTATAAGGTGGAAAGCTTCGTTAGTGTTAATACTACTGATGTAGTACTCCGGAGGGCAAATGAAGCCATAAAGGGACTTGATATGGTTGTTGTTATGCTAGTTTGTATAGCATCACTTCTTGCATTTACAGTCTTATATAATCTGAATGCAATTAATATCAGTGAGAGGACAAGAGAGATAGCTACACTTAAGGTACTGGGATTTACACCGGTTGAAACAAATGATTACATTTACAGGGAATCGATAATAAATGGAATCCTGGGAATTGCTGCAGGTCTTCTGATATCGCCATATCTTCACGGAAGAGTTATGGATGTTATAAGTGTTGATACGCTGGTTTTCCTCAGGGATGTCAGGGCTCAGAGTTTTACTTATGCGGCAGTTTTGTCAATGATATTTCTTTTGATAATGCTTGTTGTTACATTTTTCAAACTCACAAAGATTGATATGATAGAGTCACTTAAAAGTGTTGATTAAAAGGGTTTTTGTGTGAATAGTTTGTGAATCGGATAATTTAGTTAACATAAGTGTTGCTAAATTACAAAAAAATAGTTATAATATGCTAGTTATGGTATCGAATTATGCCATGGGGCATGAGAAACTAAGAAATGTAAGGTGACAGAATGAAGTTTATTCATATTGCTGATGTTCATCTTTTCGCAAAACCTGATAAGGATTATGAGTGGGGCGAAAATAGAACTAAAGAGATTGAAGAGACATTTGAAAAAGTAATAGATGCGTGTAATGAGAGGGATATAGATCTTCTGCTTATTGCCGGTAATCTTTTCGACAGATCTCCGTCGGTTGAGGATCTTAAGTTTATTGATGATAAACTGGACCGACTTGAGAAGACGAGAACAATTCTTCTTTCGGGATCTGATGATTATATCCCTATGGGACTTGCGAGTTCAGCTTATAAGTTTAAGTCGCGTACGGTTCTACTTCCTTCAGGAAAGACAACGAACGCTTATCTGAAGGGGATTAATACCTGCGTAACGGGTTACAGTTATGCTAAGCCGACTTATACAGAGAGAGTTCTTGAACAGATAGATCCTGGACGCGAGAATGCGATAAATATCCTGATCGGGTGTGGCGGAGATAAAATGCATATGCCTTTCCGTAAAGAAGTGATTGCGGCTAAGGGATATGATTATGTCGCTATGGGATATATAAGAAGACCAGTACATATTCTGAAGAATCGTATGGCATATGCCGGTTCACCTGAACCTCTTGGTCCTGATGAGACTGGTAGACATGGATATGTTTACGGTGAGATAACGGATAACGGAACCAAGATCACATGGTGTCCGATCGCCAGAAGAAATTATGTGGATATAAGTATCACGCTTAATCCTGACCTGTCTGCGGAGGAGATAACCAAGACGGTTGAGGAGAAGATGATGAAGCTTGGAAATGAGAATATATATAAGATAATTCTCAGAGGTTTCTCAAATAATAATGAGAAGATAGATTTTTCAAGAATAAAGAACAGATATAACATTCGTGAGATACTCAATATGACGATCTCAAATGAAGATGAAAGAACGCTTCGAATCGAGAATGAAACAAATATGATGGGCAGCTTCATTAGAGAAGTCAGGGAAAGCTATACTCTTGATGAAAACATCAGAGCTAAGGCACTCAGATATGGTATGGAAGCTCTCATTATGGCAGGAGAAGATAGATAATGTATGTTACAAAGCTCTTGATAAGAGATTTTGGAAGATTTCACAATAAGAATATGGATTTTACCCAGGGCATAAATATCGTTGTGGGAAATGACGGAACAGGTAAGTCAACACTTCGTGACTTTATTGTGGGCCTTATCTACGGTATTCCGAGAAGAGAAGGAATCACAAAGGTCCGTTCTAACTACGAATTAAGAAAGCCTAAGGGACGTTCGGGTTATTCGGGAACTGCTTATATAAAGTGTGATGATAAGTCATACCTTGTTGAGAGAAACTTCCTTGCCGGCGCAAGAAAAGCATCTGTTTTGGATGTTGCTTCGGGACGAGATGTAAGACTTAACAATGTAGATACATTGAGTGGAACACTTTGCGAGACTGATAAGAATACCTATCTTGATACAAGATGTATCATTGAGGATGAGTCAAGCCGAGCAGACCTTCAGGAATATCTGGCTAATCTAACTCTGACGGGAACATCAAACATTAACAAGGATGAAGCTATAAAGTACCTTGAAAATGAAAAGAGATCTCACGTTCCCAGACCGCTTATCAGAAGACTGGATGAGCTTGATGAAAAGATGTCAGAGTATGAGACGGTTGATGATGAGATAGAAGTCGTTGAAGAAGAACTTAAGAGAATTAATGATGAATTCATGATGGAGGCTGAACGTCGAAAGAGAGAAGCTCGCCAGATGGTTGAGAATGAAGACGGAACAGTAAGTTATGAGAAAGATGATTCATTTGATGAGAAGATAGATATTCTTACTGGAAAAGATTCAACAATCGGAGCCAGTGATAGAGTGGCTGATGCAGAAGAGGCTGCTGAGAAGGAACGTAAGAAGAAGGAGAAAGAAGGAATCAAATTCACAGACCGTGTTCCTGTAATCCTGGGAACTGGTGTTCTGGTTGTTCTCATAATAGCAGGAATAGTTACATTGCTTCCTTTTGAACCTGTCATAAGATCACTATTTGTTATATTTACAGCACTTTTTGTTTTGTACACAATCTTTGAAGGATTCCGAATTAAGGGATATTTCAGTGGGGATTCTAATGGCGAAGAGGTTCCGGATGAAGATGAGTTCCAGAGAGTTCTTGATGAACTGAAGGAAGAAGCTGCTCAGCAGGAACAGATGGAAATCGACATGGAATTCGCCAAGGATTATCAGGAGCAGAAAGAGATTCTGAATGGAATGCTCGAGAAGCTTCTCGAAAGACGTGGTGAGAGAAATAAACTTCGCCAGGAATTTGACCAGGTATTTAAGAAAAAAAGTGAACTTGAAGATGATATGAAAGCTATTGATTTCGCTATCAAGAAGATCAATGCTCTCGCTGAAAAGTATCGTGTCGATGCATTCAAGAATCTTCTCGGTCACGTATCAACATATATCGGAGCTCTGACATTGGGAGAATTCAGGGGACTTACATTCAATTCAGCTGGTGAAGCTGTGTTGAAGGGTGATTATAAAACAGTACCACTGTCGAATCTCAGTCAGGATGATTCCAGAAAAGTTTATCTTGCTGTACGACTCAGTATTGCAAAGTTCCTCGCTAAAGAGAAGCTTCCGCTTATTATAGATGGTACTTCTTCAATAAAGTCTGAAGAGGAGATAAAGGCACTGGTTGATTCACTGGTATCAATGAATGAAGAGCAGATTATCATTCTTACAGATAATGCGGGAATGAATCAGGTATTTAAGAATAAAGGGGTTAAGACGAATCTTATAACCCTGTAGAAGAGAAGGTGGAATCGTATACGGTTTCACCTTTCCCATTTTATAGTGTAAGCGTTTAGATGCAGCTAAGATAGTATGCCTGCTCAACTCTACTCGCGTACGGTGCGGGCCCCCTAGGAGTACTAAGCTCTCAGCACCTTGCGGTGTCTGAATCGCTAAGTACTCAGTCCCGCAACGGTCTCGCAGGCATACTTTCGTAGCTGTTTATACGAGGATGGAAGCTGTATTTTTCATGAGGTAATAAAAATATAACAATGGAACTAATGCGTAGGTGTTATAAAATGGAAAAGGTGAAGAGGGAGATAAGAGAGTATGGTAAAAGATAAATGTGAAAGGTGTTAATGGGTAGGAATGGTGAGATTGGATTCGTATGAACAGGTTGAAAGTTATATAGGGGAGATTCCGAGGTTTACAAAGAAGACTAAGGTGGATAATACTAAGATTCTTCTTGAGAGGCTGGGGAATCCTGATAAAAAGTATAAGGCAGTGCATATTGCGGGGACAAATGGTAAAGGTTCTGTTGCAAAAATGATGTCGCTTCTTCTTGAGGGAAGTGGTAATAAGACAGGTCTTTTTACATCGCCTCATCTTGTTAAGATCAATGAACGTTTTTGCATTAACGGAGTTGATATCCCGGATGACAGGCTTGTTGAGCTTTTTAATAGGGTTATGGCAGCGGTTGAGGAGTGTCTGGAGGATGTTAAGTGCTCTGAGAGTTCTGATGAATGGACATTTCAGCATCCTGCGTATTTTGAGTTTATATTCTGTATGGCTGCTCTATATTTCGCAGAAGAAGGCTGTGATTATGTGGTATTTGAGACGGGACTTGGTGGAAGGCTTGATGCGACGAATGTGATCATACCTGAAGTTTCTATCATTACTTCTATCGGATTTGATCATATGCAGTATCTTGGTAATACAATAGAGGAGATTGCAGGAGAGAAGGCAGGAATAATAAAGCAGGGTGTTCCGGTAGTTTATAATACTGGTGATGACAGGGCGGACAGAGTAATTGAAGCTAAGGCGGATAGTCTTGGATCGGATTTTTTCAGAGTTCCGGATTATTGGGATGGTCTTTCTGAGGAAACAAAGAAAGAGGTTATGGCGAATGTTTCAGTTGAGATACCTTATCAGATTGAGAATGTTCATACGGCTGTTACTGCATGGAATGTTTTAAAAGGTAATGAAGTATCTGATTACGATGCGCTAAAAAGATTCTATTGGCCGGGACGTATGGAATACATTCTTCCGAATGTGATAATAGATGGCGCGCATAATGAAGATGCTATCAAGGAATTTATCAAGGCTATAAAGTGTGAGCAGGTTGCTAAGAGTAAGTCAAAGCTAAGCCTTATGTTTGCTGTTTCCAGTGATAAGGATTATGAGAGTATTATCAAGATGTTGTGTGAGGGACTGGAACCGGAAGATGTTTATGTGACGGAGATAGCATCTGACAGAAAAACAGATGTAGGAGAGGTAGTTAAACTGTTTCAGAAATATCTGCCGGAAGAGAAGAATTATAATGTGGTTGGGAATAGTAATCTTGAGAGAACATTTGACCTATCTACCAGAGAAATGGATGACAATACACTACTAGCTATAGTAGGATCGCTCTATATGGTAGGAGAAGTGAAGGAACTTTTGGAGAAAAAGTAAGCATGAGAATAATTGATATACATACGCATACATTTCCGGACAAGATAGCAGCGGCTGCACTGGATGCTCTGCAGAAGAGCAGTGAGAGTAAAGCACATACAGATGGAACTGTAAGTGGACTAAGGGAATCTATGGACGAGGCGGGAGTTGACGTGTCAGTTGTTTTACCGGTTGTTACGAATCCTGATAAAGCTGCTTCGATAAACAGCTACTCGGCAAAACAGAATGAGAGTTTTGATAAGACTGGTGTGTTCATGATAGGTGGTATACATCCAGAAACGCCTGATTATAAATCGGTGATTAGAGAAGCTGCGAGTATGGGACTTAAAGGGGTGAAGCTTCATCCTGATTATTATGGTATAGACTTTGATGATATCAGAATGAAGAGGATAATCGATGCTGCTTCTTCAGAAGGACTTTTTATCATAACTCATGCAGGTATGGATATCGGACTTTATCCGCCTATATGTTGTTCGTTGGATTCTATACTAAATGTGATGAAGGACGTAAAACCTGAAACGTTGATCTTGGCGCATATGGGTGGCTGGATGAACTGGGAAGAAGTGACAGAACGTCTTGCACCGATTGTGTTGGATTATAATCGGGAACTAAGGACTAAAACAGGAAGAGATTCAACAGGGGTGTATCTTGATACTGCATTTTCTATTGGAGAGATTGTGTGGCTGAATCCGGAGAAGCATAAGGCATATCATCAGATGTCAGATGATCAATTCAAAAAGATGGTGCACGCATTTGGCTCAGAGAATATTCTTTTTGCTACTGACTGTCCGTGGGCGGAGCAGAAAGACTATGTGAATAGGATGAAGAATATGGGATTGAAAAAAGATGAACTGGAAGATATTTTTCATCTGAATGCGGAAAGTCTTATGGGGCTTTGACTTGTATAAAAGAGATGTATGTAGATCAGAAATATCACAAATGAGTAGAGCGGAACTATATATAATAGGAAAAATGTAGAAGAATAACATATTTTTTATACATATGATTGCTTGATTTTACAAACTTTATCAAGTATACTTATCAGATGGTGCATTTTCGGCACCGTCTGATTTTTAGATTTACTTACAGACACGAGGAGGAAAGAGATGTCTGATTTATTAAATGTTAAAGATTTACATGTCAGGGTAGCTGATACAGAGATTCTTCATGGGATCAATCTTAAGATTGGCCGTGGTGAGACTCATGTTATCATGGGACCTAACGGTGCAGGAAAGTCTACTCTTGGATATGCCATAATGGGTAATCCTAACTATGAAGTATTAAGTGGAAGCATTAACTTCAAAGATGAAGATATCACTGACAAGGAAACAAATGAACGTGCTAAGGCAGGTATCTTCCTTTCATTCCAGAACCCAATCGAGGTTCCTGGTATATCACTTTCTAATTTTATAAGAAATGCATGTGATACTATTACAGGTACCAGAGCGCGACTGTGGGATTTTCGTAAGTCTCTTGAGAAGCAGATGGAGCTTCTTAATATGGATAAATCATATGCAGACAGAGATCTGAATGTAGGATTCTCAGGTGGTGAGAAGAAGAAAGCAGAGATTTTGCAGATGCTTATGCTTAAACCGGATCTTGCTATCCTTGATGAAACAGATTCAGGACTTGATGTTGATGCAGTAAGAACTGTTTCGGATGGTGTTAAGGCATTTCATGATAACGGCGATGGTTCACTTATAATCATTACACATAGTACGAGAATTCTCGAGGCACTTGATGTTGATTATACTCATATTCTCGTTGACGGAAAGATTGTTGAAACCGGTGATGGCTCACTTGTAGATGAGATAAATGCACATGGTTTCGAGAAGTACGTTTCAGAATCTAAATAATCTGACAGATGATGTTGATTGAATAGTTTTGAAACTAAGAAGAATATGAGGATGAATATGGCAGATAAAGAAAAGACATATATCGATGATGTCGATAGAAGTCTGTATGATTTTAGAAATGTCGATGAAGACGTTTATAAGGTTGCTGAGGGTCTGACTCCTGAGATAGTAGCACAGATATCAAAGGAAAAGAATGATCCACAGTGGATGGCAGACTTCCGTCAGGAAGCACTCAAGATATATAACAAGATAGAGATGAAAAACTGGGGTCCTCCAATCGATGGACTTAATATGGATAATATTGTTACATATATAAAGCCTAAAGATAACAAGATGAGCGCTAACTGGGATGAAGTTCCGGAGGATATCAAAGATACATTTGAAAGACTTGGAATTCCTCAGGCAGAGAGAGAATCTCTTGCCGGAGTTGGTGCACAGTATGATTCAGAGCTTGTATATCATAACGTTCGTGAAGATGTTGCGAAGCAGGGAGTAATATATACCGATCTTGAGTCGGCTATGCATGGCGAGTATGGCGACATGATCAAGGAACATTTCATGAAGCTTATCACTCCACAGGATCACAAGTTTGCGGCTCTTCATGGTGCAGTCTGGTCAGGTGGAAGTTTCGTATATGTACCACCTGGTGTAAAGGTTGAGATTCCACTTCAGTCTTATTTCAGACTGAATGCACCTGGTGCAGGACAGTTCGAACATACACTTATAATAGTAGATGAAGGAGCAGATCTTCACTTTATCGAGGGGTGCTCAGCGCCTAAGTATAATGTTGCAAACCTTCATGCAGGTGCAGTTGAGCTTTTTGTTGGAAAGAATGCAAGACTTAGATATTCAACTATTGAGAACTGGTCTAAGAATATGTATAACCTCAATACAAAGCGTGCAACTGTTGAAGAGGGTGGAAAGATGGAATGGGTATCAGGTTCATTTGGATCTCATACATCATATCTATATCCTATGACAATCCTTAAGGGAGATGATTCAAAGGTTGAGTTCACAGGTATTACATTTGCCGGTGAAGGACAGGACCTTGATACAGGACTTAAGGTAGTTCATACAGGAGAAAGAACAGTTTCAACAGTAAATACAAAGTCTATATCTAAGAGCGGAGGAATAAGCACATTTAGAAGTGCGGTTGTTATCGGACCTAAGGCTAAGGGTGCTAAGTCAGCTGTTGACTGCTCATCACTTATGCTTGATGACATATCACGTTCTGATACGATTCCTGCAATGGATGTAAGATGTGACGATGTTGATATCGGACACGAAGCTAAGATCGGACGTATCTCAGATGAGGCGATATTCTACCTTATGAGTCGTGGTATCTCAGAAGAAGATGCACGCGCGATGATCGTAAGTGGATTCGCAGATAACGTTTCTAAGGAACTTCCGCTTGAATATGCGGTAGAGATGAATAACCTTATCAGACTTGAGATGAAGGGTTCTATTGGATAAAAATATAAACCGGAAGAGGTTAAAGATGAATAATATATCTACAAATAAGTTACCGGCTCCAACATGGACCTGGCTGAATGTAAATGAGCATAAGGTTGCGGTGCCAGAAAATGTCATAAAGGCTGAAAGCTCTTCAGAGGATATTCCTGAGGAAGTTAAGGTTGGAAAGGTTGATTTCAGTTCAATCTGTCTTGGTGATATCGAGCTCGGTGCCGGAGAAGAATTCAGAAAGTATTCTCATGTTGCAAAAACCGGAGGAAATTCATATACGGTTTCATCAGGTGTAAAAGTAGCTGAGCCACTCAGAATCACATATGACTATAGTGAAAATGAATCTGCAGAAGAATGCAAACTTTCAAGAGTTGCTGTAGTTCTTGGAGATGAGTCTGAGCTTACACTGGTTATAACCTATAAGGGTAATCCGGGATTTGCTGCAAGTGATATAAGAATAAAAGCAGCAAAGAATGCTAAGCTTACACTTGTTGAAGTATTCCAGCTGGATGATGCTTCAACATTCATTGGAAGCATAGGTGGAAGATATCTTGACAAGAGCGGTCTTAAACTTATTCAGTTGACAACAGGATCAGCTAAGATAGGGCTTGCTTGTTCAGCCGATCTTGACGGATATAAGAGCTGGCTCGATATAGATACGGGATATCTCGTAGATAAAGATGGTACTCTTGACATCAACTATGTTGCAAGACATAGAGGAAAACTTACTGATTCAAAGATTGGTGTTAGTGGTGTTCTGAGAGACAGAGCTGAGAAGACTTTCAGAGGAACAATCGATTTCATCAAAGGCTGTAAAGATGCAACAGGTGATGAAAGAGAAGATGTACTTCTTATGAATGAAGGTGTACACAATAATACAGTTCCGCTTATCCTATGTGCAGAAGAGGATGTAGAAGGTGCTCATGGAGCTTCTATAGGTAAGATTTCTGATGAGATACTGTTTTATCTTCAGGCAAGAGGAATTCCGGAAGATGAGATAAATGAACTTATGGCTAAGTCCAGAATAGATGCGGTTGCAGGAAGAATTCCAGATGAAGTAACCAGAAATATGCTTCTTTCCGAAGACTGATAATTGTTGTATGGTGGATTGCTTGAATTAGAAAGATAAATGGTTATAATATGGCACTTCAATTAAAAAATGGAGATAACGATGAAGTAAATACATCAGCTGAAACAGCTGAAACAACAGGATCATCAGCTGTTAGTGTTGATGATCAGGAAGAAAGCAAGTTTCGTGGCGGATATGGTAATGGAAAAATATCTGCAGAACAGATAAATGATCTGCCAGCTTATACAGCCCCACCTGTAATGAACTCTGGCGGAGCCGGAGTTGGTGGTAAAGCGGGTGAGAACAGAACGGTTTTGTTTAGGGTTTTTGCGCTGATATTTGCGGTGGCGGTTGTATTTGCTTTTATTAAGATTGCATTATACTTTACTTCTTCGGGTGGTAAGGATATAACACAGTATCTTACAAAATCTGAAGAAGAAATATCAAGCAGTTTGGTGATACATTTTCAGAATAATCCGGACAGAGTATCAGGTATTTATCTGTATACAAATCGTGAAGTATCTGTCAAGTCTGGTAATGAGCTTAATATTGTATATTTTAATGGTAAGCAGGCAGGAGTTAATACTGATAGTAGAAAATACCGTTTCTTTAATGTTGGAATAAATGATGCTCTCCAGACTGCTGAAAAGAATATGACATATCAACATGATGGTCCGCCTATGAGTGTTTTGAATGATATGTTGGGTGGGAATTCAAGTACATATTTCTATTATAATAAAAAGAATAATGATTGCCTTATACTGACTGTTAATGACAATACCAATAGAGTAGTTAATATGACTTACGTCACAGATTTTAAAAAGGCAACCGAGACACTGTCTTCATCAAGTGAATAAATAGAGGATAAAAAATGAGTTTAGACGTTAAAAATATAAGAAAGGATTTTCCTTTTTTTGAGAAATCTGATCTTGCATATCTTGATAATTCTGCGACGACCCAGAGACCCAGACAGGTTGTTGAAACTGTTTCAGAATACTATTATCATCACAATTCAAATCCTTTCAGAGGTTTATATGATCTTTCGATAGATGCGACTGATAGATATGAAGCAGCCAGAGAAAAGGTTGCCGGATTTATAAATGCAAAAGAATCATGTGAGATAATCTTTACAAGAAATGCTTCAGAAAGTTTAAACCTTGTTGCTTATTCACTTGGAGAGATGTGTCTTAAGGAAGGCGATGAAGTCATAACTACTGTGGTTGAACACCACAGCAATATGCTTCCATGGAGACTTGCAGCTAAGCGTTATGGAGCTACAGTTAAGTTCCTGGAATGTGAAAAGGACGGAAGCTTTTCGCTTGAGAAGTTCAGATTGCTTTTATCAGATAAGACAAAGATCGTTGCTATGACAGCGATGTCAAATATATTTGGTAGAATTATAGATATCAAGGCATTTGCCGCTGCAACTCATGAAGTAGGAGCTTACTTTGTTGCTGATGGTTCGCAGAGCGTGCCTCACAGCAAAACAGATGTTCAGGAATTGGGAGTTGATTTTCTTGCATTTTCAGGACACAAGATGATGGCCCCTATGGGAATCGGCGTTCTGTATGGAAAGAAGGAGCTGCTTGATAAGATGCCTCCATTCCTGTCAGGTGGTGAGATGATAGAGTATGTTACTCTAGAAGATATCACATATGCGGAGCTTCCTCACAAGTTTGAGGCGGGTACAGTAAATGCAGGTGGAGCAGTTGGTCTTGCGGCTGCTATTGATTACATCGAATTCATAGGTTTACATAATATAGAAGAGCGCGAGCTTGAACTTACAAAGATAGCTGTTGAGGGAATGCAGGCTATTCCACACATTCAGGTTCTTGGCTCTGATGATTACAGAGAACATCATGGAATTATTACATTTAAGGTTGAGGGAGTTCATCCTCATGATATAGCGGCAATCATCGCAGATGCAAATGTAGCAGTAAGAGCCGGTCATCATTGTGCAGAACCGCTTCATCATTTCCTGGGTATTCCATCAACTACAAGAGCAAGTCTTATGTTCTATAATACAGAGGAAGAGGTACAGAGATTCCTCGATGTAGTTAAACAGATACGTCCGATGATGGGTTATCCGGACTAAAATTGCCCATCTAGTTTACATAAATCAGGAGTTTGTAAAAATGCAGAGTAGAACATTTTATAATGAAATTCTTACGGAACATAATATTCATCCGATTCACAAGACTAAGCTGATTGATCCGCAGCGTTCTCTCAGAGGGGTGAATCCGTCATGCGGAGATGATATCACATTACAGTTAAATGTATCAGAAGATGGTATCATAGAAGATGGAGCATTCTATGGAGATGGATGTGCAATATCTCAGGCTAGTGCAGATATGATGCTCGAACTCGTAATTGGAAGAAGTGTTGAAGAGTCGCTTAAGCTTAAGGATACATTTCTTAAGATGATCAAAGATAAGATCACAGATGAGGAACTTGAGATGCTTGAGGAAGCAGGTTCACTTAAAGATATCTCACATATGCCATCCCGAGTTAAATGTGCGGTCCTTGGTTGGAGAACTCTGGAGCAGTTACTTGACTCCGATAAAGCAGGTGACAACACAGACGTATCAACTGAAGAAGAATAATCTTAAGGTTTACATAATGTGTTTCGACGGCAACTGAGTAAATTGCTCAGCTGTCGTTTTTTTGTGCACTCATTTTTAAGCTCTAGACAAATAGCGGCTTTACGAGGGTATCCATTGGATACTTTTGAGTTTGTGGACTTATTTCGATTGTATTAGGATATTCGGAGTATTACTATAAAATCGTATTAATAAAATATTTAGCTATATAGATTTGAAGTAAATCTAAAAAGAAGAGAGGTAAATGAGGGTGAAGAGATTAAATAATTATCGGATTGTAGTAGTGCTGATGGCGCTAATGATGGTTGTAGTTATGTCAACTACAGGCGTAGTTAATGCTGCAAATCCAATTGATAGTGTTCGCGTGTATTCAGAATACTTTCAACCAGTTTTGGGAGGTAAACCAAAGGCTGATTATAGTGAATATTATATAAGAACTGCCAGAATTGGAAATAATGATAAATATTCTGTATATAATTATAATTTTACCTTAAGTAAGGGTGGCAAAACATATAAATTTAATAAAGGTGTTATCTGGGAGAAAATTGATCAAAATGGTTCTGCTGTTGTAATGACAAGTAATGATTATTTCGAAGAAGGATACTCATATAAAATGTATATTGCTCTTAATACAAATGGTGATAATACATTTACAGATAATCTTAATACGGCAAACGTATATCTCCCAATTCAAGGTTCAGAAGAAGGGGCTGTACATATTGGTGATAAAGCGGAATGTATTACAAGACCAATAAATTCTACAGAAAAAATAAATGGGAATTTAATCCCAGATAATCATTTTTGTATAGTGGCTATCACTTGGAATGCTCCGTTAAAATCTATTAATAACTATAATGTTGATGTGAAAAATGCCGTTTTTCCATGGGATGGTACTACTGCATCTACAAGTGGATTGTCGTTGGATAATGAATCGATGACGATCTGTAATAACAAATACTCACCTAAATGGTATGAAAATAATAATGCATTTTATTCAACATTTGTATCAGGAAAAAAATATACTTTAAAGATTCCGATTAAGATTAAATCAGGATATGTGTTAATACCCAATATTATATATAATCTAAAGGATGAAAATGTAACAATTAACGGATTTCCTGCAAAGGTTGATTATACAGATATTAGTGATGGAATTATCTACATAACACAAGAGTATAAATCTGTAAAGAAAGTAAATCTTAATGGAAAAACTCTAATAAATTATCCTCTTTCGGAAGATGTACCTACATTTCCAACAGTTGTAGGAGATTGGGAAAAAGGCTCTGTTCCGGAAACATATTATGGATATGTTTTGAATCAATATGCAGGACAGACTGCTGGTGGGGTTGATTGGTATCTTGAAAATAGTACCACTCCAATTAAAGGAACTACAAAATTAACAGGAGATAATACTTATAAAGTACGAATTTATTTGAAAGCATCGGATGGGTATGCTTTTGATTATAATTTTATCCAGTCGGATGCAAATAAAGGAAAAAAGACATTAAAAATATATGATAGCAGAGATACAAATGCAGCATATTATAAAGATGGAATATTAGATACTGAAGAGGATGGAAAATCTGATACATCCTGCTATGGTACAGCAAAGACAGCTTATATTGAAAGAGAATATAAGGTTTATTCAAGGGTTCGAGAAATTAAATTGAATGGATTTGTTATTCCAAATATTGGAAATACTCCGGTATTTAATATTAGCAAGCCATCTTCTTGTCCAATTGAAATAGAAAAAAGCGAAAGCAATGAAAGAATCACCTGGAATGATGTGACAAATGGCGGTTACGTAGAATTGAGTAGAGATAATGTCTTCGAGGGAGGACATAAATACGAGGCAAATGTATTCTTCAGAGAGCAAAGATGTAGAGGATATGCTTTCCCAGATAATTATAGTGAAGTTAAGATAGATATGGGTGGAGTAACTGCTCCGCTATATAAGTCTGAATCTGATGATAGTCTGTTCCAGTCAACTAAGGACTTTATTGCCTATAATTATATTAAAAAAATAAAGTACAATATTTCTACTCCAGAAGCAGGAAATAAGGTTGTTCAGCAGGCTACTGCAGAAACAGAATACGATGACAAAAATATAATAGCATTATGTGAGAATGCAACGATTATAGATATATCGAAAAATTGGGAACAGTCTGATGGTGATGTTGACCGTTTGGCTCTTTCATCAACTGATACATATAAATGCGGAAAGTATTATATAAATGGTGGGTTGGAGAGTATAATAAATAATCTTACAAATTCGAAAACGTGTAACAATTATGTTTCGGATTTAAATGAGTTCAAAATAGATCCGAACCAGTTAACGGTATACATTAACAATACTAAGGTTTTTGAAAATGGTGTTAAGACAACTAATCCTTATGGATATAAGTATGTTTGTTATGTTCCGAAAAAATCTATTGTAAATGCAGAAGTAACCGGTATTGTTGATAAAACCTACACAGGGAATGAGATTACTCAGGATGTTACTGTTAAGGTAGCAGATAAAACTCTTGTTAAGAATGTTGATTATACGGTTTCATATGATAAGAACGTTGAAATAGGAACGGCTACGATAATAATAACCGGAATCGGTGATTATAGTGACGAGATCAAGAAGACATTTGAAATCAAGAAAGAAGAATCTGAAGCAGGACAGGGCGGCAACTCAGGAGGTGGAACTGGAGATCAGAGTACTGGAGGGAATACAGGAACTGGTTCGGGTGACCAGAACGGTAAACCAGGAGATGCTTCAGGTGGAAATCAGAGTAAACCTACTGAGTCGCAGAATCCATCAGGTGGAAATGAAACTTCAGACCAGAAGAAGGAACCTGGGGTTGGCACATTTATAGATGGAGGAACAATCCTGATAGATGAATCGGGTGTCCGTTATAAGGTATCTTCTAAAGTGAAAAACACTGAACTAAAGAAGAATGACAGAGTTGCTGATAAGAAGAGTGGTGGTAAGTACAAGATTACTAAGATAATAAAGAACAAGAAAACTGGAAAAGTTTCAGGTGGTAATCTTGAGTATGTTGCACCATACAACAAGAATACTAAACTTATATCTGCTACCGGAAAGGTGAAGATAGCTGGTGTTACATTTACCGTTACTAGCATCGGCAACAACTGTGCAAAAGGATGTACAAAGCTGACAAAGGTTGTTCTTGGAAACTATATAACTAATATAGGTAAGAATGCTTTTAGTGGATGTAGTAGTCTTAAGACAATACAGATAAAGAGTAAGAAACTTAAAAAAGTCGGATCAAATGCATTCAAGGGGATTAATAAGAAGGCGGTTATCAGTGTTCCGAAAACTAAGAAAAAGGTTTACATAAAACTGTTAAAAGGTAAGGGACAACCTGTGACAGTGAAAATAAAATAGATGGTATCCATTGGATACTTTTGCGTTTAACGATGGTTTTAGATTGAAACTGTAAATTATTTTTTGTAGAGTGAAGATGTAGTTTTTTCATTTATTATTTTTATAGTGGAGGGGTATTATGAGAGTAAAAAAACGATTAATGTCAATTTTAATGGCTATTGCAATGGTAATATCTGTAGTAGCTTCAGGAATTGGAATGAAGCAGGTTAAAGCTGCTACTCCTATGAAAGTTTCTATACAGGTACCGTGTCCGACTGTGGGACGAACACCTGAAAAACCAATTCCAATTGGGAAGTATTCAGTGTTGGAAACAAGTGGTCCATCGGGGTGTGTTCAAATAGCATATTATACTGATTCGATATTTAATAATGGAGTTTACTGGACGGATGATTCGGATAATAAGTTAACTCCTAGCGCTATATTTAAATCAAAAGAAACATATATACTCCATCTTCTTCTAAAAATGGATGATACTACAAGTGTTAGCGGTTCTTTTAGTCTTTCAAATGATGTGAATGATTATAAAGTTTTTTGGAGAGGGCGAGAAGCAAAAGATATATGGGATTTATATCCATTATATAAGATTTTAAGTGTGAATAATTATAAAAATAAATACAAAGAAGTCGTAATTGAGATGGATTCTAGGAGTGGATGGAACTCTATGACAATTGATATGGAAGAACCTTCGGCAGGTGAACAGGTGATAAAGAATATTTCATGGGGTACTAACATATCAATGAAACCGAAGCATGCATTTGTAGATAATGCGGTTTATGATATCGATATTTCTGATACATGGTATGAATCTTCAGATGGTGAGAATTATTCTTTAATGAGCCCTAATGATAAGTATGTTAAGGGTAGATATTATAAAACAGCTGCACCAAAGAAGATTATGAATTTTCTTGTGGAACATTTTTATGATAAGAATTACTGTCCTTTATATAATACTATGAATGTGGGATATGGTGAAAATGTAATAACAGAAATTCCATATGGATTAGCTCCGGAGTTTACATTTCAGATTCATGGTAATCAATTTTCGGGATTTGATCCAAATGGTTGGAATAAAACTGGTGTGATGCAAAATGGTGAATATATATTTGCTCCGGCAAGAGAGAAAATAAAAGATATAAAGATAAAGAATCTTGATTTTCCTGTTTCTGGATATACTCCTGACATGCGTGCTAATGTAGATGGAAGTGGCTATTCAATAAATAATCTTTCAGCAAGTACATCTAATAATGTTGAATGGTTTGACAAAAGTGCTGGGAATATAAAACTTAGCGATAGTGATAAATTTCAAGCGGGTCATACCTATATTGCTCATTATTCAGTTACTGCAGAAAAAACTTTTTATTTTAATGGGGAGTATAAAGATGCTGCATATGTAAATGGCTATAAACAAGGAAATGTGCTTGGATCAAGTAGCGAAAAAAAGAGAGAGGTTGAAATTGAAGTTGTTTGCCCGAAAATATCTCTTGATGAAGTGATAAACATCTCTAATGTTAAACCAATATTATTGTATGATGAATATTCCGGAGGCTCATTTAATCAATCAACTTGGGAATGGAAAGTTCAGGGTAAATACTCGGATAAATATTATCTATATGATACAGCCGATTATTATCAGATTAAAGAAGATGGTACTGAGGAAAAATTAACAAATGATGGGCAGATTGTTGCTGGACATAAATATCAAATGCATATTCGGTTAGTTAGTGCTGATAATAGCAACCTATTCCCGACATCTCAGGAACAGTGTGAGAAGATAAAAGTAACTGTTCAGGGTGCTGAAAAAACAAGTGTTAGAGCATATCAAGCAAATTCAATGATGATAATCGCGGAATTTACTGCGAAGAAGCGTATTAATCAGGTTACAATATCTGGTAAATTTCATCCAGTTGTAGGTAAAACAAATGCTTATACAGGTTTCAAAGTATCTGATACTGCAAGATATAAAATACAGACAATGAATTCTGATTATTTTAAGAATGGTATCCTTTGGGGAGAAGTAGCCGAAAATGGATCATATAAGGATATTAAGGTGAATAAGCCTATAACAATTGAAAAAGGTAAAAAATACTATGCTCGTATACTGATTCAAGCAAAAGAGGGTGATGAGTTTTTCAATGATAAAAAGAAGATTACTGCTAAAGTTGGCGGTGTAGTTGCTAAAGTTGAAGAAAGTGAAGGTGGTAAAAATTGTATAGTTGTTACGATTGAAGCTGAAGCTAAAGAAGCAATCACAAAGCTTGATTATATTATTCCTGAACCTAAAGCCGGTGAAAAGCCAGGCTATATATCTATAAATACTGTTCCTGCTAATGCGCTATCAGGCAGTAATAAATTCGACTCATCTTCAATGTGGCAGGTTTCATCAGATGGAAAAACTTTTGAAGGTATGAGTAAAGATGCAAAATTTGAAGCGGGAAAGTATTACAGAACAAATGCTCCAAGTGCTTATGGATTAATACTACTTGCGGCGGAACTATTTGGTTCTCCATTTAATAATGATGTGACATATGGATTTGCAGATAATTATGAGACATGTGTTAATGGTAAATCTATAAATGATGACGGAGTTCTTATAGATGGCTATGTTGTATTTGGACCGCTGCCTGAAACTAAGAAGGGCGATGGTGAAACACCGGGTGGTAAGGATACAACAACACCTGGCGGAAAAACAACACCTGGAGAAGATGCAGGAAAGACTATATCTGGTGTTGGAACCTTTTCTAAAGATGGAAAGACATTAACAGATACAGACGGAGTAAAATATAAGGTATCTGATAGCGTGACTCAGCCGCAGCTTAAGAAGAATGCAAAGATAGCAGATAAGAAATCTGGTGGTAAGTATAGGATTACTAAGATAACTAAGAAGGGCAATAAGATTGTTGGAGGAACCGTAGAGTATATGGCTCCATATAACAAGAATGCAAAGCTTATATCAGCAACTGAAAAAGTTAAACTTGGTGGAGTTACATTTACAGTAACCAGCATAGCTCCGAATTGTGCTAAGGGATGTAAGAAGTTAGCAAAGGTAGTTATTGGAAGGAATGTAGCTAATATAGGAAAGAATGCATTTAATGGATGCGCTAAGCTTAAGACTATCACCATTAAGTCAAAAAAGCTTAAGAAGGTTGGTGCAAATGCGCTTAAGGGTATAAACAAGAAAGCTGTTATAAGTGTACCAAAAACAAAGAAGAAAGCATATACTAAGATTCTTAAAGGTAAGGGGCAGGCAAAGACAGTGAAGATTAAGTAGATATACATGTGGTTTACATAATATCGAGGCCGGTGGCTGAGAGTTTATCTCGGTTGCCGGTCTTTACTTTGAGCTAGAATGGTTAATTGCTTGTTTGAAAGGTTTGTGGTACTATATAAAACTGTAAATGCATAAGGGAGTATATGACAGATAATTGCATTTGATATAGTATAGATTGGAGTTAATTGTAAATGTACCTTGCAGATAGATGGAAAGAATATGGAGTTTTGGACTGTACTGATGGAGAGAAGCTTGAGAGATGGGGTAGATATATCCTTCTCAGGCCGGATCCGCAGGTTATATGGTCTACAAAACGCATATCAAAAGAGTGGAAGAGATTGAATGGCCATTATCACAGAAGTGCCAAAGGCGGTGGAGAATGGGAATTCTTTGATCTGCCTCAGGAGTGGCAGATTCACTACCAGCTTCCTGATAAGGGAATCACAGGAAGTGATACACTGACATTCAATCTGAAGCCATTTTCATTTAAACATACTGGTCTTTTTCCGGAACAGGCCGCCAATTGGGATTGGACGTTTTCTACTATTAAAAAGGAAGTTGATCAGGGACATGAGATCAAGGCACTGAATATGTTTGCCTATACAGGCGGCGCTACCGTAGCGGCTGCTATGGCAGGCGCAAAGGTAACTCATGTTGATGCATCGAAGGGTATGACTACCTGGGCGAAGGAAAATGCAAAATCATCCGGACTTGAAGAAGCACCTATCAGGTGGCTGGTGGATGACTGTATAAAGTTTGTTGAGCGAGAGATAAGACGTGGAAATAAATACCAGGCAATAATCATGGATCCTCCCTCATATGGTCGTGGACCGAAGGGCGAACTTTGGAAACTGGAAGAATGTATCTATAATCTTATACAGCTTACAAATCAGATACTTGCGGACGATGCAGTTCTATACCTTATAAATATGTATACAACCGGATTGTCGCCGGCAGTTATGAACTATATGATATCTACAACGGTAATGAAGGATCATGGTGGAAGAGTGGAATCTGGAGATATTGGATTACCTGTAAGAGATACGGGTCTCGTTCTTCCATGTGGAAGTTCTGCGAGATGGAGCAGATAGTTTTATGATATGAAGCAAGTTGATTTATCCCCTCTTCGGAGGGGATTTATACTGTAAAATAATCTTTTGAAAAAAAATAAAAAAATCTCTTGCAATATGGAAAATAGTATGTTATTGTTGTTCTTGCTGTGACGTTGATAGCGTTGAAGCGGAGGTTGCCACTGGCAGGAAAGTGGGTTATTTCGTGGAGCGAATGTCAAGTTTCAGGAGTGCATATCCTTGAGATATGCAGAGGAAAACTGGCGACAAGTCACTGTACGTAAACTTAAACCATCTGACAACGGTCAGAAATGACGGATGTAAATCCGGATTTTTTATACAAAATTCGCGATACACCCGGGAGAGTTGTACAGTCACCGCTTGTTGCACAAAGGTTTCGGTTCCGGAGACTACCGAAACTACTATTATAAAGTGCGAAAAGGAGGCGGCTTTTTTTATGGCTAATCAAGTAATGAGAATCACACTCAAGGCATACGATCATGAACTTATCGATCAGGCAGCTAAGGATATTGTAGAGGCTGTTAAGAGTTCAGGAGCTAAGGTCAGCGGACCTATCCCTATGCCAACAAAGGTTGAGAAGGTAACAATCCTTAGAGCTGTTCACAAGTATAAAGATAGTAGAGAGCAGTTCGAGCAGAGAACTCACAAGAGACTCATCGATGTTATCTCACCTAACCAGAAGACAATCGACGTACTTCGTAAGATTGATATCTCTGCTGGAGTATACGTTGATATGCGTATGAAATAAGACTTCATACAAACACAGTACCTAATTGACTACGATGTATCCTGCAAAAACATTTCCTTATTAAATACGAGTTGCTTGGGAATGAATGAATCGTAGCATATTTAGAAAGAACATTACCCATTGATGCAAGCTTTGGGAGATAAGATGTTCCGCTGTAAATTATTTAGAAAGATTCTTCGGAATCCGCTGTAAATCAAATTAGGAGGAAAGAAAGTTGAAGAAAGCAATACTTGCAGAAAAAGTTGGAATGACTCAGATCTGGAACGATCAGGGACAGCTCATTCCTGTAACAGTTCTTGCTGCTGGACCATGTGATGTACTTCAGGTTAAGACAGTTGAGAACGATGGCTACGAAGCAGTTCAGGTTGGCTTCGGAGAGATTAAAGAAAAGATCATAACAAAAGATGGATCTGGTAAGAAAGTGGTTAGAAATCCTCATGGTGCAACAAAGGCAGAGGTTGGACATGCTAAGAAAGCTGGCGTAGATGCTAAGAAGTGTGTAAAAGAGTTCAAGTTCGAGAATGCTAGCGAGTATGTTGCAGGAGAGACAGTTATCAAGGCTGATATCTTCGCTGAGGGAGACAAGGTTGATGCAACAGCTAAGTCTAAAGGTAAGGGATATGCAGGTGGTCTTAAGAGACATGGCCTCAAGTCTGGTCCTTCAGGACATGGTTCAAAGTATCATCGTCACGCAGGTTCTAACGGTTCTGCTACAACTCCTGGTCGTGTTAAGAAGGGCAAGAAGATGCCTGGTCACATGGGAGATGTTCAGGTAACTATCCAGAATCTTGAAATCGTTAAAATAGATGCCGAGAATGACATAATTCTTGTAAGAGGTGCTGTTCCAGGACCTAAGAAGTCACTCGTTATACTGACAGAGTCAGTAAAGGCTGGAAAGTAACTTTTACGGAAGGAGGATTAAGAAATGGCAACAGTATCTGTTTACAATACTGAAGGAAAAGAAGTTGAGAAATTAGAACTCAACGACAAGATCTTCGGTGTAGAAATAAATGAAGGAATCGTTCATAAGGCAGTTGTTGCACAGCTTGCTAACAAGCGTCAGGGAACACAGAGTGCTCTTACACGTTCAGAAGTTCGCGGCGGTGGAAAGAAGCCTTGGAGACAGAAGGGAACTGGTCATGCTAGACAGGGTTCTATCAGAGCTCCTCAGTGGACAGGCGGTGGTGTTGTATTTGCACCAAAGCCAAGAGATTATTCACAGAAGATCAATAGAAAAGAAAAGCAGCTTGCGCTTTTCTCAGCACTTACAGCAAAGGTTCAGGACAACAAGTTCATCGTTGTTGATGACCTTAGTATAGAAGCTCCAAAGACAAAGGCATTTGTTAAGGTTCTTGAGAATCTTAAGGCAAACAAAGCTCTTGTAGTAACAGAGGGAGCAAACGAAAATGTTATTCTGTCAGCCAGAAACATTCCAGGCGTTGATACAGAGGACAGAGTGGCAATTAACGTATACGACATTCTTAAGCATGATACAGTAGTTATCACAAAGGATGCGGTTAAAGCAATTGAGGAGGTGTACGCATAATGGCAGATCTTAAGTATTATGATATTATTCAGAAGCCTGTTCTTACAGAGAAGAGTATGAACGCTATGGCAGAGAAGAAGTACACATTCCTGGTTCATCCGGACGCTAATAAGTCACAGATCAAAGAGGCTGTTGAGAAGATGTTCGAGGGCGCAAAGGTAGCTAAGGTTAACACAATCAACAGCGATGGAAAAACCAAGAGACGTGGAATGACATTCGGCAAGACTTCAAAGAGCAAGAAGGCATATGTACAGCTTACAGCTGACAGCGCTGATATAGAGCTCTTCGAAGGTCTGTAAGATAGGTTGAAAGGAGTAACAAGATGGGAATCAAAGTATATAACGCATATACACCTTCTAGAAGGAATATGACCGGTCTTGATTTTGACGTAATTACTACAGATAAGCCTGAGAAGTCACTTCTTGCACCTAAGTCAAAGACAGCAGGACGTAACAATCAGGGTAAGATCACGGTTAGACACCACGGTGGTGGAAATAGACAGAAGTACAGAATTATTGATTTTAAGCGTAACAAGGATGATATTCCTGCTAAGGTTGCTACAATAGAGTACGATCCTAACAGAACAGCTAATATCGCACTTCTTGTTTATGCTGATGGAACCAAGACTTATATCCTTGCACCTGCAGGACTTAAGGTTGGTGATACACTTATGAACGGTAAAGAAGCTGAAGTTAAGGTTGGTAACTGCCTTCCTCTCGCTTACATCCCAGTAGGTACAGAAGTTCACAATATTGAGCTTGTTCCTGGCAAGGGTGGACAGCTTGTTCGTTCAGCAGGAAACTCAGCTCAGCTTATGGCTAGAGAAGGAAAGTACGCAACACTTCGTCTTCCTTCAGGAGAGATGAGATACGTTCCTATAATGTCAAGAGCAACAATCGGTACAGTAGGAAATGGTGAGCACAGCCTTGTAAATATCGGTAAGGCTGGACGTAAGCGCCATATGGGTATCCGCCCTACAGTTCGTGGATCAGTTATGAACCCTAATGACCATCCTCACGGTGGTGGTGAAGGTAGAGCACCAATCGGTAGACCAGGTCCTTCAACTCCTTGGGGTAAGCCAGCACTTGGACTTAAGACAAGAAAGAAGAAGAACAAGTCTAACAAGATGATCATCAGAACAAGATCCGGAAAGAATGTTAAGTAAGGAGGAACGATAATGGCACGATCACTTAAGAAAGGCCCTTTTGCAGACAAGAGTTTGCTCAAGAAGATTGATGAGCTGAACAGCAAGAATGAGCATGAAGTTATTAAGTCATGGTCAAGACGTTCAACTATCTTCCCTTCATTCGTAGGCCATACAATAGCAGTATATGACGGCAGAAAGCATGTTCCTGTATATGTTACAGAGGATATGGTTGGTCACAAGCTTGGAGAGTTCGTTATGACAAGAACTTACAAGGGACATGGCAAGGATGAGAAGAAGAGATAAGGGAGGAATCTAAGAAATGGCAAAAGGACATAGATCTCAAGTCAAAAGACAGAGAAATGAGAATAAAGATACAAGACCTTCAGCTAAGATTTCTTATGCCAGGGTCTCAGTTACCAAGGCATGTTTTGTATTAGATGCCATCAGAGGTAAAGATGTAAATACAGCTCTTGCTATTCTCAAGTACAACAATCGTAAGGGTTCAGCAGTAATCTACAAGCTGCTTCAGTCAGCAGTAGCAAACGCTGAGAACAACAACGGACTCAAGGCTGAGAACCTCTATGTTGCAGAGTGCTTTGCAAACAAAGGACCTACAATGAAGAGAATTCATCCTAGAGCTCAGGGTAGAGCTTACAGAATTGAGAAGAGAACAAGTCATATTACAGTAGTACTTGACGAAAGATAGGAGGAGTGTCATGGGACAGAAAGTTAATCCACATGGTTTAAGAGTCGGTGTCATCAAGGATTGGAACTCTAAGTGGTATGCTGATACCAAGAATGATGAGTTCGCAAATAACCTTGTTGAAGACTATAACATAAGAAAATATCTCAAGAAGAGACTCTTCGATGCTAATATCTCAAAGATTGACATCGAGAGAACAAGAGACAGAGTAAAGATAAGCGTTTACACAGCTAAGCCTGGTGTTGTAATCGGTAAGGGCGGAACTGAGATTGAAAAGCTTAAGACAGATGTTCAGAAGCTCACAAGCAAGAAACTTCTTATCGACGTAAAGGAGATTAAGAAGCCTGACACAGATGCACAGCTCGTTGCTGAGAATATAGCTAAGCAGCTTGAAGACCGTGTATCATTCCGTAGAGCAATGAAGTCCTGCATGGGTCGTGCTATGAAGGGCGGAGTTCTTGGAATCAAGACTAGTGTATCAGGACGACTTGGTGGTGCAGATATGGCAAGAACAGAGTCATACAGCGAGGGAACAATTCCTCTTCAGACTCTCCGTGCCAACATCGACTATGGTTTTGCTGAGGCTGACACAACCTACGGTAAGGTTGGTGTAAAGACATGGATTTACCATGGTGAAGTACTTCCAGCTAAGAAAGAGAAGGAAGGAGCGAGAAAATAATCATGTTAATGCCAAAAAGAGTTAAGTTTCGTAAGCAGCAGCGTGGTTCTATGAAGGGTAAGGCTACAAGAGGCAATAAGATCAATCGTGGTGAATACGGTATTGTAGCACTTGAACCTGCTTGGATAAAGTCAAATCAGATAGAGGCAGCCCGTGTAGCTATCACTCGTCACCTTAGACGTGAAGGTAAAGTCTGGATCGATATGTTCCCTGACAAGCCTGTAACATCTAAGCCTATCGGTGTTCGTATGGGATCCGGAAAGGGTGCTGTAGAATACTGGGTTGCAGTAGTTAAACCGGGAAGAGTTCTCTTTGAAGTAGCAGGAGTTCCTGAAGAGAAGGCAAGAGAAGCACTTCGTCTTGCAACACATAAACTTCCTATTAGATGCAAGATCGTATCTAAGGCTGATCTGGAAGGAGGTAAGCAGTAGTGAAGACTAAAGAATATTTAGACGAGCTTAAGACAAAGTCTGTTGATGAACTTGGTATGGACCTTGTAGCAGCTAAGAAAGAACTGTTCAACCTCAAGTTCCAGAATGCTACAAATCAGCTTGAAAACACAAGTAGAATCAAGGAAGTAAGAAGAAATATTGCACGTATTCAGACTGTAATGGCTGAAAAGGCAAATGCTTAATTTTAAAGGAGAGAAACAATGGCTACAGTAGAAAGAAATCTGCGTAAGACACGTATAGGTCTTGTTACAAGCGACAAGATGGATAAAACAATTGTTGTTTCAATCGTCGACAATGTTAAGCATCCGCTTTACGGCAAGATCGTTAAGAGAACATATAAGCTCAAAGCTCATGATGAGAACAATGAAGCTAAAAAGGGCGACAGAGTTAGAGTAATGGAAACAAGACCTCTCTCAAAGGATAAGAGATGGAGACTTGTTGAAGTAATAGAGAGAGCTAAGTAAGGAGGCAAAGAGTTATGGTTCAACAGGAAACAAGACTTAAGGTTGCCGACAACACAGGTGCTAAGGAACTTCTTTGCATCAGAGTACTTGGCGGATCAACCAGAAGATATGCCAACATTGGCGATATCATTGTAGCATCTGTAAAGGATGCAACACCAGGTGGTGTAGTTAAAAAAGGTGATGTTGTAAAGGCAGTTGTAGTTCGTACAAAGAAGGGTGCTCACCGTAAAGACGGAAGCTACATCAGATTTGACGAGAATGCAGCAGTTATCATCAAGGATGACAACAATCCAAGAGGAACACGTATATTCGGACCAGTTGCAAGAGAGCTTCGTGATAAGAAGTTCATGAAGATTATCTCACTTGCACCTGAGGTACTTTAAGGAGGATCATCATGGCAACATCTAAGATAAAGAAGGGTGACCTTGTAAGAGTAATCGCTGGAAAAGATAAGGACAAGGAAGGAAAGGTTCTTGCTGTTGATGTAAAGAACAACACAGTACTTGTTGAAGGCGTAAACAAGGTATTCAAACACACAAAGCCTAGCATGGCAAACCAGCAGGGCGGAATCGTCGAGAAGGAAGCTCCTCTCGATATGTCAAATGTTATGTACCTCTACAAGGGAAAGACAGTTAGAGTAGGATTTACCGGCGAAGGTAAAGACAAGAAAAGAGTTGCTAAAGTAAATGGCAAGCTCGAGAAGATAGACTAATCTTGGAAGGAGGAGAATACATTGAGTAGATTAAAAGATACATACGAATCAGATATCAAAAAAGCAATGACAGAAAAGTTCGGCTACAAGAATGTTATGCAGATTCCAAGATTAGAGAAGATCGTCATCAACATGGGTGTTGGTGAGGCTAAGGAAAATAGCAAAGTTCTTGAGTCAGCTGTTAAGGATCTGACAACTATTTCAGGTCAGAAGCCTGTTATTACAAAAGCTAAGAAGTCAGTAGCTAACTTCAAACTTCGTGAGGGTATGCCTATCGGATGTAAAGTTACACTTCGTGGTGAGAGAATGTATGAGTTTGCAGACAGACTTATCAACCTCGCACTTCCACGTGTACGTGACTTCCGTGGTGTAAGCGCTGAGTCATTCGACGGAAGAGGAAACTATGCACTTGGTATCAAGGAGCAGATCATCTTCCCTGAGATTGAGTATGACAAGGTAGACAAGGTTAGAGGAATGGATGTAATCTTCGTAACCACAGCACAGACAGATGAAGAGGCAAGAGAGCTTCTCAGACTCTTCGGTATGCCATTCAAGAGGTAAGGAGGATAAGAAGCTATGGCTAAAACAGCTATGAAAGTAAAGCAGCAGAAGAAGCAGAAATTCTCTACAAGAGAATATACTCGTTGCAAGATCTGCGGTAGACCACATTCAGTTCTTAGAAAATATGGTATATGCAGAGTATGTTTTAGAGAGCTTGCATACAACGGAGATATTCCGGGTATGAAGAAGAGTTCTTGGTAGACTGTTGTTTTACAAATATATAGGAGGATAATAACATGGCAACAAGCGATCCAATTGCAGATATGCTTACAAGAATCCGTAATGCAAATACTGCGAAGCATGATACAGTAGATATACCTGCATCTAAGATGAAGCAGGCGATTGCTAAGATTCTTCTTGATGAAGGCTATGTAAGTGCTGTTGAGACAGTAAAAGACGGAAACTTTGATAATATAAGAATCACACTTAAGTATGGTAAAGATAAGAACGAGAAGGTTATCAAAGGCCTTAAGAGAATATCTAAGCCAGGACTTAGAGTTTACGCTGATACAGAGAATCTTCCAAAGGTACTTGGAGGAATGGGTATCGCAATCATCTCTACAAACAAAGGTGTGCTTACAGATAAAGAAGCACGTAAAGCTAATGTTGGTGGAGAAGTCTTAGCTTTTATCTGGTAAAATAAAAGCTGAGACAATGTAGGAAAACACTTACGTGTTTTCCGTAGTTAGGCGCAGTGCCTTATGGGCACCTGCGTGCCCATAAGGGCAGGCGCCGTAAACTGTAATAATTCATATTCATGTAATCGCTGAACAAGCCTGCTTCGCAGTCTTACGGCTCTTCGAGCCTACTGTCCAGCGATGATGAGGCTTCGCCTCATATAGATTTGATTCTTTATAATCGCCTTAGAAAGCTAGCTTTCACAGCGCTTAAAATAATCAAATCTGCATGAACTCATTAATCACATATAGGAGGAAAGGCGAAATGTCACGTATTGGTAAAATGCCTATCGCTGTACCTGCTGGTGTTACAGTAGATATAGCAGAAAATAATAAGGTGACGGTCAAAGGTCCTAAGGGTGAGCTTTCAAGAGCTCTTGCTCCTGAGATGGAGATCAAGCAGGACGGAGATACAATCACTGTATCAAGACCAAATGATTTAAAGAGAAATAGAGCTCTTCACGGACTTACAAGAACTCTTCTTAACAACATGATAATCGGTGTAACAGAAGGTTACACAAAGACACTTGAAGTTAATGGTGTTGGTTACAGAGCTGCTAAGCAGGGTAAGAAGCTTGTTCTTAACCTTGGATATTCACATCCAATCGAGATGGAAGATCCAGAAGGACTTGAGACAAAGGTAGAGGAAAATAAGATCGTAGTATCAGGTATCGATAAGGAGAAAGTTGGACAGTATGCTGCAGAGATACGTTCAACAAGAGCTCCAGAGCCATATAAGGGCAAGGGTATCAAGTATGACTACGAGGTTATCAGACGTAAGGTTGGAAAGACCGGTAAGAAGTAAGTAAGGGAGAGAGTGATATGATTAACAAAGAATCAAGAAATGTTATTCGTCAGAAGAAACATTTAAAGATCAGGAATCGTTTCAGTGGCACTACTGAAAGACCTAGACTTGCCGTTTACAGAAGCAATAATCATGTATATGCTCAGATTATCGACGATACAGTTGGTAAGACCTTAGTATCAGCTTCTACGGTTGAGAAGAAAGTGGCTTCCGAATTAGAGAAGACAAATAATGTTGATGCAGCTTCATATGTAGGCAAGGTTGTTGCTGAGAGAGCATTAGCTGCTAACATTAAAGAAGTAGTATTTGACAGAGGCGGCTTTATCTACACAGGTAAGGTTAAAGCTCTTGCTGAGGCAGCAAGAGAAGCCGGTCTCGTATTCTAATAAGGAGGAAAGCTAGGATGAATCAGAAGATAGATGTAAGCCAGTTAGAACTTGACGACGATATAGTTGCAATCAAGCGTGTAACTAAGGTTGTTAAGGGTGGTCGTAACATGAGATTCTCTGCACTTATCGTTGTTGGAGATCATAACGGTCACGTTGGCGCTGGTATTGGTAAAGCAGCAGAAATTCCTGAGGCTATCAGAAAGGCTAAGGAAGATGCTATAAAGAAGCTTGTTACAGTTCCAATTAATGAGAATGGAAGTATACCTTATGGATATACAGGAGAGTTCGGAAGTGCAAGAGTACTTCTTAAGTCAGCTCCTGAAGGTACTGGTATTATCGCTGGTGGTCCTGCACGTAAAGTGCTCGATCTTGCCGGATACAGAAATATTCGTACAAAGTCACTTGGTTCAAACAATAAGCAGAACGTAGTTCTTGCTACAATCGAGGGACTTAAGGCTATACTTGATCCAGAAGATATCGCAAGACTTCGTGGTAAGTCAGTTGCTGAGATTCTTAACTAGGAGGTATAGAAAGATGGCAGATACATTAAAGGTTACACTTGTTAAGTCACCTATAGGTTGCATTCCAAAGCACAGAAGAACTGTTGAAGCACTTGGACTTAAGAAAGTTAACAAGACAGTTGAACTTCCTAACAATGCTGCAACAAAGGGTATGATCAAGCAGGTTGAATATTTACTTAAGGTTGAAGAATAAGGAGGTCTAAGAGGATGGATTTATCTAATCTTGCACCTAATGCCGGTGCAAAAACTCGTGATGACTTCAGACGCGGTCGTGGTCATGGTTCAGGAAATGGCAAGACTGCTGGTAAAGGTCATAAAGGTCAGAAGGCTCGTTCAGGAGCACCAAGACCTGGCTTCGAAGGAGGTCAGATGCCACTCTTCAGACGTATACCTAAGAGAGGCTTTAAGTGTAGAAATACAAAGGATATCGTAGCAATCAATGTTTCAGAACTTAACAAGTTCGATGACAATGCTACAGTAACAGTTGAGACTCTTATCGAGGCTGGAATTGTTAAAAATCCAAGAGATGGTGTAAAAATTTTAGGAAACGGAGAACTTACTAAGAAGCTTACAGTTTCAGTTGATGCTGCTAGCAAAGCTGCAGTAGAGAAGATCGAAGCTGCAGGCGGAAAATTCGAGGTAAAATAATATGTTTAAAACCATCAGAGACGCTTTAAAGATAAAGGAAATCAGAAATGGACTTATCTTTACATTTTGCGTCCTTATAGTAGTTAGACTTGGTTCTCTTATTCCTACACCAGGAATTGATCCAAGCAGAGTAGAGAGCTTTTTCAAAAATAATCTAGGTGAGGGAGCTAGCTCCCTCCTGGATTCATTTACAGGTGGTTCGTTCGCTAAGATGTCGGTGTTTGCTCTTTCAGTTACACCATACATCACATCATCCATTATCATGCAGCTGCTGACAATCGCTATCCCTGCTCTTGAAGAGATGCAGAAAGATGGCGAGGATGGTAGAAAGAAGATTACAGCTATAACAAGAGTTGTTTCTGTAGCGCTTGCTATCATCGAGGGTACAGGACTTGCAGTAACATTTGGTCGTTCAGGACTTCTTTATAAGTACAACTTCCTTTCTGTTGCTATTATAGTTCTTACACTTACTGTTGGTAGTACATTTGTTATGTGGCTCGGTGAGAGAATCACAGAAAAAGGTGTTGGTAACGGAGTATCTATTATCCTTCTTATCAATATCGTATCTCGTATGCCTAATGACTTCCTTGACCTTTTCGAGATGTTCGTTAAGGGAAAAGATGTTGTACATATGATTTTTGCAATAGTAATAATTCTAGGCGTTGTAGTTCTTACAACTGTCCTTACAATCCTTCTTAATGATGCTACCAGAAAGATTCCGGTACAGTATGCACAGAAGGTTCAGGGAAGAAGATCTGTAGGAGGAAGTACAACACATATTCCTCTGAAGGTTAATACAGGAAACGTTATGCCGATTATCTTCGCATCAACGCTTATGTCAATTCCTAACATTATTACAAACCTGTTCAGCATTCAGGTTACAAATGGTGTTGCAGTAAAGATCATGCAGGGACTTAGCTCAAATTATTGGTTTAAGCCTGGATATCCATGGGCATACATCGGACTTGTACTTTATGTAGTACTTGTAGTATTCTTCGCTTATTTCTATACATCCATATCATTTAATCCTATGGAGATAGCAAATAATCTGAAGAAGCAGGGTGGATTTATCCCTGGTATCAGACCTGGTAAATCAACTCAGGATTATCTGAATAAGATACTCAATTACATTGTTATTATAGGAGCTATCGGTCTTATAATCGTAGCGGTTATTCCTATATTCTTCAATGGTAGATTCAATGCTAATGTTTCATTTGGTGGTACTTCACTCATCATCGTATGCGGTGTTATCATCGAGACAATCAAGCAGATTGAATCAAAAATGATCGTAAGAAACTACAACGGTTTCCTTAACAGTAAGTAGTTTCAGGGCAGATTTATATGTGGGACATGAGGGCCTTACCCTCTGTCCCACTTAACGTGTTTAGAAAGGGGTAGCGTATGAAGATAATTATGCTTGGAGCTCCTGGTGCTGGAAAAGGTACTCAGGCTGACATGATCTGCAACAAGTACAACGTACCACACATTTCTACGGGTGATATATTCCGTGCAAATATCAAGAATGGTACAGAACTTGGCCAGAAAGCAAAGGGATATATGGAAAAGGGTGAACTTGTTCCTGATTCACTTGTAGTTGATCTTGTAATAGATCGTATACATCAGGCTGACTGTGAAAATGGTTATGTGCTTGATGGTTTCCCAAGAACAATTCCTCAGGCTGAAGCCCTTGATGCAGCGCTTGCTGAGTCAGGTGAGGCAGTTGATTATGCTATAAATGTAGATGTTCCGGATGAGAATATCGTAACAAGAATGTCAGGAAGACGTGCTTGTGTTAAGTGCGGTGCTACATATCATGTTAAGTATAATGCTCCTAAAACAGAAGGCATTTGCGATAACTGTGGCAGCGAACTTATTCAGAGAGAGGATGATAAGGCTGAAACAGTTCTTAACAGACTTTCTGTATATCATGAGCAGACACAGCCACTTATCGACTACTATGACGGTAAGGGCATAGTAAAGAATATAGACGGAACCAAAGATTTAAATGAAGTATTTGCTGACATCACAGCAATACTTGGGTAAGGAGAAACTATATGTCCAAAGCTGACGAAATTGAGTGCGAAGGTGTAGTATTAGAGAAGCTTCCAAATGCCATGTTCAAGGTTGAACTTGAGAATGGTCATGAGATTCTTGCTCATATAAGCGGTAAGCTTCGCATGAATTACATTAAGATACTTCCGGGAGATAAGGTAACGGTTGTACTGTCACCATACGATCTCTCAAAGGGAAGAATTACATGGAGAGCAAAATAATCACTTTTGATTATTATAAAAAAGTCCTTGCAAATTATATATTTAAATGTTAAAATTGACATTTGCAGGACACTTTTGGAAAGGAGAGTATTTTAATGAAAGTACGCGCATCAGTTAAACCGATTTGCGATAAGTGCAAAGTCATTAAAAGAAAAGGCAGAATTTTAGTAATCTGCGAAAATCCAAAGCACAAACAGCGTCAAGGATAATCATATTTACGATTCCTGAAGAATATTTGCGTATGAGGTGTTTAGCCCACCTAAGGTATGTGAATATTCTCGTTTTGTGCGTTTGCTACCTGGTTGTTATTCTTGTCATTCTATATGGCATTCTTTGTGTATATGGAGAATCCTATAGTGAATAATGATGTAAGGTAGGAAATTCATACTATATATAAGTATGGATAGAACGTGAGTCGCTACGCGTTTTAAAACTTAGCGATATTGATCCCGCTCGTTTAGGGTTGGGGTTAGCGGCTGAATAAACAAAAACAGTTAGATTAATTTGGAGGTAGAATTAATGGCTCGTATTTCAGGTGTAGATTTACCTAGAGACAAGCGCATCGAGATTGGTCTTACCTATATCTATGGTATAGGACTTACAACATCACAGAAGATCCTTACAGAGACAGGTGTTAATTTTGACACTAGAGTTAAGGATATGACAGATGATGAAGTTAGAAAGATCAGCGATTACATCAATGAGAATCTCATGGTCGAAGGTGATCTCAGACGAGAGACAGCGCTTAACATTAAGCGTCTGCAGGAGATAGGTTGCTATCGTGGCATTCGTCATAGAAAGGGTCTTCCAGTACGTGGACAGAATACAAAGAACAACGCTCGTACACGTAAGGGACCTAAGAAGACAGTTGCCAACAAGAAGAAGTAATTTTTCGTAAATTGATTATTTGGAGGATATAAGTTAATGGCTAGTAATAAGGTTACAAAGAAAGTAACTAAAAAGCGTAACAGACGTAATGTGCAGCATGGACAGGCTCACATTCAGTCTTCATTCAACAATACAATCGTAACATTAACTGACGCCGAAGGAAATGCACTTTCATGGGCTAGTGCAGGTGGACTTGGATTCAGAGGATCAAAGAAGTCTACACCTTATGCTGCTCAGATGGCTGCTGAGACAGCTGCAAAGGCTGCTGCTCCTTACGGACTTAAGACAATTGATGTTATGGTAAAGGGACCAGGTTCAGGTCGTGAAGCTGCTATTCGTGCTCTTGCAGCATGTGGACTTGAGGTTCTGACAATCAAGGATGTTACTCCGGTACCACACAACGGATGTCGTCCACCAAAGAGAAGAAGAGTCTAATTAGGAGGATAAGCAAATGGCAATTAATAGAACACCAGTTCTTAAGAGATGTAGATCACTTGACCTCGAGCCCGCTTACCTCGGAGTTAATAAGAAGTCTCACAGAAAGAACAACAGAGCAAATAAGAAAGTCAGCGAGTATGGACTTCAGCTTCGTGAGAAGCAGAAGGCTAAGTTTATATATGGAGTTCAGGAGAAGCCTTTCCGTAACATGTATGAGAAGGCTGAGCGTATGCCAGGTCTTGTAGGTACAAACTTGATGCAGCTTCTTGAGCTTCGTCTTGACAACGTTATCTTCCGTCTTGGTTTCGCTAGAACAAGACGTGAATCAAGACAGGTTGTAACACATAGACATGTTACAGTTAATGGACATATTGTAAATATCCCATCATACAAGGTTCAGCCTGGTGATGTTATTGAAATCAAGGAGAAGAGCAGATCTCTTCAGAGATTCAAGGATATTACAGAGGCAAATGCCGGTGTTTCAATTCCTGCTTGGCTGGAAGGTGACGCTGAGAAATTATCAGGAAAGGTTCTCGAGATTCCACTCAGAGAGCAGATTGATGTTCCTGTAAATGAGACACTTATCGTCGAGCTGTATTCTAAGTAAGAGTATATTATTTTATTTATATTCAGTTCTTAAATGATATCAAAGGGGGACACTAATGTTCGAATTTGAAAAGCCTAGAATAATAATAGACGAGAAGTCAGAAGATGATAAGTATGGCAGATTCGTCATCGAGCCACTTGAGAGAGGTTATGGTACAACTCTTGGTAATTCACTTAGAAGAGTTATGCTTTCCTCACTTCCAGGTACAGCAGTAAGCTATATCAAGATTAAAGGTGTGCTTCATGAGTTCAGTTCTATTCCTGGAGTAAAGGAAGATGTAACTGAGATTGTTATGAACATAAAGGAACTTTGTATCAAGAACAATTCATCAAGCGATGAACCAAAGATTGGTTATATCGAGGTATCAGGTGATAAGGTTGTTACTGCAGCTGATATTCATGTTGATGGAGATCTTGAAATCCTTAATCCTGATCTTGTTATTGCTAACCTCAATGGACCTGATGCAAGACTCGAGATGGAACTTACTATAACTAATGGACGTGGATATATCAGTGCTGATAAGAATAAGGAACAGGAGCCATCAATCGATGTTATCGCTGTTGACTCAATCTACACACCTGTAGATAGAGTTAATCTTACAGTAGAGAATACACGTGTAGGTCAGATTACTGACTATGATAAACTTACACTTGATGTGTATACAAATGGAACACTTGCTCCAGATGATGCAGTAAGTTATGCAGCTAAGGTTCTTAGCGAGCATCTCAGTCTCTTTATCAATCTTTCAGAGAATGTTAAAGATAAGACAATTATCACAGAGAAGCAGGAAGATGTTCCTGAGACAACTGCAAAGGATATGAGCATTGATGAACTCGAACTCAGCGTTCGTTCATACAACTGTCTGAAGAGAGCTAATATCAATACAGTAAAAGAACTTTGCAACAAGACACCTGATGAGATGATGAAGGTTCGTAACCTCGGACGTAAGTCACTTGAGGAAGTTCTTCAGAAGCTTAAAGAACTTGGACTGTCACTTAATACAGGAGAGTAACAGAGTAAGCTGTGTGCCGACTTACGAATCAATTCTTGATTCTGCAGTCACCGCAACAGCTGCCAGAATAACTCCTGGTGGAGTTATTCAGTATAAAGATTTCTTTGAAATCTTTATATGCCACTCAAGCAGAAGTCGTACAGCTATTTGTACGGATTAAGTACGCACAGTGAAGACCGCATTGATCCTTAATGGATATCGTGCAGGTAAGGAGGAAATATAACATGGCAATGTATAGAAAACTTGGTAAGAAGTCAGATCAGAGAAAAGCACTTCTTAGAAGTCAGGTAACACAGTTAATCTATAAGGGAAAGATCAAGACTACTGAAGCTAGAGCTAAGGAAGTTAGAAAGATCGCTGAGCACCTTATCACTCTTGCTGTTAACGAGAAGGATAACTTCGAAGAAGTAACAGTTAAAGCTAAGGAAGCTCGTAAAGATAAGGACGGAAAGAGAGTAAAGGAAGTTGTAGATGGTAAGAAAGTTACTATTTATGACGAGATTGAGAAGACAGTTAAGAAGGATAAGCCTTCAAGACTTCATGCTCGTAGAGAGATGCTCAAAGTTCTTTATCCTGTAACAGAAGTTCCTGAGGATGCTGCTGGAAAGAAGAGCAACACAAAGAAGGTTGACCTTACAGATAAGCTTTTCACAGAGTATGGTGTAAAGTATGCTGGACGTAAGGGTGGATACACTCGTATCGTTAAGATTGGTCAGCGTAAGGGTGACGGAGCTCTTGAAGTTTTCCTTGAGCTTGTATAATCTACATTGATCTATACTTTGAAATATTTGGCCTAGGGTGATTACCTTGGGCCATTTTTTTTCGTTGTTATATCTGAATAGAATTGTTATAATAGAGCGGTATGATTCATATATAAATTTTTATGTAAGTGTGGTTTAAGTATGTTTCCATATATAAAGATTAATGAATTACAAATGAACAGTGTTCCTGGTAGCAGCATTTCATTTTCTGCTAATAAAGGAGAGATTATCGGTATAACCGGTAGAAATGGCTGCGGTAAAAGTAGTCTTGCATATTATCTTGCTGGACTTACAAAGCCGGAAACTATAGGTAAGGTTATCATTAATGGATATGATCCATTTTCTCAGTTGGATGAAAGTAAGCTGCATAGGCAGTGTGGGATTGTTTATCAGAATCCCAAGGACGGAATAGTTTTTGAGAGTGTTGGGCGTGACATTTTATTTGGACCTGAGAATATGGGACTGCCTGTAAAGAATATAACTAAACGTGCTAAGTTTCATATGAAAAAGTATGACCTGGCGAGAAAACAGTCTAGATCATATGGTTCTCTGAGTGATGGACAGCAACAGAGAGCTGCACTGATTAGTGTACTGATAACGCATCCGGATCTTCTTATACTTGATGAGGCATTCAGCATGCAGTCGCCAAACGATGCATCGAAGTATATGGATATGATTGTAAAGAGCGCGAGGAAACGAGGCCAGACTGTTATCGTTTTTTCTAAGATGAAATCTATTCTTGAAAAAACGGATATAGTCTATGAACTCGCTGACGGAAAGCTTAGGGAGATTGATCTTGATGGAATGCAGTATGTGAATGATTACGGCAGAGAGAATATATCATCAGAGAATGTTTCTGGAGGCGGAGATTCTCCTTCCCTAAGGATAGATACAATATCGAGGTCTTCAGGAAATCGAGAAACGGGGATCAGTTTACATAATGTTTCGTACAGTTATGGTGATAAAGCACTTCTTAATAGACTGACACTTAGATTTAAAACAGGTTCATATTATAGAATAACAGGTACCAGTGGCGCCGGGAAAACTTCACTTTTGAAGCTTATAGGTGGTCTTTTGGTTCCAAATGAAGGTGAGATATTTAAGGGAGATAATACGAAGATTGGATATGTATTCCAGTATCCGGAAGATGGATTTGTCGAGAATACTGTTCTTGATGATGTAATGTTTGGACCGATTTCCGATGGTATCGATAAGTCAAAGGCCAGAACTATGGCACAATCAGTGCTGGATTTTGTAGGACTTAAGAAACATTTGTGGGATAAGTCGCCATTACATTTGTCTATGGGAGAACAGAAACTTGCGGCACTTGCCGGTGCTATGGCACTTAATCCTGATTTTCTGCTATTGGATGAACCATTTGTAGGACTTGATAAACATAGTGCAAAGCATATAGCTGATATTATCGCTGCTTTGTCTGAGGAAGGCAAATGTGTCATCACTGTTGAGTAGATATAATCTTCGTGAGGAAGCATGAAAATGAATGATTCAACAAACAGTAAGGTTAATAAGGAAAGACGATTAGGGAATCTTGCCTCATATGATCCGCGTACAAAGCTATATCTTGTTGTGTTACTTACGCTGATCATGGCGGTGGGGTGGAAGTGGCAGGTTATGATAATCGGTGTAGCTATGTCGCTTGTGATTGTAGCTATAACTGAAGTTGATTTTATGAAAGTTTTGACTATGTCAATAAGGGCATTTATCGTATCATTGATCATATCTATAATAGTTGCGATATTTGTCTCGATAAAAGTAGGAGTTTTTCTATTGATAAAACTATTGCTTTTGACTTTGATAGCAAGTTTTGTAGCACAGACGATGAAACAGTCAGATGTGCTTGATGCCTTGGCAAAAGGTTTTGGTATGAATGCACAGACTGCGAAAAGGCTAAGTGCTGTGTTGACATTTGTCCCTCATCTTGAAAGAGAGAAGAAGAGGGTTAAGATGGCCCAGAGGGCAAGAGGAGTTGATCCAGACGAGGGAAGCTTCATCAGCAAACTGAGGAAGGACTTCATGCTGGCAATTCCGAATTATAAGTGCACGTTTATTAAGACAGGAAGACAGATGAAGGCGATGGAAATGCGCCAGTATACTTCCGTCAAGAGAAGAAAATGTGTCCATGAACTTAAATTCACATGGGTGGATGAAGTGATTCTTCTCATATTTATAATCGCGCTCGCCGCAAGCATACTTCTGATGCTTGTACTTAAGTAAAGTAACAGGGAAACTTAGATGAGAATATTACTTCGAGTTGCATATGACGGAACTTCATATAGTGGATGGCAGTGTCAGGATAATGCCAGGACGATAGAAGGTGCTCTGAATGAGGCATTGTCCCAGCTGACTGGTGAGGAGATAAGAGTTATCGGTGCCAGTAGGACTGATGCTGGAGTTCATTCTCATGGAAATGTCTGCGTATTCGATACTGAGACTAGAATACCGCCTGACAAGATATGTTATGCGGTCAACAATTCACTACAGGATGATATAAGAGTTATTGAATCGAGAGAAGTTGATGCGGATTTTCATCCGAGACATTGTGACTCGGTTAAGACATATGAATATAAAATATGGAATGACAGATTTCCAAGTCCGGTTTACAGACTGTATAGTCATTTTACATATAGAATACTTGATCTTGCAAAGATGAAGGCTGCAGCATTAAAACTTGAGGGTGAACATGATTTTGGGGCATTTTGCTCTTCGGGCTCACAAGTGGAGACAACAGTCAGGACAGTTTACAAGATTGATATAATAGTTGATACTTATAAAGATGGACAGATTACAGATTCTTATTCTGTTTCAGATAATGGAGATGGTCAGAAAATGACTTCGAAGTACGGTCAGATGATAAGGATTCGAGTGACCGGTTCGGGGTTCCTTTACAACATGGTTCGTATCATTGCCGGTACACTTATTGATATAGGAAATGGGCTTATGGACATCTCGGATATAGACAAATGTCTTGAATCTCACGATAGGGCAGATGCTGGTCCGACTGCCCCTGCAAATGGCCTTACCATGATAGGAATAGAATATAAAAAAATCTGTTGACAAGTATGTACATTTAAAGTACAATATGAGGCTGTGTGACACTAAAGATGGAGTCGAAAAAGGTGTAAGCTTACACCAGAGTAGACTACTCTGTCATTTATGGCAGACGAGTCGGGTTGTCGTGAGGCATCCCAGAATTTAAGGAGGATTTAAAGATGAGTAAGAGCTACATGGCTACAGCATCATCCATTGAGAGAAAATGGTATGTAGTTGATGCAGAAGGACAGACACTTGGACGTCTTGCGTCTGAAGTGGCTAAGGTGTTAAGAGGAAAGAATAAGCCAACTTATACACCACACATGGACACAGGTGATTATGTAATCGTAATCAACGCAGAGAAGATCAGAGTATCAGGAAATAAGCTTAACGATAAGCTTTACTATCATCACTCAGATTATATTGGTGGCATGAAGTCAGCTACTCTTAAGGAGAAGCTTGAGAAGAAACCTGAGTTCGTTATCGAACATGCAGTAAAAGGAATGCTTCCAAAGGGACCTCTCGGAAGACAGATGTACAAGAAGCTTTTTGTATATGCAGGACCAGAGCATAAGCATCAGGCACAGCAGCCTGAAGAGCTTACAATCAAGTACTAAGAAGGAGGAAACTATAAATGGCTAAATCTACAAGATATTACGGAACAGGTAGAAGAAAGAGTTCTGTTGCCAGAGTATATGTTACTCCTGGTAGTGGAAAGATTACAGTTAATAAGAAAGATGTTGAAGAGTACTTCGGACTTGAGACACTTAAGGTTATCGTTAGACAGCCTTTCGCTGTAACAGGAACAGAAGGAAAGTTCGACGTTATGGTTAACGTATACGGTGGTGGATTCACAGGTCAGGCTGGTGCTATCAGACATGGTATCGCTAGAGCACTTTGTGATGCAAGCGAAGATTACAGACCAATCCTTAAGAAGGCAGGATTCCTTACAAGAGATCCTCGTATGAAGGAAAGAAAGAAATATGGTCTCAAAGCAGCTCGTCGTGCACCACAGTTCTCAAAGAGATAATTGGGACATATCAGACTCCGCATTTTGCGGAGTCTTTTTTCTTTATAGTAGACTGTGATTCGGCGTGACAGGAAACTAATATTTTATTTTGTCTGCTCATCATACTAAATTAGTAAAACCTTGGAAACTATTGGTTTCTGGGGCTTTTTCGCTTGATTGAAACGTTTATTCTATATTATAATTAAAAAGTAATGACACAATTGGGTATTGTGAAGGTGATTGTGTTTTTGGGGCAGCTTTTTAGGGAGGGGCTATATTTTATGAAGAAAGAGCAGATTATGATGGGACTTAAGATGAACATCGCTATGGGTGTTACTCTAAGTTTCTTCTTATCACTTCAAGGTAATCTATTGTCTGGTCATTTTACATTGTCCGCATGGTTGATAAGTTTTGTGGTCAGTGTTCTCGTCAGTTTTGTCGTCTGTTTGATCGTTCCTATGAGAAAGGTTACGGACGTCGTTATTCAGAAGAGTAAACTCAATCCTGTAAGCATTCCGTGCAGAGCTCTTGTGACGTTAGTTTCGGATTGCATATTCACGCCTATTATGACATTTCTCATGGTCTTAATGGCATATAAGAGTGCTGTCAAACAGGGAGCAGAGATGCCCTTCGGACCTATGTTTTTGAAGTCACTTATACTCAGTATGCTTACTGGATTTATCCTCATATTTATACTTCAGCCAATATTCCTTAAGAAGTTTTGTCCGATCCACGAACCTTGCGGACCAGGTTATAGCAAGGGTGATGAATAAAAAAATAAAAAAACTTCTTTACTTTAACGCGATAAAGTGTTACTATGTTCAAGTCATAAAAATGCTTGAATAAAAAAGATGACAGATGAAATCAGATTTAAACTGTCATAAAATGTCATCTGGGAAAGAGGAAAATTATGGAAATGCAAATGGAATTCATCAGAAAACTCCCTACTCCACAGGAGATAAAGGAGAAGTACCCTATATCTGATGAGATAAAGCGTATTAAAGAAGAAAGAGATCAGGAGATTCTTGATATCTTTTCAGGCAAGAAGGATAAGTTCCTTATGATCATCGGTCCATGCTCAGCTGACAATGAGGAGGCTGTAGTTGACTACATGAACCGCCTTAGAAAAGTTCAGGACAAGATTCAGGACAGAATATTTATTATTCCAAGAGTATATACTAATAAGCCTCGTACAACAGGTACTGGATACAAGGGAATGCTTCATCAGCCAGATCCAGAAGGACATGAGGATATGCTTGAAGGAATAATCGCTATACGTAAGCTTCACACAAGAGTAGCTAACGAGACAGGATTTACTTGTGCAGAGGAAATGCTTTACCCAAGTAATCACAGATATCTTTCAGATCTTCTTTCATATATTGCAGTCGGTGCCCGTTCTGTTGAAGATCAGGAGCATAGAATTGTATCATCTGGTGTTGGTATTCCTGTAGGAATGAAGAACCCACCAAGCGGTGATATATCAGTTATGATGAATGCTGTTACAGCAGCTCAGTCAGCTCAGGATTTCATTTACAGAGGATGGGAAGTAAGAACAAACGGAAATCCATATGCTCACTGTATTATGAGAGGATACATTGATAATCTTGGCCATGTAAATAAAGCCAATTATCACTACGAAGATCTGATCACTGTATACGAAGAGTATCAGAAGAGAAATCTCAAACATCCTGCAATCATTGTTGATACAAACCATGCAAATTCAAATAAGCAGTATCTTGAGCAGATCCGTATAGCTAAGGATGTTATCCATAGCCGTCAGGTTTCAAGTGAGATCAGAGGAATTGTTAAGGGACTTATGATTGAAAGTTATATAGAAGACGGTGCTCAGAAGATCGGTGAGGGAATCTATGGTAAATCCATCACGGATCCTTGCCTTGGATGGGAGAAGACAGAGAAGCTTCTTCTGGATCTTGCAGAGATTGTTTAATAAAAAAATATTTTAGAATACATTTAATAAGAAATGTGTTATCATAAATGGGACAGTGTAATACTGTCTCATTTTTATATCAAAGATAATGACAGAAAGAATCGGAAATGATCTGTCGTATTTTTGAAAAAGTAGGAGGGTAAATATATGAGTGACAATCAAAACGCTCAACAGGGGATGAATTCGCAGTTTGATCAAAATCAGGTACCACCACAGGGACCACAGTTTGATCCTAATCAGGCAGGACAGCCGATGCAGCCGGGACCACAGTTTGTACCGGGACAGCAGGGCATGCCACCACAGCCAGGACCACAGATAGATCCTGAGCACACAGCACAGTTGGGACCACAGTTTAATCCAAATCAGATGCCGCAGCAGGGACAGCCGATGCAACCTAATCCGCAGTTTAATACTGCTCAGCAGTATAATCCGAATATGGCGCAGCAACCGTATCAGGCAGGACAGCTTCAGGGAATGAACCAGCAGTTTATGCCGGGCCAGCAGGCTCCTGCACAGAGTGGACCATACATGGGATATAATGATGAAAGTGCTGTTAACGAAGCAGGTATGTACAATTACTCACAACCAGGTAGTCCGTATGGTAATACACCAAATGGTGGACCTGTCGATTATAATAAACCTCAGAAGACTAATCCTGTTATATTTGTTGTAATAGGAGTCGCAGCGCTCTTGATAATTGGACTTATAGTTGGAATGATTGTGATGTCTAAGAGGGCTGGACGTGATTATGGCTTGACAACTGAGGAATCTACTTTGTTTGATATCACAACTGAGGATACAACAGAGGAGATTACTACCGAGGCAGAAAAGACAGAAGAAAAGTCTACAGAAGAAAAAACTACTAAGGAAGAAACAACAACTGCAGAAGCAACAACAGAAGCAGCAGGAACAGGAGATGGAAATGTAACTCTTTCTGAAAATCCTGCAGATTACACATTTGAACTTAATGGAGTTGCTTACAAAATTCCATGTCCAGTACAGAACTTTGTAGATAATGGATGGACCATCGTAGAAGAAGCTGGCAGAGATGCTGAATCTGAACTTGCAGGAACAAGTTATGATTGGTTTGATATTTCTAAAGATGATATAAAGATAGGTGTTCACATCTTTAATCCGTCCGGAAATGCTCAGAAAGCTAAAGACTGCAAGGTTGGTCAGATAGAAATAAGTGCAGATGATCCGGTTGATTTTAAGCTTGCAAAGGGTATTACAGCTGCATCTACATTTGATGAGATAAAAGCTGCTTATGGTGAGCCATCTGAAAAACGTGATGGTGAAGGTTATTCTGCGTATACATATGACTTTGATGAACATAATTATTATGAAGAGTTAAAGTTCTTTGTTTATGAAAACGGAAAAGACAGTCATATAGAACTTCGTAATATGATGTTAACAGATGAAGATGTAACTGATGTATCAACTGAGCTTCCAGATTATCTTAGTACATATGTTGCTCCTACGGAGTTGGGAAGTGATGCTTCACAGCCAGTATTTAAGATTGATGGAAAAATCTATAGACTTCCATGTCCTCTTAAGGAGTTCACGGATGATGGATGGACTATCAGTGAAGTAGAGACAGAGAGTGTTGGTGCAGGAAATCTTGAGTATGCAGCACTAACGATCAAAAAGAATGACGTTGAATTAGAGCTCGGAATGTACAACTTCACAAAGGTAGCTACAATATCAGAGAATTGTGCGGTAGCATGCATTTCCGTTAACAGAATGACATATGATGAGGGCGATGCATATGGAGTACCTGAGAATCTTATAGAAATTCCGGGTGGTATAACTCTTAAGACTTCAAGGGAAGAAGCTAAGAAAGCTCTGGGATCAAGTTTCGAAGAATACGTATCTGATGATAAGGATTATTATTCTTATTCACTGTATGAAGGTAATACAACTATCAACCTGACATACTCAGAGTCAGATGATTACAGATCTACTACAATAGAATTAAAGAATACTAATTGGGATTATTAAATAGATGAGTGAGCACATTAAAAGCAAACTGAATATCACCTCCCTCAGCAAACCCTATGTTTCAATAGACGGATCGTTCGGTGGAGATCAGAGCTGGCTGGAGAAAGCAGAGGGGACACGTAAGGGAAATGTGCTCAAAGATTACGGTTGCGGTCTGATAGCGGCTTCGGACATACTCATGTATCTCATGGGTGGGATGGAGCACGTTATCAATCCTTCCGGTGATAAGTCAATGAATTCTTATAAGGATTACATCCTGACTATGGAGAGAAAGTATTTTCATATCCTGCCTTGGCTAGGGATATCTGGCATACTTCTGGCTTGGAACTTGAATCTGTACTTCTTACTTCATCGCAGGGATATCCAGAATAGAACAGGAAATCGCTTTCGTGCCCACTGGTTTGTCCGCCCTAAGAAGATGCTGTCCAGAATAAAGGAAATGTTATCAGATGATATACCTGTTCTGATAGCTATAGGACCTGGATTTCTTAGAAAAGGAAAGGTGACATTTTATAATAGAAGTTTTGATGGTACAAGAACTATCTTTAAGCCTGTTACCAAAACCAAGGATCACTATGTCACTGTGACGGGGATTGTAGAAGCTTCAAAAGGGGATCAGATAGATAACAAGAATGTAGATGAAAAACTTGTTATGTTGGAAATATCGTCCTGGGGCAAAAAATATTATGTTAACTACGATGAATATGTTAGTTACATTAAAAAATATGATAACTGGTATTTCAGCAACATGCTTTATATTAAGAGAGTGTGATTACTGAAGAGTTGAAAAGAATAAGATATGGTAATAAGAAGACATATGATCATATCCGGAGATGTGCAGGGAGTCGGCTTCAGATACCGAGCGAACTATGCGGCTAGAGGTTTGGGACTTACCGGGTATGTTAGAAATCTTTACAATGGTAAGGTAGAATTGGAAGTTCAGGGAGAACGGGAATTGATATCCCGATTCCTGGGAGAAGTAGAAGCGGGTAGTTTTATCCATATAGAAGATATTGATTGGAAAGATATTCCCGTTGTTGAAGACGAAAGATGCTTCCAAGTTACACATTGAGTAAATGAGACCTGAGATGACTGCACAAACAGTCTCTCAGGTTTATTTTTTGTATTTATACAGAACGTTATAAAATAATTCAGGTTGAAATGTAACCCTAAAGTCTATATATAGTAGACAATAGGATTTATAATACATTTATATAGTAGAAATGCGAAGTGTATAAAGTTTGAATACATTGTATAAAACGACATGTGGTGAGTTGTGCATGATGTATAATATCTATGTTCAAAGTGACGAATATGTGAATTATGTAAATTAAATCTTGAAATGCAACACATTAAGTGATAGTTTTATGTCAATCATGTATTGTTTCTTGGGTTACTGCGCCCTTTTTACGGAAGTCCGATGTAGTAGGTGTATGGTTATCTGGTGTCACCGAAGCTGAGGATGATTCTCCGATATAATTCCTCATAAAACACGGATATTCTTAAGGGAGCAGAAGAGGTTTACCCAATTTATATATACACTATTTTATTATTGAAGAAGCAGTGGGATGTTTTCATAGGGCATCTCACGGTTCAGTATGTCAAGTCGCGAATGGCATAGTGGATGCTTCTGGGAAGGGAGAAGTTTTATGAAAAAAGGATTCAAGAGGCTTATTGCCGGTGGTTTAGCTGCCGTCATGACGGTATCTCTTATAGTGACCGGAAGCGGTAGTGTGAAAAAGGTGGATGCCGCAGAACTAGTCCAGGATTCTGCCAGTGCTGTTAACTATGGTACTATATTGGGACGAGGCGTTGATTATGGTATCATCGCAGACAAGTTTCTGCAGATGAACCATATGGAGTCTACTCTGGCAGTTGAAACATTTTCTAATTATAAGAATGATTTCAATACCATCGATCTTATCGAGGCAGGATCTACAGCTCAGCTTCTTATAGGTGGGGTGGATACAAGCAGAGCACAGTATCCGAATAGTGAAGCTGCTAAACGACCAATATATATTGATAGGTCAACTGCAGGTACGCTTAATATAGAAGGTTCACCTGCTGCTATGCAGAATTTTGATGGTACAAGATCAGGAGGATACTTCAATATTGACAACGTATTGGGTTCAGGTACCAAGATTCTTACTACAACAAACTCAGATACAGTTGCAAATATTCAGAAGATATATCAGAATGCATTTGAATCATCAGCAACTCTTTCTGCAAAAGCAAATAATCCTGATTATGTTGTTAATTACAGGAATTATATGGAGGGAAAGACTCTCAGATTTGGTGATGAGTTCAAGAATAAAGTTATCTATATAAATGTAGATAATGAACTTCTTCAGAAAATGAAGGATGCTCAGGGCATCAGCATTATAAAAGATGAAACATCCGTTATTGTATTTAACATATCCGACAATTCAGGAACAAATAGCAAGAATGGAATTCATATAGATAAATATGATGTTTCTGTTGATGGAGGAAAATCATTTATCCTCACAGATAGCTACTCAGACAGACCTGTTGCTGGAATGACAACAGAAACGGACAAGAATGATCTACAGATATGCCAGAAGATAATCTGGAATATCACTTCTCATGAAAATGTTACCCTTGGTAACTCTTCAGGTTTATTTATTGTGCCAAATAGCCCACTTGTAGATGTTATTCATACATGTGCAGGATGGATAGTTGCAGAGAATTTACAGAACAATGGTGGTGAGTGGCACTATATCTATCGTGGCGGTAATCAGAACGTTCTGGACGACGGTGTTGGCCAGATCCATTTTGCTGCCCGCAAATCTTTTACTCATGCATATAATGGAAAGGACACTTTAGAGGATACTACTATATATGCTGAGAAAGACGACTATAGTTTTAATTGGTATGAGACTGAGAGAAACTATGATATCACAGGAAAAACTCCTCAGGTTGTTTCAAATGAATCTACAAATAAGATTCAGTTCCCTAAACTTGAATTCTACAATTCCAAGACAAAAACAAAATATGATAGTACGTCAGAACCAGTGACTAGGAACTTTACCATCAACATGGGTGGTGGAAGTGCTACCCTTGTTGACTGGGATGAAGGAAACAAACCGTTCTTTGAAGCAGCCAGAGCTGCTGGTTCAAAGGTAACGTTTAATTTTAATGCGTCAAATAATGGACGGCTTACATTTAAGAATACATGGTCTCCTGCTACATATAGTTATCCTGTTAAGGCAGGTTGGAATTCTATTGAGATAGATTCAGAAGATCTTGTGGCATGTGGTCAGTCAATTAATTTCTCATCTAATGCAGGAATATATCAGATTGATGCTGCTCTTGAATATGACAAAGTTACAGTAACTACGTCGACTGTTAATCTTGATCCTTCTGAGATGAAGTACTATATTCCAAATGGTCAGTCAAAAGAGTTCTTCTATGTTATAAACGAGGTTGATGCCGGAAAATCAAAGAATCATGTTACAAATTCTACAGGTGATATAAAGATCAGACTTGTAGTAACAAACAACGGTGGAACTCTGTCATATACGGTTGATTCCGAGACTACTCTTGGAGATAAGAGCATCTATAAGACAAATAAGAATGTAAAGATGTCAGGTGTTGAGTTCAGCCTGGGATCATTCTTCAACTTATATAATGAAACTACAGCATTAGATATCCTTAAGAAGACAGAAAATGGTTCAGTTCTTAAGGGAGCAGAACTTGAAGTGACTTGTGCTGATAGTAAGTTCAAATTTACTGATGCAAATCTTTCACTTGGTACTGATGCTGCTAAAGTTTCTGTAACAGATAAGAAGATTGTATTCAAATCAGGAACAACTGCTACTACAATTCAGAATCTTCCTGATGGAGTTTATTATATTAAAGAAACTGGAGTACCTGACGGATATGTGAAGGTTGATAATGCAACTGTAACAATCGAGGGTGATAAGGTTATTAATTGCGTATTTGATACTAAGAAAAGAAGTATTGATTCATCTTGGTCAGAGGCAACAGATGAGGCAAATGCAACTGTAGTATTAGTAGATAAATTTACGCCTAAATTTGGTTCACTTGTAATAAGCAAAACTATAAGTGGAGCTCCTTTAAATGAGCTCGAGGATATTGCATTTGATGTAACATCAAAAGATAGCAATGCTAAAGAAGTTTCTGTTCCCAATCTTAAGTTCGCTAATGTAGGAACAATCATTGGCCAGGATTGGATAGATGAGGGAAATGGAAAGTATACATTTACAATAGATAACCTTCCGGAGAACGTAACATATAATGTTTCAGAGACTTTGGATGGTCATAATATTACATACAGTCTTGTTTCTTCTACATCTAATGGTTCGGCAAAAATAATTGGTAAAGATATTCAAACAGTTGAACTGACAAATAACTATAAGAAGAATACTTCTAAGCTTGTGATTTCTAAAGAATTTGCTGGTTTAGGTGAGGACCTTAAACCAGGAGATGATAGAATCAATGGTCTTAAGTTTACTATCACCACAGAGATAGATGGACAGACTTATTATGTTAAACCAGTCTTTAAATCACAGTTAGGAAAGTTTGGCTGCAGATTATCAACAGACCCAACAAGTCTTTTCTATGGAGCATTTTATAATGATGGTTCTGAGAATCTTATTGAATTCGATGAAGTGCCATATGGAACATATACCATTAAAGAAGAAGATGGTTCTGTAATAGGATATACTCTGAGCAAGATAGAAGTAGTAGATGGTGAAGATACTGAGGAGACAAATACTAAGAGTGTAACACTTGATAACTCGACAGGCGAGAAAGTTACATTTAAAAATACATATTCTCCTGAGACTGGAAGTATCAAGATTACAAAGACAATAGAAGGTCCTGTAACAGATAATGACCTGAAGAATCTTACTTTTGTTGTGAAGGATAGTTCAGATGTTCAGGTGTTTAAGGGAACACTTGGAGAGTTCACAAAAGATGATGACGGAAATTATGTTGCAACAATAAGTGACCTTGATGTTAATCAGACATATACCGTAACAGAGACATTGTTTGATGTTACAGGTAGAGATGTTGAAGTTTCTTATAAGATAGGTGCTGATGGAACTACACAGTCAGGAAATGCGGCAACAGATATAGACGTAGACGCAAATGATACGACAGAGGTGTTCTTTACAGATGTATATCAGAAGAATACAGGAAATCTTATCATTACTAAGTCAATTGATGGACAGAATCTTACAGAGAGTGAATTTAAATCGGCTCTTAAGTTCCAGATAACTACAAAAGTTGACGAAAAGACTATGTATGTCAACAGAAATGGTAAGCTTGTATCCGGAAAGACTACATTTACTATGGCACAGGCTGGATTTAAGAAAGATGTCAATGGTATATACACAAAGACATTTACAGATCTGCCATTTGGTACTTATGAAGTAACAGAGACAAATTCTGATGTACCAGGATATACACTTAAGTCGACTTCTGTTACAGATGGAAAATCTGCTATAGCACTTAATCAGGATGCTACTGTTGATCTTAAGGATGAGTATGATGCTAACGAGCATATAGTAAAGATAAGTAAAGTAGATGCAGTAAATGGACAGGAGATTCCTGGTGCGACTATCGTACTTAAGGATAAAGATGATCAGGTTATTGATACATGGATATCAATAGCAGGTGGAAAAGAGTTTTCTGTAAAACCAGGAACATATAAACTTGAAGAAACAGTTGCTCCAACTGGATATGATAAAGTTGAATCTATTATTGAATTTACTGTTGATAAGAAAGGAAATGTAATACTCGATTCGGCTGTTTCAAGTGGAGTATGTGAATACAAAAATGGTCAGATTGTAATAAAGAATCAGCCAGAGAAGACATATGATATCAATGTAAGCAAGGTAGATGCAGATAACCTTACAAAGGAAATCGGCGGAGCCCAGATCAAAGTAACAAAAGACGATGAAGATAAAACATTAGTCGACAGCTGGACATCAGTAGATAATAAGACACATAAGATAACAGGAGTAACAGCAGGTGATTACATTCTCACAGAGAAAGTAGCACCAGAGGGATACGATCTTGTTACAACAGAGATCAAGTTCAATGTATCAAAGGACGGAAAAGTAACACTTACCGGACAGTACAGTGACGGAGAAATCGAAGTAACAACAGATGGAAAGCTTATCCTTAAAGATAAGAAGACACCAGAAAAGACATACGATATCAATGTAAGCAAGGTAGATGCAGATAACCTTACAAAGGAAATCGGCGGAGCCCAGATCAAAGTAACAAAAGACGATGAAGATAAAACATTAGTCGACAGCTGGACATCAGTAGA
>JAFYHN010000052.1 GCA_017539165.1 Eubacterium sp.
CACATTTGAAGTGTCTTCTGACTCTTTGATTTCGAATCCCAGAACATCACGGTAGAACTTTATCATTCTACCCATATCTTCAACGAATATACCAAATCCATCTAATCTCATAGCAAGATTCCTTATTCTTTAATCTTAAAAGATAATAGGCCAGCTTCATCATTCATCAGGAATTATTATTCCACCAAAATACTCAGGCTCACCGTTGCTGTCACTTAACACAAAACCTCTGGTATACAGAAGGACATATGAGCCATCCGGTTTGCGGGCCCGATATGAAATCGGCTTAATCTCAATGCCATCAAATAACACTGAGTTAACTGCGTCCCTATAGACTTCAACATCATCAGGATGAATATAATCCTGCCATATTCTGTCGGCATGATACATATATTCTGACTCCAAACCGAAATCATCTGTCAACGAGACTGACCATCTGGAAAAGTCATAACGCATGTCATTGAGATAAATATATCCTCCTCCGGCCACAGTGATCAAAGCACCGAACATTGCATCAAGCAGGCGTTTTCTCTCATCAGAAATTGCTTCGCTGATTCTTTCCATATTCTCAAAAGCTTCAACAGTTCCCTTAACCTTAAGTTCCTTCTTGTTCTCGTACATGAGTTTATCTGCACGTTCCAGAACTTCGGCCAAACTCCTGTCACCTTTTTCAATAAGGGCTATTCCGGAAGCTACCACCGGACCGGACCTAAGTTTTCTGTTGGCATCAGATTCCTCTCTGAGTTTTTTCATCAGACTTTCTTTTTGATGGAAATCATTTCCGGATAAAACTACTACAAACTCATCTCCGCCGATCCTGAACACGGGACTGTGCTGAAAAACCTCGCAGATCATTCTGCTTGCAGCCCGAATAGCCTCATCCCCGTAATTGTGTCCTCTTGTATCATTGATCTGCTTCAGATTATTGATATCGCACATTACGACTCCGAACTCATGCCCCCCGGCTCCATCTCGGATCCTCTTGTTGATCTCTTCCGAATATTCCTGGAATGCATTGCTGTTCTTTACACCGGTCAGTTCGTCGCGTCTAGCCAAAATATTCGCTGACCGAAGATGATTTTTCTGCTCTTCTTTCTCAAGGTATTCCTGCTCGATGTTTTCGAGACAGCAAACAATGTGTTTTCCGTCATAGCTTTTGGTTATTACATGTCTCATGTGCTCAACTTTTCCGTTAACAATAGCCCGAAACGGAATAGTATAACTATCATTTTCAGAAAGATTTGCCAGTATTGTCTCCCTAACATATGCATTAACAACGATATCAAGATCAGAAGGATGAACATATTTGCCGGCATTTTTTGCTGCATCAGCAAAAAAATCTTTTCCTTCACTTGGGAAATCCAAATTGGAATCAGTATCCTTGCCCGTAAAAACAAAATAATTGCCGTGTGTAAGATCGACAAAATAGATGCATTCAAAGTGTTTAGCCAGTGTGAACACTATCTGTATCAAATCATTGTTTTCTTCACTCATGGTCTGCTCCTTAACCTGTCGGGGAAAATCAGAAGTGTAATACTATATACTGTCCTCATATAACTGATCAGACTTTTATATTAAAAGATTATCGACAAAGGACCTTCCTCTGTCATAAGTATTATATCATCCCTTGCAAATCCCTTTATGAATTTATAATAAGCATCTTCTTATGTATATTCATTAATAGTCATAGCTCCCAGATTTACATTTAAAGGCCTATGTCAAACTGCACAAGCGAAATCGGTTCTTGTGTGCACATTGACGAAACCGCATCAAAAACCAAACTTTTTTCAAATTCTTGTCTACTTTTGCCCTCTCCCATTACTTAATAGTGAAGGAACAATTATTTCAGTCATCTCAATAATCTATCCTTCAAGACAATTTATAAACCTTATTACATATCGTGAAGTCATCGTTCAAAGCAGACGGCTAACCGCTTCTACTAAACGGAACATGAGACTTC
>JAFYHN010000053.1 GCA_017539165.1 Eubacterium sp.
CCCTTATCTCCCACTTTGACCATTCCAAAGATATGTTTTCCTTTCGGCGGTATAGCATATCCCAGGTTGTCCGAATCATTCTTTTCATATGAGATAAGGTCGTCCATGGATACACCAAAGAGGTCAGCCAGCATCTTACATCTCTTTATGTCCGGCAGCGACTCTCCGGTCTCATATTTTGAAAGCGTCTGTCTGGATACGCCTATCTTCTCAGCAATTTCCTCCTGTGACAGGTTATTAAGCTTTCTTAATTCCATAAGATTGTCTGCAAAACTCATTCTTTCTTCTCCTTTTTTATTCCCAGAACACACCACCTTATGAAAGGTATGCGGCTCATGATTTCATACAGAAGGTAGGAGCCTGCGAATGCTGCTATTGCAACCAACAGGTATACGATGACAGGGGCAAGGAACGGACATAATGTATGCAGATACCATCCGCTGACCGCTATCATCAGATAATGGAATACGTAGAGGCCCCATGATTTTCGGCACATCCACTTTGAGAAAGCATTCGTGAAATTTCCCCATTTTTTCATGAAGGCAAGTATACCGAGAGTTCCAAACCATGCGTATACATTGCACATGATTGTGTCCAGAACTACGTGATCCGGATAAGGCTGACCTTTATATAAAATCACAAAGGCTATGCAGGATGCGAAGGCAAGGATGCTTAATAACAGCCAGTTTTTACCAAGTCGATCCATCACTTCGTCATGGGACAATACAAAGTAGCCGATCATAAAGCCCAGTCCGTAGATACCGAATCTGTATACCACAATTATCGGTGTGTTAAGTATCTGCGCCGCTCCATATACGGGTATAACAAGAAGTATAAGTGTCAAAAGATTTGCTTTACCACAGATATTATAGAATCGGTCTTTTTCAATCCTTCTGATCAGTACCAGTATCATGCTGAAGAGCCAAAGCATCTGAACGTACCACAGAGGGCCTGAGCCGCTGACTGCCATTATCAGGAAAAGGATTGGCCCCGGTACGTTGTTCATGGAATTAAATGCACCAGACATCAGCATGTTGTAATAGCCAAGAATCCAGCCGAAAACCAGAAGGCCGATTGTTGATGGTACAAGATACTTTCTCGTCCTTACGCTGATAAATTCCTTTTCTGTTCGTTTAATTAGTTCATAGCGGGCTGACATGCCGGATACCACAAACAGAAGTAACATGAACCAAGGATATACAATGTACTGATATGTATCCTGGGGCTGATGTTTACTGAAAGGTCCGATGATGCCATGTTGTGTTACACCGTTGAATATGTAGATTACATGATAGATGACAACCAGCACTACTGTTATCCAGCGAATATTATCTAAGTATGTCTTTCTCATATTTCTACCACCTTTGCTAAATATTTTAACATTTTTCTTAATAATAAAAAAGTAAGCTCCGCCCGTCCACCAAGCAAAGCTTACATATTTTACTATTTTTTGTTAAATTTGGTTGCAAAAGCATAAAAAATCCCCAGAAACACAGAGTTTCTGGGGTTTGTAAATTCTTTTTGAAATCGATACGATTATCTCTTTGAGAACGATTCTTGTTTTCATGAAATAATTCTAACACATTCAAATAGAATTACTCATAATTCACTGTTATTTTTCCCAACGTTATTTTATCCAGAACCTTATCATTAGTCTTTACTGTATGTTCCGGTAGAATCTTTTCTTGATAATACACGCCGTCCCAGTTTAGAAGCTTTTCTGGGTCTTCGGAATATCCTGTTAAATCACAGGTATTTACAAGAAATCTGGCATATTTTACTGCAAGAGCATGTTTTATCCTCATATTAGTGAGGATGTTTTCATCCAACCCTGTTCTTGCAAGCTGATTCCCGGTCATGCTGCTTAAGATCATCTTTGCTTCGACCATTGCTTGTTTTTCTTCCGCGCTACTTAATACAACTCCTTCAGAAAGAGCTCTTTTATAATAAATCTCATCTGATATACAAGTGTTAACTGCCACCTTCTTGGCGTAATCACAGACAAACTGAGAATCCATGCCGGCTGAAAAGTGGGTATTCCACCAGTGCTTTGGATTCTCAGGATCATACAAAAGAGCCTGGTTCTGCACAAACTCTTCTACTTCATATATGTAATATCCAAATTCTCTTAAGGTAATCTCGGTATCATCAACTGTGATCAAAGGCTCATCAAGATGATCTTCATAAACGAATCTGCTCAGTATTCTCCCGCAAATAGCAGCAACTATCAGGATGACGTTTGCAATTAAAATTATTATGATAGCTCTTTTAACTGATCTCTTCATAATCACTATCCATCCTGTGTAAACAGCTCTTGGAATTCCTTTCTTCCGGGAACCCACGCCTTTTCATAAATGTGAGTGAAATGATTTTTTACCGTCTGCTCAGAAATTCCGAGCATATAAGCAATTCTATGATTTGAAAACCCCGACACTTTAAGGTATCCGAGTTCAAGCTCTCTTTTCGTAAATCCGAATTTACGAGCTATATTAAGATACTGCTCCTTTGTAATTCCGGGATCATTCATCTTCCATGTCCATCTCTTCATTCATCTTACGCTCGGCATTTAACTTAAGCGGCAGAAGAAAAAACTCGATTATTACTGCATAAAAACCTGAAAGGAAGCAGACAGCAAGGCTTGGTCCAAACGTTTCCGGCTCAGATAAATGTCCCATAAGAATTATTGCTGAAGTTATGATGGCAAAAAGAGCTCCAAATACAGTAAGCTTCTGGGCAGCGCCTACGGCTTCTATAATATTTTTTAGTTCAAGAAGTCTGTAATCTTTTATCCCTACTGAGAATGAATTCAAAAATTCTTTCCACTCACCCATGATAATGAGCCCGGGAATCAGAATAAGTAAAACAAGAATCAGCGAAGGCACATCAAGAAACCATGCGACAGCAGAAAAACCAAAGCTGGTTCCGAGGGTACTGATAAGAAATACAACGATGAAAAGTACAAGCTCTCCAAATAAAACGGTACGGATATTCTTTTTCATAAGCATACTCCTTTTAAGCTTTATTTATTCGTTATAGGTGTTCCTATTATGACGTTATCATATGCACGAAAAGAAATATATAGTACCTTTTTGAATTTATTTAGTCCATCTCTTCTCTTGTAATATTCCTTGCCCACTTGTGGCTGTAGAAGTGCTTAAGAACCCAGGGCCATTTCACAAACTCATCGGTAAAGAGCAGGAAGAACACTACTTTTACCGGGAGCTTAAAGACAAAGGCTGCAAGAAGTCCCAGTGGAACAGCGTAGCA
>JAFYHN010000054.1 GCA_017539165.1 Eubacterium sp.
CATCAGGCGGGCGAGGTCCTCCGGAATGGGACGCAGGCCCCAGCTGTTTCCTCCGTGGATGTTGCCCACCTGTCCGGTGCGGAGGTTCAGGCCTTCGCCCACGCTGGCGGAACTATTGATAAGCTTGATGCTATTCCTGGATTCAGTTCTGATCTGAGCGATGAGAAGTTCATGGAGTGTCTCAAGGCTTCTGGATTTGTTGATGCAGCTCAGACGAAGAATCTTGCTCCTGCAGATAAGATACTTTATGCTCTCAGAGATGTAACTGGTACGGTTGACAGCATTCCTCTTATTGCCTCAAGTATTATGAGCAAGAAGCTGGCTTCCGGAGCTGATGCAATAGTTCTAGATGTTAAGTGTGGTAATGGTGCATTTATGAGTGAGCTGGATTCCGCCAAGCAGCTTGCTGAAACTATGATCGATATTGGAAATGGAGCTGGCAGAAAGTGTAGTGCTGTTATATCTGATATGAATGAGCCTCTTGGCTATACTGTCGGAAACCTTCTTGAAGTTAAAGAAGCTGTTGATTTCCTTCGTGGAATTAATGTAAATGAACGACTTTACGACCTTGTTCTGACCATCTGTTCAGAGATGTATATTCTGTCCGGGCGTCCTGAACTAAACGGAATAGATTCTAAGGAACGTCTTATCAGATTTGCAAAGCAGATAGTAAAAGACGTGTTGGCAAATGGAGATGCCTATAAGAGTTTTCTGATGTTTGTCAAAGGTCAGGGCGGTGAAACTGATTATATTGAAAATGAACTCTCAATGGATTATGAAAATATTATCCCTTCAGATGTTATGTCAACTGATGTAAAAGCAGAGAAGGATGGATACGTTAGTGCCATAAGAGCAGATATCACTGGAAAAGCATCCATGCATCTTGGAGCAGGAAGAATGGAACTTGAGGATGAGATAGATCAGTTTGCAGGTATATATTTAAAGAAAAAAATAGGTGATGAAGTTAAGGCGGGAGATGTTATCGCGACTCTTTATTCCAGAGACAAGGATAAGATGAGTGACGGAGTCAGAATATTCAAAGAAGCAGTTACTATATCGGATGATAAAGAAGATATTCAGCCTAACGATATTATAGTTCAAATACAAAGATTTAATTGAATAAAGAACTTCGTTGGGTTATAATTATGAACGTAGTTGAAAGCTATAATGAATTGAAAATATAAAAACAGGGAGGATAATGAAGTGGGTATTTTATCTAGATTCAAGGATATCATGTCATCAAATATCAACGCGCTGCTTGATAAGGCTGAGGATCCTGAGAAGATGATCGATCAGACACTGCGCAATCTGAACAGTGATCTTGCAAAAGTTAAAAATGAAACAGCAGAGGTTATGGCTGACGAGGCTAAGGCTAAGCGTAACCTTGATGAATGTAATGCTGAGATAGCACGTATGCAGCAGTATGCAGAGAAGGCAGTTGTTGCCGGAAATGATGCTGATGCTACAAGATTTCTTTCCGAAAAAGCTAAGCTTGTTGCTAAGCAGGCAACTCTTCAGCAGGTATATGAGGTATCTTCTGCAAATGCGATAAAGATGCGTCAGATGCATGACAAGCTTGTTAATGATATAGCTGATCTTGAGTCACGTAAGGATGCCATTAAGGCAAAGATAAGACTTGCAAAAGCTCAACAGGATATCAATAAGATGACCTCTAAGGTTGATTCATCATCGAGCTTTGCGGCATTCCAGAGAATGGAAGACAAGGCCGATGCTATGCTTGATGTTGCTGCTGCAGAAGCTGAGCTGAATGCAACTACAGCTTCTTCAGAAGTAGACAGCCTGACTTCTAAGTATGATGCTTCTCCTGATGCAGCCGTTCAGGATGAGCTCGCAGCTCTTAAAGCTAAGATGGGAATGACATCAGCTGAGTAATGCTTGGACTTAATGATAAACAATGGGAGGCCTGCTCGCATACCGAGGGGCCTCTTCTTATACTTGCCGGTGCGGGAAGCGGAAAGACCCGTGTGCTGGTACACAGAATCGCATATCTTATAGATGAGATGGGAGTAAACCCTTACAATATACTCGCCATAACATTTACAAATAAGGCTGCAAATGAGATGCGTGAAAGAGTGGAGAATGAGATTGGACCTGGGGCAGAAAATATATGGGTAAGTACATTTCACTCTATGTGTGTAAGAATTCTGAGAAGGTTTTATGACAGAATCGGCGGGGATAACAATTTTACTATCTATGATACCGATGATCAGAAGACTGTAATGAAAGAGGTTCTGAAGAGTCTCGGTATTGATAACAAGAAGTTTCCTGAGAAGATGTGTCTGGCAAAGATTTCGAAGGCTAAGGAAGATTGTCTGCTTCCTGAAGATCTGGATCTGAATGCTGGTGGTAATTTCAGAGAACAACAGATGGCTCGTATCTACAGAGAGTATCAGGTCAGAATGAAGAAGAACAATGCTCTTGATTTCGACGATCTTATATTTAAAACGATACAGCTTTTTGAAAAGGATAAAGAAGTTCTGGAAATGTACCAGAACAGATTCAAGTACATCATGGTAGATGAGTACCAGGATACTAACCATTCGCAGTTCATGCTTGTCAAGCTTCTTGCTGACAAGTGGCGTAATCTCTGTGTGGTTGGTGATGATGATCAGTCTATCTATAAGTTCCGTGGTGCTGATATCTATAACATTCTCGATTTTGAGAAGCAGTATAATGATGCCAAGGTTGTTAAGCTCGAGCAGAATTATAGATGTACATCAACGGTTTTGAATGCTGCAAATGCCGTCATAGCCAACAATGTTGGCCGCAAATCAAAAACTCTTTGGACAGAGAATCAGATTGGTTCAAGAATTCATTATACAGTTTATGAAAATGAGTATGAGGAAGCACTCGGAACAGTTAATAATATAATGCAGGAGAATCTCAAAGGTATAAACTACAGCGATATGGCTGTTCTTTATCGTACCAACGCACAGTCACGTGCACTGGAGGAAAAACTGATATATGCAAATGTCCCATACAAGCTTGTTGGTGGAACCGGATTCTATAATCGTAGAGAGATTCGAGATCTGGTTGCGTATCTAAAAACTCTGGCGAATCTTTCGGATGATATATCATTTTCGAGAATTATTAATGTTCCGAGAAGAGGGATAGGCGATACGACGATCACGAAGATAAAGGATTTGAGTTTTGAATCTGGATTGTCCATGTATGAATTCTGTCTGGATGAAGATCATGTTGAGATGCTCGGAAGATCTAAGGAAAAGGTTAAGGATTTCATGTCTCTTATGGAAGAACTGAGATCATATGTAGAATCAGGAGAACTGGTAGACCTTTTCGACAGCATACTTGAGAAGACCGGATATAAGCTTGAACTCGAACTTGAAAGTACAGATGAGGCTCGAGCAAGACTTGAGAATATAGATGAACTTCGTAATAAGATTGCTTCTTATATGGAAGAGGCTGAAGTACCAACTCTTATAGAGCTTTTGGAAGAGATATCTCTTGTTGCGGATACTGATGTGGAAGAGGAAAGTGACGACAGGGTTACTCTGATGACACTTCATAGTGCCAAGGGCCTTGAATTTCCTGTTGTATTTATTGTAGGAATGGAGGAGAGACTATTCCCTAGTGGAATGGCTATGGATTCGGGCGATCCTGACGCTGTTGAAGAGGAGAGAAGACTCTGTTATGTTGGAATAACAAGAGCGAAGGAAGAGCTATATCTCAGCAGTACAACGTGCAGGATGATTAACGGAGAACGTTCATATCCTATGCAATCCAGATTTATAGAAGAGATACCTGAAAAGTATCTGGAAATCTCCGGAATGAAGAGGAGAAGTGCTTCTTATGTCGAAAGTGTTTCTCCATCACCAATCAGAATGACTACTCCGAAAGCATCTTACAAGGGGGTTACGGCTCCGAGAAGTGCTGTAAGCAAACAGACCGCTTCTTCAGGACTAGATTCTATCGATTATACAATTGGTGATACAGTTCGTCATATTAAGTTCGGTAAGGGAGTTGTCACCGAGATGATAAAAGGCGGAAATGATTACGAGATAACGGTTAAATTCGACAGTGTAGGAGAGAAGAAGATGTTTGCTACGCTGGCTAAGCTAAAGAAACTGTAGTATATATTTATTATAAGTGCAGGAGGTTTAGATGAGCAGAAGAGAATACTATGAAATGCTAAGGGAAGAGCAGCGGAAAAGAAAATCTATGAAACGGACATTTCTCATTATAATAGCTGTTCTGTTTTTTGCCTTTTTGTTGTCTGGCCTTGGAGTGTTTGTCGGATACAAGCTCTTCCATAAGAAAGAGAAGAAGCCGGAGATTACATCTGCATTTATCTCTTCGAAGATAGAAGATGTAAGCGACCTTACTGCGGCTGAAATGACTTATAACGGCATCATATACTACAAAGAGGGTGATATTCCATTTATCACACAGAAGTCCTATAACATGTCATATACCGCCGAGGTGAGAGCGGGGATTGATGTGAGCGAGGTCAAGGTAAATGTTGTCGGTAATACGGTAGTTGTAAAACTTCCGGAGACTGAGATACAGTCTATTGACGTAGATGCGAACTCGGTTCATTTCTATGATGAGAAACACGCTCTCTTTAACTGGGACGATAAAAAAGATGGAGTAGAGGCAATCAAGAATGCTGAGGCGGACGTTGAACAGAACGCAGATCTGGAGGAACTTAAATCCAAAGCAACCAAGAATTCGAAGGAGATAATCGAGAAAATAATAAAGGATGCAGTGGATGAAGATACTCAAGTTGTAGTTGATTGATGTTGAATGTAGGCATCGAATGTGATATAATGACATCACTTTGGTACACATTATGAAAGGGGGTTTCTTGATATGAGAAACGATATTTATGTAAAAGACGACGCAGTAGAGAATGCTAAAACAGCCCTTATATCTGTATGCATTATAGTTGGTGTTATCACACTTATTGTTGGTATTGCAGTAGCAGTATATAAGTATCTTACACCAGACTATCTTGATGATTTCGATGAGTTTGATGATGATTTTGATGATGACTTTTTCGAGGACGATGCAGACATCGAGGAGGATGTTGCTGAATAAGCAATCCTTGTCTGTATCTACTTGTTTACTTAGAGGGTGAGAGCTACTGAGTATGAGGGCTGTGCTTGTCACAGCCCTATTTTATTATGTAATAGGAAACTCAGTATCTTATTACATAATAAACGCTCCGCTAAGGATGCGTCAAAAAAGAAATTAAATAAATCTTAATAATTTACCTGTTTTATATTAAAAAAATTGTTTTACACTTACACAAAACAGTAACAAAGAAATATGCGAGGGATATGATATGTATAACATACTTGTATGTGATGATGATAAGGATATAGTTGAGGCTGTATCTATTTATCTCGAAACGGCCGGTTACAATGTTGTTAAAGCTTACAATGGTATAGAAGCACTTGAAAAGATGTCTTCAAATGATATTCATCTCGTAATCATTGATATCATGATGCCTGAGATGGATGGAATTAAAGCTACAAGGCTTCTGAGAGAAAAAAGCAAGGTTCCAGTAATATTCTTATCAGCTAAGTCAGAAGACGCCGATAAAATACTGGGTCTTGATATCGGAGCAGATGATTATGTGACTAAACCTTTTAATCCGTTGGAACTTGTTGCAAGAGTTAAATCTCAGATAAGACGATATACAGAGCTTGGAACAATTGCAGCAGCTGAGGACGAAGGTGCTATTATAAATGGCGGGCTTGTCATCGACGATAAAGCTAAGACAGTTTCAGTGGATGGAGAAGATGTAAAACTCACTCCGATAGAATATGACATACTTAAGTTTCTTACTCAGAATTCTGGAATTGTTTTTACGACATCTCAGATATATGAAGCTGTATGGAATGAAGATGCTATCGGGGCTGATAATATCATTGCTGTACATATTAGACATATAAGAGAAAAGATAGAGATTAATCCGAAAGAACCAAGATATCTTAAGGTTGTATGGGGACAGGGATATAAAGTTGAAAAGATTAACAGATAGTGTGTAAGTGATTTAGTTACTGTTTTGAGTGGTTGAGTATAATGAGAGATTGATAAAGGACAGGTAAACTATGAAGGGATTAAAAAATAAAACATTAAAATGTTTCCTTTTTATTGTTGGATTTTTGGGTTCTGTGACCGCGGTGATTGCTGGTTTTGCTTTTATAGCAAATTATCAGATTTTTGATGGTGACGTTAAGCAGGATTCTATTTATCTTACATCCAGTAATATAAAGGAATCAGTTCAGGATTATGCTGTTGATGTACTTTACAGAGCGAAGAGTACAAGCACCATAAAAAATCTTGATTTTAATAAAACGCTCAAGATAATTGATAGTGATCAAATCGGCAAAAGTTTGAACAATTCAAAAAATGAGATTTCGTTAAAAAAGTTTATGAATCTTCCAAAAGGTTCTGAAAGCATAGATGATGTTTTATGTACTTATGTTTCTCGTGAAGAGAAGGATTTTATAAATTCAATTCCAGAAGTTGAGGATTTGTGTTTTGTTAAGCTGTCCTGGAGTGAATATGAAAAGTTAATAAAAAACAATTCATTTAAGTTTTCGTGGGATGAATATGATGCGGTTCGTGGGCGTGCAGAAACGAAAGAAGATTCAAAGGCTGGTTTAACTGATGATAAAATTGCCGGATATATGGCTCTGAATGAAGCGGTGAATTATAGTTATATAAGCGGTGATTTTTGTGAAGATGATTATGTTGTTTATTATGATAACAATGTATTGCTTTATTCTATAAAGAACGGATATATATATCAGAATAATCAGATATATCATAACGGTGGAGTGATATACGTAAACAATGATATGAAAAATACTGATGTATATTTTCCGTATCCAGATAATGTAACTGATAATAATGAACTGGAAAAAAGCATTATTACTTCGCATTTACTTAGTACAAAAAATGAAGTTTGTGTTGCATCTTTAGATAGTGATACATTGAGTATGATAAAAAATACTAATAATCAATATGAATACTATAGGACTGGTTATTCATCAACCTATTCATTTAATGGGACAGTGGCATATGATCCGCTTATAAATTCAGTTAGATTTGGACAGATTCCATATCTTAAACAAGATAGAAATAGTGTATCCTATAAAGGGATTATAGAAAGGCTTGGAAATGTTTCGGATGTGTTTATTAGTTACAATGCTAAGACTGGAAATCTGGAACAGTGGTATCTTGATGAAACTGGAAATAAAAAGAGTTTTGAGTATATAGATGAAAACTATTTAGAAGATCTGAAATCAATATCTAATATTGATTTTGTTATTGGTATTGATGTTAAAAATACATATAACCTTATGATGGAAAGTGTATTTTACGATCTATGCAAGGTTGTTCCAGTACCCGCCATTTTAATGATATTGGGTCTGGTAGCCTTTATAACAGCAGTGATTATTTTAGCAATAAGTGAACCCCCTGTAATGCGTGGATTTGATAAAACACCACTAATCTTTCTTGCTGGATTACTAATAGTTGCTTTCCTTTTTGCGGGGCTATTCTTTCTTATGGTAGGAGATGGATGGACAGCTGGGGTTAATTATGTCATAAAGGATTATTTTAGTTTTATTTCACTTTTCCTGATCATAGCGTGCATAGTATATGTTTTATGTGCGGCTGTCACTCTGTCTATCGTAAGAAGAATTAAATGCAAAAAGTTCTGGAATGGTTTTATTTTTTACAATTTCCTTAAATCGATTTATGACAGATTTAGAAGCGTAATTAATCGAATGAAGGGAAGGACAAGACTGTTTATATCGTTAATCCTTTTCTTGTTTGTTAATATTTTTAGTGTACTCTATATATGGTCTTGGTCAGGATCAAGACGTGCCGGAATCTTTATTCTTCTTATTGTTGTAATGGATTTATATATTGCATATCGAGCTTCTAAATATATTGTTGAAATAGAAGAAATTCTGGAAGTGACACATGCAATTGAGAATGGTGAGCTTGATTCCAAGATTGATATATCAAAGCTCTCTTACAATAATATTGAAATAGGCAGAAGTATAAACAATCTGGGACAGGGTCTTGCTAAGGCAGTCGAATCTTCTGTAAGAGATGAAAAGACAAAGGCAGAACTTATAACCAATGTATCTCATGATATAAAAACTCCGCTTACTTCTATAATCAATTACGTTGATCTTTTGAAGAGAGAAAACATTGACAATCCAAAGGCTATTGAATATATTAATGTAATTGACAAGAAGTCTGACCGTTTAAAACAGCTTATCCTTGATCTTATAGAGGCATCTAAAACTAGTACTGGTAATATTGAACTTGATAAGATCAATATGAACATTGTTGAATTAATGGGACAGGTAGTAGGAGAGTACGAGGATAAATTCTCTGAGAAGAATCTGGAATTAGTTCAGAATATTGCTGAAGACAGAGTTGTAATAAATGGAGACGGAAGAAGAATATTTAGAATCATTGACAATGTGATGAATAATATTTACAAATACGCTCAGTCAGGAACTCGTGTTTATCTGGATGTCTATAAGCTTGAAAAAGATGGAGTAGAATTTGTTTCGATTGATTTTAAGAATGTAAGCAGTCAGATGCTTAATATTTCACCAGAGGAACTCATGGAGAGATTTGTAAGGGGAGATGAGTCCAGATCTACAGAAGGCTCAGGACTTGGTCTGTCTATAGCGAAGAATCTGACAAAACTTCATGATGGTAACTTTGATATTGAAATAGATGGTGACTTATTTAAAGTTAGTGTGCAGTTTCCTGTAGTGAGCGAAATAAACGAAATAAACGAACAGGAATAATCTACTATGGATAATTTTATTTTCAGTGTTAATGCCACAGTACCGATCTTTTTGGTGATAATACTGGGATATGTGTTGAAGAAGCTGGGGATCATTAATAAGGCGTTTGTGGATACTGGTAATAAGTATGTTTTCAAGGTTGCTCTACCGGTAATGCTTTTTAAGGATCTCGCTTTCAGTAATATTATAGAAGAGATAAACGGTAGTTTTATCGTGTTCTGTATTGTAGTAACTATAGTGATGTTTTTAGTCTCCTGGTTTTTGTCGTACCTGTTTTTGAAGGATAAGACTATGGTTGGAGCTTTTGCTCAGGCTTCAGTTCGCAGCAGTGCGGCAATATTAGGAGTTGCGTTTGTAGAGAATATATGTGGTAATGCAGGAATGGCACCGTTGATGATTGCATCAGCGGTACCATTCTTTAATGTGCTTTCTGTGGTTATTCTGACCTTTTCTGCAGATTATACCAATGATAGGGAAGAAAGTGCAGAGAAGGACAAGAACAGGATCAGGAATGAGGTTATTAAGTCTTTAAAGGGTATAGCAACTAATCCTATTATAATTGGAATATTGCTGGGCCTTCTTTTTGCTGCTAGCAGGTTAGATATGCCAGTAATCCCAAGGAAGACTATAGACCTTGTTGCAGTTACAGCGACGCCTGTGGCTCTTCTTGCTATAGGCGGAGGATTTGAATTTAAACTGGCGCTTACAAGGATTCGTCCTGCTGTTGCCGCATCGATTATAAAACTGATATTACTTCCTTTGATCTTTTTGCCTATTGCTGTTATATCCGGCTTCAGAAGTTCGGAGTTGGTAGCTATTCTTATCATGCTTGCTTCACCATCAACGGTTAGCTGTTTTATTATGGCGAAGGGTATGGGGAATGATGAAGTGTTAACTTCCAACATAGTTGTACTAACTACAATTTTTTCTTCGGTCACTTTAACTTTATGGATATTTTTATTGCGGAATTTTGCCCTAATTTAGCGGGTTTTCAGGCACGAAAAAAATAAAAAAAATTTTTTTAGAAAAGTGCTTGACAAAGTGGGGTCTCATCACTATAATAGGAAAAGTGCTGTTGAGAAACAGCGAAAACAAAACGGGGTCTTAGCTCAGCTGGGAGAGCATCTGCCTTACAAGCAGAGGGTCACAGGTTCGAGCCCTGTAGGCCCCATAATATAAAGATTTTCACATCTTTTACGATTGTGGCGGGATAGCTCAGCTGGCTAGAGCATACGGTTCATACCCGTAGTGTCGAGGGTTCGAGTCCCCCTCCCGCTACTACACAATATCGGGGTGTGGCTCAGCTTGGCTAGAGTGCCTGATTTGGGATCAGGAGGTCGCAGGTTCGAATCCTGTCACCCCGACTTAACGGTGAAAAATAAAGCAAAAAAGTTAAAAATATTACTTGACAGACCGTTACAAATTATATATAATTCAATAGCTGTTTAAAAATGAGTCGCAGTTATTTGACATGCGGGTGTAGTTCAGTGGTAGAACACCAGCCTTCCAAGCTGGATA
>JAFYHN010000055.1 GCA_017539165.1 Eubacterium sp.
CATCATAGGCGGCAAACCTCCTTGAAATGATACTATAATTATATCATAAAAAGGGCTGTAAAACCAGTAAATATAAGGGTTTTCAGCCTTTTGACAAAGAAAAATCAGGGGCGATGCCCCTGACTTTGTCTACAGTCTGATATGACAGTTGAAATCAGTGATTTCAACTGTCATATTTTCATTTTGTACACTTAATTATCTGTCTTTGTAAATATTTTCACTTCCAAGATAATCATCAACATAGCCCGTAAGCTTCTTTCCATTCTCCTTTATAACATCTCGATAGAAATCCCAAAACATGATACCACCGAGTCTTCCGTCATATTCATTCTTGATTAATTCACATCTTTCTTTAAGAGTTTCTTCAGAGTAACATTCCAATCTGTCATCCTGAACCCAGAAACACTGACCTACCACAAGCTGTCTTCTTGAATTAACGATATCTGCAAAATATTCAACCTCACCCTTGGCATCCTCTATATCTCTGTAACTCATGATATTGATATACTTGAAACAGTTAAGAGCATCTTTACTAATCTTGTTCTTTCCGTTTAGTTTAAGACTATCTGAATCAATTGCAGTAGTAAGGATTAATCCTCTTGAATCACATTCTCGTTTCAAAGCCTGTACAAAATAGCTATAATTATCCCATACATACTGTTCTGCCCACTCACCGTCCGATACATAAATTTCGATATCAAGATCGATGCCATCCAATCCAAGATTACTTACTGTTTGAGCAAGGAACGCTGCAAAACTTTCAAGATTTGCAGTCGAACTATTCTTGAATATTTTTAAGTATTCATTATAATTTTCATCTGAATAAACTTTGCCATCGTCATAAGCTCCACCAAATGAAGCAATTACAGAAACATCCGCCTCTCGAAGTGTTTGTACGGTTTCTTCAAGATCATAAGGTTGTTTACTTAATTCAAATTCACCATCACCAACCTGTTTTGCCTGAAAGAACGCAAGATCTGCGTATGTAATGCATGAACTATACTCATCTCTTATAGCTTTGGCACTATCAAGATATTTACCATTAATGTACATCGTACTAACATAACTACCATCGCTTAATGTTTCACTATCATCTGTTGTATCCGTTACCCCTGTGATGGAACCATCTGTAGTATCATCAATTGTTTCATCTGTTGTTTCGTCTATAGTTTCATCTATAGTATTGTCTGAAGTATCGTTTATCTGTTCAGTATCTTCCTCAATTATACTATCATCTTCCGTAACTTCCAATACAGAATCTCCCTGGTCATTTGTTGTATCAACGTTTCCCACACCACATGATGTCATTGCACACATTACTGCAAGCGCAATAGCCAACACATAATTTCTTTTTTTCATATTTTTTGTTCCCTTCTTTAAATACCTTCTCGTTCCCCACATTGAAAATGTACATTATCATATTTACAGATTTAATCTATCATTAATTAATTACAATGTAGCATCACAAAAAACTCATTTAGGCTTCAAATAATTATCAAAATGGCAAGCATAACAAAGAGTGTCACTTGCGACACTCTCCGTGCGAGACGCATCCTTAGCGTAGCGTTTATTATGTAATAAGGAACGCAGTTTCCTACTACATAAAAAAGCCGCCGCACTCAGTGAATATCCACTGAGGCGGCAGCCAATTTGATTCCAATGATTATGTTATTTTAAACTATCCTCGTAGCTCTGCGAGAAACTATGATTCTTAATCAATTCTCTTATCGAAATATTGTCAGGGCTTTGTTTTTTTGTTTCCCTGATTATTTCTGAAGGTCTTCCCTCGTGACTCATTGAATCATAATGTGAGAAATCAGAATCTAAGTATTTTTGCCATACCTCACCGATAGAATCATCCTTAAACTTTGTGCCTTTAAAAAGCATTGGCCACACCTTTTTCGGCCAATCAGCTGATTTATAATCTCTGTCTGAACATACCTCAAAATAATCACGAATAATATCCTTGTTAGATGAATGGGTTTCATAATCAAGCCATACTAAAAATCTTACCGAATGTTCAAGACCATTTTCTTTTTTTCTATCATAATAAGTATCCTCAAGGTTCCATACTTGGTCATTATACTTTCCATCTTTACATGCATAAATGTATCTGCAATAATCGGCGAAAGCTTCAACAAAACCATCATCTTGAAGGTAATTTCCATCCCAACCATTCTGTGTTATATGTGCAAGCTCATGAGTAAGGCGATCATAATCCGGGCCGCCACTTAAAAAATCTGAAGCACATTCAATTTGATCTCCTCCAGTTGATGCAGCAACTCCTTCTGGAAGATCAGCTACAAAACTTATAGTTATATCTGTAGGAGCATCTCGGTACGCTCCAAATCTATCATACAACTGTGGATATACCTCAAAAAACAAATCTCTAACTACTTTTATATGCTCATCAGAGATTCGCCCACTCACTTTTTCAGTGTTAATTGTAAGCGAATAATCAACTCCTTTTACAGTGTCAGTATAATAACGTATGTCAGAACTAGCTGCACTTACATTGTGAATCCCGGATTTTGTCATTAATGACGGAGCATTTGACACCGGCGCTCCAATAACAAATGTGGATACTGCAACGATCGCTAATCCTCTGCTTAATTTTTTTAGTTTCATCTTTTTTCTCCTTCACTTTTTAATAATTTTAAGATACTGATAATCTATCAAATAAATCAAACAGTTTCTGATCCAAAATGCCTCTTTTATACATCAGAGTTGTAAACAATCATAAATATCCGGATATTACATTCCATCCTCATATTTCTGCGAGAAACTATGATTTTTAAGATATGTTCTGATATCCTCTCCGCCCCTCTTGCACTCTCTGATTATCTCAGGCGTATATCCATTAGTTGACTTTGTTCCATAATGCGAAAAATCACTATTTCTATATTCTTTCCAAACATCATCTATATTTCTACCTTCAAATCTTGTTCCCTTGAAAAGAATAGGCCATACTTTATCATGCCATTGACTTCTAGAAAAACTTCCATCAGTACAGATTTCATAAAAATCACGTACTATATCTTTGTTGGATGAAGTAGTTTCCCAATCAAGCCATAAAAGGAACCTATCAGAATTATCACGAGTATCTTCACCTTGTTTTACACTCTTCAGTTCCCAACCTTTATCATTATATTCTCCATCATTGTATCCATAAACATATCTGCAATACTCTGCAAAATTCTCAACAAAGTCATCGTATTCAAGTTTAGATCTATCCCAATCATAATATCTTTTTGTTTTATCATCCCATACATTTTGAAGCGCATGAGCCAATTCGTGTGTAAAACAATCATAACCAAGATTATTCTTAAACTGTGCATCATTAAGATATACCTTATCTCCGATTGACCCACCAGCATATTTATAATCATGAACAAATTCTACATCTATCTTTGTTGGTGATTTTTTATATCCCCCAAATCTATCATACATTTGTGGATATACCTGATAAAATAATTTTTCTAAAAGTTCAATCTGATCATCTCTGGTTGTATTAGCATTCTTCCCTCTACTAAAACTAACAGAAAAAGTAATACCATTAATCTTTTTGCTACTGGAACGTACTAACGTTAATTCATCCTCTTCATCCATATCACCTGTTTTATCTGTGACCTTTAATTCGGATGATACAAATGAATTTGTTTTTGCTACTACTGGTGTCGTCACCAGAAGCGTCGACAATGCAACTAACGCCAATCCTTTCCTAAATAATCTGAGTTTTCTCAATATTTTTTCCTCCTGTTTATAATATATTGTGTAAAAACGCACTCTTTAAAAATACTTCGCGACAGCTGAAATCATGTGACAGCTGAAATCAGATTTCATCTGTCATATTTTCAACCATAAAACGCACTTATAATTGTTGATAAGCTAATAAACGCGCGTACTTTGGAAGGATAACAGGCAGATGTAATCATTTTGTAATCTTGTGTTACTCAACATGTAAATGAACGTTATCCAAATAAACACAATCACCTGCAAACCCGCATAAAATGTATGTTTTATTCTATAGCCGAGTCATCTTAAAACCTAAAAAAAATATGACAACTGAAATCAGATTTCAATTGTCATAAGATTTCAATTGTCATATTTTAATCAATTGCTATGATGTTTATTTATGCTTGGACTCATAACTTTCTGAGAAGCCATTATCTTTTAGGTACTGTCTTACATCTGTTTTCTTGATAAGCTTTGATTTTCCACTTCCATCTGTTGCTAAAGACGAGTAAGTTGCAAAATCAGATTTTTTGTACTTAGCCCAAACATCATCTATACTCATTCCATCAAACTTTGTTCCTTTAAATAGATTCTTCCACGCCTTATCATGCCACTTATCCTTTTTATATTCTCTATCGCAACATAACTCATAATAATCACGAATAATATCACGATTTGAAGAAACCAATTGATAATCAAGCCATACTAAAAATCTTACTGAATTACTACGTTTAGTTTGATGATTAACATCCTGCAATTCCCAAACCGAGTCATTTATCTTTCCCTTATTATACGCATATATGTATCTACAATAATCCGCAAATGTTTCCTCATAATTCATATCTTCCATGTAATTTTTATCCCAGCCTTTCTGAATTATATGACCAAGTTCGTGAACAATACAATCGATATGCTTAGGATTTTTACCCAAAAACTCATCACTAACATAAACTACTCTTCCACCCTGTTCTGCACATGCAACACCCTCATGTTTATATTTATTCTCAAATCTGATTTCTATATTAGTAGCACATGATTTATACGCTCCAAATCTATCATATAATTGAGGATACGTCTGGAAAAATACTTTTACTACATCTTCTACCTGTTCCTCGTTAGTATATTTGCCACCTTCTTCAAGGTTAATGATAAGCTTAAAGTTTATTCCATTAACTTTTTGGCTATAGCTACGTTTATTACGCTTAGAAGATTTTATTTCAGGAGCAATCTTCCCCCCATTTGAAATATCAACTTTCGCATTCACGTTTGTCTTTGCTGACACAGGCATTGCCAACATCATCGTTGATAGAGTTACCAATGCTATACCTGTACGTAACTTTTTAAATCTCATCATATTATCTTCCTCCTTCACATCTGTAGATGCGTTATATTAGTCTTATATTTTAAGCTACACATCTTACAGTTTTTTCATATGACTCGGTTACTTTATCAGACAAGCATAGCTAAGTTGCATCCAAGATGTAACAAACTGGCATCCGAGTTGTAAATTCCCAAAAAGCAAGCTGTGCATTTCCTTCTTTCATTCCTTCTACAAGACTTTCAGGAATAGGAAAATATCTTAATATAGAATTAATACTGAGTTAAAGTATCTTAATGTTCCTTCATATAACATATAAAGCGAAGATAAAAAATCTATATGATGAAAGGAAATCCGAGATGAAAAAAACGTTTAAAATATTAGGCAGAATAATATTGGGACTGATCGCGTTATTGATGGCATTTGTGTTATTTACAATTTTTTTTCACAAAATAAAGACCAAGAAAGAAATCAGTGATTTAAAAGGAAGGGGGTATTACAATCCTGTATCTGTTGGAGATTATAGTCTTAACGTTTCGAGCTTCGGAAAAAATAACGGTAATCATACGGTAGTCGGTCTTGCAGGACTCGGAATGGGAGATTTTTCCGTGTCAGGAAGAAAGATGACCGAATCTATAGAGAAAGATAATCTCGTTGTATTTGTTGATCGAGCTGGATATGGAATTAGTGAGGATACTAATAAAGAAATGACTAATGAGAATATCATTGAAGACTATCGTTTAGCATTAAAAAACGCTGGGGTAAAGCCGCCTTACGTTCTTATGGGACACTCCGTTGGTGGCATGTATGCCAGCTATTGGGCAAGTAAGTATCCTGATGAAATTGAAGGCGTTGTTATGCTTGATGGAAGTGTGTGCACAGATCCGAGTTATTGGGAAAATACCGAGGAGGAAGGGCAAGATTATACTTTTCTTGCTAAAATGGGTATGTTAAGATATGTTCTCAGAAAAGAATGGAACGTGTGGATAGATGATATATCAGACGAAGACAGAAGATTATCAGATGCACTCATCTTAATGTCAGTTGATTCAAATACAATAAATAAAGAAGATCAACTCTTTGCGCAGAATTGTAAAACGGCAGCCGATTCTTTAGTAGTAAATAATGTTCCAAAGCTGTATATAGGAGCCACCTCAGGTTTGATGACCAAGGAAGATGTTATAGAATATAATAAGTGGCAGAATGCTCAGATAGAAAAATACAAATTAAAAGAAGATTTACTGCCTACAGAGTACGATGATAATGATGAGGAATTAGTGGAAATCCTTGAAATATGTAAACGTGATAGAGAACAGATAAATAATTATGCGAACAAACTAGGAAACTGTGAGATAAAGTATCTTCCGGGAAACCATGCTATATATTGGCAAAAACCAGAAGAATGCGGAAAACTCGTGAAAGACTTTATTGATGGACTCAATTAACAAACTGACATCCAAGTTGTAAATTCCAAAAAAGAAGGCTGACAACTCCTCTGTCAGCCTTCCAAAATATTTAAAATCATTATACATTTGCAGAAATTACTTCTACTTCAGTCACTCGATTATCTTCTGTTTTTTCTCCTATGAATACAAGTGCGATCACAAGCAGGATTGCTCCAAGAATTACTATAGGAATATACATATTTTTAGGAACTTCATATCCTGATAAATTTAAAAATGTTGAAAAACTGTTATTTGCGATATGCATAACTATTCCAGGAATAAGTGAACCTGTCTTAACTCTGAGTATGTTCATTACAACTCCAAGGAGTGCTGCCCATGCAGCCCAGAGAATCTGTCCATGACAAAGTCCGAATACAATTGATGTGATAAGTATTGCTACCCATGTGCTCATAACTCTGTTTAATCTTGAGAATACAAATCCTCTGAATACTACTTCTTCAAGAATCGGAACAACGATTGATGTTGATACGATTGCCTGCCATACAGAAGCATTTGCAAGCTGTGCATTTCCCTCTTTCATTCCTTCTACAAGACTTTCAGGAATAGGAAAAACTTCTAATCCAAAGGATAAAAATCCTATACATCCGGCTGCAGCCACTAAAGAAAGAAAAACTGACTTAGCAGAAACTTTCTTAACAGAAGCTTCTTCAATGAACTTATGCTTTCTTACTTTTGTTATGATGAAATATGTCGTAAGTACAACTACTGCTGCTACAAGATTAATTAATCCAATATTTCTTGCAAGTATATCATTAAGAACTGTTGCATCTGCACCACCGTTCGCACCGGCATAAATCGGAATAATTAAACCAGCTGCCAAGCCAACTACCACTTGAGCAATAAGATAAACAAGAAAATATCCTAGAGCCTTACCTATTTCTTTAAAAAAATCTTTCATGTTAATACCACCCTTTCATATTTTATAGCTTTGTTATGATCTGATAGTACAACATTAGACTCGATTTGGGCGAAATCTGTTGTAAAATGTCTGTTATATGTCGTGAAGTGTATTTTGTTGATCCGTTGTTACTATTCACGGTTGATATAAAATCAGCTATATTAAGCGTGGTTGCAAGCAAACTAAGACTTATATAGCTGATTATATATCATACCTGCGAAGCAGGTGACTTAAAAAACACGATTCAGTGCTGCGATAGCAGCAGTAGAACATTGAACAACGACTTTTCTATGCTTGCATAAGGAAAAGTCGTTGTTCAATGTGGACTTAAGAGTGTTTTTTAGTCAACTGTGAATAGTAGCAATCAGTTAATTCTATAATGCCTTACGAACCGCGGAAACAAATCTACGTATTTTCTCCGCATCTTTTATTCCGTCAGTCTCAACGCCAGAACTTACATCTACGGCATATGGTCTAATGTCAGACATTACCCGTTCTATATTGTCGCAGTTCAGCCCTCCGGCAAGGAAGTAAGGTCTCTTCACCCCTTCCAATATACTCCAGTCAAATGTATTTCCGGTTCCTTTTCCTGAATCAAGAAGTATATAATCTGCGCCCGAATTCTCTGCTGTCTTAAATGTCTCAAGATCATTTACCACAAATGCCTTTATAACCTTACAACCACTTCTTGTCTTGATACGCTGGATATAATCTTCATCTTCCGAACCGTGCAGCTGAGCGATATCTATGATACCCTCATCAAGAAGAGAACATATAAAGTCCTCGTCCGAATCGACAAATACCCCTACCGCCTTAATACGCTTATCAAGTCTCTGTTTCAAAAGTCGGGCAGTCTCCTTGGAGACATTTCTCTTGCTCTTCTCAAAAAAAACAAAGCCGATATATTCCGGAAGGAGTTCATTTGCTATATCGATATCCTCGAGTCTGGATAGACCGCATATTTTAATTAATGTTTTAGCACTATTCATCATTTACCCCGCCTTCAGTACGAAGGATTTTTTAAACTCTCTTGAGCTCGCGAATAAGGCTCTTCTTATCGCTGCTTCTCATAAGCATCTCTCCGATAAGAACTGCATCTGTTCCATTCTCCTTGAGAACTTTTATATCCTCCGGTTTTGACATTCCGCTTTCTGACACGAAGATTACATCGCTCGGAACCATCTCTCGAAGTCGGATACTGTTATTTATATCCACAGAAAAATCTTTCAGATTTCGGTTATTTACTCCGAGAATTCTTGCACCGGCATTCAGGCATCTGTCAACTTCCTCAGCATCATGTGCCTCAAAAAGGCAAGACAGGCCGAGAACATCTGCTATCTCAAAATACTGTTTCAGTTCCTTATCAGAAAGGATTGCCGCGATCAACAGAACCGCTGACGCACCCATGAGTTTAGCCTGATATATCATATAAGGATCGATCGTAAAGTCCTTTCTCAGAACTGGAATACCAACTTCTTTAGTTATCGCTTTCAGATATTCATCGCTTCCCTTAAATCTGTCTGGTTCGGTGAGGCATGATATTGCATCTGCGCCACTCTCCTCATATTCTTTCGCGATCTCAAGATAAGGAAAATCTTCAGCGATTATCCCCTTGGATGGAGATGCCTTCTTCACTTCTGAGATGATAGACAATTTCCTCCTTGATAAGGCTTCTTCAAATGGATAATCAAACTCCTGAACTTCCATTTCCTGAGCAGCAAGGAGCTCTGCATCACGCTGAATGTTGCGTGGAGTATAGAGCTCTTTCTGCTTTTCTATTCTTATTCTGGTTAAATCAGCTAATTCGTCGAGAATCATTTTCATCTCACCTTTTCTATCTATTACTTACTTCGATAAACTTTTCAAGTGTTGCAGTTGCTTTTCCTGAAGCGATGATCTCCTTAGCAAGCTCGATTCCGTCTTTCATAGAATCTGCTTTTCCACCTATATAAAGTGCTGCTCCGGCATTAAGGAGTGTTGCATTTCTCTTAGGTCCTGTTTCTTCACCGCTAAGGATTCTTCTTGTGATCTCAGCATTTACTGAAGGATCTCCACCAACAAGGTCTTCCTTCTTACACATTTCAAATCCAAAATCCTCTGGACGAATTACGCTAGTTCTATACCAGCCGTCTCTTATCTCACATACTGTTGTTGGTGAGCTGAGTGATATCTCATCAAGTTTATCCTGACCGAAGACTACCATTCCTCTCTTAACTCCAAGATCTGCAAGAACCTGAGCAAGCGGCTCGACAAGATACTCATCATATACTCCGAGGAGCATCTGAGTTGGCTTTCCAGGGTTTGTAAGTGGTCCAAGAATGTTGAATACAGTTCTGAATCCAAGTTCTTTTCTGATAGGTCCAACATACTTCATTGATGTATGGTACTTCTGAGCGAAGAAGAAGCACATTCCGACTTCCTTTAGAAGCTCAACACATTTGTCAGGATCCTGCTGGATATTTACACCAAGTGCCTCAAGACAGTCAGCTGTTCCGCACTTAGATGAAGCTGCTCTGTTTCCGTGCTTAGCAACCTTCATTCCACCTGCCGCAGCGATAAGAGCGGAAGTAGTGGATATATTAAAGCTGTGTGCATTATCTCCACCTGTTCCTACTATCTCAAAGATCTCCATACCTGTATCAACAGGAATTGCATTGTCGCGCATAGCTGCTGCACATCCTGCTATCTCATCCTTAGTCTCAGCCTTTGCACTCTTTGTAGAAAGAGCTGAAAGAAATGCCGCATTCTGTGTAGGCGTTGTTTCACCGCTCATTATCTCATTCATTACAGCATATGCCTCATCATAAGTAAGATCCTGCTTATTAACGATTTTCTCTATAGCCTCTTTGATCATTTATATATACCTCCGTGTTAATGATTAATTTTTGAAAAATATGACACTTTAAATCTGATTTCAACTGTCATATTTTTATGAAGTTTCTGAGGATTCCCATTCCTTCCGGTGTAAGGATTGATTCCGGATGGAACTGAAGTCCATAGATAGGATATTCAGTATGTTTTACTGCCATTATCTCGCCGTCGTCATCTGAAACAGCTATAACCTTGAGGCATTCTGGGATTGTCTTCTGCTTTGCTGCCAGTGAATGGTATCTCGCTACTTCCAGTTTTCTGCTGTTCTTATCAGCATTTATTCCGACGCCATCGAAGATCGGATCATCTTCTATAGTACATACTGACTGTTTTCCATGCATCAGTCTTTTGGCATATGTTACTGTTGCTCCGAAAACTTCACATATCGCCTGATGTCCCAGACATACTCCCATGATAGGAATCTTTCCACCTATCTTTCTTACCACTTCTTCACATATCCCGGCGTCTTCCGGCTTTCCCGGTCCCGGTGAAAGTATTATATGTGACGGATTTAAAGCTTCTATTTCTTCAACAGTCATCTCATCATTTCTGATCACTTTAATATCGGGAGTTATGCTTCCTATAAGCTGATATAAGTTATAAGAAAAACTATCGTAATTATCTATTAAAAGTATCATTACTTCTCCGCCTCCCTTCTAAACTAACTCGCTTGATTTGATGGCACTCACTACAGCCTTCGCCTTATTGATGCATTCCTGATATTCTTTCTCAGGAACTGAATCAGCAACGATTCCTGCACCACTTCTAACGAATACCTTGCCATTCTTCTTATACGCTATTCGAATAGCGATACAAGTATCCATATTTCCGGTAAAATCTATATACCCTATTGCTCCGCCATATATTCCACGCTTGTTGTTCTCCAGTTCATTTATGAGCTGGCACGCTCTGATCTTCGGAGCTCCCGAAAGAGTTCCTGCAGGAAGCACTGCCTCAATAGCATCAAGTGCATCCTTATCTTCTCTGATCACTCCTCTGACTGTCGAACCTATATGCATTACGTGTGAGAATCTCAGAACCTCCTGGTACTTCTCAACCTCAACTGTGCCAAACTTACTTACTCGACCGAGATCATTTCTTCCCAGGTCAACCAGCATGTTGTGCTCAGCCAGTTCCTTCTCATCCTTTTTAAGCTCCACTTCCAGTGCCTTGTCCTCATCCGGATTCTTTCCTCTCGGTCTTGTTCCAGCAAGCGGAAATGTATGAAGCACGCCATTCTCTAACTTGACAAGTGTCTCCGGTGATGCACCAGCAACCTCAACGTCTGTTCCAGAAAAATAGAACATATATGGTGAAGGATTGATCGTTCTGAGTACTCTGTAAGTATTCAGAAGACTTCCACTGAACGGAGCTTCCATCCTGTTTGAGAGAACTATCTGGAAAATATCACCTTCAAATATATGTTTCTTTCCTTTTTCGACCATCTCACAATACTGCTGCTCATTGAAGAATGGTTTGAAATCTCCTTCAACCTTTCCTTCTGGTTCTTTAGCCTTCTCACCGTTCTTCAGAAGATCGATCAATTTTCCCAGTTCCTCGGATGCTCTCTTATATTCGTTATCCGGGTCATCAAGTTTGACATTTACTATCAGAACAATTCTCTGTCTCACATTATCAAATGCAATCACTTTGTCAAACAGCATCAGATCCATGTCTTTAAATTCATTTTCATCCTTTACATCTGAAGCAGTTGTCGGCTCGCTATACTTCAGATAATCATATGAGAAATATCCCACAAGACCACCAGTAAATGGAGGAAGATATTCTATTCTAGGACTTCTATACTGATTAAGCACCTGTCTCAGATAGTCCGACGGATTATCAGTATGTATTGTTTCATCTCCTGCCTTTAGTTCTCCGTCTATGCAGCTTATCTCCATACGTGGCTCATAACCGAGAAATGTATATCGACCCCAATTCTCATCCGCCTGTGCCGACTCCAGCATATATGTATGTTCAGATGAATTTTTAAGGATTCTGAGCGCTTCTATCGGAGTTATAAAATCCGATAATATCTCACAGCTTACCGGTGCAACTGTGTACTTATCTCTGCTCAGAGTTTTTATCTCTTCCAGTGATGGTCTGATCTCCATGATAATCTCCCTTCATTAAATAATACTATATAGTCTTGTATCCCTTACTCTTAAGGCTTGCCTCTACCTCTGTATATCCTACTACCTTCATAACAGCCAACGGTGTTTTTGCATCTCTGCTGTAAGATACGTAAAGATAATCTATATTTATATTGCATGTGTCTAATGTATCTAGAAGTGCCGTAAGACTTCCAACATCATCCGGTATCTCCACTCCGATAACCTTATCGAGCTTGCACATATATCCTTTTGAAGTAAGAAGCTCCTTAGCACGTTCTGGTTCTGTTACAAGCATTCTTACAATCCCGTATTCCGCACTGTCATTTGTTACTACATTAGAGATATCGATTCCAGCATCCGATACAATCTTAGAAACCTTGAACATGGAACCTTTGATATTCTCTGTGAAAATTGATAACTGATTGATCATGATTTAATCCTCCGTAAAAACAAAAGTCCCAGCAGTCTAATCACTTAAACTGCTGGGACAGGATATCTAAAATTATTCCTGCGGTGCCACCCGGCTTGGTGTATTCTTACACCCTCTTAGCGCCTGCCTCAATCTAATCGCTTATTGAAACAATTATCTATTTACAAGCCGAATTTTGTTTACGAAGATTCCTACTCCGTCTCCCATACTATTAAATTCTATTGAACCGGCCTTCGCATCTATGTTAATGAGCATATGCACATGTCAGTTCTCAAATCTATTTCAGGTTGCCCTCTGAAGTCCATTCAGTAACACACTTAACGCCACAATCTCACCACCTGCGGCTCTCTGTAATCAAGGAGGTCTTACCTACTTACTCTTCATCCTTGGTTTATCCGCTATTAAGTTAAATATAGAAGAATACTATCACCAGAGGCTACCATTTGTCAATCACTTTTATAACTCAGATACCTTGGATTTTGAATTAGTTTACGCTGAAAAGAAGCTGTCCATAGCTTGGGAATGGCCAATCCTTCTGTGATGTGAGCATCTCAGCTTCATCAACGTATGATCTAAGTGTATCCATCTTAGGAAGCATTTCATCTCTTACAAACTCTGATGACTTGAATACATCTGAAAGACCCTTGAATGTCTTAAGAGCTTCTTCTAGATCCTTAACTGAATCAAGGATATGATCTGTAAGTTCTGAAAGTCTCTCCATTGTAGATACTTCATAGTTACATTTAACCTTATCACTAACCTGTCTCATAAGAGATGTTGTCTCTGCAAGTCTGAAGAGGTATCTCTCAATCGCTGGAAGATAATTCTTACGAACCATGTCTACCATTGTAAGTCCTTCGATATTAACCTGCTTTACATAGTTTTCAAGCATGATCTCGCATCTTGACTCAAGCTCAGCCTCTGTAAATACCTTGTGAGCCATGAGCATTTCCTTGTTCTTTGCATCAAGGAGATGTGGCATTGCATCAGCTGTAGTCTTAAGATTTGAAAGACCTCTAACCTCTGTAGCTTCCTTAACCCACTCATCACCATATCCGTTACCGTCGAAGAGAATTCTCTGATGATCTGTGATAACTCTCTTGATAAGTGCATGAAGATCTTCCTCAAAGTTAGCTGACTTCTCAAGCTCATCAGCATACTGACGAAGGCTTTCTGCTACTGCTGCATTTAACATGATGTTGCAGCAAGCGATACTATTCGAAGAACCGAGTGATCTGAACTCGAACTTGTTACCTGTAAATGCGAATGGTGATGTTCTGTTTCTATCTGTTGTATCTCTACTGAATCTTGGAAGTGAACTTACTCCAAGCTTCATAACTACCTTCTCTGTTCCTTCGTATGGAGTATCATTTCTTATAGCATCAAGGATTGCTGTAAGCTCATCTCCAAGGAAGATTGAAATGATTGCAGGAGGTGCTTCATTAGCTCCAAGTCTGTGGTCATTTCCTGCAGTAGCAACTGAAAGTCTGAGAAGATCCTGATAATCATCAACTGCCTGGATTACTGCACAGAGGAAAAGCAGGAACTGTGCGTTCTCATAAGGTGTTTTTCCAGGGGACAGAAGGTTGATACCTGTATCTGTTCCGATTGACCAGTTGTTATGCTTACCTGATCCATTTACACCTGCAAATGGCTTCTCATGAAGAAGACATTCCATACCATGTCTTGAAGCAACCTTCTTCATTATCTCCATTGTAAGCTGGTTAGCATCTGTTGCTACATTTGTTGTCGAATATATAGGCGCAAGCTCGTGCTGTGCTGGAGCAACCTCGTTATGCTCTGTCTTTGCAAGGATTCCAAGTTTCCAAAGCTCCTGATTGAGGTCTGACATATATTCCTGTACACGTGGCTTGATAACTCCGAAATAGTGGTCGTCCATCTCCTGACCCTTTGGAGGCATTGCTCCGAAAAGTGTTCTACCTGTATACTTAAGGTCAGGTCTCTTGTTAAATACTTCTTTATCTACAAGGAAATATTCCTGCTCAGGTCCAACGCTTGTTCTTACATAATTTGCATCTGTTCCGAACAGTTTGAGAATTCTTTTTGCCTGCTTGTTGATAGCCTGCATAGATCTGAGAAGCGGTGTCTTCTTATCAAGTGCTTCTCCGGAATATGAACAGAATGCTGTAGGAATGCAGAGTGTCTTGTCCTTGATAAATGCATATGATGTTGGATCCCATGCTGTATATCCACGAGCTTCGAATGTTGCTCTAAGTCCTCCTGAAGGGAATGATGAAGCATCAGGCTCACCCTTGATAAGTTCCTTTCCAGAGAACTCCATCAGAACTCCTCCGTCAGGTGAAGGTGATATAAAGCTGTCGTGCTTCTCAGCTGTAACTCCTGTAAGTGGCTGGAACCAATGTGTGAAATGTGTTGCTCCGTTCTCTATAGCCCAGTTCTTCATCTCTTCAGCAACTGCATCAGCTACTTTCTCATCAAGTTTTTCATTCTCATCAATAGTCTTTTTCAGTGATGCATATACATCATCTGAAAGTCTGGCTCTCATTACTCTGTCATCGAATACCAGTGATCCAAATAACTCAGGAATATTTGTCTTTTCCATCTCTTTTATATCCTCCTTAATGTACCGGCTTACCGGCAGTAATTATTTACGATTTAGATTTATAAAACAGAAAAAGCGCCCTAGAGATTATTCTCTAAGACGCCTTTGTCTTCTACGAGTAATTACGATACTCCTATATTTTTTAAATGTCAAATGTTTTTTGAAAAAATTTTAATCATCAACTATTTCTTCTGCCACCTGACGCTTTGTAAGTCCTCTGTTCATGGCCTCTCTGATGATATGTTCGTGTGCTTCACTCTCCTTCATTCCACGTTCAACAAGAAGAATCTTGGCACGACTCACAACCTTCAGTTCATCCATCTTCTCCGTCAATGTCCTTATCTTCTTCTGCGCCTGTCTCAATCTGTCATTCATCGCAATAAGAAGCTTGACCATCCTCTCCATCTCGGACAGTTTCAGTGGTTTTGAGATCGTCAGCACACCATAATCTATCAGATGGTCATTAGCATTACTATATAGCTCTGTTGGCACGGCAAATATGATTCCAGAGCTATGTTTATCAACTATATCCATAACAAAATCAGTGCCCATTCCATCCTGAAGCGGTGCATTGATTATTATGATGTCATATTCTCTGACAAGAAGTTCCCGCCTGGCAGCAGATGCGCTTTTTCTTATCTCTACAACATCAAAACGTCTGTCCGGAAGTATCTTCTTCGTCATCGTATTAAATTGTTCTGAAGACGATACTATAAGTACCGAATATCTTTTATCTGATTTTTCTTTCATGGTACCCCGGTTCAGAATAGTTTTTAGGATATATATTTATCTACAATAGTTTTAGGCAGTATGCTCTGTATAAATTCACTCTCTTTAGCAATCTTCATAGCTTCTTTTCTTGACTTCGGAAGCATATTTACTTCATCGGAAACTTCATCCGGAAGACTGATCTTATTCTTTATTCCATAAAGCCCCGCATGGATAAGCAGCGCATAAGCAAGATAAGGGTTACTGAGCGCATCAGGAGAACGCAGTTCTACCTTCGTCTGTCCGCTCACCTGGTTTATGTGCATAAGTCCGGAACTACCAGTACTTGTCCAGTTAACCTTGTCTGGTGCAGTACCTGTTCCGAAACGGTTATAAGATGCATCTGTAGGATTCAGGAATATAGTTATATCCTTAATCTTGGAAAGGATTCCTGCAGCCGCATATTTAACGACGTCATTTCCATCCTTATCCTGCGCAAAAATATTGATATGATATCCATTTCCTGGTTTATCAGCTATCGGCATCGGAGAAAAGTCCGCATAGAGTCCATTTCTGTCGGCAACAGTAGCAACAACCATCTTAAATGTGGTCATCTGATCTGCTGCTTTGAGAGGTTTTCCGTAATGAAAATCGATCTCATTCTGTCCCGGCCCCCTCTCATGATGAGAACGTTCCGGAGTAAGACCCATCTCTTCTATGATGAGACAGATCTCTCTACGTATATTTTCACCTCTGTCGAGAGGCGCGATATCCATATAGCCGGCCTCGTCATAAGGTATCTTTGTCGGCTTTGCTTCGTCATCAGTCTTGAACAGATAGAATTCCATCTCAGAACCGAACTTGAAATCAACTCCTGCTTCTTTCGCCTCTTCGACAGCCCTTCTAAGTATATTTCTGGTATCTGCTTCAAATGGCTTTCCATCTACTGTACAGACATCGCAGAACATTCTGAGAACCCTGCCGGATTCCGGTCTCCAAGGAAGAACCGAAAGGGTTGATGGGTCCGGACGAAGATACAGAGTAGCCTCATCGCTTCCCTCAAATCCCCTGATAACTCTTGCATTAATCGGAATTCCATCTCTGAATGCCTTATGGATCTCACTAGGCATTACCGAGATATTTTTTTGCACACCAAATGCATCTCTGAATGCAAGTCGGATAAACTTGGCATCTTCTTCCTCGATGTATTCCATTACCTCTGATTCCGTATAATTCATATCTGTTCCTTTCTTTTTAATCCTTCACTCAGGATAACACTTCTCTTAATTACCGAGTTCTGTTGCACTCTTTACGAATCTATGGAATATAGGATGTGGACGGTTAGGACGTGACTTGAATTCCGGATGGAACTGTACTCCAAGATAGAATGGATGATCCGGTACTTCTACTGTCTCAACCAATTCTCCATCTGGAGACTGACCTGATATCACAAGTCCTGCACCTGTAAGTGTATCTCTATATTCGTTATTAAACTCATATCTATGTCTGTGTCTTTCATGTATAAGTAACTGGTCACTGCTGGTCTCAGAGAAGTAGCATTTCTCCATAAGAGTTCCAGGAGTAACAACACATGGATAGCTTCCTAGTCTCAGAGTTCCTCCCTTGTCAACGCTGTCAGACTGTCCTGGCATAAAATCAATAACCTTTGTGTCTGTAGCATCGTGGAATTCACCTGAGCATGCGTCCTTCAGTCCTGCAACATTTCTTGCATATTCTATAACTGCAATCTGCATACCAAGACAGATTCCAAAATAAGGAATCTTGTTCTTACGTGCATATTCAGCAGAAAGGATCATTCCTTCTATACCTCTGTCACCGAAGCCTCCAGGTACTATTATACCACTAAGACCACTTAGACGCTCGGATATATTTGACTCATTCAGCTCTTCAGAATCAATCCATTCAATCTTTACATCTACACCAAGACCAATACCCGCATGATGAAGCGCCTCTGCAACCGAAAGATATGCATCATGAAGCTGAACATACTTTCCAACAAGTCCTATTGTTACTTCTTTATCTATACTCTCAATGTTATTTACAAGATTTCTCCATTCAGAAAGATCCGGTTCTGCGCTCTCAAGACCAAGTTCTCTGCAGACTACATTTGCAAGTCCTGCATCCTCGAGCATAAGAGGTGCTGCATAAAGACTTGGAAGAGTTCTATTCTCGATAACACAATCTTCTTTTACATTGCAGAACATGGATATCTTCTTAAATATTGATGGCTCAAGCGGCTCGTCACAGCGAAGTACCACTATGTCAGGACGAACTCCCATTCCCTGAAGTTCTCTTACAGAATGCTGTGTAGGTTTTGACTTATGCTCATCTGATCCATGTAGGAAAGGTACCAGTGTAACATGGATGAAGAGACTATCTTCAGGTGGTACCTCCAAAGATATCTGTCTTACTGCCTCGATAAATGGCTGTGACTCGATATCACCTATAGTTCCACCAATCTCTGTGATAACTATATCTGCATCGGTCTCATTTCCTACTCTGTAAACAAATTCTTTAATCTCATTTGTAATATGAGGGATTACCTGAACAGTAGAACCAAGGTACTCTCCTCTTCTTTCTTTATTAAGAACATTCCAATACACCTTACCCGATGTCAGATTCGAATACTTATTCAGATTCTCATCGATGAATCTCTCATAATGTCCAAGATCAAGATCTGTTTCCGCTCCATCTTCTGTTACATATACTTCTCCATGCTGATATGGACTCATTGTACCTGGATCAACATTTATATAAGGATCCAGCTTCTGAGCTGCAACCTTAAATCCTCTCGCTTTAAGTAGACGTCCCAGTGACGCCGCCGTAATTCCTTTTCCCAGTCCCGAAACAACTCCGCCTGTCACAAAAATAAACTTTGCCATCTTTTTCTCCTTACCTGTTCCTATGTTTGCATTAGTAGTTGCAGCTAACTCACAATCCACTCTTAAGTCCACCTTGTCCACAAGTATGTTCTTAAGCAACCTTGGGGATTCCTTATCTCATGAGCTGCAAATAGTAACTTCACTCACCAAAACATAGAAGGCACTTCGAGCTATAAACCCGAAGCGCCTTTGCTTCATAACATAATATTAATTTTCTAAACAATTTCTAGTATATTACTTTAAAATTAAAAGTCAAGAGGGGAAATGCGAATTTTTCATATAGTTTATCACATTTATTTAATCTTGACCGTTTTAGGCGTACCAAAATCCGTTTTATATAATAGTAGGAATAAAATCGGCGAATATAAATCTCAAAAAAATTTTGAAAAAATGCATTGACAAGAATCTGAATTCGGAGTAATATGTGTTCTCGTAAAGAACAAAGGCGTTCTGGAAAGTTATTTTCTGGGACGCTTTTTCTTATATAATCTTATAACTGTCATAACGACAGTATTTATCTATGGAGCAATGGCGCTTCGGACTTTGTCATAAGTCTGAGGTGCCTTTTTTAGTATTCGCGAACTAATGGCTTTTAGAAACATGAGAGGAGAGAAAGTTTTATGGAAGAGATAATGAAAACAGTGAATGATAATATTTTCGCGGTGTGGTTTTTGATAGGTGCCGCGCTCGTGTTCTGGATGCAGGCAGGATTCGCGATGGTAGAATCAGGTTTTGCAAGAGCTAAGAATGCAGGTAACATTCTTATGAAGAACCTGATGGATTTCTGTATAGGTTGTTGTGTTTTTATCCTGATAGGATTTGGACTTCTTCTTGGTGAAGACCTCTTTGGTTTTATCGGAAAACCAGGATTCGACATCGTTACCTCTTATCAGAATTTTGACTGGTCGAACTTCGTATTCAACCTTGTATTCTGTGCAACAACAGCAACTATTGTTTCAGGTGCTATGGCAGAGAGAACTAAGTTCCTCAGCTACTGTGTATACTCAGGAATCATTTCAGCACTTGTTTATCCTATAGAAGCTCACTGGATCTGGGGTGGTGGCTGGTTAGCACAGCTTGGTTTCCACGATTTCGCAGGTTCTTGTGCAATTCACATGGTTGGTGGTATTTCAGCACTCATTGGTGCCAAGATGGTTGGCCCTCGTATCGGTAAATTTGAAAAAGATGAAAATGGTAAGGTTACTAAGGTAAATGCCTTCCCTGGTCACAATATTGTAATCGGTGCTCTCGGTGTATTCATCCTCTGGTTTGGATGGTACGGATTCAACGGTGCAGCTTGTACTTCAACAGATCAGCTTGCATCAGTATTCCTCACAACAACAGTAGCACCTTCTATCGCAACAGTAGTATGTATGATATTTACATGGGTTAAGTATGGTAAGCCAGATGTTTCAATGTGTCTCAATGCTTCACTTGCAGGTCTTGTAGCAATCACAGCTCCTTGCGATGTAACAGATGCATTTGGTGCAGTAATTATCGGTGCAGTTGCAGGACTTCTCGTAGTATTCGGTGTATGGCTTCTTGACTTCAAGCTTCATATCGATGATCCAGTTGGTGCCGTAGCAGTTCATATGATGAACGGTATCTGGGGAACAATCGCAACAGGACTTTTCGCAACAACAACAGCTCCTGGAAATGACAGTGTACAGGGACTCTTCTACGGTGGCGGATTCCATCAGTTAGGACTTCAGTTACTTGGTTTCGCAGCTGTAGCAACATGGACAGTTATTACAATGATAATCGTATTCACTATAATCAAAGCAATCTTTGGTCTTAGAGTATCTGAGGAAGAAGAGCTTGAAGGTCTTGATTCAACAGAGCATGGTCTTGCATCAGCTTATTCAGGATTCAGTATCATGGATATGTCAAATGCAGCAATGCTTGCAAATGAAAACACTAACCTTGGTGTTCCAGAATATGAGGATGCCAGCGAAGCTCAGAAGAATGCTTCTGTTCCAGTACAGAACGTAACTGCAGAGATGGGAAATGTAGCTGGTGTAACAGATACAGGTATAAACAAAGTAGTTATCATTACAAAGCTTTCACGTTACGACAAGATCAAGAAAGCTCTCAATGCACTTGGTGTAACAGGTATCACAGTAACTCAGGTAAGTGGTTGCGGAATCCAGAAGGGTGCCGGTGAGAAATACCGTGGAGTTGAAATGGACGTAACACTTCTTCCTAAGATTAAACTTGAAGTAGTTGTTAGCGGAATCCCTGTAGACAGTGTAATCGAAACTGCTAAGAAGACCCTCTACACTGGAAAGATCGGAGATGGAAAGATCTTCGTATATCCAGTAAGCCGCGTAGTCAAGATCAGAACAGGCGAAGAAAACTACGATGCGCTTCAGGATGTAGAGTAATAAAGTTAATAATCTATAGTATGTATAAAAAAGATAGAGTGTGTAAGTTTCTGATAACAAACTTACACACTCTGTTTTTATATATTTTATACATTTTCATATATGGGTGTTGTAAGAATTCAACAAAGTGTTAGCGCTCGCTAAATTGTGCACAAATAACATTTTTGCGCATCGTTTTTGTGCATATACAACAAGTTTTCGCGAAATATTTCAATTTTTTTTGGAAATCAATTTTTTAAACAATGTGATACAATAATTTCACCTAATTAACTAAATATTTATACATAAGGGGGGTTACCATGAAGGTAAAAAGATTTAAAGGCATTATTGCCAAAATTATGGCGTTTTTGTGTTTATTTTCAATGGGCTTAGCAGGATTAGCCGTAGAAACACACGCTGCAGATGCAACACTCTTGAATACATATGGCAGAACATATGGATATTCAGGAACATGTATTAATCTATATCAGTTAAATGATGCAAATCAGTTAAAGATTCTAAAGAAACATTTCAATTCGATCACTCTCGAAAACGAGATGAAGCCAGATGCTTTGCTTGGAAACTCAGCTAAACTGATCTCAGTATCAGAGGCAAAGAGCAAGGGATACTATATTCCAGACGGCTATAGTGAATCTAAAGTACCTCAGTTGAATTTCAGTACAATAGATAAAGTAATGAAAATCTGCAGCCAGAATGGTCTTGGCATGAGAGCCCACACACTTGTATGGCATTCTCAGACACCATCATGGTTCTTCAGAAGTAATTACTCTGGAAACAGCGGATTCGTAAATCAGAAAACAATGGATGCTCGTCTTGAAATGTATGTAAAGACGGTTATGAATCATGTTTATTCAAATCAGTATGGTGGATGCGTTTATGCCTGGGACGTTGCAAACGAAGTAATTCATGCAAAGAACTCAGGTTGGGAATCAGTTTATGGAAATAACAGAACTAATGCTTCTTATGTAAAAAAAGCATTTAAGTATGCTTATGAAACTCTTGAGTATTACAAGCTTACTAATTCCGTAAAACTTTTCTATAATGATTACAACACGTATCAAGAAGTACAGAATATCACTACCCTTGTTAATTATATTAATAAGGATAAAAAAATATGTGCAGGTGTTGGTATGCAGACACACCTGGGAGTAAATAATCCTAATGTTAATACATATATCAAAGCTTTAAAGTCATTCCTTAATTCAGGATTTGAAGTACAGATTACAGAGCTGGATATCAAGAATTCAAGTGATAGCAGCATGGCCAGTTATGCTTATGATCTCTTTACAGAGATTAATAAGATAAAGAAAAATGGCGGAAAAATCACCGGTATTACCTGGTGGGGATTATCTGATCAGACAACATGGATCAAGGATTCAAAACCACTTCTATTCTCATCACCCGGTCAGCCAAAGCAGGCTTACAACAAAGTTATTCAGGCATATACGAAGGTTATCGGTGAACCTGGCAGCGCACAGTCTCAGACACAGCCTCAACCGCAACCACAACCTGGCAATGGACAGAACAACGGACAGAACAATGGACAGTCTGATAAGAAAGATGATAAGAAAGACGACAAGAAGGATAATAATAGCGGACAGTCTAGTAGCGGTAAGACAAATAACAATGCAACAGCAAACATTCCTGATGGATGGTACTATCTGAAGAATACTCTTTCACAAAAGTATCTCTCTGTTAAGAATGATACAGCAAAGAAAGTAACCAATGTTCAGATTGAAAAGGGCACTGGATCTAAGGGCCAGAAATGGTATGTTCAGAATAAGGGCAACGGTTATATAACTCTTAAGTCAGCTCTCGGTGATTTCATGCTTGATGTAGCCAGCGGAGAAGACAAGGATGGCGCAAACATTCAAATTTATGATGCATACGGTCATGATGCTCAGCAATTTACCGTAAAGACTACAAAGACTGACGGAGTCTATACGATCGTAACAAAAACATCTAATGGCAAGAGAGCCCTTGATGTATATAATCACGAGACATCAGCCGGCACAAACGTATGTCAGTGGACTTTCTCTGGAAAGCCTAATCAGGAATGGATATTTGAACCAACACAGAACGGTTCAAGTAAGAACGATTCACACAAGTCTGATTCAAGCAAGAAAGATACCGATAAAAAGGATACTGATAAGAAAGACACAGACAAAAAGGATACTGATAAGAAAGATACAGAAAAGAAGGATTCTTCGAAAAAGACTGTTGATGTCAGCTATTCTGTTAACAGCTGGGGTTCAGGATATACAGTATCAATCAAGCTTAAGAATAACACAAACAAAACCGTAAAGGATTGGTCACTTAAAGTTAAGAAGAGTAAAGTTAATATCGGTGACGGCTGGAATATGAAATTTAAAACCAGCGGAGATTACTACGTTATCACTCCTGTTGATTGGAATAAATCTATCGAAAAAGGAAAGAGCATAGAGATTGGTTTCATTGGTAACGGAAAGATAGATAACTCAGTAAAATTTGAAGTAACATATTAAGACAATTATATAATTCCATTAACCATTTTATACACCGAATAACCCGAAGGTTTCATCCTCCGGGTTATTTTCATGATGGAAGTTGTTTTTCACATATCGTTTCGCTATACTGTCTATGTCAAATATATGGATTTATGGAGTATTATATCAACATGATTATTAAGAATTATAAACTCAAAAACAAGAAACATTATATAGGTGTTCTTATAAATATATCTATACTTTCATCATTTTTGTGCAGTTGCAGTTTGTCCGATCTGAATATTCCCGGACTACATAATAGCGAACCAACTACAGAAGTTGTCACAGAGGCAGTAACTCAGGAACAAACACCCACTGAAGCCGCTAAAGTGATTAAAACAGCAACCGCTACTGATTCTGCGTTTGATAAAGCAACACCTACTAAAACAGAAAAAAAGAATCCCAGAGAAGATATCCTGATTGCGATAGACCCTGGACACCAGAGTGAAGATATCGATATGAGCGACACCGAACCGAATGGTCCCGACTCGTCAGAAATGAAAACCAAAGCTGCAGAAGGTACTGTAGGTGCTTATACTGATGTACCGGAATATCAGCTTAATCTTGATATTTCTCTCAAGCTTCGTGATGAACTGAAGAAAAAAGGTTACAAGGTAATCATGACTCGCGAAAACAACGAGACAGCCATAAGCAATATGGAACGAGCTTGTCTTGCCAATGACGCCGGTGCCGATATCTCTATCAGAATACATGCCAACGGAAGTGATGACCCGAGCATAAACGGAGCTATGGCACTAGTTGGCTCATCCTCTAACCCATATGTCGGAGAACTTTACGATGACAGCTACAAACTAGCTGAATCCGTACTTGATAACTATTGTGAAACAACAGGAATGTATAATGAAGGTGTATCTACCAGCGACACAATGACTGGAATAAACTGGAGTACTATACCTGTAATGATACTGGAAATGGGATATATGACCAATCCAGATGACGACACAAATATGCAGGATCCTGATTATCAGGAAAAAATGGTAGAAGGAATCGTAAATGGTATCGAAGCATATTATAATCTTCCAGAAAATGTCAGCGATGATAACATTTCTCCAAAACTGAGTAATAACAGCAGACAGATCATGGATGAATCTCTTGAATATCTTGAAATGTTGCGAAGCGAAGGCTCCTTATGTTCTGCATATATGAAGAATCTCTCGACAGGCGAAACTATCAAGCTTTCAGATGGGAAACAGAAAGCAGCGAGTATCATCAAGCTTTTCGTTGCTGGTGCCGCCTACAGAAATATAGATGATCTGATTAAAACAGGTTATTCTCGGTCAGAGATAGAAGAACTGATTAAGGATATGATCACAATAAGCGATAATGATGCATGTAACGAACTCGTCACTATGCTCGGCGGGGATGACCCAGACGCAGGAATGTCAGTCGTAAATAAATATATAAGTTCATTTGGCTATAAAACCACCAGAATGGGGCGACTTATGCTGGATTTTGAAGCACAGAATGAAAACTATGTAGAAGTATCAGAGGTCGGTGACTATCTCGAGAAACTATATACAGGCAAAAATGTAGAAGGTGCCGATAAGATCGTATCTTACATGATGCAGCAGGAATATACTGAAAAGATTCCATCCGTCTTACCAGAAAACGTAGCTGTCGCCAATAAAACCGGTGATCTTGAAGATGTCGAAAGCGATGCGGCCATAGTTTATGGCGAAACAACTGATTATATAATATGCGTATTTACAGATAAAATAGAAGGAACCGACACAAGCAGCGAAACGATACGGAATATCTCTGAGATAACCTATAAATACTGGGAATAATATATTGTTTATACACTTCCAATTTGATATAATTACATCACATCTATAAAGCCAGACTCTATACTTATCTTTTACTTATGAGGTAATGGTATGGAAAGAAAAAAAGTTGCCGTTTTTCTGGCGAATATCTATAGAGATATGACAAAAGAAACTGAATATGGAGTCATTAACGCAGCTGAGAAAAACAATATAAAGCTGATACTCTTTACCAGCTTTAATGATAACTACAGCAGCAACAAATATGCTCGTTATAAAAATTATGACAAGGGAGATATGTCCATCTTTCATCTTTCGCTTCTTTCGGAATATGATGGGCTTATTTCCTTTGATTCTTATATGCCCGACCTATACAGAGAGCGCGTAAATGATATCAAAAGACAATTCCCCGGTCCTATTGTTTCCTTAGGTGATACTACTGATTTTTCTTACAATATTGTAAATGATCAGGACAGCTCCTTCATGGAAGTTATTGAACACTTGATAAATGTTCATGGATGCCGGGATTTTGTTTATGTGTCCAGCAAAAGAGACCGACCATTTCTGCGAGACAGAGAACGAATTACAGAAGCTGTTATGCAGAAGCACGGTATTCCATTCCCACCTGAAAAAACAGTATACGGAACTATGAAATCAAACTGTGGTGAAGCCGTAGCTTCACAGATACTTGATCTGTATAAAGACAAGAATCGTCCTCTTCCCGAAGCTATAATCTGTGTAAATGACTACACTGCTCTCGGTATCATAAAAGCTCTACAGAATAGAGGCTTCAATATTCCTGATGATGTATTGATCACCGGATATGACGACGTACTTCAGGCAAGATATTCCGAACCTTCTATCACATCATCCAGACAACCATTTGAGAATGTCGGCAAAGCCGGAATTGAAACGCTGGTCGATCTTTGGAATGGCGAAAATGTCCCAAATACACAAGAACTCCCAGGAATTCTTAAACTCCGCGAATCCTGCGGATGTGAGTCCAATGATACATTCAAATACAGCCAGTTAAGAGATGCTTATGATATTCTCAATGAGAAACAGGACGACCTATCGCTTTCGGCCACTAATCTTCTACTTGGAACATATGCTTCAGAAACCCTCGAGGATGTTTTCAATGAGATAGAAGATAACTGCCTCAATGAAACAGGCTTTAACGATGCGGTACTGTGTCTTGCAAAAGACTGGAACGGAAAACGTATCATTAACTCCGTCAAGGATCTGGAGGATGTTGAGTTTGATGTAGTATGCGGAATGTACAACAACAAACCAATTCCACGCCAGACGCTTGCTAAGGGATGTCTTCTTCCTGATGTTATGATGGATGATTCAAAACCTTATTACATATTCCCGATCCATTACATTCAGTACTTCATGGGATATTTTATCGTATCTCCTAATCTGGAAGATATAGGTCAGTTAAATATTAAATCCTGGCTTGTGAATATCGGCACTATTCTATTTAACTGGTATACACGATATGAACTAAAGACCGTCGTTGAGAAGATGCGCGATCTTTCGAACAGAGATATGCTGACCGGTCTTTTTAATAGACGTGGTTATGATCTCTTCTTTGGTGATTATTATAATGAATGTATAGAAAATCGCTCCAATCTAGCTGTTTTCGCTATAGATATGGATGATATGAAACACATTAACGACACCTATGGTCATCCCGAAGGTGACTACTGTCTCAAAACAATAGCTACTTGTCTTACAAAGGCAAGTAAGCATAACGAGATATGTATCAGATCCGGTGGAGATGAATTCGTTATCATCGCTAAGAACTATACTGATGAGATGGCACGAAAATATATAGCAAAAGTAAGAAAGTACATATCCGAACAATGTCGTCAGGACGGAAAAGAATATAACATAGTCCTCAGTTTCGGTTATGAGATCACAGCTCCTAAAGAGACAGATGATGATCAATTCAATAAGATCAAAGAATCCTATCTAAGAGTTGCAGATCAAAAAATGTACGAAGAAAAAAGAGAACACCACCACCAGTGATGATAATAATTGTTCAAATTGATGGAAAACAATATCTATTTAGATGGGGATAGGATGGCTTCATACTGTATAAATATATCATACAAAGAAAAAAACCTCCCTCCCAATTGAAGTTTTGTGTGTTTGTATAATAAGATACCCCGATGGAATAATCCATCGGGGTATTCTTATTATATAAGTCCGGCTATCCACCCTGTGATACCTTCCGGAAAACGTTCATCCATAGGTGTTCCATCATCAAGGATCAGATTACATTGTATAGGGTTCATAAGGCAGTGCTGTCCCATTTCCACTCCACCGATTATCGATGCTATTCCACCATCTCCATTTCTAACCCATTCAGGAATAAAGATGATACAATTTTTCATCTGCTCCAGCTTTGGAAGACGTGGCTTAACTTCCTCGTCAAACGAATGGAATTCATCTCTTCTTCCCATAGCAAAAAACAGAGTTTTTCCCTTTTCATCATATTGATCTAATATAGAATCATCAGGAAGCGCTGCACTTCCAACAGGAACAACGACATCGAAATCATCCATATATGTATCCATAAGACGAAGTACAAAAGTTGCACCCGAGGAATTGCCGAAAATAAAACGAAGTCCTACACCATCTGTCTTCTCAGCAATAAAATTCATTATAAGCGCATGAACGGATTCAAGATATTCTTTTGACCAATATCCCCTTATATATCCATTTTCATCCTCATATTCATTAGCTACCGGAATAAGGATATAAGCACCACCCATTGTCTTCTGATAGCTTTCCGACGCATAGAACTCAGCCCCTGTATAATTGATACACAGGTCACCTACTAATGAATTACTTGTTCCATGCAGGAAGTTAAGAATCGGAAGCTTTCCATTGTCCTTAAAACCATGCTCTCGCGGATCATACCAATAATACTTCAGTGTCACGCCATCATATTCAAACTTTCCTTCATGAAACAGATGAAAATAATGGCCGCATTCATAGGTAGGATTCTTCGAAATGAAATCCCCCTTTTCAACTTCCGGATACCATGATGCATAAAAGATAGAATCACCTTCTTCTGCACAAACTAAAACATCCATAGGATTTTCTGCATGTCTGAATCCCGGCAAAGGTTCCTGAGAACCACCTTCCTTTAAATGCCAAGTTGCCTGAACAGGATGCATACCTGCCTCTCCAGCATTCTTCAGATCCGGAGTTCCATCTCCGATATATAGACATTCTTCTGGAAGAACATCTAACTCCTTCAAAGCAATATCAATATTGCTTGTAATCTTCGTTTTTAACCCCTTTTCGTTCAAAGCTTCCAGCATCGAATCTGTGTCTGGACAGATATTCTCTTCCTGGAAAATCTTTTCATTAAATATAACTGCCTTAATCATGTCTCTTCTCCTTACTGTCACGTCCCCTGGGATCAATACACTTCCCAAGTTATAAACCTACAGAAACAGATTTTATTATAACAAATAACCCCAAATTATAAAACCGAATAAATTGTATAAAAAGAAATATCAACCCCTGCCACAAACAGAGATTGATACTTCTTTATTATTATATATATTTACATCTTTACAGATTAGTAAATCCCATCAGATCATGGTCTACTTCACGTGCTGCTTTTCTTCCTTCAGAGATAGCCCACACAACAAGTGACTGTCCACGATGCATATCTCCCACTGTATAAACTCCGGGAACTGATGTAGCGAAGCTTCCTGCTTCGGTTTTTACATTTGTTCTGCCATCTACTTCAACTCCGAAGCCTTCTGTTACATAGCTTTCGCTTCCAAGGAATCCCGCTGCGATCAGAACAAGCTGAGCAGGTACTGTTTTCTCACTTCCTTCAACAGGAACCATCATGAAACGGCCTGTCTTCTCATCTTTCTTTGACTCAAGTGATACCAGAACAACTTCCTTCAGTCGTTTCTCTTTCTTTCCGTCAGCGCCCTTCACTTCTTCGGAAATGAATTCTTTTACGGTAGTTTTATAGATTCTTGGATCATTTCCAAACTTGAATATAGCCTCTTCCTGACCATAATCAGTTTTCAGGACTTTAGGCCACTCCGGCCATGGATTTGAATCCATTCTTTCTGTAGGAGGACATGGCATCATCTCAAGCTGAGCAACCGACTTAGCTCCCAGTCTGACACATGTACCGACACAGTCATTTCCTGTGTCACCACCACCGATTACTATAACATCTCTATCTTTAACTTCACTATATGGAAATACCTTATCAGCATCCTTCTCTTTTCCCTTATTTAGAATACTGAAGTCACTGTCCAGAAGACTCTTAGTTACCCTACCAAGAAAGTCAACTGCAAAATATATTCCTTTCGCATCTCTTCCAGTTGCCTTAATATCTCTTGGATTTGATGCTCCGCATGCAAGAATCACTGCATCATATTCTTTCTTTAATTCTTCAGCAGATACATATGTAACCTTATCTGAAAACTTCGTATCAATCTTCTTATTACCGCAAACATTTACACTGGTCTTAAACTCGATGCCTGCATCTTCCATAAGCTTGATTCGTCTGTCGATAACATCCTTTTCAAGCTTCATATTAGGAATTCCGTAACGAAGAAGTCCTCCAATACGATCGCTACGTTCGAAAACTGTAACCGAGTGACCACGACTATTCAGGAGCTGCGCAGCAGCAAGTCCAGAAGGACCGCTTCCAACTACTGCCACTCTCTTACCGGTTCTTACTTCCGGTGTAATCTCTTTAACGAGGTCATTCTCAAATGCATATTCTATGATGGCCTTTTCATTCTCTTTGGTTGAAACAGGTTCCTGATGAAGTCCACAGGTACATGCTTTCTCGCAAAGGGCAGGACATACTCTTGATGTAAATTCAGGAAAGCTGTGTGTTATAGACAGTCTTCTATATGCAAGTTCCAGATTACCATCCGCTCCCAGTTCATTTAGTTCTGGTACCAGGTTGTTAAGAGGACAACCAGATGCCATACCGGCTATCATAAGTCCCGCCTGACAAAACGGAACTCCGCAGTTCATACAGCGGGCAGCCTGATTCTTCTGTTCTTCAGAATTCAGTCTCTCATGAAATTCTTTAAAATTCTTGATTCTTTCTTTTTCAGAAATAGCAGGTGCATCCACACGCTCATATTCCAAAAAACCTGTTGGTTTAGCCATACTTAATCCTTTCCTTTATAGATTTTTCGCTTTGCTCAGAACGACACTGATACGTTGTTACTATCCAACTAACTCTGTAAATGCCTCAATCTGAGCCTGTTCATGTGACATGCCCTGTTCTTCGAACTGAGCTGTAAGGTGAAGCATTTCCTTGTAATCGTTAGGAATGATCTTCTTAAACTTACCTACATATTCTTCGAAATCTTCAAGGATTCTCTTTCCTTTTTCTGAACCTGTATACTTCACATGATTCTCGATCATATCTTTAAGTTTTTCTTTATCGTTCTTTGATTCAATCTTCTCCATAAGAACCAGCTGCTTGTTGAGGTTCTTGTACAGAGTATTTTCTTCGTCAAGAACATATGCGATTCCACCGCTCATACCTGCGGCAAAGTTCTTGCCTGTAGGTCCGAGAATAACAGCACATCCACCTGTCATATATTCGCATCCGTGCTCTCCGACACCTTCTACTACTGCAGATGCACCGGAATTTCTTACGCAGAATCTCTCACCTGCAACACCGGCTATATAAGCCTCTCCGGATGTAGCTCCGTAGAGGGCGACATTTCCGATGATGATATTCTCTTCAGCGTTGTAGCCTGCATTTTCTGGAGCATGAACGATCAGCTTACCTCCAGAAAGTCCTTTTCCAAAGTAATCGTTGCTGTCTCCGACAAGTTTAAGTGTAAGTCCCTCAGGGATAAATGCACCGAAACTCTGTCCACCTGCACCTATACAGTTGATAACAAATGTATCTTCAGGTAGTCCATCCGGATAATTACGTGTAATCTCTGCTCCGAGAAGTGTTCCGAATGTCCTATCTGTATTAGTAAGATTTATACTTAATTCACTCTTCTTAGGATTCTTTGATGCGTTCTTTCCAGATGCATCAAGTACTGACTTAACCTCTTTAGCCTTGAGAAGAACCTTCTCGTCCTTTGTCTCTTCAAGCTTGAAGTCATACGCTTTCTCGCTGTGGAATGTCTGAAGCTCTCTATTGATTCCTGACATATCTACGAGAATCTGTTCAAGATTCATCTCTGCCTCCGAATCAGTAAGACCTTCTTTAACCTTCAGAAGATCTGTTCTACCTACAAGCTCATCTATGCTTCTTACACCAAGCTTAGCCATGTATTCACGAAGCTGTTTAGCAACGAAGTACATGAAGTTCTCAACATATTCCGGCTTTCCTCTGAATCTCTTTCTGAGTTCCGGATTCTGTGTAGCAACTCCCATAGGACATGTATCATTCTGACATACTCTCATCATTACGCATCCCATAGTTACCAGTGGAGCTGTTGCAAATCCAAATTCTTCAGCACCAAGAATAGCTGCGATTGCTACGTCTCTTCCGCTCATGAGCTTTCCATCAGTCTCGATAACGACCTGATTTCTGAGTCCATTTGAAAGAAGTGTCTGATGTGTTTCTGCAAGACCCATCTCCCATGGAAGACCTGCATTATGGATTGAGCTGAGTGGAGCTGCACCTGTACCGCCATCGTATCCCGATACAAGGATAACCTGGGCACCTGCCTTAGCAACACCGGCTGCAACCGTACCAACACCGGCTTCCGAAACAAGCTTAACCGATATTCTTGCCTGCTTGTTGGAACATTTGAGATCGTATATAAGCTGTGCAAGATCTTCTATCGAATATATATCATGATGTGGTGGTGGAGATATAAGGCTCACACCCGGAGTTGAATGTCTTGTCTTTGCAATCCAAGGATAAACCTTCTTGCCCGGAAGATGTCCACCTTCCCCCGGCTTTGCTCCCTGTGCCATCTTTATCTGAATCTCTCTGGCACTTACCAGATACTTACTTGTTACACCGAATCTACCACTTGCTACCTGCTTTATGGCAGAACTTCTGTCATTCTTTGTTCCGGCTGAAGCGATTCTCTCATCACTCTCTCCACCTTCACCACTGTTTGACTTTCCGTGAATGTGATTCATCGCTATAGCAAGAGTTTGATGAGCTTCTTCTGAGATAGATCCGTAAGACATAGCTCCAGTCTTGAATCTCATCATGATTGACTCTTCACTCTCAACCTCATCAAGAGGAACTCCCTGTTCAGGATAATTAAACTCCATAAGACTTCTGAGATAACCTGTCTTCTCAGAGTCAACCATTTCGGTATACTCCTTGAACTTCTCATAGTTACCTTCTCTTGTTGAAAGCTGAAGCATATGTATAGTCTGTGGATTATATCTGTGATTTTCACCCTGACTGCGGAACTTGTGTCTTCCCATAGCAGTAAGCTCAAGATTAACCGGAAGTCCCAGTGGGTCAAATGCCTTACTGTGCTGTGCATCTACAGCAGCAGCGATATCATCCAGTGTGATTCCACCAACACGGCTAACCGTACCTGTAAAGTACTCATCTATAACTTCCTTTGAAACACCTATTGCTTCAAACATCTTGCTGCCCTGATATGACTGAATGGTTGAGATACCCATCTTGGAAGCGATCTTAACTATTCCGTTAAGAACAGCCTTGTCATAGTCATCAACTGCAGCATAGTAATCTTTATCAAGTATTCCATCCTCGATAAGCTCACCGATAGTTGCGTGAGCAAGATATGGGTTAACTGCTGATGCACCATATCCGAGAAGTGTTGCGAAATGATGTACCTCGCGTGGCTCACCTGACTCGAGGATGATAGACATTGCAGTACATTTCCTAGTCTCTACCAGATGCTTATGAACAGAAGCAACTGCAAGAAGAGAAGGAATAGCAACATGGTTTTCATCCACGCCTCTGTCTGAAAGAATAAGTACGCTTGCGCCCTGACGATATGCCTTATCAACCTCTACGAAGAGATGCTTCAGAACTCTGTTCATAGGAGTACTCTTGTAGTAAAGGATTGAAACTGTCGCAGACTTTACCTTATCCTTATCAAGATGCTTGATCTTCAGCATATCCAGATCGGTAAGGATTGGATTGTGAATCTTCAGAACGTGACAGTTCTCAGGTTTCTCTTCAAGAAGATTACCGTTCTTTCCAACATATACACTTCTTGATGTAACTATCTTCTCTCTCTCTGCATCGATTGGAGGATTCGTAACCTGTGCAAAGAGCTGTTTGAAGTAGTAGAACAGAGGCTGATACTCGCCTGAAAGTGCTGCTATAGGAGTATCCACACCCATGGAACCGATCTGCTCTGTTGAGTTCAGAGCCATGTTCAGGATTCCTTCATGATAGTTCTCGTATGTATAGCCAAATGCCTTCTGAAGCTTCTGTCTCTCTTCTCCTGATATCTCAGGAACCTTCTCGTTAGGAATCTTGAGACTCTTAAGCTCGATAAGGCTCATATCAAGCCACTCACCGTAAGGATTTCTGTGAGCGTACTTCTCTTTTATCTCATGATCCAGATAAATCTTTCCTTCTCTTGTATCTACAAGAAGCATCTTACCCGGATATAATCTGTCTTTCTTTACAATATGGCTTTCGTCCAACGGAAGTACTCCTACCTCAGATGAGAGGATGAGTCTTCCGTCATCCATAACCACATATCGTGATGGACGAAGTCCATTTCTATCAAGGATAGCTCCCATAACGTCTCCGTCTGAGAACAGTATTGAAGCAGGACCATCCCAAGGCTCCATCATAGTAGCGTAGTACTGATAGAAGTCTCTCTCTTCCTGCGAAAGAGTATCATTATGAGCCCATGGTTCCGGAATAAGAATGCTGGCAGCAAGAGCCAGATCCATTCCGCTCATCATCAGGAACTCAAGAGTATTATCAAGCATTGCTGAGTCAGATCCGCTTGATGATATAACCGGAAGAACCTTTGTCATAGCTTCGTCTGAAAGAAGCTCTGAATCCATAGTCTCTTCACGAGCAAGCATCTTATCTGCATTTCCCTTGATGGTATTGATCTCACCGTTATGTACCATAAGACGGTTAGGATGAGCTCTGTTCCAGCTAGGATTTGTGTTAGTTGAAAATCTTGAATGAACCATAGCGATTGCTGATTCATAATCCTCGTCCTGAAGATCGAGGAAGAATGTTCTCAGCTGTCCTACAAGGAACATTCCCTTATATACGATAGTTCTGCATGAAAGAGATGGAACATATGTTGTCTCACAGCATTGTTCAAACTCTCTTCTTACAATGTAAAGGAGGCGGTCAAATGCAAGGTCCGAACCCTTGACAGATTCAGGTCTTTCTATAAATACCTGCTCGATAACAGGCATACATTCTCTGGCTTTACTTCCGAGAACGTTAGGATTTGTGATGACATCTCTCCAACCAAGTATCTTGAGACCTGTCTTTCTAACGATAGTCTCGAACATGTTCTTAGCCTGCTTTCTCTCAAGATCACTCTGAGGGAAGAAGAACATTCCGACACCGTACTCTCTCTTATCACCTATGTCGATGCCCTGCTGAGTACAAACCTTCTTAAAGAATAAATGAGGAATCTGGGTAAGGATTCCGACACCGTCACCGGTCTTTCCCTCTGCATCCTTGCCCGCTCTGTGCTCCAGATTCTCAACTATCGACAAGGCATCTGCAACAAGCCCGTGACTGACCTTACCATCCATCTGAATGATAGCACCGATACCGCAGTTATCATGCTCAAAAGATGAACTATATAAGCCTTTCTCCTGCAATTCTCTCATATTCTCTTCCATTATATTCCTCCTAAAAACACAAAAAGACACTTTGAGAAAAAACTCAAAGCGCCTTTGCTTTTTATCATTACTATTTTATTTTTCGAAACTGTTTACAGTATAATACTTTATTTTCAAAAGTCAAGTATAATTTTTTATTTATTATTTTTTGTACGCGTGTAAACATATATCGCGAAAGTGCGGAAGTATTTATGTAAGACCATAAGGGTCGCGGCGCTTAACGATTCACGAGCACATGGTGCGAAGTGAGAGTTTAGCGAGCGAAGCTTTGCTGAGCGACCGTTCGGGAGATCCCGCCATGAGCGCAAGCGATGTCTTACATACATACTTCCACACAAGCGATCTTACGTTTACACCGGGTATTCTTCTGTGAAACATGCGGTACAAAGTGGAAGATCTCCCACCATTGTCTTAAAATCTTCCACACTCAGATATTCCAGCGAATCTGCTCCAACACTTTTACATACTTCTTCACTTGAATGGTGAGATGCTATAAGCTGCTTAGCAGTAGGAACATCTGTTCCATAGTAACATGGATACAGGAATGGAGGAGAACTGATCCTTACATGAACTGCCTTTGCTCCTGCCTTTCGAAGCATTTCGATAAGCTGCTTCATGGTCGTTCCACGTACTATCGAATCATCTATTATTACTATATTCTTATCCTTCACTACATTACCGAGAACGCTGAGTTTCATATGTACTGCCGTACGTCTTTCCTCATCTGTCGGTTTTATAAAACTTCTTCCAATATAACTGTTTTTATGAAATGCCAGCGCAAATGGAATCCCCGATTCTAACGCATATCCTTCCGCTGCCGCAAGTCCTGAATCAGGAACACCTACTACTATATCTGCATCAACTCTGGATTTTCTCGCAAGTGCTTTTCCAGCATTTACTCTCGCATCATGAATCTCAATCCCGTCCATGACAGAATCATTTCTCGCAAAATATATATACTCAAAGATACAGTGAGCTCGCTTCACCTGGCAGAGTCCTCTGTCACTGGCGATACCATCTTTGGTTATAGAAATGATCTCACCAGGCTCAATATCTCTGATAATCTCTCCACCTACGGAAGTGATCGCTGTACTCTCAGATGCAAGTATATATGTATATGATTCATCAAATTCTTCTTTAGAAGTATTTTCCGATGATGCTGGTTTTCTGCCCAGAATAAGTGGTTTTATTCCGAAAGGATCTCTAATTCCCACAAGTTTTCTCGGACTCATGACAACAACGGCATATCCACCTCTCAGCTTTGATGCCGCATTTTTTATAGCTTCTTCAATCGTACCTGCTTTTACTCTTTCTCCGATTATCTCATACGCCAGAACTTCTGAATCAGAAGTAGTATAATGTGCAAGTCCTCGATACATCTGCTCATTCTTCAGTTCAGATGCATTTACTATATTTCCGTTATGTACGAGCGCAAGACTACCCTTGATATAATTCATCGCGATTGGCTGTGCATTTTCTACTCTGCTTCCACCGGTTGTTGAATAACGAACATGTCCGACACCGATATTTCCTTCCAACTTCTGAAGATCTTCCTTATGGAAAACCTCACTAACAAGTCCCATATCCTTCTTAATAGAAAGGTTCCCCATAGGACCGGACGTATCTGAAACCGCTATTCCAGCAGCTTCCTGGCCTCTATGCTGAAGTGCGATGAGACCATAGTATATATCCTGTGAAACATTTTTACCGGATAGGGAGTATATTCCGAAAACTCCACATTCCTCATGCAACTTATCATCGGACATAACGTCATACATTTGTTCATCCTCCATAAAAATCACGAATTAATCCCGCGGTACAAAACAAAAGGAGGCACTTCGAGCCTGAAAACCCGAAGCACCTTTGCTTCAATTCATATTCAATACAGCATTAGTATAATGCATAATGACAAAAAATCAAGTTTTTATTTTGTTCTGAAAAAAACTGATTCTTCTCCAGACACTCCATCATGCCAATTCATTGATAATGTATCGCCATCCGGATAACCTAGCTGAATAGTTCCTGTTCCGCTGTTATAATCCTCAATCTCATCAGCCACATGGTTCTCATCATAGAAAATGTGCGTCTTTATGGCATTATCATATGTCAATACTCCTTTTCCGCTAAACTTTCCGCTGAATGTTACAGAGTATTCTTCCTTATCTTCAGAAACAATGACATTTATCGTAACATAATAAGCGTCTTCATCACGAGTGACGATCAACTCTCCACTCTGAGCATTTGTACCCTCATATGTATAAGTACCAACGAATGAATCAGGTTTTCTTTCACCATCCATATCTTCCGTCGTTACATCCTCTTCATTATCAGCCTCATTCGGCATGATATCAACCTCAGTTGTTTTTGTTTCAACTTCACTAGTCTTTGGGGCCGGCTTGTTCTGTTCATTCTCAATGCTGTCATAGCTTACAAAAAATGAAGATCCATCAATTCCATCTACATCTGACTTAGAACTTACCCAGCCAAGTTTCGAATCAGCAAAGTACATATAGCCACTACCATCCGTATACTCTACTTCATCAGTATAATTCTCTTCATCGGAATAAGTACGAAATGTATTAGTACAATCCGAATATTCCAGTCGATTAGTATCATTATTATACTGGGCCTTCATAGTCCAGATTGCTTTCTCAAATGCACTACCGCTCCAACTAACCTCTACATCATACGTTCCTTTTCCTGCTTCAGATATGCTGATAACACCTCTATGAGCATGTTCTTCAGCCCATTGACCGACAAAACTTGAAGCATTAATATTTGTGGCTTCTGTACTTGAAGCCTCTTCTTTAGACTTCCCGATAGCTTTGTCAGACTTATTCTCTGAAGTAGCTTCTGTCTTCTTTTCTGTGGTAACAGACACGGATTTAACTACAGTTTTTTCTTCCTGCTGCGCCGATTCAGATGTAACCGAATCTTTTTCTCCCAATACATTATCAGAATCTTCAACCGCTCCACATCCTGCAACACAAAGTAGCGAAGCAATACAAAGACCCATGATAAGCCTTTCCCTTAACTTCATTAAACATCTCCTTAACCCAAATAATAATCCTTTGGGTGAGAGTATAATTCTTAAAAGCACAAGAAAAGCATCAATTAACGCTCATTAAATAACTATCTCGGTTATAAATCTTCCATCTATTATATTATTAATATAGATACCATCATGTTTTTCGACTACTTCTCTGACACTACGCGTACCTAAACCGTGATTTAATTTATCTTTTTTAGTCGTCTGAAGAATCCCATCTTCAGGTATTTCTTCTAATATAGTGTCATTTCCAACTGATATACCAAGCTTGTCTCCTATACTCTTGACCTTAACGTCTATACTTCTATCAGGAGCTTCCACTTTATCACTGGCCTCTATTGCATTTTTTATAAGATTATAAAATATTGTACATAGATCAAAATCACTTATGTCTTCCCTGGTCCGATAAAATCCATCATAGTTGAACCTTATATTTTTTTCATCCATAACATGAATCTGATCATTTATCACTGCATCCACGGCTCTGTTTCCTGTATATTTTTTTACTTTGGATACATTTGCTTTCTCTTCCATACGAGACAGATACTCGATCATCTTCTCGTCGTTATTTCCATTTGCATATTCACGGAGTGCAGCGATATGAGCACACATATCATGCCGGAATTTTCTGAGTTCCTGGTCATTCTTCATAAGTCCATCGAAATAATCAGACTGAGTTCTGAGCATATACTGGTATCTGAGCTCTTCTCTCTTCATGAGGACATTTTTACGCATAACATAACTCTGCCATACTAAAATGAATATAAATAGGAAGAGAATCGTGATAAGAGATATACACATTATAATGTAGCTGGTCGAATCAACCGTTTGCCCCTTTATAATATTCTCTAACGAAGGGATAATAAGAAGTGATCCACCAAAACAGATTATGATTATTACCCACTGAAATGGATATAAAGAATAATCAACTTTCTTATTGATTAGCATATTTACAATTATATGATAAAAAAGCGGGATAAAAAGAACAATAATCTTATCCAGAAGATTATTGGCATAAATAGAACCCAATATGTGGTCATTATTTCCGCTTATTGCTGAAAGCAACAACTTAATAAATTCGGAAAGTAAATCCATTATGATCCACGACAGAACAATGAACAGAGCGCCCTTAAGTTTATAATTCTTTTCAAAAAAGAATAACAGGAACAATGCACAGATATTGGGAATGAAAAAGAACAATCCGGCATGTTGATTTAAGCAAAAATATCCGACACAAAGTGCAACTGACATCAAAAGCCAGATTGGTATAGAAATCTTCTTTTTGCGAATAGGAATACGAAAGATCAGAATTATACATAAAAGATATTTCATTACATCTAACAGACTATATGCCAATGTAACAACATAACTTTTCATGTACGTAACTCCTTAAGCAAATACCTCTGATACTCGGATCTTACTTCATCCTTGTAACTTCTTCCTATTGTAAGTGTCTCCCCATTTTCAAAACAGACAGAACTGCCTGTCAGATTTTTAACATGATCCAGATTAACTATAAACGATTTGTGTATTCGAAGAAATGGCATACCTTTTAGTAATCCTTCACATTCTTTAAGCGTACAAGAAATAATACGCTCTCCAGTTTCAGTATATATAATAATGTAGTTCGAATCCGCTTTTATATATATAATATCGGATTTGCGGATAACAACAGCCCCCTTATAATCAGTAAAATTAATAACAGAGTCTGCCATTCTCTTTTCATAATATTTCTCAAGCTTAGTATCAATATCCACTTTAGCGAATGGCTTAGGAACAAAACCGATGGTTTTATAGCCAAATGCATTCATAACAACCTCTGGATGACTTGATACAAAAATAATCTTGTGAATGTTGGGCATCTGTTCAATCTCTTTCATTGCAGCAAGCCCATCCATCTTACCCATCTCTATATCTAAAAATAGAATATCTATGTTATTTTCTTTTTCCTTTATAATCTCTTCACCAGAATAATAGTGAAAAATCTCATAATCTGCTCTTTTAGCATCGAAAAAATCACTGCATACAGCACCTATTTCCTTATGCCATAAAGCATCATCATCACAAATAGCTATATTAAATGACACTGAAACCGCCATGATAGAACCTCTTAATACTTCAAATGTAGCATATAGACAAAGATTTTATCATATTTGTTCACAAAGTACAATAATATAATGCATTTCAGCATAATATTCAGTAATTTTTTACATATTAAAGTGAACAACTTTATAATATTTACCAAAATGATAGCATACATTTATTTATTAAAACATGTCGTTCACTCAATAAATGTGTCGTTCACACAATGCCATTTTGATTTTTTTTTGGTTTATAATATAATGTGTTTATTGAAAAACGAAAGAATCAGAATGGAATTGGAGGTTATAAAAATGACACGTAGCGATATTTTCGATTGGTTCAGAGAAAACGGCTGGCCATAAAAAAGTGATTACATCTCTCCCAAATTTCAGAAGAACGCCCAAATAATCATATATATTTGGGCGTTCTTCTTATTTGGGATATCCGTATGATATTTATTTACGAAATCAAGTTTTCTTTAAATCGACTGTGTTATTTATCAATCTACGCAAATCATTGTCATGCGAGATGATGATTAAAATAATGTCTTGTGTATCACGTATAAAATCACAGAAATTAGTTTTAGTCTCCTCATCAAGATATGTAGTTGGTTCATCAAGTATTAAAACACTTGGTTTTTTTAGCAGTGCACGTGCAATTGCTATCATACGTTTTTGGCCACCAGATAAATTCTTTCCTCCCTCAACAATACTAACGTTTAATATTTCATCAATACTCATCCCCGAAAGATTTTTTACTAATCCAACTTTTTCTATTACATCTATCACTTCCTCGCGACTTACGTTTTTATTCCCACAAATTATATTGCTATACAAAGTATCATCAAATAGAAATGTTTCTTGAAACACAATTGCTATTTGCCTTCTTATGCTCTTTAGGGAATACTTTTTTGAATCCAAATTATTTAACTTAATAATGCCATTGTAATTATCATATAATCTTACGAGCAGTTTTACTAACGTTGTTTTACCAGATCCATTTTCTCCATTAATTAAAACCTTATCATTCTCATTAACTGTAAAACTGACATCCTTCAACACTTTCTTAGCATCATAATTAAAACTTACTTTTTCAAATGAAATCGATTTAATTGCTCCTATATCTGTACCGGAATCATTCTGTCTTTCAGCTTCATCAAAAAACTTTAATCGCTTGAGTATGACAATAATTGGTTGTACCATACTGATTCCAGAAGATGCCATCTGTGCTGGAGCCATTATTAAACTCGTATACTGTGTCAACGCAATATATGTTCCCAACGTAAGATTTCCATCTCCAAATAAATATGCATACAATGCAGTAATACCTAATGAAGTCATCACATTTATTAATGTAATCATCTCTGAATTAAATGCATAACAAGTATTTTGCTTTTTCGTTTTTTCGTATATCTCTTTATTTATGACACTAATTGAATTTCTTTTGAGACTTGACAAATTATTTGTTTTTATCTCATTCATCCCTGTTATGCTTTCATTAACATTCCTACTAAAATCAGCGTTTAGTCTTACTAGTTCATATGTTAACGCTTTATATTTGTTCGAAAATCTGTATGAAACAATTAATAGAGAAAGAAATGCAATAATATAAATCATCACCATCCGTACATCTAGATACACCACCTTGATTAAAGATAATATTCCTGTAATAGCAGAGACAATAATTGCTATAAACTGCGGGTTAAAAACTCCAGATATGGCATCTACTTCTTTAATTCTTTGTACCAGCTCCCCCGTTCTAACCTTATCAAAAAACTCATATGACGAGTCAAAAACTTTCTTTATTGTGCTTTCCTTCAATTCTCGTGAAACATATAATCCTATTTTATTTATCGTAATGTTGTTATAGATTTTTATTATGCAATTTAATACCGTCAAAGCCAAAATCCATATAAGCACCTTGTAAATATATCCTAGATCAGATGTCATAATCCCATTATCAACAATAGCACTGTATAAACTAGGAATTGTACTTGAAATAAAAGATGACAACCCAGCCAACAATAACATAAAACAAAAATATACATACGCTCTTTTCGGCATCACATTTTTAAACATATAATCCTTGTATGATGTATTTATAATCAAATACATCACTTTTCCTTTCTTTCTGATGATTGTATTAAATGCAATTCCAGATATTTTAAATTTATTTTATGACTGCAGCTTTGCCCCATATATTCGCTCATGAAAAATTTTAATCTATTTTAACATAATTATTGACGAAAGCAATGGTATCATATATAGTCAAAGCGAGTCAGAAAATAGCAATCCTGCCATCATCTGACTCGTCTATTATCTTAGGAAATTTGATTTACAGAAAAACTTTCACACACTCCTATACAACACTCATAAGTGAATCAATAATCTTTTTGTGTTTCCACTCAAGCTGAATACGGTCTAACAATCCAAACGAATTCCATTCAAATGTATTATATTGATTATTATCCCATATTATACAAGTTATATTTCGCTTTCTACATTCATCAACATAAAATTTTATATATTCAGCTCTATCGTTTTCATTATCTTTGTCAATAGTTCCGAATTCACCTATAACTATAGGACGTTTCTTTTTAGCTGCCGCATTACTTAAAGAATTCAATACGTTTATGAGATCTTCTTTTTCTTCTTTCGTTCCCCATACATTTGTTTCATCTGGAACCATACAGAAAAAATATGGATGATAAGCATGAATGGATATAATTATATGCTCATCATCATTCGGAATCTCCAGATCATTTACAGCTATATCACTTGCTTTCGCTCCATATACCGGAATAATAATTGTCCTATCTGCATTATTACTGCCTGTTTTTCTTATTGTTTCTACTGCAGCTTTATTTAATATATTTATTATTTCCCTGGCTTCTTTAGTTCCTTCATTCCACTCAAACTCCGTTCCGATCAACCTGACTTCATTCATTGTCTCAAAAATCAAATGATAATCATAATCCTTAAAATATTCTGATACCTGTTTCCATATGGATTCAAGAATAGCTATTCTTTCATCCAAATTATCTATAACCGGAATAAGCCAATCATCCTCATGATGAGCATCAATTATCACATACAGCCCCTCTTCATAAACATAATCTACTACTTCTTTTACTCTTTTCAACCACTCAGGATCTATCTGATAATTGTTATTTGAATCTATTTTTTTCCACCATGTTACAGGAACTCTGATAGTATTAAACCCAGCTTCTTTTACCTTTAAAATCATCTCTTTTGTCGTGACTGGATTGCCCCAATACTCCTCAAACTCTTTTATTGTTGCAGTATCTTTGTTTTCTGGGGCTGTAGCATCCAGACTATTCCCTAAATTCCAGCCAACCTTCATATCTCTTATAGTTTCAAATATGTCATTGTTCATTAAATATCCACCTTTTTCAGAATAATCTAAATGATAATCCTTCAGTCAATAATCGATAAATAATCTATGCAGGCAGGCAAATGCATCATATGATGACATGTCATTGGGGTTAATATCATCCCACCTCTCGTTAATCTTCCCCAGAATACAAGCAACCAAACCGAACGAAAATCCGTAGTAACTCCACCCACTTCAAGTATCTTCATAACCCAATCTTCTGGCACCATGGATTTAATCTCATCTAAAGTCAGTTTCTCTATGATAGCACGGGTATTCTTACCAACTGCGATCATATATTCATGCAAAGCATCTACATTTATCTTTTGTCCGAATTCCCGTATCTCTTCAGGCTCTAATGCATTTCCTGTATCAGTAATAATTGCTCCGATCTTATTCTGCCATTCCTCATCAAAGATCTGCTCCTGATCAGCCATTAATATATTACTGACTAGATCTTCAATACGATATGCATGCCAGAACTGCCAACACAAAGGAACCATATCTGTCCCCGCATAATGAAGATCTGTATCCCATATTTGTCTCGGAACCATATCGTTTTGATTCCCTTTTAACATGTAATCCAAAACATAATCAGCAACCGTTTTTTCGGAACCTCCAGATACCTCACAAGGATGAACCATAGCATGAACCTCTAATGTAAGTTCCTTTATCTTTTCCAGATTTTCTCCAGATAATGCTGTTTTTAATTCTTCGTATTTATTTTCAAATACAGAATACAATTGTTTCTTGATCATTTTTATTATCCCTATTGATTATATGCTATACTTAAAATATCAAAATTTTTTTCAACTCATATTCAATTAAATTTGAATATAGTAATATTATCAAGTTCTTCTAATTCTTCTCGAAATTTATCCCAAACATACATCTCTTTATCAAAAAGTTCCTGCACCCTATCATTTATAATTTTAATTTTCTGATCTAAGTTAGTCTGAACATATAACATATTTACTTTATATCGAATCATCAGCCAATCATTTGCCAATTCTTCCGTATATCCAATTATTCTTTCAGAATTTTCTCCTTTTATAATTCCTCGATTTCGTAATTCTTTAAAAAGCATGTTATTTGCCTGTAGCCTCTGAACAATCCTTCCTAAGTGAACGCTATTTAAATCTTCATAAGCATGTTTTTTATACTCTATTTCTTCCATTTTCCAATAATAACTCTTCTTAACTTCTTTGAGATTATTTAATCTTTCAAATGTATTTTCTAATAACATGTCCCTTGTTATATCTTGTATTTTTACATCTAGATTGATTTCACACCATTTAGTATTGATTCCACCTTCCATTCCTTTTTTTACTGATGTCAGAAAACTGTCTGAATCAATTGTAAATATTCCATATGTTTTATCCATATTTACATCAAAAACATAAAACAAATCTTCATCTTTATCATACTTCTGAATTAATGTTGAATGATACCAATGATCTCTACCATGGCATAAATTTTCTTTAATCCAATAATATAAATCAACCCCTACAAAAACGTATTTTCTTTCATCAAGAAGGCGTTTTATCTCCTTCATGAATTGCTCATCATTTTCATATTTTACGTCGACTTTATTGGCAAACATCTCCCCAACAATATCCCATCTTGTGAACGTTTCTAGGATTGTATGTTCTCCTGAAGATGTTTCAACCAATCTATTACGATAATAATAATCATTATTTAATGCTATATTTCTATACTTTCTATCAATAGTTTGTAAAATAGATAAATATAAATTTCCTTTACAATCAAACCATATATCGTCATATGCTTGAACTTTTGTTATATCCATTTGGCTCCCCCTATATATTTATGCCATCAAAACCTTTAAGATATTGTCCTTTAATAATTCTTTCTGTTCTTTAAGAACTCTGTAAAAATCATTTGCTAATTCCAAACTAATCATATTATCCCATTCCATTTTCATTAGCTGTACCTCAAGAGTCGGATATTTCGAACAAAAATATTGAAAATTCTTATACATATCACTGTTTTCGACCTTACTTCTTGGATGCTCTTGATGATAGTTTTTGGCATCAGAATCAAAATGAAAAACGAAGCCCTGCAAAAATAATTGATAAGAGAAATCTATATCCTCAATACCATATCCTTTGTAGTTTTCATCATATTCAAGAGCTTTATTACACAAAGTTCTGTCAAATGCCATATTTCCACCAAATGCCCTACTCCAACCTAAATAGAATCCATTTAATTCTTCTCCATATCTATCAACCATATCAACTAAACGACTTTCCGTATAATCGGAAAGAAAGTATTTATTTATTACTTCGTCATAATTATCTCTTATATCTTGAGCTGTAAACATTTGTTTCTCAGTCAGTTCCAACAATTCAGGATACAATGTATATATTTTAAACTCATCTATAAATTTGTACTTTACATCACGCATGAAAAAAGATAATATCAAACACTCCTTACCAACATTTACACATTTTTCACCCGAATCTAATTTCTTTTTATGACTATATACAAAATCTTTACAAGGTATTCTATCATCATCTGTTATAATAATATAATCCCCTTTAGCAAGCTCCAAAGTAGCTTTTCTAACCTTTGAAATTCCTATTTTTTCATATTTGGCATAACAAATATTTAAATCGTTCTTATAGCTATCTATTATTTCTTTTGTATTATCAGTACTTCCATCATCAATTATAACTATTTCAAAGTCTTTATATGATTGTTGTTGATATCCGGCTAACGTTAAATCTAAATACTTTGCTTTATTATGTGTTGTCATAACAACTGAAATCTTTTTTTCCATACCTTCTCCTTATTTTCCTATATAGTCTCTCACTTGTTCTGGCCAATTTTTAGTACACAAGCCATATTGATGGATAAACGCAATAATACAGCGTTCAATACCAAACCCAATACATCCTGATTCCGTATATTGGTTTCCTTCCTTTGAAAAATGAAATCGATTGGCAAATGTACTCCCATGCAAATTGAACGATGCACACGCAATTGTCTCTTCTGGACTACTTGATAAACGCAATTCATATTTCACTTTAAATTTCTTTTGAATCTTTCGATAACTTTGTAGGGCTGGCAGAACAAACGGATCACTTGCTATCTCCACTTTAAACTTTAATCCAATATTTTTAAGCTTCTCAATTACTCTTTTTAATAACTCTTCTCTTACCTTATACACATATTCTTTATCACCTATGAAAACAATCTCTCGAACGTTATAATCCCTTAATCTATGAAGTTCATCCCAATTAAGTCTTCCCTCATTCCGAAAAACATTTTGTCTAAAAGAGAAAATACTGTCTTCTTTTAATACTTGTCCTCTTAATTCTTTATAGAGTGAAAAACATGCAGATGGAGATAACGCAAATTTAGCCTCACTTAAATATGGTTTTAAATTTCTTTCTTCTGCTGCCTTCTCTATCTTCTCAAAATTATTCATTGATTCCATAATATCCATGCATAGCATGGGATGTTGAGGCGAATTAATTAAATATCCAGTATCTATCAAAGTATCCATTTCTATACTCGTCGGGTACTTTTTTAATATCACTGGCATATCATCTAATATAGAAACAAATAGTTGATCAAAAAACTCAAAAAGTTTAATTCCTGTTTGATCTAAAACTATACTTCCATCATAATACTTCTTTACTATATCCCCCTGTAGTACTTCATCATCTGTCCAATATCTATCTTGTTGTTCAGTAGAATAATAAATCTCATCGTCCGTTTTCTCTTTTCTTTTTTGAAACTCTATAATTGATTTATTTAGTTCCTCTTTTTCAACTTCATCATCGCAAAGTAATTTTATTTTTCTACCTACAACTTCATATGTTATTATTTTATCCGATATAAAACAGATACTTCTTCTAATGTCATCATCTATATCACAATTCATATCAAATTGTACAACCCTCATTATAGTTATTCTCCTTGTAAAATAATCTATTTATATAAAAATGTCTGATGCTTTTAAAAATATCGATACATCAGCTCTATCATGAATTGGTGCATTCTTATCAGGATTAATAGAAATAACTTTTTTACAATTAACTATACCTACCAAATGTTGGATCATCCCAGAAATACCAATAGCGATATAGCAATTACAAGAAATACTTTTCCCACTTTGTCCTACTTGCCGGGAATAAGGAATCACACCCGATTCAACCAATGGCCGGGAACACACAATCGGAATCGATTGTTTATTAGCATACTCCATTATTTTGGTTCTATCTCTTTCACCTACACCTCTACCTATTCCTATAACCACCCCACTCATATCATATGATTCTGTATAATACTCATTTCTAAATACGACATCATTCAATTCTTCAGAAACATTTATATAATTAATATCAGCAATTCTTTTTCTTATTTGGGGAACAATATCTGTCGGTGCCTGTATACTTGATATTTGAATCTTTGATTTACATACAATCTTTGCCAGTAAATTATTATATGTAGTAGCTCTCTTATAAAATATGTCACCATCTAAATTCTCTAGCGATAGAACATCTGCTGTTACTCCCGCATTAAATTTTCCAGATAACCAGGCACATATAGATCTTCCAATAATACTTGACGGTGTAAAAATATAATCACACACTTGATCACTTAAAAATCCATATACCAACTCACAATATCTATAATTGGATAACTTTTCATTATTACGCATTTTCATGACAAAAATGTTATCACATACATTTTGTAGTTCTTCATTACATAACTCAAACACATTTTCTGTAATCAAAACATTTACTACATCAGAAATACCACATACCGTATTTCTCACATACAAAATTGTGTAGATAAATGGGGCAAAATTATATTCATTTTTGTCATAACTATCGCAAATCACATATATGCTCTTTGACATACTTTCTATCCCCTTCCATCAATAAATATTTATGTTTTCACTCAATACCTTTCGTGCCATATCAACATCAAATACTTCTTGTCGTTCTTTATGTCTTGATTGTATTCTATCTGCCTGAACTACCTGCGAAAAAACATTAATCTTTTCGTTTTTTTCAAATCTAATCTCTTCAGCGTTAATAATATGAATATCCGGCATATTTTCTTTGACATTAAACATGTTGGGCATACCTAAAAAAACAAGATCATCCGATAATATATTTGAACATGTAATCACACAAGGCGATTTCATATTTATTACTTCATTAAAATAATCTAAACGCTGAACACATGATAAAGATTCTCCAACAGATATACTAACCACATTTGATGCGAACGGAATATTTAATATTGAAGCAATCGATACTGGCACATGTGCCGTTTCTCCAAATCTCGATTTGTAATTTCCTATAACAATGTCATATTTATATTTCATTAAAAATCTACTTATAATTGTTGCGGTCAAAAATGTATCTGCTCCAGCAAATTTTTCATCACTTAACAGATAGAAATTTCGAATAGGATAATCACTGCATCTTTCAATTCTCTTAATTGCTTCATTTCTGTCCATAGTCAAACAGTCTATATTTACATTCTCATAACTTTGTCTTATCGCATTTGCAATAATTAAAGGATTTAATTCGTCCTCAATATAATCATCACTTAGTCTTAACAACACTAATACATTCATATATGTTATCCTTTTACCCCGATCAACTTCGCAATATTATATAATTGCATTTCACTGGTACCTGAATAAATTTTGGCTCCTAAACTATCTCTAACTTCTTGTTCTATTCCAGATTCTTTACAATAGCCATATGCTCCATATATCTGCATCGCATCAAGGCACAACTGAGCATAACTTTCTCCAACATAATATTTGTATACAGAACTCTCTAAGAAAGTTATTTTTCCACTTTCCTTTATCGATATTATCTTTTCTAAATACGCCTCTCCCAACTCAATAGCAACTTTCATTTTAGCTATTTTTTCAGAAATCATCTGATACTCACCAATTGATTTTCCAAACTGCTTTCTTTGATTCGCATATTCTATGCAATCATTCATAATCCTATTCATTTTCCCAAGATGCGTAGAAAAACTGATACATTTTTCCCAATCAAACGCCATATTCCCAACTAAGCTGCCCATTCCGATTGTTCCAATCACTCTATTTCGAGGAACAACACAATTATTGAAAGTTATCTCACTCATCATACAGGACTCTAGCCCCATCTTATGAATAGTCTTACCTATTTTCACTCCTTTATCATCACGCTTTACAAGTATAGCTGTATATCTGTTTTGTCCCATCTCAGCATTTTTAGCAACTACTACTATTAAATCCGCCACTGACCCATTTGAGATATACATTTTTGAACCATTAATAACAATCTTATCTTCCTCCACCTTGCAACTTGTGCCCATGTTATATGCATCAGATCCAGAATTTGCTTCAGTAATTGCATATGCTCCCACATATTTTCCTTGAATTATACCAGATCCAAATTCCTCTTTAATTTTTTTAGATGCCATTTTCGGAAATATGCCTAAATACAAAATCAGACTATTACATATCGAAAAAACGAATCCGTTGTCATTAAAATAATAACCAATCCATTTTAACAATTTCATTATATCTCCTATAGATTCAGCCATACCGCCCATTTCTTTAGGAAGCAAATTAGCTATAATTCCAAATTCCCCACATTTTTTCCATGCTTCCTTTGAAAACTCATTTCTAGGTAACTTGTTTACATATTTCTCAGAAAAAGCTTCTATCCTTTTTTTGATAATTTCATCCTTTTCAGCTATTTTCATTTTACTCTCCAGCATCTATATATTTTCTTAGGATATTTTTCAATTCTAGAACATTGGAATCTCTAACATCTGAATCAATATCAGAATTTACTTTTATCATTTTTTTCATATTTTTCAATATTGCTTTAATATCTAATAATTCAAAACCCAAACTCAACAAATATACTACGGCTTGAAATCCAAAATTCTCATTAGGAACCCACGTACTATTAGTAACGGAATTCATAATTAAATTTGTATATTGAGAAGCTACTTCACTATTCATATTATTGTGTTCCCACAAAAAATCTTTTCCTTTCAAACCAAATTCAGCAGCTCTTTCATAAATAGGAGTACTAATATCTGCGTACCATAAATTTGCTGTAAAAAAATCTATTGGACTATCTTGTAGATATTCAATCGTTTCATATACAGTTTCTTTTGTTTCTCCTGGAAAACCCACTAATAAAAACGCAAAAATCAACAAATTATTGTCTTTTAATAGTTTTATTTTTTCTGAAAAATCCTTCCTAGTTGCCCCCTTATTCATGTTACTTAACAGCCCATCATTTGCTGATTCTATTCCAACAAATACACCTTTACATCGAGCCTTTTTCATAAGTATAATCATATCTTCTGTCAATTCTTTTAATCTACAATATGCAAACCACTCAAATGTATATTTATTATCAATCATCATTTTACATACATCTATAAAATGATTTATTGGAAGATTAAATGTATCATCATAAAAACATACATATCTCTTCCCTGATTTCTCAATCATATCAAGCTTTTCTTTAAGATTATCTTTTTCAATACATTTATACTCTTTATTTCTAATAGGAAAATTACAGAAGCTGCATTTAGCCATACATCCAACACTAGTATTACAATAAATCATTTCTTCTCTATCATAATCATTTTCTACACCCATTAATTGATCTGTTTTATCAACAAATTTTCTAACATACTGGTAAATAGTATCATAATCCGAAATATCCTTAACATAATAATCGGCTCCTATTACCTTTTCCATTTCATGATAATTATCGATACTATCTGTAGCATATTTATTATATACATATAATGAAGAAACAATGATTTTTACATCTTTATTCAATCGTCTTATCGCCTTAACTCCTCTAATTAAAGGAAGCGCGTTAAAAAAGTTTCCCAATTTAAAAACTACACATTTGACACCATTCTTGATTGCTGATTTAACTTCTTCTATTTGATTGTCTAAATTTGAAATATACCCAGTACTAATATTATTATGTATTAAGTATTCATATAATTCTTTTCCAGTAGCTGTTGGAATATCCATGTAATTGAATCTTATATGACTATTTAAATCGGTCAAAAGTTTATTTAAATACTCAAAATAAAAATAATCTTTTTCTCCATCATTAACACATTGGCGCATCACACACTGCTTAGAAACTTTATCTGCAGTAAATATTCTTTCATTCACGTTATATGTAATACTACCTATTACCAAAACATCTTTTTTCATATTATCTCTATATATCTTTCCTTACCAAAATAAAAATCTAATTTCCTGCGCTTGAATAACGCTTTATTCCCGTACACCACATTTTATATGCGAACATCACATATATCGCAGTTACGATTGGTGCTATTACCGGCGATAATCTTAACAGTACAGAGTCCATATTTTTTTCTAAAATATAAGAAATCGTATAATATCCGGTAAACGCAAACGGTAAAATAAATGTAAGTAACAATTTTATTCCTTTACCATAGATATCCAAAGGATAATCTGCATATGTCCTTATACCATAATCATTATTAATTATAATAGCTGTAACATCATAGCTTTTTAATATCCAAAAACTCAAAGCTCCTAAAATAACGAAAATACTAGTGTAAATTAAAAAACCCATTATAAGAGTAACTATCAAATATAAAATTTTCCAAATATTCCAATTAACTGAAACATGCGCTAAACTATATACCCAAAAACCAATAGCTAATACCATTCTCGGAAGAAATGTATATTGAAATTGTCTAAAAACTAAATATTTTAAAGGACTAATTGGGCGAATCAAATATGAATCAAACTCTCCACTGGTTATCATATTTCCCATATCTTGCATAGGTTTCCAAAATAAATAGCTACTTAACGAATATGAAATCCAGCTTGTTGTAAACATAAAAACAAATTCATATTGATTCCATCCATGAACATTCGTGAAATTAAAAAAGATCACATATATGCTCAAAAAGTAAATTCCTATAAGAACCATGTTTGCAATTAATTCAAACATTAATCCAAATCTATATTCTATTTTACTTTTTATAAATATACGAATAAATTTAAGATACAGCTTGACAACACTCATTTAACTATTCCTTCCAAACATAAATATCAACCACCTTGTATAACTAATTTTCTTTTTGCATAATTCCAAATACAAACACTAAAAATAGATAAGCCAATACACCATGTGAGTTGCAAAAGTAACTGTGTCATTACATCCACTTGCTTCTCTGCTAGCAAAATACTAATAGGTGCCGAATAAATATATTTAAATGGTAAAATATTAGAAATAGAGTTTAATGTCTTAGGCATTAAAAACACTGGTATCCAAATCCCTGAAAAAAACTTGTATATACTGTTCAGCATCATATTTAACGGCCAAGTAACCAGTAGCCAAAAAGCTATAAGACCAATGATGTATGAATATAAAAAATTGATAAAAAAAGAAAACAAAATAGAAATTAAAAAAAAGCAATAATAATGTAATGAAGCGATATGCTGCTTCCAGAAAATTGATGAAACAATAACTAATGGTACTGTTCTAAAGATTAAATTTATAATATTTTCTCCTACATATGTAGAAAACAGATATGCCATATAATTCATCGGTTTTAATAAATCCATAGCAATCTCACCGCTTCGAATTTTATCATTAATCTGATTTACTATATTGCATTCCATAATAGAAAAAATAATATTAGAAATAATAATACTAGTTAATGCTTTTGTTCTAATATCTGCAGATGAATTATCTGTACTTGTATACAACGAAATCCACAAACATACCTGTAGATATACGTATAGTATCCTTCCGATACTTTTACTCCATAAATTAACAGGGTACATTATAATGGACTGCATCGATACTTTTATATAATTCAAATATAATTTCATAACAACACACCTTGATCAGAATCATAAATTTTTCGAACAATATCTTCTAAACTTGTCTCTATAATATTGAACTCTTGGATATCCGGAACACTAAGAATTTTATTCATAACCTCCGAAACTGAATAATCTGATTTATTAAATTCAACAATTATCTGTTCATTATAAGAGACTCTTATGTCATATCCATGAAATACACTTTTTAATTGCTCTACTTTATCTATCTTTCCATGAATTATTATTGTTGTTATTTTTCCATAATTATCCTTCAGGTCCTCTATATCACCTCTAAAAAGAATATTTCCTTTATCTATAACAATTATATCTTTACTAAGTCTCTCTATATCGTCTATATCATGCGTTGTAAGAATAATAGTAACCCCTCTATCTTGATTAATAGTCTTTATAAAGTTTCTTACTTTTTCTTTCACGGAAATATCTAATCCGATAGTAGGTTCATCTAGAAATAAAATATCAGGATTATGTAATAGTGAAGCAGCCAGATCAGCACGCATACGCTGACCAAGACTTAACTGTCTAGCTGGTTTTTTTAAGAATGTATTCAGTTCTAAAATATCATCAAATAGCTTTAGGTTATTTTTATATTCTTCATCAGATATTTTATATAATTCTTTAAATATATTATAAGTGTCTATTACAGGTATATCCCACCATAATTGAGTCCTTTGACCAAAAACAACGCCAAACTTTCTTGAAATAATTCTTCTATTTTTCTCGACATTCATTCCATCAATTAGTATCTCTCCTGAAGTAGGAGACAGAATCCCTGTCATCATTTTGATTGTCGTAGACTTTCCAGCTCCGTTTTTTCCTATAAATCCCATGATGTCACCTTTTCTAACTGAAAAGGTGACATCCTTTACCGCTTGAAAATCAGTAAATTTAGGCTTAAAAATATATTTTAATCCACCTCTGATTCCTGTATCTCTTTCAGGAACCTTAAAATGCTTTGATACATTTTTTACCTCTATCAAATCCATAAATTGTCTTATTTCCTCCTACTAACGCCCATATAATCCTGATTATATGGATTTGTTTTTTTAAGGATGGCCTTAACAAATTCTTTTTGATCTTTCTCAAGCTCATCATCATCACTTAAGATATGCTGTATATTTCCTGCCCAAACAATACCTTTTTGTGTGAGTTTAATAATATCATCCTGTATAGTTATATATCCATTGCGAACAAGATTATCAATTTTGGCTTGATATTTACTATAATACTTGATCTCTGATTTTGATATTTTTAACAGTATTGGGAAGAAAACAACACTTCTTTCGTATGCCAATTCTTCAGAAATATGTTGTCCATTCTCAACTGGAAGTCTGTTTTGTTCTATCAAATCTATATACTTTTCTACACTACACACATTTCTATAATTAAATCTACCTAGATAACCACGTGCAGAAGGACCAATTCCAATCATTGGATAACCCTTCAAAAAATGAACTAAACCGTCATGTGCTTCTGAATGATTTTTTGAGAAAATCATACTTGCTACCTGATCATAATGGTACTCTTTAAATACGTCCTGTATGGCTTGAAACATCTCTAGCATTTTTTCATTGCTAGGTTTATTAGCAAAAACTTTTCCCTCATCAACCATTTTCTTAAAAACTGTATTAGGGAATAAATTCATAGAATAATCATCTACATACGTCGCATCCAGCTTAACTGCCTTTTTGACATCATTAATTACACTTTCAACACTCTGATCCGGTATGTTATACATTAAGTCAATACTATGATCCGGAAAATCATACTTATGTACATAGTCAACCACTTTATCAATATCAGATAACGATGGCTTTAATCTTAGCTTTTTTCTTAACTCTTCATCAAATGTCTGAACTCCATAACTAATTCGATTAACTCCAGCATCTTTATATATTTTCCAATTATCACGATCCAATAAAGCTAAAACGGAACCTTCCACTGTAATCTGAGTCAATTTATTCATTTTAAAATTCTTAAAAATCACCTCAAATATCTTTTGTATATACTTTCCCTCTATTAAGCCCGGATCACCACCACCAAAATAAATAGTTCCAATATTATGTGTTTCGAAATATGGTTGCTTTGAATACATTGTAATTTCTTTTATCAATGCATTAACAAATTTTTCTTTGTCAGCATCACTTAGTTTATTATACGGTTCTTTATAATATGGACAAAAACAGCAAAATGCCTGACAAAACGGAATATGGATATATAATCTAACTGGCTTATCCTCTTCCGGATAGTCATGAATCATATATTCTTTTAACGCAATTCCTTCAACATTTGCTCCCCACATTTTGGGATAAATCCATTTTTCACTTATTCTTTCTTTGAAATCAAAATCTGATTCTGTCATTTTCAAATCTCCATACAATTTATTAACTCTCTATTTTCTGTTCAATTAAATTACATAAACGACTCAAGCTAGAAAAATCATCTAATTCTATATTGCTATCTACCAAATCTACATCAAATTGCTCTTCCACAAATGCTAAAAACTTAACAATTCCTAAAGAATCTAATATATTTCCTCCCAAAATATCTACATTCTCATCTTTTTCAAGTAACTCCTTACTTTCTGCACTAGCCTCACTTAAAAGATACTCTTTTACAACTGTCTTAATTTCCATATTATTCTCCTTTTACTTAATCGCTAATATCCCTTCAAAACACATACTTTTAAAAAATTTATATATTTTTTTAAAACCAGCCTTTTTAAGTAAATCTACATTTTCCAGACTGGTATTAGGGACTAATACTCCTTTAATTGCTAATGATTTAGCCATTACCTCTTCATAACTAAAACCTTTAGATATTTTAAATTCACTATATACCATGTTTGAGATATCTTGGAACAAACCAGACTGTTCTTGTACTTTTTCAAACATTATAAACGCCCCACCATAATTCAAACTGTTATATACTTTATTGACTATACTTTGCCTTTGACTGGGATTTATAAACTGTAATGTATAATAAGATGTAAACAAATCTGTCTGTTCAAAACTATAAGTTAACAAATCTGCCTCTTCAAATTTTACATTTGCAAATTCCTTACTTTGCTCACTAGCTTTCTCTACCATTTCTGGAACAATATCCAATCCACGCCATTGTATTTTTTTTCCTTTATGATAGGCAGCTAACTCTCTTAAAAGCTCACCAGTTGATGCTCCTAAATCATAGCAAATACTTCCATTTCGACAAAAATAATCACTTAGATAACAAATGATCCTATGACCTTCCGTATAAGACATAATTGAATTAGATATGTGATCGTGAAAATGATCAACTAATTGCTTTCCATGGAAATCCCAGGAAGCATGATCTTTTTGAATTCCATCTCCAACTAACATTATTCTGATTCCTCTCCTTTTACATTACTCGTCTTTTGCGAACGAATCATATTTAATAAATTTATAAAATCGCGTTCTTTTTGCTCCTTGCTATAAAAAAGTCTGGATATATTTCCCGCAAATATCTTTCCGGTATTGGTAAGCTTCAGTTTTGACCCTTCCCAACGAACATATTCGCATTCCAAAAGGTTTTTTATTGTTTTTTCAACATTCTCACCACCGATAATTTCAGACTTATCTATCCACGTCATAGAAGGAAAAAAAACCATTTTACGAAGGTCATCATCTTCATCACTTGAAACATGACCGTACTCTACAGCATTTTTTGTTATACCAATCATATTAATGTACTGATCTATTTGATTAGCATTTCTAAAACTATGTTTTTCCACATAACTACGTGCAGATGGTCCTATACCGAGCATAGGATATCCTCTTAAATATCTTTTATATCCAATAAACGGTTCATTTTTTAATGAATACAAATTTGAAGACACCTGACTATATTCTGTATTTTCAAAAAACTGTGATACTTGAGAATACATTTCAATTTCTCTAGCACGACTGGGTTTGATTTCATAATTGCCTTCATAAATCTTTTTAAAAAAGGAAGTGTCAGGATAAATATCCATCCCATGAATATCGATATACTGAGGTTTTAACTTTATTGCGGTATTTAAATCTTCAAATAACAATTCCTTAGATTGATTGGGCATGTTGTACATCATATCAAACGAATAATCAGTAATCGGCGAATTCTTTAATCGCTCAACCAAGTCATATATCTCCTCGTTACGAACAGATATATTCATTGTTTTCTTTAATTTTGAATCAAACGTTTGTATACCAAAACTGATCCTATCAACCTTATTCTCAATTAAACCATCTATATATTCTGGTTTGAGTAAATTTTTAACTGTACCTTCCATGGAAATACCACATAATTCACTCAAATCAAACAAATTAGAAATAGATTTAAATATTTTATTCCAATATTTTATTGGTAATGATGAAGGATCCCCACCACCAATACATATTGTACTTACCTTCCGTTCTTGAAAGTATTTTTTTTCAGAAAAATACTCTAATTCCTCAATGATAGAATTAACAAATTTATCCAGTTTATCCTCAGAAAAATCACACATTGCTTCCTTATAATATGGACAAAATTCACACAATTCGCTACATATCGGAATTTGAATAAATATACGAAATGGTAACTTGTTAGAGGATTCTTCATCCAAAAAATCCAACCATCTCTCTGAATCTTTTATTAAATCTCTTTCTTCACATATAACAGGATATATCCATGTTTCTGTCATTCTCTTATCAAAGATTATTTTTTTCACTTTCCCGTTCCCATATTATCTTGATTATAAGGATTTGTTTTATCTATCATTGACTTAACTACCGTTTTTAAATTATATTCCTTTTGTTTTTCACTAAAGAAATATGAAGCAACGTTTCCACAATATATTTTTCCACGATGAGTCAATTTCAAAACATCATTTTCCCACTCTACATAACCATTTTTATGTAATATTTCTATTTTATCTAAGATTTTTTTGTCTTGAGGAATGTATTCCTTCTCTATATATCCAAGCTGCGGGAAAAATACCATTACTCTTTCCATATCCTCTTCTTGAGTTGCTATATTTCCAGCTTCAATTGGGAATTTATATTCTGAAATTCTCTTAATATACTCTTTCACCGAACAACAATCTCTATAGCTTCTTCTTTCAATATACGTTCTTGCAGAAGGACCTATTCCTAAAACGGGATTTGATCTAGACTGATTAATAAACGTTTTGAACGGTTTTTCTCTCTTTTTAGAGAAGTAAATTGAGCCTAAATGCTTATACCCTTTCTTCTCATAACCCTCAATATACTTTTCATACATCAAAACTTCCATCTCATTCGTCGGTTTAGTGGAAAAGTATTTTCCTTCATTAATTACCTGTTCAAATTTAGTATTGGGATATACATTGAGATTATGAATATCAATATACTCTGCGTCCATCTTTATACTTTTCTCAATATCCACATCAATGTCTTCTAATGTTTGATCAGGGAAATTGTAAATCATATCAAATGAAAAGCAGTCTAGTCCTTTATTATGTAATAAGTCGGAAAGATTATATATTTCCTCTTCGGACGGTTTTAAAAATACTTTTTTTCTAATATTCTCATTAAATGTTTGAACTCCGAAACTTAGATGTTTTCCATCTATACTTTTAAACCAATCTAACTTTTCTTCATTTGAAAGACTCCAAACATGTCCCTCTAATGACACAACAAAATCCTCAGTAATCGTAAAGTTCTTCACAACTGTATCTAATAATTCTTGAAGGTATTTAACATCAATTATTGCTCCGTCTCCGCCTCCGAAATATAAAGAGGTTACCTTGTTTTTCTTAAAAAACTCTGTTTCAGAATACATTTTCAATTCAGTCTTTATAGCCTCAATCAATGGCTTAATATCATCATCACTTAAGGATGAATATCTCACCTTATAATAAGGACAAAAAAAACAAAATGAATTACAATACGGAATATGAATATAGATATTTACAGGCAGATCATTCGATGGTGCTTGATTTAAATAACTCATAAAATCCGGAAGCATAATCTCATCGCTATAATACTTACTTATTCTTGGATATACCCAAACCTCTGTTTGACGTTCATTAAACAATTGCTCCACTTACTCTTTATCCTCGCTTTCATTATTAATTTACAAAAGAATTTTTAATATTAGGATTATATAGTTCCGTATTTAAATATCTTTCTCCCGTATCCGGAAGAAAAGCCACTATTTTCTTATCTTTATTCTCTGGTCTTTTTGCAAGTTCCATAGCGACCCACGTTGCTGCTCCTGATGATATCCCAGCAAAAATACCTTGTTTTTTAGCCAACGCTCTCGCTGTATCTAAGGCATCTTGATCCTCAACTTTAATTACTTCGTCTAGCAAATCCCTATCTAGAATATCTGGAATAAACCCGGCTCCAATACCTTGAATTTTATGAGGACCTTTTTTTTCGCCAGATAAAACCGCAGATCCAGCTGGTTCTACACCAATAATTTTTATATCTGGATTTTTTTTCTTTAATAAATGACCAGTTCCAGTAATCGTTCCTCCGGTTCCTATTCCTGCCACAAAAAAATCAATTTGCCCTTCGGTATCACTCCAAATTTCTTCTCCTGTAGTTAATTCATGGGCTAAAGGATTATTAATATTTGTTATTTGAGAAGGAATAAATGCCTTGGGTAGTTCACTAGCAATTTTATCTGCTTCCAAAAAAGCTTTCTTCATTCCAAATACTCCTGGTGTTAATACCACCGTAGCACCCATAGCTTTAATATGATTAATCTTATCAATACTCATCGTATCTGGAATTACTAATATAATTTTTAACCCTAATGCCGATGCCACATGAGCTAATCCAATTCCTGTGTTACCACTTGTCCCCTCTACAATTGTTGTATCTTTGTCAATAAGCCCCTCTTCCATAGCTTTTTTTATCATATTATATGCGGGTCTATCTTTAGCACTTCCTCCAGGATTAAAACATTCTAATTTTGCTATCACTTCTGCATATAATTTTGAATTATCTACACTTGATAATCGTACTAATGGTGTATTTCCAATCAAATCTATAACAGAATCATATATTCTCATAATCCCTCTCCTATCTATTCACATTTTATTAAATGCATTATTCAATTTATATTGACTTTAGCCATGTCACCGATTTTTCTATATACTCATACATGTCTTCTGCCCCATAATGTTCGATTGAGTATATTCCCTCGTATCCGATTGTCTTCAAAACATCAATTATTTCTTGTATATGAATAGATCCAGATCCTACAGCACACGGATACAGTTTTCTTCCACTTACAGAAATAGTTGGTGCTTCATTTTTATTCTGAAGCATTGATCTATCCTTTAAATGGACATGATGTACTTTATTCTTTAGCTTTTGGATATATTCCATTTCGTCTTCATCCCAAAATGCAAAATTTCCGGTATCAAAAACACATTTCAATGATTCACATTGTTCAAGAAATAAGATAACCCCTTCACCTGATAGAGGTGACATAGAATTATCAAAAGTTTCAATTTCCACCGTCACATTTTTATCCTGAGCATATTTACACAATATATTTATTCCCTGAATCATTTTATGTATCTGATTATCTTTTATATCATCACTCAACAACCCTGGCAGGATTAAAACCTCTTTTACTTCTAAGTCATTAGATATATCTATTATCTGATATTCCTTGTCATAATCCCCTTCTTTATTAAGATTACACTCATGACATATACATCCAATCTTCAGTCCGGAATCATCCAGGATATTCATCGTTTGAGAATAATCGCTCAGTAGGAAACGAGAATTGAGATCAACATATTCCACACCCATGGTTCGAACAGTTTTTGCAGCCTCTTTAATCGAGATGTTTTTCTGTTCAGCCATAGACACTATATGATCATAAAAAATAGAGATTTTATTTTTCATGTTCTCCGCTCTCCCACATCTCTCTAACGCAAGAACTTAACTTATCCAAATCATAGGCAAATGGTTGCATTTTTCTAATAGTCTTTTTATTATCACGCACGATCTCATAATTGTAATGATATGCACCTTCATAAGATATTCTCATCGTATAAAGAATACTGTACAACCACACCAGATACTTTCTTTCGTCGCTATTTAATATACTTGGGTAATCTACAGTTGTTGTATTTCCAAATGCAGTAAATAATTCAGGAGTAAGAAGTTTTTCATCAATGTCGAATTTGCAATCCTCGTACTCATTAAATATTGCATATGAACTATCAAGGTAATCTGCAAACTTATATGTATTCTCTACTTTTTCCCATGTCTCTTCAGGAAATCCGACGATATAGAAGGCCATAGTAATGATTCCAAGTCCATTGGCGTACGCTATGATTTCCTTCATTCTTTCCGGTTTTCCTTTTACACTGTTGTATGTTTTCAGTATTTCTGCATCACCTGATTCAACACCAAAACAGATAAGGAACACACCTGCTTTATGTAACATCGTAATTAATTCTTCATCAAGACTTGAAAGTCGAGTCTCACATATCAACTGTACCTTTATATTCTGTTCTATTATCTTTTTGCAGAATTCCATAATTCTAGCTTTGTCCGAAGTGAAATACTGATCTCTGAACTGAATAACTTCCGCTCCCAGCTCTACTAGCTTTTTAACGTCTTCGACCATTCGATCTACATCTCTGAATTCAACCTTTTCATAATAGAGTTTGTACGGACAATATGAACATGCCATCGGGCATCCTCTGCTCGCCTGTAGAGTAAGTCTTACCCTTTTTTCATCATCTAGATATCTTTTATAATTCACCAATGTATAATCAGGAGTAGGCATATCATTTATGCCTAAATTCTCCGAATTCGGATTCAGGTAATGTAAAGCAAATTCATCAATTGGCTCTTCGATAACCTGATTGATCTCATCAACGTTTTCGTCTATCCATTTCTTGATTATCTTTGACGCATGCCCACCAATCTTTATTTCTGCCTCTGGGATTAACATTTTTATTCTTTTGAGAAGTTCTATATCAGAACGAATTGTAGGAGCAGTCGTTTTGAGAATAATCATGTCATATTTTTTACCCTCGAGCTTTTTTAACAACTCATCTGGAAGCATCTTATCTTCTAGCACTGCATCAATAAACTCAACTTCATAATCCGGATTTTCTTTGAAAATAGTAGCCGCTGTAAGTAATGTTAAATCCGGAAATACATCGCGAGTATTTAAGTGTTCCCCAAGCTCACCATGTGCATCACTATGTATGGTTATTCCGTAATATGCTCTTAAAAATAATACCTTTTTTATCATCTTGCATCCTTTCCCACCTAACACATCTATGTTTGATTAGACATTGTCAAATTTATTACATCTTAGTTAATATAATTCTTCAATGCCTCAACCTTATCCAGTCTTTCCCAAGGCAGGTCAATATCTACTCTTCCAAAATGTCCATATGCAGCAGTCTGCTTGTAGATAGGTCTTCTAAGATCAAGCATTTTTATTATTCCGGCAGGTCTGAGATCAAAGTTTTCATTTATAACGTCTGACAGAACGTTGTCATCTATCTTTCCGGTTCCGAATGTATCTACCACGATTGATACTGGCTTTGCTACTCCTATCGCATATGCCAACTGGATCTCACACTTGTCTGCAAGCCCTGCTGCAACTATATTTTTAGCTGCATATCTTGCTGCATAGGCTGCAGATCTATCAACCTTTGTACAGTCTTTTCCTGAGAACGCTCCACCACCGTGTCTTCCATATCCACCATATGTATCTACGATAATCTTTCTTCCTGTCAGTCCTGAATCACCATTAGGACCTCCGATAACAAAACGTCCTGTTGGATTGATAAAATACTTTGTATCCTCATCAACCATGTCTTTAGGAAGAACTAGTTCAAAAACATATTTTTTTATATCTTCGTGAATCTGCTCCTGTGTAATCTTAGGATCATGCTGAGTTGATAAAACAACTGTATCTATTCTTAGAGGCTTTCCGTCTTTTCCATATTCAATAGACACCTGGCTCTTTCCATCAGGTCTTAAGTAACTTAAGGTTCCGTTTTTTCTGACTTCAGAAAGTCTTCTTGTTAACTTGTGAGCAAGTGAAATCGGAAGTGGCATATATTCATCTGTTTCGTTTGAAGCATAACCGAATACCATCCCCTGATCACCGGCACCTATGTCATCCGTTTCTTCCTCTTTTTCCTTTGCTTCCAAAGATTTATCTACGCCCATTGCAATATCTGCAGACTGTTCATCCAGTGCTACTATTACTCCGCATGTATCTGCATCAAATCCGTACTTTGCTCTGTCATATCCAATCTCTTTAATCGTGTCTCTAACAACCTTCTGAACATCTACATATCCTGTTGTTGTTATTTCCCCCATAACTAGTACAAGTCCTGTTGTTATACTGGTTTCACAAGCCACTCTGCTGTTCTTATCCTGCTTCATCAATTCGTCGAGAATAGCATCTGATATCTGATCGCAGATTTTGTCTGGATGTCCTTCCGTTACAGACTCTGATGTAAATATAGTTTTTCCCATCCCTTACTCCTTTTCATAATCAGTTTCGTCAACAATCCGAATAATAAAAAAAAAACATTTCAAAAACAATCTTCACCTAGTGAACGACACATTTAATGAGTGAACGACAAAAAAATCCCCAGCAGAATTTTTTTCCTACTGAGGACTTATAGTAAAATTTTATAGCAATTTTTATACTATCGTTTATTTGTAAAAATCTTGTTTCCTCACTGCATCTGCGCAGTGAAAAGATTGTAGTAAATGCCCTTTTTATCCAGTAATTCTGCGTGTGTTCCGATCTCAGCGATCCTGTGTCCATCGATCACCATGATCCTGTCAGCATTCTTGAGTGTTGAGAGTCTGTGCGCTATGGCAAATGTAGTCTTGCCGCCCGTCAGTCGCTCCAGCGCTTTCTGGATCATGAACTCACTTTCAGTATCCAGACTGGCAGTTGCCTCGTCCAGGATCAGAAGTCTCGGATCAGGGAGGATTGCTCTTGCGATAGCAATACGCTGGCGTTCACCACCCGAAAGATTGTGCCCCTTCTCTCCGACATAAGTATTATATCCATCAGGAAGTCTGCTTATAAAATCATGTGCATTTGCCATCTTAGCAGCACGGATGATTTCTGTGATACTGGCATCAGGCTTTGAAAATCTGATATTGTCGAGGATTGTTCCCGAGAAAAGAAATGTCTCCTGAAGCACAACTCCAAGCTGCGAATGATATGATTCTCTGCTGATATTCTTCATATCTTCCCCATCAACAAGAATCCTTCCGTCATCTATCTCATAGAGCCCCATCAACAGGTTGATGAGTGTTGACTTACCGGTACCCGAAGCACCAACGATTCCTATCATTTCACCCGGTTTAACGACTGCATTTATATCCTCAAGCACAGGCTGATATGATTTGTAACCGAAGGTCGCATGGTCAAATGTAATCTCACCTTTTATCGCTACATCATGACACTCTTCTTCCCTCTCAGGCACTTCCTGAGCAAGTACATCATAGATTCTCTCCAGGCTGCTGGTGAGTCTTGATACCTCTCTCGGAAGTCGTCCCATCCAGCTTATATACTGGAAGAGCAGTAACGTGTACGATATGAACTGATAAAGCTCACCCACTGACATTTTGCCGGCAAATACGTCATTTCCTCCAAAGTATACAACTATAACAACGCCCATTCCCATCAGAAACGAGAGCATTAGATTAAATATTCCCCAGAAGCGGTCATTTCTCATCTGAACCTCTGCAAATTCACCTGACAGGACTTTGAATCTTTCCGACTCATCCTTCTCCTTGCCGTAGGTTTTTACAACTCGCATGCCCGAGATAACATCCTGCAGATCACTCGAGACATCATCATTCTTCTTGAACTGAAGATGGAAAATCCTGCCCATCGTCTTTCTGAAAACGATCACAATCGCAGAGACGATCGGCACAAAGATAAATGTCAGAAGTGCCAGCTTCACATTTAGTATGAGCATGAAGATAATATCCCAGATGAAGATGAAAAATACCGCAAACAGATTACAGAATACATCCTCCATAAATTCACGGATAAATGTAGTATCCTGCACTATTCTGTTCAAAAGTTCTCCCGGTCGTCTGTCATTTATAAACTCCAGCGGAAGCTGCTGATACTTCTCAAAAAGAGCCACTCTCAGGTCCGCGGATATCTTCGCACCCAGCTTCGTTGAAGCATTGCTTTTCATGATATTTATGATAACTATCGCAACGCTGAGTGAGAACATTATCGCCAGAAATCCAAGGGCCTGACGCATTCCGCCGCCCTCTTTCAGAACGTCATTTATAAGGTGTTTCTGAATCTCCGGGTTAAGAAGCGTAGTCACTGCAACGAGGATCATCAGTAAGAATATTCCCGCAAAATCCTTTTTGTAAGACTTGATCATCTTCGTGAAAACACTCAGGAATCCGCCCTGCTTTGAGCACTTCGGACATTGTTTTGTTCCCGGTATTACACGTCCGCATATCGGACATATTCTCTCGTATTCGGTACTGATAACTTCTTCAAATCTGCCCGATATGAGGATATTTATCCCTCTTGCAACATAAGCATATCTGCTAAGATGCTTTGATGAATAGTGAACCAGTACCCTATCCATTCCATTCTGTCTGATCGACAAGATTCCTCCGCCGATGCCCGGTTCGGAAGCTGCCGATTCACAGTCTTTTATGTCATATATCTTTTTGTCTTCCCCACGGAATATATAGAGCATCTTCGTTGTAACTACAAAGAATGAGTCATCCGTCCAGCGCCCATTTTCATCTATATCCACCGGTACAGCATAGTATATTCTCTCATCCTCGGAAAGCTTGATCTCACCCTCTATATTCTGTGGAAGGTCATATCTAAGTATCATATATTTTCTCCATTTCCCCAATAGATGACAGTTGAGATGACAGTTGAAATCTGATTTCAGGTGTCATCTTTTTTGTTGCTTACAGGAACAGGTCCAGCATTCGGCGTTCTTTCTGTGTCAGTTTCTCAACATCTCTTATCTCGAATCTGTTTTCGTCCACATCAGAGATAATAAGTCTGACTTCTGAAAGTTTTGCAACAGCATTTGAACCCATATTGATTGCAAACTTGCATTCTCCTTTATCAGTCATAACATGAAAATATGCATATCCATATTCGTCTTTTATGCTGTATATCTTCTGGATGACCGGAGTGAAGTAGCTGAGATTCAACTGATGATTCAGAATGTCTCTTGTCTCTTCAGGCATCTCTGCCAGATCCTCGATTATCCCTATCTCCCTTTCACCATTTCCATGTTCTCTTATCGAGATATACTTGTCTGCATCGGAAAATGGAAAGAGTCTCACAACCTTTACCCTGTCATAATGAGTTCCGTCATAATCCAGACTGACGAATCCACCTTCAGTCTGCTGGAACTTATCCTTTGCTGTTATTATATGTATCGCCGTCATTTCTTCGGCTTTTTTCTCGTATATATTTATCGTATTCTCTGCCATTTTTAACTCCTTATTACATTGCGTTCAGTGCAAGAGACTTGTTCTGAAGTTCAAGCAGATTGTGGAAGATTCCTTCATCCAGCTTGTTCAGTTCTTCTTCAGTTCCTTCTTCCACGATTCTTCCGCCATCTATTACGATCAATCTGTCTGCATCTCGAAGAGTAGACAGTCTGTGTGCTATAGAAAGGGTTGTCCTTCCCTGAACCAGATATCTCAGTGAATTCTGTATAGCCTTCTCTGTCTCAGTATCGACGCTGGCTGTCGCCTCATCAAGTATCAGTATCTTCGGATCGGCCAGAATAGCTCGGGCGATAGATATTCTCTGCTTCTCTCCTCCTGAGAGGTCCTTGCCCGACGCACCTATTATCGTATCGTATCCGTCCGGCAGCTTAGATATGAAGTCGTGTGCGCTCGCCAGCTTGGCAGCACGGATTATGTCAGCTCTCGATGCATTTTCATTTCCGTAAGCGATGTTCTTCGCGACCGAACCCATGAATATATATGTATCCTGCGAAACCATGGCTACATTTCTTCGCAGATCCGAAAGCGCCAGGTCCTTTACGTCCGTCCCATCAATCTTGATGGTTCCTTCATTTACGTCATAAAGTCTGGAGATAAGATTGACCAATGTAGACTTGCCCGCTCCAGATCTACCAACGATTCCCAGCATCTCGCCTTCTTTAACTTTGAGATTTATGTTCTTCAGAACCGGTCGTCCCACCTGATAGCCAAATGTCACACCATCCAGCTCTATCTCGCCTCTTGGTGCGTCAAGTCTGACCGGATTCTCCTTCTCCTGTATCTCAGGTATCGCATCTATTATCTCAAAAAGTCGCTCAGCTGAATTGATACTGTCTGACCACATTCTGAATACCCATGCAAAGAAGTTCATAGGGCCGTTCAGCTGCATTACATATCCGACAAATGTGATCAGCACACCAAGGTCAATCTTGTCTGTTTTAAGCACGAAGAAAACTCCGACTATCCAGATCCATATACTTGATATTTCTTGAACCATGTTGTAAAGAATTGAGAAACGGTTTCTCAGTTTTACGATATTTATCTCAGCTTCACAGAGATTCTCATTCGGGTGCATGAATCGCTCTATTTCTGCATTCTGCTGACCAAATGCCTTTACAACACGAGCGCCGGTCAGGTTGTCATTTGCCTTTCCAGTGACCGCCTTCTCAGCACGGTGTCTCTTACCTGAAAGTGTCCAGAGTCCTGGACGAAGTTTAACGGTCATAAATACAAGCAGTGGCAGGAGTATGCAGGCAATCAGAGCCATCTGCCAGTTGAGCCTGTACATTACGATAAATGTCACAACAATCGTTATTCCATGTATAAATATCATCGGCAGTCCGTCTATAAAGAAGTCTCTCACCTTTTCTGAATCACGGAGAACTCTAGTCATCAGACCGCCCGTCTGCTTATTCACATAGAAATCCAGCGAAAGCCTGCTCATCGCATCAAAAACATCCGTCTTGATATCTCTTACCGCGTGACTAGATACCTTCGCCATTATAAAAACATTCAGATAAGACGAAAACTCAGCAAGAAATCTGCAGCCGATCATTACCATGGCGACGGCAAAAAGCGCGAGCGCATACTTGCCTCCAAGCCCAAATTGAGCAAGAAATGTATCATCCTTTTCAAGTACATGATCGAATAGAACCTTACCGATAATGTACGGCCATGCCAGTCCCATAACTGCCGTAACAATATAAGTGCAGCACAGTGTCGCTATTCCAAGTTTATATTTCAAAAAGTATTTGAGAGTTCTCCCAAAGATAGAACGCTTGCTCTTCTTAGGCGTGATCTCTTCTTCCTCTTCCTTATCAGGAATTCCATCCATGAGATCATTTCCACTTTTGATATTTCTTATCTGATTTATGAATATATTCATCTGTCCCAGATATCTATACGTGATTGCAGCAACCTGCTCAAACTCACCGTCATATTCCGCTGTGAGACTTGCCGAACCCACACCTCTCTCAAGATGAATATGCGCCAGCTTATCGATATCGTAAAGCTTGACCGCATAATCTCCAAGCTCCTCATCCGATGTAGTATCCTGTATCTTCGCACCTCTGAAATAATGTATATATTCAAGCGGAGTCTCTATAGTGCAGAGCCCCACCATCTTTTTTGTCAGGAAAATGTACCCCGTAAGATATTCACTTCCAAATGAAAGATCAAGCGGACAAACTGAGAGCACATCTTTCTCGCTGATATCATTTTCCGCAAGCTGTTTTAAAGCCTTTTTTGTAAGTTTATTCTCTTTCATGACGCCTCCTAAAAACGAAAAACCCCCACTGCATAAACACAGTGAGGGTTTGCTAAAAACCGCATATCCTAGTATATCCTAAAAAGGTCTATAAGGAGCGCGAAAAACAAAATCACGGTGAATCATGCAATATTCATCCATATGAATTCTAAATGTATCAATATCTCTTCTTGTCTTAAAACATAGTGTTGTATACATATATTCGCACTCCTTTCCTTACATATTTCGTTTAGTGATTTTTACACTTTACTATATATGCTTAATCATTGCAAGCGTTTTTTTCATTACTTATTTCATTACCTATCGAATGGCTTGAAAATATTACAGGATGTCTACATGTTCTCCGTTAAGAGCTTTGTTCATGCTTCGTACTGCACAGAATTTTCCGCACATCGAGCATGTATCATCATGCTCTGGTGATCTGTCATCACGTATAGCTTTAGCTGTCTCAGGATCAAGTGCACACTCCCACTGCTTATCCCAGTCAAGTGCTCTTCTCGCATCACCCATAGCATTATCGATATCCATAGCATGAGGAATCTTCTTGGCGATATCTGCTGCATGAGCGGCAATCTTAGAGGCAATGATTCCCTGCTTAACGTCATCAAGATTCGGAAGTGCAAGGTGCTCTGCTGGTGTTACATAGCAGAGGAAAGCAGCTCCTGCAGATGCAGCGATAGCTCCACCGATTGCTGATGTGATGTGATCATATCCTGGTGCGATATCTGTAACGATAGGTCCAAGTACATAGAATGGTGCGCCCATACATATAGTCTGCTGAATCTTCATATTTGCAGCAATCTGATCCATAGGCATATGTCCAGGTCCTTCAACCATTACCTGAACATCCTTCTCCCATGCACGCTTTGTAAGCTCTCCAAGACGTACAAGTTCTTCGATCTGACATACATCACTTCCGTCAGCAAGACATCCCGGACGACATGCATCACCAAGTGAGATTGTTACATCATACTCGCGGCATATTTCAAGTATCTCATCATAGTACTCATAAAATGGGTTCTCCTCACCAGTCATGCACATCCATGCAAATACCAATGAACCACCTCTTGATACTATGTTCATCTTTCTCTTATGTTTTCTGATCTGCTCTATAGTCTTACGAGTGATTCCGCAGTGAAGTGTTACAAAATCTACACCGTCTTCAGCATGAAGTCTGACTACATCGAGGAAATCCTGTGCTGTAAGAGTCTCAAGGTCTCTCTGATAGTGGATTACACTATCGTAAACAGGAACTGTTCCGATCATCGCAGGACACTCACTTGTAAGCTTTCTTCTGAAAGGCTGTGTGTCTCCGTGTGATGAAAGATCCATGATGGCCTCAGCTCCCATATTGACAGCTTCCATAACCTTCTTCATCTCTATATCATAATCCTTACAGTCACGTGATACACCAAGATTGACATTTATCTTAGTCTTGAGCATAGAACCTACTCCATTAGGATCGATACACTTGTGATTCTTGTTGGCACAGATTGCTACCTGCCCTCTCGCAACAAGGTCACGTATCTCCTCTTCAGTTCTGTACTCCTTAGCTGCTACTGCTTTCATTTCCGGTGTGATGATACCCTTTCTTGCGGCATCCATCTGAGTTGTGTAATTTCTTTCACCGGCGCCTTCACTGAGTTTCTTCTCTGTGATGTTTAATGCTTCTGTCATGATTTTCTCCTTTTCTTTTTGCATTAATTTTTCTTTTGCGATACAAGGTGGTGCCCCCAATGTACCGCAGCTACAGTTAATCATATCACTATAAATATATGTATAAGGATCATCTGCTGTTCAAATAATCTTCAAGCTATCGCCTGAAACTATTCAGCAGTTCCCCAACATTTTCACTTTCCATAGCACTGCTCATGATACATGCTCCCGCCGCACCAGCGCTCAGTGCCTCATCTATATTCTCCGGTGAAATACCACCTATAGCGTACACCGGAAATGTCATCTCTTCCGTTACACTTCTTAAAAACTCAAGGCCCCTTCCCGGAAGTCCCTTCTTGCAATCCGTATCATATATATGACCTGCAAGAATATACGTACATCCCAGCTCCTCTGCTCTCTTAGCATCCTCAACACTGTGACATGACGCTCCTAGCTCAGAAACTCCCAGTTCATTTTGTAATTCTCCCCGTATGTCACCCGACTGATCCAATCCCATATCAGAACACAGCTCTTCTAATACATGGAGTGGGAGATGGATTCCATCCGGTCTCAGCTCCCTGGCGACCCTGTAGAAATAATGCAAGATCAGCTTCGTTCCTTCCTCCCTACAAATTGGAAGAAACCACGCAACAAGTTCCTTATACTCATCCTCACTCATATCCTTCTCCCGAAGGATGATCGCAGACGGATGCGCCTTCGCAATCTCCACAAGCTTCTCTCTATAATCCCCCCGACAGAGGTGCCTATTCGTAACGCAGATGATGTCGCTACCCTTCATACTCTTCATCTCCTTTACCTTGTTACTACATCTCCGCGCTAAGATGGACTAGCTAAGTACAGAAGCATGTCTGCTCAACTCAGCTTGCGCACGGTTTGGGCCGCCCCTAGCGGACGCTTCGCTCGCTAAGCTCTCAGACACCTAAAGGCGTCTGAATCGCTAAGCGCCGAGACCCAAAACGGTCTCGCAGGCATGCTCCGTACTTTACGCTTATGTCCATCTTATACGCGCTGAACCCTTTCAATTGCGAGCATTCAACGTAAAGCAACTATGCGATAGTATGTATGTGCGACCATAAGGGTCGCGGTGCTTAGCGATTCACGAGTGCTTATGCACGAAGTGAGAGCTTAGCAAGCGGAGCTATGCGAAGCGTCCGTTCGGGAGATCCCGCCATGAGCGGAAGCGATGTCGAACATACATACTATCGCATATGCGTACTTGAATGCCGCGGGATTATGCTTTAAACATACAGATAATCATTGAGCACCGGCTGCAATCCTTCGTCCGCGATATCCTGATACATTTTATCCAGGCTTCTTCCATCGCTTATCTCAAACTGTTCATCGCCCTGTTCAGCGTCGTCTTCTTTTCCTGTGTACTTTGTCTCATGATCTCCGATTCCTGTCGAAACTCCTGCTGAAACCTTTGTTGCTGCAATCTTTACGATACCATTTCTGAACTCTGCGGTCTCTCGTGATGAAACTGTTATTCCGATAAATGGCAGGAAGATTCTGTATGCACAGAGCACCTGACACAACTGTTTCTCATGTACATCCAACGGATCGATCTTATCATTATTGATGATAGGTCTGAGACGTGGACATGAGAGAGACATTTCCGCATGAGGATATTTCTTCTGCAGATAATATGCATGAAGTGCAGTTGCAAGTGCATCCTTACGGAAGTCTGAAAGTCCAAGAAGTGCTGAAAATGCCACTCCCCTCATACCTGCTTTCAGTGCTCTTTCCTGTGCATCGAATCTATATGGCCATACACGTTTATGTCCCATGAGATGCAATGTTTCATACTTATCCGAATCGTATGTTTCCTGGAATACGGTCACATAGTCTACTCCACATTCATGAAGATATTTATACTCATCTGTATTTACCGGATAAATCTCAACACCAACAAGTCGAAAATACTTTCTCGCCAGCTTACATGCCTCGCCGATGTACTTCACATCACTCATCGCACGGCTCTCACCGGTGAGAATAAGGATTTCTTCCATTCCACTATCGGCGATGATCTTCATCTCCTGCTCGATCTGCTCCATAGAAAGCTTCATTCTTCTGATCTTGTTATAGCAGTTGAAACCACAGTAAACACAGTAGTTCTCACAGTAGTTCGCTATATAAAGCGGAGTGAAAATGTATACTGTATTTCCGAAATGCTTACTTGTTTCAAGTCTAGCCTTCTCTGCCATTTTCTCGAGAAGTGGTTCCGCTGCCGGAGAAAGCAGCGCCTTGAAATCCTCAAGAGTACAAGTCTCATGCTGCAGTGCCGCCATTACATCTCTTGCAGTGTACTTAGTGTAATCATAGGATTCCATTTCCGATATGACTTTTTCACAAATGTCAGACTCTATTACTTCCATCCCTGGCATATATTCCATATGGTTTGTTCTGACCGATGGGTCATTTTCAAGTCTGTGTTTTTTTTCAAGTGCTTCAGGTGTAAGGTCATCTGAATCTATTAGATAATTGTTTTCCATTATGTTCTTCCTCTGTTTAAGATTCTTCGGACTTCGTCCTCTGAATGACATTTTTAATCACGTAAAAATCCTGTAAGTGGGTCAGATGCTGAAGCACCACGTGTAAGAACTCTTCCAAGACCTGCAAGATATGCCTTACGTCCTGAACTGATTGCTTCTTTAAATGCCGAAGCCATGAGAGTAAGATCTCCGGCTGTAGCAAGAGCAGTATTTGCCATGATAGCAGCGGCTCCCATTTCCATTGCTTCACACGCCTGCGAAGGACGTCCGATTCCTGCATCAACAATGACCGGAACATCAAGCTCATCTATAAGAATCTGTATGAATTCCTTTGTCGCAAGACCTTTGTTTGAACCAATTGGTGAAGCAAGTGGCATGATAGTTGCTGCTCCGGCATTAACCATATCTCTTGCAGCGTTAAGATCCGGATACATATAAGGCATAACGACAAAGCCTTCTTTTGCAAGTACTTCTGTCGCCTTGATTGTTTCCTGATTGTCTGGAAGAAGATACTTTGAATCACGCATGATCTCGATCTTAACAAAGTTTCCACAACCAAGCTCTCTTGCAAGACGAGCGATTCGAATAGCTTCCTCTGCTGTTCTTGCACCACTGGTATTCGGAAGAAGAGTTACTCCTTCCGGAATGTAATCAAGTATATTCTCCTGATCCTTTGTATTAGTTCTTCTTACTGCAAGTGTTATAAGCTCTGCTCCGGCATCCTTTACCGCAGCCTCAATAAGTTTCATTGAATATTTTCCGGAACCAAGAATAAAACGCGAATTAAATTCTTTTCCGCCTATGACTAGTTTGTCATCCATGATATATCTCCTCTGTTTTTCTGCTTTTTCTATGTGTTAAAAACTCTTGCTGATCGTTCAGCATTCTTCTCCGGCTAACAGTCTCAGCACTATATGTGCTTCATGTGCTGCACACGCCATAACTCGCGGTGCAACAAGACCGATCCCGTCATTCACATCGCTCACACCATCTCCGCACAGATATAGTCTCTTCATTATCTTTCGTGTCTGAATTGTATTGGCACTTCCGAAACCAGCCATTCCAGAACCTGAAACGATTATCTTATCTGTGAATCCTTCAAGAACTGCATTTACAAGCATCGCTTTATTGTCCGCTTTATCAAATGCCTCACACACGATATCTGCTTCTTTAAGAAGATCATGTATGTTATCCTCAGTCATTTTCACAGTGTGATATTCTATCTCAATATACGGAGTAATCTCCTTCAGATTCTCAGCGAGTGCCTCCGTTTTATACATTCCAAGCTGGCTCATCTTATACTGCTGTCTGTTGAGATTGGTCGGATCAACCTTATCAAAATCTATCAGGATAAGCTTTCCGATTCCCGCTCTGGTAAGACTGATCGCTATGTTGGAACCAAGTCCACCAAGACCGCATATAGCAACTGTGGCATTCAGAAACTTCTTCTGCCTCTCCTTGCCATGTCGATCTGTAAGTGCCTTAAGCCACTCTTCTTTTGTTAAAACCATATCAGCCACCTCCTACGAAGCTGACAACCTCAACTGTGTCTCCATCATTCAGAATAGCTTCCTCGTAAGTTGCTTTTGGTATGATTTCTTCATTTCTTTCAACTGCGATCATGTTTTTTTCATATCCGAGTTCTGTTATAACATCCCGAACTGTACGTCCAGCAAAGTCATATTCCTTACCATTTATTTTCAACATAAGCTCAATGCCTCCTTTCTTTGAGACTACAATATACTTTCTTATGACACAAAATGCCATAAAAGAAAAAAGCTGCTTCCAATTCGGAAACAGCTCACATATTAAACACTATTATCTCAGCATCCCTACGTTGGCATTATCCAAATCAGGTTATCAGGTCGAAGGTTACACCTTCCTCTCAGCCAGTTTACTAGCTCCCATTCTGTTCATTTGTCAGTGCACTATTCTATTCCATTTTATTCTATGCGTCAACCCATATTTAAATCTAACTCCATAAAAACACAGGAATTTCTAACCATATGCCTGATAAAAAAGGCATACGAAGATATCTGAAGCGCTGACTTATCATACTTCGCATAGATTTTCTTTCTGTAATATACATCCAGCAAGTCTCCGAGTGAAAATGTCTCATCTTCGTTTTCTTTCACTCCTGGCAAATCAAAACCATGCTATTTCTCCAGCGGTACCTGTTCTATATCTGAAGAGCTGTCATTATGAACCGTGATAAGTGTTGCACCTCTCTGCTTTGTATCCCTTGCTATTCCCGGCATAGCCAGATAATCTATACTCATTCCGTATGTAAGGCGCATGCCTTCATACTCCAATGACATATTGTTATAATGATCATGACCACAGAAAAATCCTGTGGTACTTCCAAGTTCTTTTGCCGTGTCAAACAGCTTACTTGGATGATCTGAACAGCATACCTTTTCAATCATTTTCTCATCATTCGAACCAAAATAATATTTTACATCAGAACTTCCGGACTCATATAATTCATAAGCCTCTTTGTATTCCTGAAGCGGAATATGGAAGAATACCATGGATGGAACTATATGCCCTGCTTCTTTCTCTTCGCGTAGTACATTCTCTTTATACCACTCTACCTGATCATCGTGAATATAATCATATTTGTTTAATCCGGCTCCGGTATATGCATTAGAATCAATCAAGAACAATGCCTGGTTGAGTGAGCCGTCACTGTTTCTTAATTCTATCAACTGATTATTTCTTCCTGTTATATCCGGCTGAACATAAGGATACATAAGCGTCTTACTTGTCTTCCAAGACAACCATTTATACAGCAAGTCAAGTTCATCGTCAGGTGTAGCAGCATAACTCTCAGTATCATGATTACCATAAGTAAATGCCCACGGAATACCTAGATTCCTCATAAATGCAGCAAACTGCTGAACAGGCGCTGTATTGTTAAACGAGAACGATGCATAACCTACCGGAAATACCAGATCACCGGTAACTATCACAAAATCCGGACGTGTTCTATCCAACAGTTCATATACCGCCTCAAGCGCTTTCATATCCTTATCATATGAAAGAACTCCTCCTCCTAAATGTATATCAGTCAGTTGGAGAATCTTAAAGTCACCATCCTGTTTTGTAATAGTGTATATACCACTATCATCATCATAGGATATAGTACATTTACTGTCATAGATATTTGGAATGGAATTAATATAAGGCTGTGTCAGCCAAATATCTCTTGAGAGGAAAGTATATCCTCCGGCAACAACAGCAAAGATAAACACAACCGTAAGGAAAATAAGACTATATTTCTTACGGTTATATGACATTTTCCTTATAACTGTCAGATTGAGTATCACTATACCGACAGTAAACACACCCGTAAGAAATGTATAAATATTTAAGACAAATACATATTCGAATGCATAGAAGATACCAATCGCTACTACCCAATAAACGGCAGACCCGATAATGATTCTCTTTATTATCTTATATATATAAGATTTTCGGGAATACTCATGTATGGACAAAAGCCATCTGATAATAAGAATGTTTTTGATCAGGAAAAAAGCTACTATCTCAAACGCAAACAGACTTCCGTTAAATGTCTCCAATAATTCTGATGATTTAGAATTAATCCCGAGTGATACGATTGTCATCAAAAAAACAAAGACATACAAAAAAGCTATCAGAATCCAGTTGATGAGCCTTCTTACATACTTACAAAAGAGTTTTTCATATTCATCATCATCCGGGCTATCCGTAATCTCTGATTCACCTACCAGGTGATGAACCTTTTTGATCGTCAAAAAAGCGAAAACAGCAAGCACAGCTGCAACCGCAAGATAAAGCAACGTGCCACCAGGAAAATATATGACAGAACTAAGCAGGAATACAAACACTGATATTCCAAGTATTGTTTCAAGATATATCCACCTTTTTAATGATTTAAAACCATTTTTAAAACCCAATATTATTCTCCTTCGTGTACCTTTATTCATTAGAAGCAAATTTACACATGCAACGATTGCTCTTTTCGAATCCATACTTCGCGTATAATTCATGTGCATCTTTAGTAAATAATACACCTTTTAATCCCTGAAGCTTTATCTCGTCTTTCATAATCCAGTCCAACATCATCTTTGCGATTCCTTGTCCTCTATACTTTTCATCAACGATAACATCACAAAGATAAAATACAGAAACATAATCTGTTACTATTCTCGAAAATGCAATAATCCGGTTCGTTGTATCATCAAAAACCGCATAACATAAAGAATTCTGTACCGATTTTTCAATCTCTTTTAGTGAACGATTATTTGCCCAATAAGTTTGTTTCAAGAGATTCCTAATTCCCTCAACATTATCCAGTATTATTCCTTTAGCATCTGTCATCGTATATTTTTCTTTATTTATCACCATTTTTCATAACCTTCTTTATCAATTCCAATTGTACTAAACAAAACTGAAACTCTCCTTTACACTACCTTTTCAATAATACCACATATTCTTAACTATATCTCATATTTAAATCTAACTCCATAAATTCTGTGTGAAGATACTTTCCGCTGCGAAGAGTTGTGATAACTTGTGATAAAAACACCAACTTGTGATAAGTTGTGATAAATCTTGCTACTTGTGATAAGTTGTGATAAGATGTGATTAGTTGTGATAAACGATTTAATTTTTTCTTTTATATATGGAGGTAGCACTATGCCTAATAATCCATTTACACTCACTTTTGGAAAACAACCTGACAGTTATATATTCAGATATGAAAATACCAGCAAAATTATTGAGACATTTGCGAACAGTTCTCTAAGTCAGACTTATCTGATAGAAGGAATACGTGGCAGTGGAAAGACTGTTCTCATGACTGCTATAGCAAATAACTTCAAAGAATCCAAGGATTGGATTGTAGTAAATCTCAATTCTACAGTTAATCTGTTAAATGACTTCGCCAAACGACTTAATGATGAATGCGAAACTCTCCCTAACTTTCTTGGAAAAGGGTTTAATATTTCAATCGGAGGCATCGGACTAGGCGTAAATGGAAATGACAACTTAAGAGATGAGGTCAGTGTAATTAAAAACATCTTAGATGTTGTTAAGAAAAAGAATAAAAAAGTCCTGATAACTATTGATGAGGTTATGCATGATCAGAATATGCGTGCTTTTGCAAGTGAATTTCAGATACTTATACGAGAAGATTATCCTATATATCTTCTGATGACTGGACTTTATGAAAATATTGACAAGATACAAAATGATCCTGCACTTACATTTCTCCTTAGATCTCCAAAGATAACTCTGGAACCACTCAGTCTACCACAGATCATGAAAAAATATAAAGAAATATTCAATATAGATGAGGATAAATCAAGAGAGTTAGCATCATTGACCAAAGGATATGCTTTTGCCTTTCAGGCACTCGGTGCATTATATTGGGAACATAAAGATAACCCTGATATGAATCAGATAATTAATTCTCTTGATGATATGCTGGATGACTATGTTTATAAAAAAATATGGTCTTCATGTTCAAACAGAGACAGAGACATTCTACTTGCCATAGAAAAAGATGAGACAGAAATAAATACAATCTGTAAAAAAACAAGAATAAAAAATGAGTCCTTTTCCCGATACAAAGAACGTCTATCTAAAAAAGGACTTATCACCTCTCCAAAATATGGCCATATCTCATTAACTCTTCCAAGATTTTATGAGGTAGTACGAAATTACATAATATGAACCAAAGAAAAAGGAAGTGCCTTAAACACTTCCTTTTAAACTACCCACAGTTTATATTTTTCTTCGCTTTATTCTTTTTACAATTAATAATGCAGCTAACATCAATATAAAGCAGATTGCAAAAATGATCACTGCCCCGATACTGATAGTATTCCCGGATGGCTGACCTGGCATACCCGGTGGAACTCCTTGAGGACCTCCTGGCTGACCTCCCGGTGGACCTCCCGGTGGACCTCCTGGTATCTGTGATATATCTGAATTATCAGCTTTTTCTACATTCGCCTTTTCTGTCGACACCTCCGTCACCGCTTCAGTTGTAACCTCAGAACTAACTTCTGTTTTTTCTTCCGAAGCTTCCGTCGAAGCATCTTCCGGTTTACCTGGCATGTTACCAGGGTCAACTCCCTCAGGCGGTGCCGGCATATTTTCTGGATCAAAACCTTCCGGTGGTGGCGGCATACTTCCTGGATCTGAGCCTTCCGGTGGCGGCATACTTCCTGGATCAAAACCTTCCGGTGGGGCTGGTCTGTCATCTGGATCAGAATCTCCTCCTGGCGGTGGTGACATCTTATCCTTATTCTTTATCTCCGTTTCCACCTCAGCCTGTATAACCTTATTATCCTGAGCTCTGTTGTCCATCTTTCCTCCGAATCCACCTGCTCCTGGCGGTGGTCCTCCCATTCCGAATTCACCCATTGCTTTTACATCGATATGTGATGCATCTACAAGCATTGATGAATCTTCCTTCTGTCCGTCATCGGTAGAAGGTATGGTTCCGGCAAGCTGTCCTTCTATACTGTTGGCACGAAGCTTTATCGTCTCACGCAGCACTTCCACTCCCTTGGAATACTCGTCAAAGTTGTAGAATGCAGTCGGATCATCCTTTACAAGTGAATCTATCTGGCTTCTTGAGCGAGAATAAAATTCTTCGAACTTTCCACCATCAACATACTCATCTACAAGCTTTTGCATGTATGCATGATATCTTTCAAGATATTCCTCATCTGAAAGCAGCGCATCGAAAAACTTAGTTCCTGAAAACGGTGTATCAATAGCGTCATTTACCATCGAAGTTGCTCTATCTATTCCGCCATTTCCATCCATATTACCCATCATCATCGGCATTCCACCCAGCGATAGGTTATAATCCCATGGGAAAAAGTTGAGTTTTCCTTCATATTCGTATAGGTAATAGTTATGCGACATATTACCTGACAGGCTATCCATGTTAACTGAAAATGTATGAACAGCCATATACTTCAGCACATTATCTACATCAAGATATTCCTCAAGATCCTTTCCCTCAGAGATATTCTTAAGTGCTGTTACTACTCGACGATGATCACCTTTGCTTGTTCCGCTAACCTCTCCAGCCCAGATTGTGGCATAACTGTCGAGATCGTCATCGGAATAATTAAGATCTGCTCCTTTACCAGCCATTCCCGGCGGTGGAGGTGGCATCATTCCCTGACCAGCATCCCCAGGTGTTGCATCTCCTGGTGTTGCTATATTTCCTCGACCAGCATCCTCCGGGGTTGCCATATTATTCGGATCAAAACCTCCTGGTGGCGGTGGCATGTTTGGATCAAAGCCTCCTGGTGGCGGTGGCATATTCGGGTCAAAGCCTCCTGGTGGCGGCGGTGGTGGACCTCCGTTTTCTCCCATCCCCATACTTTCAGGCTTATACAGCTCGCCGTCCTGGGTTCCAAAGTTACGAAGCATAAAGCTCTGTTCCACGCCTTCTAGTGCCAGGTAAACACCTCTATATTCACCATTCAGCGAAACCTTCGCATAGTTAGTAAGTGATGCCTCTGCTCCAAGATAATGAAACATATCATATATAGCTGCTTCCTTCATATTGGTTGCATCAGCATAATTGTTATTCAGTATAAGTTTGTCAAGACCATAGCAGGTCTGTCCCTCTACAAAATGATCAAATTCCAGTTTCATACTGTAGCGGTCTGTATCAGGGTCATTAGCTATCGACATAAGACTGGTATTGCCCTTCGGTCGGATAGCAACATCTCTGAACTTCTGACCATTGATCACAACATCACAGACATAATATTCTTCTGTCATGGCATTTTCGAGCATCTTATCCCACTCATCTGCCTTCATACGAATATCTATATCTATAACTTTGTCAGTATTAAATAGCTTAGATTCATACTCCATTTTAACAGTTGTTCCGCCTAACAACTCTGTGAGTTTGTTACGGCATACTGTTGCAAAAAGGCACAGTATAGCTGCTATAGTCATGGCAATAACAATAAACCTTGTTATGTTTTTCTTGTTAACCACGACCTCTGCCTCCTTTTATGACATATAATCTCCATTAAAGGTAACCAGAGTAGCACCTGAAACACCATCTATTTCATTTACACGATTAACAAAACTTGTTGCTTCATCCTTAACTCGGATTTCAGCTGTAAGTTCTATACCTGCATCATTAACTGTTTTGGATTTAACGATATACTTGCCCACAGATTCCTTGATAGTCTTTATCGCATTTTCCTCTGACTTTTCATCAGCACAATTTACGATGAGAATATAAGGAATATTGTCGAACTTTCTGTTTGCGAATATCACCATGATTACTCCGATGATAATAGAACCGATAACTGCCAGCGGAATCATACCCGCACCGATAACTATTCCGACAGCCAGTGACCAGAAAAGAAATACGATCTCCATAGGCTCTTTGATAGCCGCACGGAAACGTACGATGGAAAGCGCACCAACCATACCAAGTGACAAAACTACATTTGATGTAACTGCCATGATAACGAGTGTCGTTACAAGTGAAAGACCCACAAGTGCCATAGCGAATCCTGTTGAATACATAATTCCGCTAAATGTCTTCTTGTATATTAAAAATATAAACAGCCCTATGACCAGAGCGAAGGCCATTCCTATTATAGTATCTATAACAGAAAACTCCTTCACACTCTCTAAAAAGCTTGATCTAAAAATGTCTCCAAAATTCATAGTTATTTTTCCTCCTGTTTAACCATATCTACGGCATGATCCGTATTTGGAAAATGCCTGCTGTCTGATGCCATTTACCTGAATGATATCCTGAATTATCTCAGGCATAAATGCATCGTACTTCACTTCAAGCAAGATATCCTTTGGTGAATCTGTTGCACTGATATCAGAAACTTCCTTTGTTAGGAATTCCTGATGATAAAGACTCGTTCTTATCTCTGTGTCAAATGTCACACGGACATTCCCTGCCTTATAGATATAAGGTTCTCTGCAATAAGAAACCAGAACTCTCGGACGCAGACGCTGATAGTTCATCTTTGCATACAGCTCACGCACCAGTTCACTCGGATGTTCCTTCATCCATCCGAGGTCTCCACTCAGTATTCGCCGACACTCATCTTCCGTGATCACAGCACTATACTTCAGACAAAGATTTCCGATTTTCATCTTCTTCTCAAGGGAAATGTAAGAAAAGTCATCGTTGTAATATCGAATTCGGAATTTCTCACGTTTTCCAATACCGTCGATTTTCTCTTTCAAAGCCTTGTCATCACTATTGTCGAAGTAAATACTTCTGATCCGGTATACTCCGTCTTCTGACGCATGTGGATCGATAGTCATAATCTTGCGAAGCCTACCCCGCATGGCCATGTAGTCAGTAAACGATACGGAATATTTCAGTTCATGCCGGTAGCGCTTTTCCTGCTTCATCTAACCTCCTCCTTCTTTAGTTTTCTATAAAACATTCTATAATCCCAAACTTTTTTGTTCTTACATAATCTGGCCCTTTCCGACGATTTCAGGATGACGGATAGCCGACTTTTTGTCGTCCATTATGCGCTGTCTTTCGTCATAGAATGTTTTTTGCTCTTCGGATAGAAGTCTGTTTCTGAGAACTTCGACTCCCTCCGTATAAGCCGTTTTCATGTCACGATGTATCTCCTCAAGCTTCGACTCCGGACAGAATCTCGGCTTCAGATGATAACTCGCTTCCTCAAATGGAAGCTCTTCCATATGCATATGATCTCGAATACTTTTGATCATACGCTGTCCTTTTTCGGTATATATTAAGACAAGCGACAGTCCCCTTCGATCATTTCTATCCACCTCAAAATGATCACATTTCCAGAAATCCGATAGACAGATATCAGATCTGTGATCTGCAGAGAAATGACATCCGTGACACGATAGTCTCTGCATGGATGATTTGAGGAAACAAAAGAAATACGGATCGGACATAGCCGTTTTTCTGTAGATCCTGCCATTCTCAAATTCAGCAAGAAAACAGTACTGCCCCCATCCGTAATGCTTGTCGCGAAAAGTCATTCTGACAATTCCGGAGTCATAATCACGCTCCAGCTTACTTAGGTAATTACTAAGATATGGCTGGGCCGCCACACCTCCGCAGGCAAAATCAACTATAAGAAGATTCTCATAGTCGTGCTTCATATAGCTTCTAAGACCAGCAGCCTGACAAGGTGTGCCACAGAACAAAACCTGTCTTCCGGTCTGAACTTCATTCTCCACCTTCCTAAGTCCGTCACGGCTGATGTCATTTTCCACATACTTACTAGTAAGAAGTGAGTCCAGCGGCATATGATCAGTGTCCTCCAGAACCGCCCTCTTTTTCTTAATATCGTAGTAACATCCGAATACGATGCCTCCTTGGTCGATGATGTGCTTCGCAAGGCCGTAAAATGCCCCACCGGACGAGGATTTCTTCACGATGTCCTCCGACATGTGATACATAGACCAGGCCTCGATGGGTTTAGAATTGTCCCTGTATATTTCCTGTGTTTTCGAACCATCTGAAAACTCCTCAAGTGGACAGACAGCTTCGCACTGACCACAGTTGATGCAGCTGTCCTCATGAATCTTCGGCACAAGGAACCCATATTCATCTTCAGTTATACTTATAGCATCCACTGGACACCTGTTTACACAGGCCATACATCCGGTGCATTCTCTTCTTACATCCAACATTTTTTATCCCATTTTACCAGCTTAATTCGTGAGTATTGATTAGGTTATTATTCTTCAGTATCTGCTTATACTCGTCTTTCGAATATTTCGAAACACTAAGTATTACTGGAATCTCCGAATCAGCTTCCTCTGCAGAAATAACCGGAAATCCTCCAAACGCTTTTTGCTTATCGTTCTCCAGAGAAATGATTCCTCTTATGATAACTCCCTGATCGCCCAACGCCTGAATAGCGCGTCGCGTATACTGTCCGGTACCACAGAGATAACACTCGGTGAACTGCTTCGCCTTTGTCTCATCTATGCGGAAATGACTGAGCTTGACTATCTCAAAGATTCTCCTGATTTCTTCAGTTACATTTCCACCTTTCATCTTTGAGATAACATCCGAATTCTGCTCATAAAGCTGATTCAGCCTTCCGAAAATATCACGCTGCCATTTTCGCAATGCCATCTCAAATTCTGGTTCCATAATCAGTGCATCCTGAATCTCCGGCTCATTCTCCAGATCAAATGCCCTGCAGAAACTTCTTATATAACCCTCGATGTTCCTGTCCGTAAAACCTACTGTCATAGTTGAGTTCGCACGAATTCTTCTAAGGAAATATACCTTATGAAGAAATCTCACCCGCCTGGCTCTTACGATCAGTTCCAATATATAACCAACATCTTCATGAAGAATCCCCTCAACAAAACGTATGGAATTCTCATTCAGATATTCTCTTCTCATCATGAATGTCGGAACACTGAGTGAAAATGTCTCTGTGTCCATACAGTAAGTCAGAGCTTCCCTGCCATTTAATACCTCTGTATCACGGTAAGTGATAGTCTTAATTCTGGCATTATTTTCAAACATCTCTTCATCAGCGAAGTTTCTGGTCTCAAAACCGATCAGATCAAGATTATCTTCACTGGCTGCATTACAGAGTTCTTCCAGTGCTTCCGGAACAAGCTTGTCATCTGCATCCAGCATATATACATACTCTCCGACAGCTTTCGAGAGCGCAAGATTTCTTCCTGCAGACTGGCCTTCGTTCTTGTCATGAATATAGACATGAATCCTGTCATCCCGCTCCCCGTATTCCCTCAGAATACGGAGCGTCTCATCCGTAGAACAGTCATCGACGCAAACAATCTCAAAATCCTGCATCGTCTGATTCAGAACACTGTCCAGACATTCCTCTATATATTTTTCAACATTATATGCCGGTATCAGCACCGAAACTTTTGGCATTTTATATTCCTCATTATTTAGTATGTCTTATTACCTGAAAGTATTTCTTCTACCTTCGCTATATCTTCCGGATTATCTACTCCTATGCTCTCAGTAGTCACTTCAAGAATCTTTATGCGGTAGCCATTTTCCAGGAAGCGTAGCATCTCTACATCCTCGATGCTCTCAAGATATCCTCTCTCCTGATTCGCATAGAAGAGAAGCGCCTCTCTCGAAAGACCATACAAACCAAGATGTCTCTTGAAATGTACCTCATCACCTTTCTTTGATCTCGGTATCGGCGATCTGGAAAGATACAGCAAGTCACCATTCTGAGCGGCAGCCGCCTTAACGATTGAGAGTTCATTTACATCCTGATTAGACTTAAGAGCAGCCATAGTATTTATGATCTCTACCTCAGGATATGCTTTCTTATATTCAATAATTCTCTCTATAACCTCCGGCTCGATAAGAGGCTCATCGCCCTGGATATTTACGAAGAAATCCGAGTCTGACTTCTCCGCAATCTCACCAAGTCGATCGGTTCCTGTCGGATGAGTATCCTTTGTCATCACAACCGGAATATCCAGTTCACAACACTTCTCATATATCTGACTACTATCCGTTGCAACCATCAGCTCATCTAAAGAAGTAACCTTCGCAGCCTGCCTATATACCCACCATATCATCGGCTTACCCGCGATAAGTGCAAGTGGCTTGCCCGGAAATCTCGAAGACTGATATCTCGCTGGTATTATTCCTGTAATCTTCATCTATCTTCCTCCATCTCAAAATCATTTATTCGTTTTATCTTCTCATCTAAATAAGTCCAAATATTCTGTACCCAGATATTTCTTTTTGTCTGCGTACTTCAGTCCTCTTATGACTGATGATGTGACCGTAACTGCTATATCAAAGTTCACCCGCTCATCAAAGTTCAGCACTTCCATTGGCATATTTTTCTCAATCACCACAGCCTCCGGAAAGTATTCACTATAATTTAAGTCATCTCTCGGATGTGCCTTTATAAGTATCTGTCGTTCCTTTCCATACTCCTCTATAAGTTTCCTATAAAGTCTGACCTGACTATCCTTATCTGGAAGTCGTCCAGTAACAGCAAATGGCTCTGTCAATATCAGAACTGCTCCATCCCTGACTTCAAGATCTCCAGCCAGAAATGCCCTCAGTATCCTACTTTTCTGCTCATCTGTAAGCGACTTCATCAAGTCGTCCCGTCTGCACTCTCTGACTTTATCTGATGGAATCTGAATTCCGTTCTTGTCATTAACCTCGACAATCTTACAACATGGCGAATATCCAAATGGAATCACACCTTTATGTTCTTCTCTCTTTTCTTTATCAAATATATATGTATAATTCGGTCTATTCTCTCTTATACACTTATAAGAATCCAGACTATCCTCATGCAGAATGTAACTGAATTCTTTGATATTCAGATATGTTCCGATATATCCCAGGTCCCAGAATACATTAACAGCATCATATCTCTCATACCATTTTTGATCATTATTATCAGCTTTGCCCTCAGATATCCCAAGACTGGCCTCCACATACTTCTCAAGCTTCTCCGCAAGTTCTTCATCCCCGGCAGTTTCCTTCTGTTCATACGGATCAACATCTACGTCCGTCGGAACAACAAACACCTGATTAACTGCATCCGGCACAACCTTCATCAGTCTCTCGGCCAGTTCTGCGGCTGTCTCCACACCATGTTCTTCCAACACCAGGTCAATCTCAATCCCCTGGGTCATAGCTTTCGCAAGTGCTATAAGTACATGATAATACGACGAACACGCATATAGCTCCAGATGACTTCTCTTCTCAACCTTTTCAAGAAGCTCCGACTTTCGTGCACTCTTAAGCAACGTATCCGATACTACCGTACTCTTCCCCGAGGCCTTCACGCTTCTATACTTTCTGACAGTATCACGTGTAAGCTTCTGAACATAAAAGTCTATCGCATCACAGAGTTCCTTATCTTCATGACATGTATCTCTATACTCACTCACATGATCGAGTATCTCTATACAGCTCTCAACATTCTTCATGCTCGGACCACTACTCATTATTGAAGCCGGTCTGAATCTTCGGATAAAAAATGCCTCATCCGAAACCTTAACCCTGTCCGCATTCATCAGGACATCAAATGCAAAACTCTCATCCTCATGAAGCATTCCATCAATAAATCTTATTCCTTTTCCCTTCAGGAATTCACTCCTATAGAAATACCTCGGCTGTGATGGCATCCAGTCCCAGACTTTCATCCACTCTTTATACAGCTGCTTTCCACTTAACACTTCCGGATAGCTGCCTTTATAAGTCGCTGGATTACTCTGGAACTTCTTACGCAGTTCCTCTGTTTCATAGATAAAATCCGCCGCAAAAATACACACATCAAGAGATTCATTCTCTGCCATCTCATAGAGACTTCCCAGCGCATCCTCTCTTATCATATCGTCGCTATCCAGAAAATATATATATTCTCCACGAGCTTTTTCAATCCCCCGGTTTCTGACCGAAGCAAGCCCCATATTTTTCTCACTCAAATAAAGGCTGATACGAGAATCCTCCCTCATCAGCCTTTTTATTATATCTGCGGAACTGTCATTTCCAGCATCCTCTATACAGATGATCTCAATGTCCGCAAGCGTCTGATTCATTACACTCCTAAGGCACTGTTCCACATATAATTCAACGTTATACACAGGTATTACCACAGATACCTTTGGAGTCATTTTTAAGTTACTTTGTTCCATTTATATTCTTCCATCTTCTTAAGATTCTTCGTGCTGCCCAGAAAAATATATAAATTAGTGTGTAAATGTTCCTGACAATTTACCGCATGATATTATATTTCCCTCGTTACCGTCTATATCTATATCAGCGGCTTTGAAACATTCTTCGAATTTCGGATTCTGTCCATCGAATCCACCCTTCATTCTTTCAATTGGCTTTTTAACAGCCACTACATATATCTCATATGTATGTGTAGATCCATTAGGAGGGTAAGGTCCCTTGTATTCCGAAGTCGATGCCCATCCCTCAGGAAGTGTCGTCTCGGTTACATTTTCACTCTTCCAGTGAATCCAGTTCCAAGCCCCAAGATCTGACATATATATAAGATACTGCCCCGCTCCATCAACCGGTTCCCAGCTGAGCTGCGGTGATCTGTTCTCTCCCTTATCCGTGTAAGAGATGACATCATCCCAGACACCGTCATGAAGATTATCCGAAGTAAGTGTGAAGGACGGATACTCGTCGATAAAACTATTATCCGCACGGAATGATTTATCAGCATTCTCTGTCGAATTCTCCGTAATTGCCTCAGTCATCTCTGTCGTTTCAGATACTGATGAGATCTCAGCCATAGTACCGGACTCTGTTCCAGTCGATGAATTTGACGCAGTCCCTGAACATCCTGCCGTCATCAATACTAGTGCCACACATAATGATGCTGCAATACATTTCCTGACCTTCATACTTTCCCTCTCATTTTTCTATTTAGTCTTACTTTTTGCTGAAGTTTTTACTGTCATTCCTTTGAACAGCTTCTTGTACTTCTTCAAAGCTTTCTTAGGAACAACCACTACTGCTTTCCTGCCAATGCCCTTAAATGCATTCGCCTTCACGCTCTTTATAACAGTACCAGCTACCGTTATCTTAGTAACCTTTGAACAACCGCTAAATGCCCCAGCACCGATGCTAGTTACATTCTTACCTATCTTAACAGTCGTAAGCTTTTTACTATTTGCAAATGCCTTAGCACCTATTGATGTGATCTTATAAGTAATTCCCTTATATTGTACGGAATCAGCAATAACCGCATTCTTAAGATTCTTATTCTGATTCTTAACAACAGCGACCTTATAGCTTCCTTTCTTGGATTCAGTAACTTTGTACTTAATCTTTCCACTTACAAATGTCTTACCCTTCGCAAGTGCCTGAACTTTTTTAGTATCTTTCTTCTTGTCAGTATTATCAGTTTTTTTACCATCTGAAGCCGGCTTATCAGAAGCAGGAGCCTTATAAACATATCCTGGGATTTTCAGTGTCACATCTGTTGAATCCGGATATACAGTTTCATACGCATTCGTCTCTGAATTATATGCAGAATATGAATCATCCGTTAGGACTCTCAGATAGTATACCTCACCAGCTTTAAGTTCGGCTGTTATTCTAAACTGATATCTATGATCTTGATAGTATTGTTCCTGAGCTTTATACTCTTCCGAACCATATGAATAATTATAATGATTCTTTTCAGCCTTTCTATCTATTCCATATTCATCATAATAAGTTCCAATCTTATTTCCAAGTTTATTGTATAAAACACCATATGTATAAAGTCCAGAATAATAATAGTCGTCATAGTTATATTTAGTCGATGACTCAATGCTATATGAACCAGTTGTTGAAGGTCTTAAAGTCACATATCTTGCACTAAGTCTGGTAACATTTATCTTTTTTTCAGAAGATGTCATTTCTTCCGTTATAATATATTCTGGATCTATTTTTGAGAAAATATACACTGTTTTATATACATTTCCTCTATATGCCCCAACTCCCTTTATCCAGAGCGTATATATTCCCTTCTCTTTTGGAAATCCATTTTTCCAGGCTATACTATTTTTGCTCACATATGAACTCATAGAATAAGTATTTAATGAACAATACCCAAATACTTTCCAATCAGTACCATATTTCAATTCTAACATCACCTTATCACCTGCAGAATTAGTATAAGATGAATAAAATTCAATGTTTGAAACATCAATCGGAGAACCTGTGTATTCATATGGCGAGATATCTCTAACTGAAAAGTTTGATATATCTTTATACTCATGCATACAGTATAGAGTTATATTACCACCTCTACAGAATAAATCATTAAACTTCACCGCTATATAGTAAGTAGTGCCAGAATAAAAATATCCTGTTAATTTTCTATTGCTGTATCCATTTTCACTTGTAACTGTAGATGTACTCCCAAAACTGCTAATGGATGATTTTCCGCTTGTATCAGTTACTTCTTTATAACCAGCAAGATATGTATTGGCATCCTGCTCAGTATAGAATTGATAGTAATCTGTAGTATCTGGTTTAAACTCCACATACTTTATACTATTATCAGATTCAATCTTTACATTAATAGATCCATTAAACTTGATCGTACCTACTATATTATCTTTATATGAAGATGCCGCACTGACATTTCCTACACTTCCCATACCACTTAACATGGTAAATGATATTATAATCGAAAGTACAAATGCAAGCATTCTGATTGACATTTTTCTCATGTCTTTACCTCCTTTTCCTAGTGACTTTGTCACTATTTCTGAGATTTGACTACAACTGTATTTGCAAGCTTAGCCTTCTTTAAAAGCTTTTTGTAAGATTTGAGCTTTGCCGAAGGAACCGTGATAGTTGCATTCTTATTGATTCCCTTAAATGCATTTGTTCCTATCTTCGATATCTTCTTTGATTTAATAGATATCGATTTCAGCTTAGCACAGTTGCTGAATGCATTTGCACCTATTGTCTTTACATTTGCAAGAATAACTACAGAAGTCAGCTTCTTATTTCCGTAAAATGCTTTACTGCCGATAGCTGTAACACTATATGTTACTCCCTTGTACTTAACTGTCTTCGGAATTGATACTTTCTTAGCTTTAGTATTTTTATTCTTTACAACAGTTACCTGACACTTACCCTTTTTCGAAGAAGTAACTTTATACTGAATATTTTTTACTGTAAATCCAGAAACTTTCTCTGTATTTACAGTTTGATTCTGTTTCTTTGGATCAGTGGCATTTCCTGGTACACTTACTATTTTGATTGAAAAACTTGTTTTATCCGGAATCGTACATAACTTGTTATTATCATAATCCACGTACGTTCCGCGTCCAATCCTCAAACAGATATAGTAAGTCTCTCCTCCTTTAAGATCAGCTATCACTGAGAAATCATTTTTTTCTCCGGTTGTCTTTCTTAATGCATATTCATAGTCACCATACGAACTCATAAATGATTGATTATAATTCATTCCATATATTGCATCTACGTAATTCCCTTTACTATCATAAATCACAGCAAAGATAGGGTACCCAAGATTAGCGTCAGAATAAATCAGATATCTACCTGTATTTTCAGGCTTATATGAGTAGAATATATTCTTACCCGATTCCACAGTCACTGTTTGGGTTGCTTTTGTTATATTTCCTTTTACAGATATTTCATCAAGTGCTATATCAGTATGGATTGTAATCTGAACATATTTTGTTCCGTGAAATATTCCCTTTCCGTCCATCTTAACATAGTATATTCCGGCATTTGTCGGGCTACCAGTTTTCCATTTGATAGCATTTCTTAACTGATAATACCGACTATATGCATCCGCCGTACAATACCCTGATATCACATAGTCTTTTCCGCACTCTAATATCTTTGAATTTGAGGAACCTTTAAAATCATGACATATCAATATAATCTGATTAAGATTCACCTGACTTCCAGTATATTGGAACTCAGGGTTTAAAACTGAAATATTGTCACCATGAGAATAATAATAATCATCATAATAATTATTATCATTATCTTCACCATAATTACTATAAAAACTACTTTCTGACGAACTGATATCCAGCCCGTCTTTTATACTCAAGTCAAAGGTTGTCTTACCCTTAAATTCTCCAGTTCCAGTCGCCTCTATAACATATTTACCACCAACTGAAGGAAGTCCGTTTTGATAATCCCCGTATTTTTTATTTACATTATCCCACTTTTTATACTTATACGTTGCTGTAGCATATAAAGTTGACTGAACACCTTCTGGATTCTTATATTTTTTATAAACCTTTACTTTCAGATCTTCAGGATTTATCGGATCTCCCCAGTATGTTACAGACGAATATTCACCCTGATACGATAGGTCAGATAAATTCTTATAATCATATATTCTATATGAAAAAGACTTAGTTCCTGAATAATTCCCGGTACCTTCTACCTTCAAACTGTAATAGCCGGGAGTAGCCGGAAATCCGGTAACGTAATCACCTATAGTATTTGTTTCAGTGTTTCTTTTAGCATACGAAATATTGTATGTAGCTATATTCTTTTCTTCTGTTCCAGATGCATCCTTTATGGTTCGATATATCATAAAGTTTATATCTTCCATCTTTACATCTTTTCCATAATATGTAGCCGAATATGGACTATAAGAATAATTTGTTATATCAATTCTACAGCCAACCGACATATTAGACAGCTCTTCCGTATAATCGACTGTTTTACTTTTGTTATTACAAGTAATTCCGATATAATACGTAGTTCCTGCATTAAGTGTCCTGCTGAATTGATTAGTAGCGCTATACATAGCATATCCGGAAACGACATCATTCGCTCCTAAACTCTTCCCTATCTTATATACCAAAGTGCTCTTATGTTCTGGAAAAATAAACATATAAGAATTGGTTTTTGTCGGAGTAATCTTTAAATATGCAGTATCATATGTAAAGTTACCATTTGCATCGTTACCATTACTTTTTATTGAGATTGTCTTATTTTGTCCCAAGCTGATCTCTACAGCATCTTCTGCCGCCTTTACTGATGATATACTGCCGACACCGGTCAGTACCGAGAAAAAAAGAATAGCGATTAAAACATAATATAATAATAGATTATTATTCTTCTTATCCATTTGCACCCCTCCCATAATATATACCTATCGTTAACATGATAGTGATTGTAATTGTAACATAAAGTATATACAAAATATTTCACAATTATATTTGGCTAGTTTTTACAATTTAAAGAACGTTATAAACATGATAGAATATTTATCACGAAAAATATTATAAAAGTTGCGAAAGGGAGAAATGTTATGAAAAAAACAACACGCATTATTTCATTCATGCTTGTTGTAGCTGTGATGTTTTCAATGGTTTTTGTTGATGCATTCGCCATCGAATCAGAGGCAGCTGCAGCAAGAAAGGTAACTACAGGAGTTGTACGTTCTTACAAGCAGAACGATCCAAAACTCAAGAAAGTACCTGCCGTAAAGAAGGGAACAACAAGAGTAACTCAGAAAAAGCAGCATGCACTTGTTAAGTTCACTGCTCCTCAGACAAAGGCTTACACATTTACTGTAAGTAACGTATCTGATCCATCTGACAAGTCTAATATCGCATGTGGACATTATTACATTCTTAAGGACAACGGAAGAGGTTACTTAGAAAGCTTAACCGCTTCAACACAGGGTGGAAAAAATTCTACTCTTAGAATTGCTACTCCTCAGTTCTTAAATAACTGGAATCAGAGCGGTAGTAAATCTACTTGGTATCTTAAGAGCAGATACGGAAAAGTTAAACTTAAAAAGGGTGAGACAGTTTACCTTGATGTTTTTGTAACAGTAGGTACAAACAAGAAGAGTCTTTACACATTAAATATTAAATAATTGCTTTAAATGAAAAGATGACAGTTGAAATCAGATTTCAACTGTCATCTTTTTTGTGACTATTCTGAAGCTACTTCTTTAGTTATATTTTTAACCCATTTGTATTTCATATAGTGTATATATACTGCCGGGATTTTTACAAATTCATCTAATGTGAGGATGAATGCCACAACCGGAATGGAAAATTTCCAGACAAATGCCCCAAGCATTCCTAACGGTACAACAACACCCCAAAGTGTTATTATGTCACACCACATTCCAAACTTCGTATCTCCTCCAGCTGGGAAGATTCCACCTATTATTGTAGAATTGAGCGAATTACCGATTATATAGTACGAAGACAGAAACATCATGATCTTAAGATAACCTCTGGCCTGTCCTTCAAACGTGATCACTTTCATTAAAAGCGGAGTAACCGCTAGAAGGATAAGTCCCGATATAAATCCAATCAGAATTGAGAATCTTACAAAACTGCCTCCGGCTCGTTTTGCCTCATCCAGTTCATTTCTACCCATCATCTGGCCAAGTATGATAGATACTCCTGAAGCTATACCCCAACAGAAGCTTGCCACGATTCCCCTTACTATACTTGCTATGGAATTGGCCGCTGTAGCATCACTTCCCAGATGTCCCATAATAACCGAATACATTGCAACTCCACCGCCCCAGCCTAGCTGATTCAACAGAAGCGGAACGGTATACTTCCAGTAATCCTTATGTAATTCTTTGCTGAGTCTTTGTCCCACGCTATTGATCATAAGCATCTTCATGATATTCAATGAAGGACATTTGCCCATAAAGATAAGCACAAGAACAAATGCAGCCTCAAACACTCTTGCGATGATAGTAGCAAGTGCGGCACCACCTATTCCCATTTCCGGAAAGAATCCGAGACCGAATATAAGACAGGCATTTAGGACAATATTCAAAACTACCGATATCGAACCGATAACTGAACTAAGCACAGCCTTATCGCATATCTTAAGTATCCCAAAATACACCTGAGAGAATCCACCGATTATATAAGACAGCGAAACCATCCTGAGATATCCGGCGCCCTTACTGATCAGTATCGGGTCACTCGTAAAAACATGCATTATTTGTTTCGGAACAAAAAGTGTTGCAAGTGTGAAAATCAGACCCACAAGCAAAGTATAACGCATAGTTATTGCCAACACTTCATCTACAGTTTTCTTATCCCCTTTGCCCCAGTACTGGGCAGCAAGAACTGAACATCCGTAAACAAACGCTCCAAAAAACAGACTGTATATAAATGCTATCTGAGTTGCAAGTGATACCGCCGACAGAGAATCCTGATCCAGGAAACCAAGCATAAATGCGTCGGAGGCAGACACTAGCGCCGACATCAGATATTGAAATGAAATCGGTAGTACTATGATAAAAAGTTTTTTGTATATATTCTTCATCTTACTCCCCAAGTAAATCTTTAATGAATGTTTATTATATAATAAAATCCCGCAAGAAACAATTCCTGCGGGATTCATCTTCATAGCAATTCCGATTTCGAAATGCAACTATTATTTTGTAATCTTAGCTGTCTTAGGAGCCTTAGCCTTCTTGATCATCTTTGAATAGCTTGTAAGCTTCTTTGCAGGAACCTTGAACTTAGCCTTCTTGTTGATTCCCTTGAATGCATTAGAACCGATATTTGTAAGCTTTGTAGCCTTAACTGTTACATTCTTTAACTTGCTGCATCCGTTGAATGCGTTAACACCGATCTTTGTGATGTTCTTTCCGATAACAACCTTTGTGATCTTCTTGTTACCCTTGAAAGCGTTCTTGTTGACTGTAGTAACACTAAACTTAACACCTGCGATCTTTACTGTTTCCTTGATTGTAACTGATGTAGCTGTTGAATTGTATGGCTTAACATATGATACAACACCACCAGTAACCTTACCATTCTTCTTTGTTACCTTAGTAATAGTATACTTACCCTTTGTTGTCTTATCAGCAACCTTAAGGTTCTTCTTTAATTCTGACTTCTTAACTTTCTCAGCAACACGATATGTTACCTTTCCATCCTTAAGAGTCTTTCCATCAGCAGAAAATGTACCGATACCCTTCTTTGTTACAGCCTTCTTAGTTTTCTTAACAACATCAGGAGTAACCTTAGCTTCTGTAGCCTTATCGTCTTTCTTTTCTGGTTCTGTAGCTGTGTGAGGTGCATCACTCTTTGTGTGCTTATCTGCATCACTCTTTGTATGTGTAGCGTCACTCTTTGTGTGTGTTTCAGCATTTGCAACTACTGCTGCAGATACACCTGCTACTCCACACATAGGTGAACCAAATCCGATACATGCTACTGTTAATGCAATCAATCCCTTTTTAAGTTTCATTCTTTTATCCCTCCAATTTACCTATAATATCCATGCGAATATACAGAATTATTTTTTTACTCGCACAAGATATAATTATACTCACTTCACGTTGCATAAACAAGTAAAAAAAAATTGTTAAACATGCACAAAAGAGGCCCCTCAGCCACCTGCAGAACCTCTCTAATAAATCTTTCCATCATAGTATTGTAGTAAAAGAAGCGTTACTCCATCATATGAATTCTCCTGAAGTATATCTCCCTGGATCTCCCATCCTTTATCCGATGTTTTTGTGATAACCTTTTCGACCTTTGGCATTTCATCTATTGGATGAGAATCAGCATCATATATTTCCTTTTTTATAGCATATGACGCACTCTTGATTTTCGTAACCCGCTCACTAAATTTCGCCTCAGGTTCACTATTCGTGCCGATACTCTTCTTGTAATCCTGCATCACCCAATAATACATATCTAGATACCCGGAAAGACGAAGATATGGATTATCACTCTTTACCAGAGCAAGTTCGCTAAGGAAGTTACCTTCATTCTCCTTGTAGTAACCCTTATGATGTGAAAGTTCATGCGTCTCTATAATATATCGTCCCAAAGGAGACAGATACTTATTGCAAGTGGGCTCCATACTAAATGGATAGTTGTACCCACCGATATCCATCCTCTCGAGTATATCCGAGCAGAGTGCAACCTTCATCGGAGGATAAAAGCCATTAAGCCTCGGATACTCTGAACTGAGATTCGTCATAGCTTTATCAATCAACGATCGACTCTCATCTCCCATTGGAAATATAACCGTTCCATCCTCTTCCACTTCTATCTCTTCTGCCGCCGCATTTGCCCCTTCAACTATATAGGTTATAAGTGTTTCCAGCTCTGCGTTAGTAAACGAGGTTCTTACTTCTCGTTCTCCCACTCCTAGAACCGATCCTCGAAAAGGAATGTACCAGGTTGGCATATACCAAAGGACAATACAAGTAAAGATCATAAGTATAGTCTTAAAATATATCCTGCAGAATCTCCGATATCCCTTCGACTTTCTCAGAAATACCAGCACTACCAGGATTATCACCGCTCCTACAATCAGAATTGCTCCCAGATACATTATCATCTCGCCTATTGCAAATGGAACTCGGCACGTTACCTTACTGATCCCATCACAGAGAATTCCATAGATGTTATCAGTATACCAGTCACAAAACGCTGGAAAGAAACCGGGAATGATCAGAAGCAGCGTAGCTATGATCAAAACTATCCATATTTTCCAAAAAACTTTCTTTTTCGTCACCATTTCACCTCAGGAATTATCATATATCGAGGTCACAGCATTTGATAAGCATTAGCTCATCCATCTCGGATGAAACTCCACTGTCACTCATAAGCCTGTTCGCCTGATTAGTTATGACATTCTCGAAGTAGTTTCTTACGGAACGGGCATTTCCAAAATTATCTATCTCATTCGCACGAAGTTTAGAGATAGCTTTTAGGATGATATCATCAGAACCTTCTTCAAGGTTATAATCCTGCTGATTAACATATCCTTTAAATATCTGCAGTAACTCGTCATCTGAATAATCTTTAAAATGAATATATCTATTAAAACGTGATCTTAGCCCCGGATTGGAATTGATAAAGTTCTCCATCTCATTGGTGTATCCTGCTACGATAACCACCAGATTATCACGATTATCCTCCATCAGCTTTAAAAGTGTATTGATAGCTTCCTGTCCATAATCCCCTTCATTGTCGCTTACAAGTGAATAAGCTTCATCTATGAAAAGGATTCCCCCCATCGCTCTATTCACTACTTCATTAACCTTCTCTGCAGTCTGCCCCATATATCCGGCAACCATACCGCTTCTATCGGTTTCTATCATATGTCCCCTCTCGAGGATTCCAAGCGTCTTATATATCTGTCCGATAGCACGGGCAATAGTTGTCTTTCCTGTTCCCGGATTACCTGTAAATACAAGATGTCTCGACATCACAGGACTCTTGAGTCCTTTCCTGCGACGCATCTCATTAATAAGAATCATATTCACCATATCGTGAATCTCTTTTTTGACATTTCCAAGACCGATCATAGAATCAACGTCATTCAGAATCTCGTTGATGGTATCCATATCGATCACATCCCCCACTGCCGGACGACTGTTCCCAAGCAAAGGATGACTGCTTCCTGTACCTACTGAAGTTGAAGCAGATGTCTTCGAGATCACGGCATTTGATGCAAGTGACATATCTCCACGCGCCAAGTCAAGTGTCTGCTGACGAGCATCCCTATCGGAATAATCCTGAACACTGTTGTCAACCGTTGACTGCCCGCTAGCTGAAAGAACTTCTGTCTTTTGCTCTGAAGAATCTGTACCTGATTCACTATCATCAAAAGTATTCTTAGGCTGCGCTTTGAGATGTATGCCGCCTATATGTACATCTGAATCCTCTGCCTGCTCTTCCGATTCACTGAACATTTCGACCTTTCCACTAGAATACTTACTTTTCACATAAGATAAAGCATCCTCATACTGATTATTCGTGAACCCGTCCATCTCTTCCATGTAAAAGATATAATTCAAAATATTATTTATAAAATAACTCTGTATCATCACACTGAATCTAAGTTTTGCTCCAGTGCAGTTCAGCATATCATCTCCAAATTGCTTCATGGCTCCATAAAGAACTCTCGTATCCTCCAGAAAACAATTCGGTGCAGGATTACCCTGTTTCTCAAGACCAGATATAGTCTTGATCGATACCGGTACCTGCTTCATAAAACTTTCATCAGAGATATAATCCAGCCCATAACTTCTCGCAAGTGTATTGTAATCAAATCGTACTCCAAATGTGTAACTGATCAGATCAACCTCCTTCGCATCCACATATCCGTCACTGACCGCAACCAGAAATGCCATGCGGATCACATCATCACAAAACTGATAGAAAAGCTCATCCTCCGGCATATTAGGAAGAAACTTCTCATATCTGTTACATATTACTTTACATTTTTTTAGAGCTGTACCTATTGATTCCAACTCACATATCCCCTTTCAACAGTTCAACTAAGATTGTCTACAAACGATATATATTCTGTCACTTTTTATCTTCGGTTTGTCGAAGGTAAATGCATCATAAGCCACTGCCTTACTAAAGCCTGCCTTTATCGCAGCTTCTTTTATCTCAGCGGCAGTAAAAACTCTCTGTCTATGAACTTCCTTCTCATATCTTATACCATCTTTTCCTCTGATCCTAAATACAAGACCATATTTATGGATTCTGCTTTCACCATCGTATCGGTTCTTCCAGATATAGGAGAAGTCTCCCAGATCATCACGAAATGTTATCCTATCCAACTCAGTTTGGAAGAAATACTCGGTCTTAAGATCAAAGATGAATATTCCATCATCCTTTAGATTATCCTTGGCCGCCTTCATAGTCCGATACAGATCATCTGTACTAAGAAGATAGTTCATACTGTCACATATGCTGATTATGGCAGACTGTTTTTCTTGTAGAGACAACTCTCTCATATCCTGATTCAGATAAGTAATGTCACGATTTCGAATTCCTCTCGCCTTGGCATATCTAAGCTTCGCTTCAGCCTCCGTCAGCATATCTTCCGATAGATCGATTCCCGTAACAAGAAATCCTTCATCCGAAAGAAGCTCTGTCATCGTTCCGGTTCCACATCCAAGCTCAGCTATCTTCGAGTAAGGACTGATATTATATTTATATAAAAGCTGCAGGATATACTGCTCCCAATCTTCATATGGAATATTCTCCATCATCCGATCGTATACCCTTGCAAAAAAATGATATTCACTCATTTTATCGCCTCTCTGCAATATCGTAACACAAGTCTATCATATGCCCCCAATAAACGCAAAATAAAACGACCTCAGAGTTTTACCTCGGAGGTCGTTTCAGACTGTAGACAAAGCCGGTTGCGAAACGTAGTTTTCGCAACCGATTTTTCTTTTTAGGCTTATGCTAAAGCAAAACCGAATGAAAAAGGATTAATTGGTCCTCCTATTATCCCCTTTCTTTGTAACATTTTTGCAA